>CAYGKA010000025.1:0-12894 GCA_964350445.1 uncultured Flavobacteriaceae bacterium
TCCTGATCGACCGGCGCCCAAAGGACGTCTTTGATGTCATCGGCGCCGCAGGCGAGCATGACCAACCGGTCGAAGCCCAGCGCGATGCCGCTGGCGGGCGGCATTTGCGCTACCGCATCCAGGAAATCCGCATCGATCGGATAGCGTTCGCCGTAGAGTTCCTGCTTCAGGTCCATATCCGCTTCGAACCGCCGGCGTTGCTCCGCCGCGTCGGTCAACTCGCCGAAGGCGTTGGCCAGTTCGAGGCCGCAGACATAGACCTCGAACCGTTCCGCCAATGACGGGTTCTCCGGCTTCGGGCGAGACAAGGCGGCCATATGGACCGGATAATCGGTCAGGATCGTCGGGGCGGGATGCCCCAATTCCGGCTCTATCCGTTCGGCGAAGAGGCGGAAGAAGACATCGTCCCAGGCATCGCCATCGGCGGTACGCACGCCGATGCGGTCCGCCTCGCCGGCCAGGGCGCTTGGCGGCGGCATATCGCCGGCCGACGCTCCCTCCCGCGTTTTCACAAGATCGATACCGCAATAGAGCTCGAAGGCTTGGTCGACCGTCACGATCTGCCAATCCAAATGGGGATCGCTCTCCAGACCCCGAAAACGATACCGTTCTCCGGCGGGCGCACAGGCCCGCAACAGGCCCATGCAGTCCTGCATCAGGGTCCGGTAGCCCTCCCCTGCGCGGTACCACTCGACCATCCTGAACTCGGGCTGATGGGTGCTCGCCCCCTCCGCGTTGCGGAAAACGGGGCAGAGCTGCCAGATCTTCTCCATACCCCCGGCCAGCAGTTTCTTCATCGCGAATTCGGGGCTGGTGTGCAGGTAGCGCGTCAAAGACGGCCCGCCGCCGCGACCCGGCGGCAGCATTACGGTCTCGAAAGCCGCCAGATGGGGTTCGAGACCCGGGCTGACCTGAAGCGCCGGGGTTTCGACCTCGGTAAAGCCCGCCTCCTCGAAAAAACACCGCATCGCGCGGCGCACGGCCGCCCGTCTGCGCAGGTTGGGAAGACGCGCGGAAACGGCCTCCGGCGACCACCATCTGCCCGTTTTCGACCCCAAGTTCATGTTCTTCAGCCTGATCGTCCATCCGGTTCCGGCGCAAGCGGCCCACCGGGACATTTGGCCCGGCAGTTGCCTGCTGGGGGCCCCGGTGATAGGAAAGCGCCGCAAATTGCCGGATACCCCTTCACTCTATCGTTGAACGATCCGGCGGCGACAAACGTGACATATAGATTCATAGCAGACTCCAGGACGCAAGCGCGATGAAAGACACTGCCATCAATCTGCGGCCCGGCAACGCCTTCATGAATGAAGGCAAGTTGCTGGTCGTGGTAAAAAACGAGATCAACCAGCCGGGCAAGGGCGCTTCCGTCGCGCAGATCGAAGCGCGGGACCCGCTTACCGGAACCAAGACAAACCTGCGCTTCCGCACCCAGGAATCCATCGAACGCGCCGACCTGTTCGAAACGGATTACCAGTTTCTGTTCGAAGCCGACGGGGTCTACACCTTCATGAACAATGAAACCTTCGAACAGCTTGAGGTCGCAGGCGATCTGATCGGTTCGCCGAAGGCCTATCTTCAGGAAGGCATGAAATGCGCGATCCAGACGCATGAGGGATCGCCGATCGCCGTCACCCTGCCGAAGACCGTCGTGATGACGATCGTCGAAGCCGACCCGGTGGTGAAAGGGCAGACACAGTCGTCGTCCTACAAGCCGGCCGTGTTGGAAAACGGTGAACGTGTCCTGGTTCCGCCGCATATCGAAACCGGTACCCGTATCGTGGTCCACACCGCGGACGGCGCCTATTCGGAACGCGCCAAGGATTGATGCGATCCCGGCGGCCCGGACGGTTCTCCAGGCAGCCGGGCAACGTCCAATCGAAACGCGGCGGCTCGCTGAAACATCGGCCGGCGCAGGAAAGAAGCGAGGAAACCCGCCATGGCGATCCGGTCCGCCAACCTGAACGTAATGATGCGCGCCGCCGAAAAGGCCGGCCGCGCCCTGGTGCGCGACTTCGGTGAGGTCGAGCAGCTCCAGGTCACCCGAAAAGGGCCCGCTGATTTCGTCAGCACCGCCGACAAAAAAGCCGAAGACATCATCCGCCGCGAATTGCAAAAGGCCCGGCCCGACTATGGGTTCCTGATGGAAGAAGGCGGCGAGATCATCGGCGACGACACCGCCAACCGCTTCATCATCGATCCCTTGGACGGCACGACGAACTTCCTGCACGGTCTGCCCCATTGGGCGGTTTCCATCGCGCTGGAACAGAATGGCGAAGTAACCACCGGCGTCGTCTACGACCCGATCAAGGATGAGATATTCTGGGCCGAAAAAGGCCAGGGTGCCTACCTGCGCGACAAACGTCTGCGCGTTTCCGGACGCAACAAGATGGCCGACAGCGTGTTCGCCACGGGGATCCCACATATGGGGATCGGCGGCGGCCCCAAGGGCCACCAGACCTTCATTCGCCGTTTGCACGCCATCATGGGATGTTCGGCGGGCGTCCGACGCTGGGGCACCGCGTCGCTCGACCTGGCCTATGTCGCGGCCGGCCGGTATGAGGGATTTTGGGAACAGGGCCTGCAGCCATGGGACGTGGCCGCCGGCTGGATCATCGTCCGCGAGGCGGGCGGCTTCGTCACCGATTTGCATCTTCGGGACTTCAAACTGAACGGCCCGGTGATCGTCGCCAGCAATGCGGGCGTCCAATCGGCCTTCACAAAGACGCTGCGGGAAGCCGATAAGGGCGGTACGGAATCCTAAAAAGGTACCCATCTACCCGATTATGGCGAAAAGAACGTCAAATCGAGCGGGAGATCGGCGAGAGTATCTGTTGAGCCCTGCAAGTCACTCGGATAATGTAACAATGTTAATTGGCCGGATGGGAGAATCCGCCGATACTGTTACTTGATGGCCGGTGCCTTTTATTTGGTGCCGTTCATGTGATTCGTTTGGAGCCGCTTTCTTGGGTGACGACATGACCGACACAGCAGCCACTGTCGCCGATTCTTGCCGGGGCATGCCTGCCGCCTTGCGACGCCCACGCCTTCGCGCTTCGGGGATGGTCGCGGTATTGGCTTTCGCCTCGCTCGGCACCTCACTGGGTATTTCGAGCGCCTTGGCACAAACCGCCGGACCGACGAAATACTATACCGGCGTTGCCGTGATCGGCGATCCGGTCGAAGTGAATACCAGCGCCCTGGACAAGCTGGGCCCGCCGCCGGACATGCGCCAATTGCTGCGTCAGCCTGCCGTAGTCCTTGGCTCAGGAAGTCCTGTCACGCAGCGCGGCGCCCTGTTGAACGGCCGCGCGCCGGTCTCCGGCCTGACCGCGAATGCGCCGACGTCGCTGCTTGCAGCACCCAGCGCCACGCCGAGATCCGGCCTCGTTTCCGGGCAACCGCAAGGCACCATAGCGGCGGTCCCGCCATCTTCCGCGTCCGGCCCGGTTTCCGGGTTGGAATCGACGTCACGCCTGCCTTCCTCCGGCACGGCGCCGCGCGTCGCGGCCTTGCCGCCGCAAGCGCCCGCGGCACCGGCCCCGGCCGCAGCGGCGGCCCCCGCCCCAGTGCCAGCAAAACCGGCACCCGTGCGGGTTACGACGCAGCCGCCGCCCAAACCGACGATCGCGGAAACGCCGAAGCCGGTCGCCGCCAAACCGGAACCCGCCCCCGCACCGAAGCCCGTGGCGGCGACACCGAAGCCCGCGCCGGCCCCCACGCCGACCCCTGTGCCCGTGCCTGCCTCGACGGCGGTAGCACCGCCGAAGCCCGTGCCTGTTCCGGCGAAGCCGGTTGCCACCGCGGCAGCCCCGGCGCCCGTCCCGGCCAAGGTCGAGATCCCGAAAATCGAAGCGCCCGTGGTCGCGGCGGCCGATAAGCCCATCGCCGCCAGTGTCGCGGAAGCGCCCAAGGCAGCCGCCAACGTGCCGACGCCGGCACCGGCAAAGCCGCAGGTCGCGTCCATCAACCCGAACGCCGTGGTCGAAAGCGCCGACAGCTTGCGCATCGCCTTCGGTGACACGTCGTCTGAATTGCCGGCCGGTTCTCAAGCCGCCTTGGACCGAATGGCCGAGCGCCTGAACAACAATCCGGACATGCGCGTCCAATTGATGGGATATGCCAGCAACAGCGGCGAAACGGCGAGCGAGTCGCGCCGCCTCTCCCTCTTCCGGGCGTTGGCTGTGCGGACCTATCTTATCAAGCAGGGTGTGCGCAGCACGCGGATGGACGTTCGGGCCTTGGGCAACAAGACCGACGGCGGCGAGAGCAATCGGGTGGATGTGATCCTTCCGGAGGGCACGAGCTGACGCGCACGCCTTTCCATACCGGAGAAGACCAGTCCGGCGCGACCCAGTACGGGATGGTTCGCAGACAGGCCGGATAAAACCAGATCGCGAATGACGTTAACGGCCGCCGGCCAGTTTCGACCTGGAGCGGCGGCGGAACCAAAGAGGCAAACGTGACACGGCCTATCGGTTTTCTAATTCGGATGATCCTGTTCCTGGTTTTGGTCGCTGCGGGCTGCCTGCTGATCTACGAAGCCTTGGTCGGCGCCTTCGTGGCAAACATCTTCCTGAACGGCACGATCGTCTTCGCCCTGTTTGTCGGAATCGCGATCGATTTCTGGACCGTCGGGCGCCTCAACCGCGAAATCAACTGGATCGAGAATTTTCGGCGTGGGTCCCATGGTGCGCAGGCAAGTATCGCGGCGCCCAAACTGCTGGCGCCGGCCGCCACCATGCTGTCGGAACGCAGCGACCGCAGCATGACGCGGCTGAGCTTGTCGACGACGGCGATGCAAACCCTGCTGGACGGCATCGCCGTCCGCTTGGACGAAGCCCGTGAAATCAGCCGCTACATGGTCGGTCTTCTGGTCTTCCTCGGCTTGCTGGGCACTTTCTGGGGATTGCTTCAAACGGTGCAGAGCGTCAGCAACGTCATTGCCGGGATCGATGTCGGCGGGTCCAATGTCGGCTTGGCCTTCGAAGAACTGAAAGCGGGCCTGGAAGCCCCCTTGTCGGGCATGGGAACCGCCTTCAGTTCGTCTCTCTTCGGCTTGGCCGGGTCCCTCATACTGGGTTTCCTGGGTCTTCAGGCCGGTCAGGCGCAGAACCGCTTCTACAACGATCTTGAAGAATGGCTCAGCGGCCTCACGCGCCTCAGCGGCGGTGGCGGAACGGCGATCGGCGACGGCGACCAATCCGTTCCGGCTTATATCCAGGCGTTGCTGGAGCAAACTGCCGACAGCCTGGAAGGCCTGCAGCGCACCATCGCGCGGGCGGAAGAATCCCGGGCCTCGTCGCACACGGACATCGCGGCGCTTTCCAACAGCTTGGAAACACTGTCCACGTCCATGCGGACCGAGCAGGACCTGATGCTGAAACTGGCGGAAGGGCAGCAGCGCCTTCAGAACGTCATGGAGGCCTTGGCAAAACCGGCGGCCGGGGCCGACCAGGCGATGGTGAAACATCTGCACAATATCGAAACACATTTGGCCCGCATGATCGATCAGGCGAATACGGGACGGTCAGAGACCGTGCAGGAAATTCGCAGCGAAATTCGCCTGTTGGCCCGCACGATTGCGGCCATCGCGGAAGGCGATGCGTAAAAGCATGGTATCCGCCCAGTCGACAGTCCCGCGGATGATCGGCCCCAGGATAACGGTGGTGACGAAGGGTTTCGGAGGGGACGCTTCCCCATGGCACTAGCGCGCCGCAGCAGGACAAACCTCGATATCTGGCCGGGCTTCGTCGACGCCCTGGCGACCCTGCTGATGGTGATCATCTTTCTGCTGATGATTTTCGTCATCTCACAGCTCTATCTGAACGAAGCGCTTGTCGGCCGGGATGAAGCGCTGGAAAAGCTGAACCGCCAAATCGCCGATATCGCTGAGCAGTTGAGCCTGGAGCAATCCGCAAACGAGGATTTACGGTCGAATATCGAAAGTCTGTCGACCCAACTGCGGGCCAGCCTGGCGGAACGGGACGACTTGCAGGCCTCTCTCGGCGCGCTGCGGATTGAACGGAACTCGGTCCTCGCCCGGTTGGATGGCGCCGAGGGAGCGGCAAACGATCTGAGGGCCGAATTGCAGGACAAGGAAAGCAGACTGACCGATTCAGACGCCCTGCTGTCCCGCACCCGCCAGGAATTGGAAGACGCCTACACCGTCGTCGAAGCGAACAAGGAAACGATCGAGCTTCAGTTGAAGGAACTCGATACACTGGCGAATGACGTCAACGCGTTGACCGCCTTGCGCCGCGAGCTGCTTCAACAGGTCGCCGACCTGGAAGCCTTGAGTGAGAAGCAGGCTGAGGAAATGGGCGAACTGTCGCAAACCCTCGCCAGCCAGTCGGATCAGATCGACGCGCAGGCCGAAGACATCCAGGCGAAGACCGAAGAACTCGCTCTGCGTGCCGCGCGCCTCGCCGCCTTGGAAAAGGCGTTGGAGGAGAAGGAAGCCGCAATCGCAGATATGGACGACACCGTCCGCACGCAATTGAAGAAAATCGATGCGCAGACCGAAGCCGTGCTGTTGGCGCGCGCGGAATCGGCGCGGCTTCGCGAGCAGATCGCCGCCCTCAACGATCAGATCGCCGCCCTCAATCAGACGTTGGATGCCTCTGAAGCCCGCGACAAGGAACAGAAGGCGCAGATCGTCGATCTGGGTAAACGGCTGAACCTGGCCTTGGCCAGCAAGGTCCAGGAATTGGCGCGCTATAGGTCGGAATTCTTCGGCCGGCTGCGGGAGATCCTGGGCAACCGGCAGGATGTCCGGATAGTCGGCGACCGTTTCATCTTCCAATCCGAGGTGCTGTTTGCCCAAGGCTCCGACGAACTGGGCCCGGCGGGGCAGGAACAGTTGGGGCAGTTGGCCGATACCTTGATACAGATTTCGCGGGACATTCCGCCTGAGATTAACTGGGTCCTTCGCGTCGACGGACACACCGACAGCGTGCCGATTTCCACCGCCCGTTTCCCGTCAAACTGGGAACTGTCGACGGCGCGCGCGATTTCGGTCGTTAAGTTCCTGGAACGTCGGGGTATCCCGCCGCAGCGTCTGGCGGCTACCGGCTTTGCGGAATTTCAGCCGCTGGACGAGGGGAACGACGAAATCGCCTATCGCCGCAACCGTCGCATCGAATTGAAACTGACCGAGCGTTAAGCCGGTCGGAACACGTCAAACGCGGATCAGTTCAAACCCGCCATCCGATTTCAGTTCCGTAAGATAGACTTGGTCAGAACCCTGGTTTCGGCCGGACCCGAAGGACAATTTGAACCCGGCGATATCGACATCGTGCTGAACACCGGTCGCTGCCTGTACGAAGGCCTCGCGCGTCAACGGCCCATCCACGGATGCCAGAATTTCTGCCACGGCCAGCCCCGTCACGTATCCTTCCAACGATTGGAAGTCGGGTTCGGTACAGATCCCATGTTGGCGGGCGCTGTCCAGATACCGCCGGACAACGGCTTGGCTGCCGTCAGTCGGCAAGGGAACCACCTGGCTGATCACCACACCCGCCCCCGCTTCGCCAACCTGGCGGGCAAAGTCGCGGCTGCCGACGAAGGATATGGTGGCCAAGGGACAGGTCAGACCACCGTCCCGCGCCAATTCCACGAAGGCGGCCGTGGTGCCGGCGGTGCCGGCCATGAAGATGATGTCGGGATCGGATTGCCGGATGATGTCGAAGGCGGGCCTGACATCGCCGGTCTGACGCTCATATGCCCCCTGTGCCGCCAAGGCGATCCCGTGCGGCTCCAAGGCCTTGGTCAGCGCGGCCATGACCGTTTGTCCATAGGCGTCCCCTTGGAACAGCAGGGCGGGCCGCTTGGCGTGCACCTTGCCCGTCATCCACTTGACCAGCGCATCGGCCTCCTGCTGATAGGATGCCCGAATATTCAGCACATGCCGGAATTCCGGATTCCGTAGGAAGGCTGCGCCGGTCACCGGGCCGATGAAGGGAATGCCACCGCCGCGCGCGACAAGTTCCGCCAGTTTCGATGTCGGCGTCCCGACGGACCCGATCAGGCCGAAGACGGCTCCGCTGCGGACCATGGCGCGCACATTGTCCAATGTGCGTTCCGGCACATAGCCGTCGTCTTCCGTTTCCAGCGTCAACTTCCTGCCGTCGACACCGCCGCCTGCATTGACTTCGGCGAAGGCAAGCGCGATCCCGTCGCGCATGGCGGTTCCCAAGCTGGCCGCGGTTCCGGTCAGCGGCGCGCTTTGCCCGAAGGTGATCTCATCTTCCGCAATTCCGGCTTCCGCACGTATTTCGCCGAGGAAGGCATTCGCCCCCTCATGGATTTTCCGCACGCCGCCTCGGACTTCCTGCATCCGCTCTTCGAAACTGCGCATCTGGGCCAGGATTTCTTCCGCATTGGCGGCGATTTCCGCATTGGCGGATTGCTGTTCCTCCACCGCCGAAGCGACGACGCCGGCATTGGTATTCAATTCCTCGACCGCTTTGCCGATGGCGCCGGTGGCATCCGTGACCCGGTCGGTGGCGGATTCGACGGCTGAGATGAGGTTTTTCACCCGCTCGGTCGCATCGGCGGTTTGCTGGGCAAGCGTCTTCACTTCGTTCGCCACGACGGCAAAGCCCCGCCCGGCCTCGCCCGCTCTGGCGGCTTCGATCGTGGCGTTGAGGGCAAGCAGGTTCGTCTGGCCGGCGATCGTCTGGATGATATCGGCGACCCCCAGGATATCGTTGGCGGCGGTACCTAGTTCCGCCGTCGTTTCCTGCGCGATCCGGGTTTGTTCCGTCATGCGTTCGGTCAAATCCGACGTTTGCTGGGTCATCCGGCCGATTTCCGTCACGCCGGCGGAACTCTCCGTGGCGGCGGATGCCACCTGTGCGACCCTGTCGACACTGTCTGTCAAATCCCCAAGTGCCGTCGCGACATGCCCATCGACGGACGAGATCGAGCCCGAGACAGCGGCCTCGAAATTTTCCGCAAGCCCATGCATGGCGTCTCGGCGCTGCTTTTCAGCCGCCCCTTCCTCCAGCGTATGGTCCTCTATTATCTGGCTCAGGGCGCTAAGGCGGGACCTCAAGCGTTCAGTCTGCTCGACCAACCCATGAAGCGGCGATCCTGGGGGAAATTCAGGCATCGGCGCATCAAGTTGCCCATCAACGACCTGCCGGACCGTATCGGCCAGTGCCGCCAGACCATCGACCATCGCCGCGTTGTCGCCCTGCACGGACGTTAGGGCGGTAGCGCCAACCCGCTCAACAGTCCGTTTTGAAGAACCGAGCCCTTTGAGACGATGCAAACGCGCCTCCCCACCAAATTATTGCTCTTTTATTGCTCTTGTGCCGGACATGCCGGTGCAACTTTAGGAGCACATTATGGGGCAATCCGATGGGCGTCTATTTGTCCGTTTGTACTAGGGATATATTTAAGACGCCGGTGCCGAAGGGCCTGAAATGCGGGTAAAAGCCGCCAAATTCGTGCACGGTCAGATCAGAAATCGGACCTATTTTTCAGGCGCTTGAGCATCCATGACGTAGAGGAAGGCATCCCGCTTTTGGCCATGCACCGTGTGGTATTCCGGAATTCTCTTCGCCTGATGCATCCCGATACGCTCAAGAACCTTCTGGCAGTCCAGGTTATCGACATCCGAAGCGGCGCACAGGCGCAACAGGCCAAGGTCCCTGAACGCGACGGGCAGCACGCCGGTCAAGGCTTCCGTCATATATCCAAGACCCCGGAATTCGGGATCAAGGGTGAAATCCAGTTGGCCGATCGGCACCGGGAAAGGCTCGACGGTCAACTTGATCGTCCCGACAGGCCGACCCACGCCACCCGGGACGATGGCCAATGCCATGGCCGCGCCGTCACCCGCACCGTCGGGCCGGATCTGGTCGCTGACATAGGCCGCCACGCTTTCCGGCCGTTCGGGATCTATCGGGACGTAAGGGCAATAATCTTCCCGCGCCGCATAGCAAAGCACATGCGGTTCGTCGGCCGCTTCAATGGGCCGCACCCTCAAACGATCCGTTCCGATCAACACCATAATACCTTAGAACTTGTTGCCGATTCGCTCAGGTCCGCGAATTGGAAATAGGCATTTCTCCCGTAAGCTGCCAGTTCAATCGGATTCGCCGCACGCGCAATGCCCCCGTTCGCCAAAAAATCCCGTAAAGAGGCGGTTTTCCCCGCTTGCCTTTTCGAGGGCCACGGCGTACAAGCCCCCCGTCCGGCGCGCGGAATCATGTTTCGTGCGCCTTAGAGTTTTGAAACGGAGACGGGCGATGAAAGCGGAAATCCATCCCGATTACCACGAGATCACCATTCAGATGGTGGACGGGACGTCTTACAAGACCCACTCGACTTGGGGTAATCCGGGCGACACGCTGCGCCTGGAAGTCGATCCGACCTCCCATCCGGCATGGACGGGCGGTCCGGCGCGCATGCTTGACGGCGGCCGCGCGGCTCAGTTCAACAAGCGCTTTGGGTCCTTCGGCCTCAAGTAAACGGCTTGGCCACTCCCGCGGGCTGCCTGCAAAGGCGCCGCGACGGGGTAGGCAAAAAGACAGTGAAAAGGCGTTCCTTCGGGGGCGCCTTTTCTTTTTCCAGCGCCAGTCCCACGGCCGATTTGATGCCGACCCTCACCCTCTTGAAACGACAAAAACAGTGCCTAAATCTTAGAGGTTCCGAGGGCGATGCCGATTGGGTCGCCGCAGATCGGGACGGTAAGCGGTCAGACCACGTGGTGGGCCGCGCTGACTTGAACCATATCGCTTCGAAGGAGGATATGACCGATGCGAACCTATGATCTTTCCCCGCTTTTCCGCACGTCCGTTGGTTTCGACCGCATGGCACGCATGATCGACGCGCTGTCCAGCGAACAGTCGAACGGCTACCCCCCCTACAATATCGAAAAACTCGACGACAACGCCTATCAGATTTCCATGGCGGTGGCCGGCTTCGCCGAAGACGAGTTGACGCTGGAAGTGAAGGAAAACGTCCTCACCATTGCCGGCCGCAAGGAACTCGACGAAGAGGCCGAGGCAGAGCGGGTCTACCTCTATCGCGGTATCGCCGAACGCGCGTTCGAGCGCCGCTTCAACCTTGCCGACCATATCAAGGTCCAGGGCGCGCTGCTTGAGAACGGCCTGCTTCACGTGAAGCTGGTGCGTGAGATCCCGGAAGAAATGAAGCCCCGCAAGATCGAAATCGCCACCGGTAAGGCGAAGAAGATCGAGTCCAAGTAACGCATTCCCCGGCCTCGCCTGATTGGCGGCGGCACAGCGAAGGGCGGCCCCTCCCCAATCTCTCTCCCCAAGGATCGGGGCGGGGGCCGTCCTTTTCGCATTATGGTCCCTAATCCGAGCATCGGAATTTCCCGCTTGCCGGAACTTGCCGCCGCACCGCATGTTTCGCGGTCGGGTTAGCGACAGGAAAGGACTACGGGGATGTATACGGTTTACGATTTTGACGGCAGCGGAAACGGCTACAAGGTCTGGCTGCTGCTGCATTTCCTGGGGCTTAAATACGAGCGGGTCCGCACCAACATCCTTGAAGGCGAAACCCATACCAAGGACTTCCTGAAGATCAATCCTGTCGGCAAGATCCCCGCCCTGGTTCTGGAAGACGGACGCAGTCTGCCGGAATCGAACGCCATCATGCATTACCTGGCTGAAGGAACGCCTTGGCTGCCCGATGACCGGTTCGCCCATGCCCAGGTCCTGAGCTGGACCTATTTCGAACAATACAGCCACGAACCCAATATTGCCGTGCTGCGCTTCTGGCGGCATTTCCTGACCATGACCCCGGAACTGGAAGCACAGGCGCCGGAGAAGGAAAAGAAGAGCCATGCGGCGCTGGCCGTCATGGAAATGCAGCTGTCCCACACCGACTGGCTGGTGGGAAGCGGTCCGACCATCGCCGATATCGCGCTCTATGCCTATACCCATGTGGCCGATGAAGGCGGGATCAGCCTGGACGCCTATCCGGGCATCAACCGCTGGCTGGAGCGTTTCGCAAGCTTGCCGAACTACGTCCCCATCACCTATCACGACTAGAGCGAACCCTTTGGCGTGGTGACATGAACGACGAAACGAAACCCGGCGAAGCGCTGCCGGAAGGCGCGCATACCGATTTCAGCGACAGTTTGAGCTATGGAGGTTACTTGCGCCTGCCCGACCTGTTGGCGGCGCAGAAGCCGGTTTCCGACGCCCATGACGAGATGCTGTTCATCGTCATCCATCAGGCCACTGAGTTGTGGATGAAGCTGATCATCCATGAAACCCGCGCGGCGATGACTGCGCTGGAAGAAGACGCCTTCGGCCCGGCCTTCAAGATGCTGTCGCGGGTGGCGCGGATTCAGACGCAGTTGATCCAATCCTGGTCGGTGCTGTCGACCATGACACCGGCCGACTACCTGACCTTCCGTGACGATTTGGGCCGCAGTTCCGGTTTCCAATCCGCGCAGTACCGGGAGATCGAATTCCTGATGGGGAACAAGCGGCGCGCCATGCTGGCGCCCTTCGTCGAAACGCCCGCCGTTCATGCGCATCTGTTGGCCACGCTGGAAGGACCAAGCCTGTATGACGTCGCCCTCGAAGCCCTGAAACGGAACGGTTTCGAGGTCTCCGACGCAGTTCTGAAGCGCGACCGGACCCACCCCTATCAGGCGGATGACAGCGTCCTGCAGGCCTGGACATCGATCTATCAAAAGCCGGATGGGCATTGGGAATTGTACGAGTTGGCGGAAAAGCTGGTCGATCTGGAGGACAGTTTCCAGCAATGGCGGTTCCGTCACCTGGAAACGGTGAAGCGCATCATCGGTCACCGGCGCGGCACCGGCGGTACGGCCGGGGTGGGTTACCTTCAGCACGCGTTGAGCTATGTGTTCTTCCCGGAACTTTGGGATTTGCGGACGGA
>CAYGKA010000025.1:12994-65582 GCA_964350445.1 uncultured Flavobacteriaceae bacterium
TTCAGCACGCGTTGAGCTATGTGTTCTTCCCGGAACTTTGGGATTTGCGGACGGAACTGTGACGATGGAGGGCGGCATGGCCGTTACCGGCGAATGTTTCTGCGGCAAAGTCACCTACAAAGTCGACAGCCCGTTAAGGAACGCGCGATCCTGCCATTGCTCCCGATGCCGCAAGATCTTCAGCGCCCAGGCCTCCGCCTATGCGGAAGTAGCGCCCGATGCCTTCGCGTGGTTAACGGGCGAAGAAATTCTTAAGACT
The DNA here is from genome assembly GCA_964350445.1 of uncultured Flavobacteriaceae bacterium. Taxonomy (GTDB): domain Bacteria; phylum Pseudomonadota; class Alphaproteobacteria; order UBA8366; family Aestuariispiraceae; genus Hwanghaeella. The sequence goes on from CAYGKA010000025.1 coordinate 13,254, forward strand.
TTCGATGCCGGGAACGGTTACGGTGTGCAATTCTGCGGCAATTGCGGGTCCACCCTGGTGGCTGTTTGGCAAGGTGAGATTCACGGTGTGACACTGGGCTGCGTGAACGGCGACCCTGAAGTCGAGATCGGCATGCACATCTTCGTCGGATCCAAGGCCGCTTGGGAAAAATTGCCGGAAAATGTGGTGCAGTTCGAAGAAGGTCCCTCGAAAAAGGGCTAACCGGTGATCGAGACGACCATCCGTTTCAGCACCTCAAGCATCTCAACCAATTCATCCTCGTTCCTGGCTTCCTTCTTGAGGGTCTTGGCCGAGGTGACGACGTAGTTGGCGAGGCGATCGACGGTAAGGCCCGCAACCGCGATCTCCTTCTCATACGGGGCGAGAATTTCACGGAGGGTTTCCGTATACCGGTCATAGGCCCTGTCCAATTCGCAGGTCGCCGCATCCTTGAAACCTATTAGAAAGTCGGCTGCATCGGGCATGGCGGCGATCATCCGGTAGGGCGCCAGGGTCATATGCTCGAACATGGTGGAGAGTTTGGCTTCGATGCCAACCTGCTTGGCGCATTCAGCCTCAATCGTTTCAGACGTTCTTCCACAGGATAGGCGGATGATGCCGCGCAGGACGTCCTCCTTGCTGGGATAGATCGTGTAGAGTGTCTGCCGGGACACCCCCGCTTCCTTTGCGATGTCGCCCATGGTCGTGCGCTTCATGCCATAGCGCTCGATAACCCGGCCCGCAGCTTCGGCGAACAGAATCTCCTTTTCCGTCATACTAGACATCTTGACATTCACAGACCAATTGTCAATTATACATACGAACGCTGATTGTAAGATCGTCCAAGACGCACCAGTAGCACCCTAAAGGCCCCGCGGAAAGAGTCGGCAATCGAAGTTCTGGGGCGTTCTGGGGAAACAAGCGCACCGGGCAACAAGAAAGTCCCATGCTTCAGCGTTCTGAAATGACGTTAGCTGATTCCCCGGATTCAAACCCATGTTCCGGTGGAAATCGGCAACCGGAAATCTACGATCTTGTCCGATTGCCTCTGGAAATACCTGTCGAAACGCCAACCGATAAAGGGACATCACGGCGATGAAACTGAATATCAATGGAAAACAGGTGAGCGTGGAAGCTGAACCCGGCACTCCCCTGCTCTGGGTCTTGCGCGACAACCTGAACATGACGGGAACGAAATTCGGCTGCGGCGTCGCCGCTTGCGGCGCCTGCACGGTGCATGTGGACGGCGAGCCGGTCCGGTCCTGCGCCACCTATGTCGAGGACCTGGAAGGGTCTGAGGTTACCACGATAGAGGGCGTCGACGGCCCGGCCGCCCGGGCCGTTCAGAACGCCTGGCGGGAATTGGACGTCGTCCAATGCGGTTACTGCCAGTCGGGACAGATCATGTCCGCCATAAATCTGTTGGCGACGGTCAAAAAGCCGAGCGACGAGGACATTGACGCCGCGATGGCGGGGAATGCCTGCCGCTGCGCCACCTATCACCGCATCCGGGCCGCGATCCACCGCGCGGCCGACATCATGGAGGCCTGAAAATGACCATCCAAACATCCAGACGCAGCTTGCTGAAAGGCGCGGCCGCCGCCGGCGCAACACTCTTCATCGGCATCCGGGCCGACGGCAGCTTCGCCGCCGCGTCCTCAGTCGCGCATATGAACCCCTTCGTCAGCATTTCCGACGATGGCGTCGTTCATGTCATCCTGAAGCATTTCGAGATGGGCCAGGGCACGACGACCGGCCTGGCGACGCTGGTCGCCGAGGAACTCGACGCCGACTGGAACCGCGTCGCCATTCATTTCGCCCCGGCGGACAACGAACGCTACAAGAACCTATTTTTCGGCGCGCAAGGCACCGGCGGCTCCACCGCCATGGCCAACAGTTATATGCAGTACCGGCAGGCCGCCGCGGCGGCCCGCGCCGTGCTGGTCCAGGCGGCGGCGGAAATGTGGAACGTGCCCGCGGCCCAAATCTCGGTGAAAGGCAGCCTGCTGAAGGCCGGTACCGAACGCGCCCATTTCGGCGAGGTGGTGGCCAAGGCCGCAACCCTGACACCGCCTGAAAACCCCAGGCTGAAGGATCCGTCGGACTTCACCCTGATCGGGCTGGACCATCTGCCGCGAAAGGACTCCAACCTGAAGGTGGCCGGCCTCGCAACCTTCGCCATGGATGTGAAGGTGCCCGGCATGATCTATGTGGTCCTGCTGCGCTCGCCGCGGTTCGGCGGCAAGCTCACGTCCTTCGATGTTTCCGGCGCCAACAGCGTTCCCGGTTTCGTCGGTGCGAAAGCCCTGCCGACCGGCAGCGCGATCGCCGTCTATGCCCAAAACACCTGGGCCGCGATTCAGGCACGGGAGGCCATCACGGCCGACTGGGACTTTAAAGACGCGGAAAACCGGTCCAACGAAGACCTGATCGCCTATCACCGATCACTGCTGGATACGCCGCAGTTCGAAGCTGTGGAAGGCGCCGACCGCGCCGCCACGGAAGCCGCGATCTCGAGTGCCGATACGGTCATCGAAACGGAATTGACCTTCCCCTTCCTGGCCCATGCGCCCATGGAACCGTTGAACTGCGTCATCGAGCCGACCGCGAACGGCGTCCGCGTGCATGACGGTTGCCAGTTCCCGGGCGCCGTGAAGCCGACCTTGGCGCATGTCTTGGAACTCGACCCGGCCAATGTGGAAATCCGCACGGTCTTCGCCGGGGGCTCGTTCGGGCGCCGGGCGACGACCAATGCGGACTATCAGGTGGAAGCGGCCATGGCCTTCGCGCTGTTGGGCGGGAAGACCGCGGTCAAGCTGGTCTGGACGCGCGAGGACGACATCAAGGGCGGCTATTACCGCCCGATGGTCGCCCACCGGGCCAAGGTCGGGTTGAAGGACGGCAAGATCGTCGCGTGGGACCATCGGGTCGCGGGCAAGCCGATCATCAAGGGCACGCCCTTCGAATCCCTGGCCATGCCGCCCGGGAGCCAAGTTGACGCCACATCCGTCGAAGGCGTCAATGACAGCCATTACGCCATCCCGGCCATGTCCGTCGGTCTGTCCGACGCGGCGACGCCGGTGCCGGTCCTGTGGTGGCGGTCCGTCGGCCATACCCACACGGCCTTCGCCATGGAAACCATGGTAGACCGGGTCGCCGAAGCCCTTGGCAAGGATGCTGTCGACTACCGGCTCGACCTGTTGTCGGGTGGGGACAAGGACCAGAAGCGGCTTGCCGGTGTCCTTAAACTTGCCGCGGAAAAGGCCGGATGGGGTAAACCCGCGGCCGGACGGCACCAGGGCATCGCGGTCCATAAGTCGTTCAACACCTATGTGGCCGAGGTTGTGGAGGTTTCCGTCACAGACGGGGCCGTGAAGATCGAAAGGGTCGTCTGCGCCGTCGATTGCGGCACCGCCGTCAATCCGGACGTCATCCGGGCGCAAATGGAAGGCGGGATCGGTTACGGTCTGGGCTCCGTGATGCGGAACCAGATCACGTTGACGGAAGGCGAAGTCGACCAGTTCAACTTCCCGGACTACGAACCGTTGCGTATTACCGATATGCCGGCAGTCGAGGTCCATATCGTCGCCTCCGCAGAAGCGCCGACGGGGGTCGGGGAACCGGGTGTCCCGCCGGTCGGACCGGCGCTTGCCAACGCGGTCTACGCGGCGACGGGCATACGTGTGTCCAAGCTTCCCATGACAGAAAGCGGGATCACCTTCGCATAATGAGGAAATGAGAAGAGCGGGCCCGGTATCAATACCGGCGCCCGCTCTTTTTTTTGCTCTAGCCTTAAGGGTCGGCGTGGATCACGCAGCGGAATGTTGTTTCCGGTTCCGCGCCAGGAAACCCAACCCGAACAGGGCGGACAGGAAGATCGGCAGGGCGCCCGGAAGCGGAACGGCGGCAACCGCCCCACCGGCCGCAACGAAGGAGAAGTCCGAGTCGCCGGTATTTCCGCCAATGTTGTCTTGGTCCAACCCGCGCAGCGTCAGCGAGATGAAACTGCCGAACAGGTTGTCGCCCAGGATTTGCCAAACGCCACCCTGATTGCTGGTTTCGTTGACAATATCGCCCGGTCCGTCGGCGCCGTCGTTCTGCCCGTCGATCGCCGGCTGCAGGTTCAGGACGGTCACCAGGGGAACAAGGTCCCCGGACGTGAAGGACAGAGAGGAATAAAGGCTCGCGGTCGTTTCGCTGTCCGGACGCAGGTAGAAGCTGTCGACCGTCAGGTTCGCGCGGGTCACTTCGATGACGCCGACTTCCCCGAAGGAGTCATTATGTTCGCCGGCCGGATAAAGATGGGCCACGGTCAACTGGTTCAGGAAGACCTGGTTGCTGAAATCGAAGCTGAGGCCTTCGCTGTTTATCTCACCGCTCGGCGGTGCGCTGGTACCGAGCACCTTGTTGATGTTGCCGCCATCCGTCTCAAGCAGGGCGGACCGGGAGAGCGATGGGATCGCCTTGCTGGCAAGCTTCAGACTGCCGGGTGCGGACACGACCACGGAAGGTCCGTCGGTATTGCCGTTGAGGCTGCTGATGTCGATCGAGCTGGACACCGACGTGCCGAGGCCGAAACCGATGATATCCTGGGAGTCGATGACCCAGCTTGCGGCGGAGACCGACGCGAGCGGGACCAGGAAGACCGGCGCGGAAACGGCAATGACTTTCAAAAGAGACTTCATGAATACACCCGAAACGACTGTTGTGATTAACTCGTTCGGATAGATACGGGATTTACGACCCGACGCGTATGACGTGGATCACTCGGTCAACACCCGTTGACAAAATTGGTAAAAAAACTGGGCCCGGCGGCTATTGCACCAACAAGGGCTCCACCACGGCGCGTACATGGGCCGGAATCGGCGTAGGCGTCATCGTCGCGCGTTCCACATAGACATGCACGAAATGGCCGAGCGCGGCGGGCTTGTCTTCCCCTTGCCGGAAAATGCCGATTTCATAGGCAATTGAGCTCCGCCCCAACTTGGTGACGCGGATGCCGACTTCGACCGTCTCGGGGAAGGTCAATTCGTGGAAAAAGCTGCATTGGGTATCGACAACCATTCCGACCACGTCAGTGCTGCGTGGATTGAGGCCCGCCGCCTCGATCAAGTGCTGGTTCACCGCCGTATCGAAATAGGAATAGTACTCGACATTGTTCACATGGCCGTAGGCGTCCTGGTCCATCCAACGGGTGGTAATCGGCCGGAACAAGGGGAATTCCCCGCGGCCGGGGGCGTCTTCGCGTTTCATCGATTTTCGCTCGTGAGTGGTGAAGGGGAACGGCTGTAGACCGCTATTGAGTAAATCAGCCGGTCGTTTTGACCAACCCCCCGACATCGTGAAGTTTGATGTAGTCGGACAGTTCGTGTTTCAGCGCCGTCGCCGCCTGGATCGGGATTTTGTAAGCGTGGGTGCCTTGAATGATCCGGGCATCCTGCATCAGCCAGAATGCCGGTGTCTTGCCGCGGGTCGACATGAAGACCGCATGCGGCAGATCCGGGCCCCTCTTGTTGACGATACTGAAACGGATGCCGTCCTCCCGTTCCTCCCGCGCGACTTCCAAATCCCATTTTTCCTGTTTGAAGACATAGTGCATGGCCGCTTCCATCAACTGGGCGGGGTCGGATTTGGAGACGTCGCTCAACAACTGACTCAACAGAATTTCGACCGCGGCAGAGGTCGACGGCAAATCTTCCATTCCGATCATCAAGGCCGCGTTCAGAAGGCGGGCAACGGAATTGGCGACCTGCTCATCGGTCAGCAAGGCGAATGCCGCCAGATCGCTGTCCTCCGGCAAGTCGGACAGGCCATCCGTGGTCTTGAATACTTCAATGACAAATGAACCCGCGGCAGTCGCTAGACTGTCATTGTCCTCGCCTTGCTTGACCATAGCGATGCGGGCGCCATCAGCGATAAAGCGCGCCTTAGCCATCAAACGTCCTCCCCCCAGAAGACTCGGAATAGATGGACCGACCCATGACGGCCCAGTATGCGCCAGCCCGGTCTTGGAAGAACGGATTACACCGCTCGTCTTACTGGGCTGCGGCGACTTCCCGGCAGAAATCGTACAAGACCCGCCGGGTCTCCTGCTGTGCTTCCAGCATCATCATATGACCGGCATCTTCGATCACATATGTCCGTACATCGGCCAACGCCGCCGCCAAGGGGGCCGCCGCCTTGACCGGCGTCATCTTATCATAGCGACCACTTACGATCATTACGGGTACATTGATTCTTTCCGCCGCGGCTACCGCGCCTTTATAGGCGGCGCATGTTTTGAGTTCCGAAGCGATAACGCCGGGCCGCGCGCGCTCGAGCAACCTTACGGCTCCCCCGATCAGCCAGACGCCGCTGGCGATGTTACCGCCGCGATGTGCTTTCGGCCCATGCCCCCAGGCCGACATCAATTCCGGCGCCAGGATGCGGTTTTCCTCGGCCGCCTCGACCAGGACGGGATGAACACCCATTTGGGCGGAACAGCCGCAGAGTACCAAGGCGCGGGCAGCTTCCGGCTTTCTCGCCGCGGCTTCCAGCGCCACCAAGGTGCCCATGGAATGTCCGATGACGATTGCCGATGCCGCGCCTGCCGCCTCGATAAAACGGTTCAGCCAGTCGGCCATGTCCTCGATCGAAGAAAGCGGGTCGCCGGGCGTTTTGCCGTGGCCGGGCAGATCGACCGCCAGGACGTTGAACCCATGATGGGCCAAGAAGCGTGTCTGCTGTCCCCAAACCGTATGATCCATGCCCGCGCCGTGGACGAAGACGACACTGGGTTTCGCGGCATCGAATGCCTGCCCGCCATCCGCCACGAAGGCGGGTATACCATCAACACTTACAAACATCGTCGGTTTGGTCCCTATCCGGTGCGTCGTACCGTCGTTCCACTCGTTCCGGCTTACTCCGCCGCTTGGGGCACCGCTTTGGCGGCCGCCCGCAAGCCGCGTTCGATATCCGCGATCAGATCTTCCGGATCCTCCAAACCGACGGACATCCGGATCAAATCCTCGCCGACACCGGAGGCCATCAACTGTTCCGCGCTCAATTGGCGATGGGTCGTCGTCGCCGGGTGCAGCACCAGGGACTTGGCATCGCCGACATTGGCAAGGTGGCTGAACAGTTCAACCGCCTCGATAAAGGCCGCGCCCGCGGCCCGCCCGCCCTTCACGCCGAAGGACAGCATCGACCCGGGGCCTTTCGGAAAGTATTTCTTCGCCATTTCGTGATCCGGATGACTTTCGAGACCCGGATAGGAGACCCAAGCGACATTCTCGTGGGCTTCCAGGTATTTCGCGACGATGCCGGCGTTTTCCACGTGCCGCGCCATGCGCAGCGGCAACGTCTCCAACCCTTGCAGCAGATAAAAGGCGTTCGTCGGCGACAACACCGGACCGAAATCGCGCACGCCTTCCGCGCGGGCGCGCGCCACGAAGGCATGCGGGCCGTATTCGTCGGCGAAAACGATGCCGTGATAGGCTGCATAAGGTTCCGTCAATGTCGGGAACCGGTCTTTCCCGTCGGCATCCTGCGACGCCGACCAGTCGAAACGCCCGGCGTCGACGATGACCCCGCCCATCGCCGCACCGTGACCGCCAATCCATTTGGTGGCCGAATGCATGACGATGTCGGCGCCGAAGTCGATCGGCTTGCACAGATAGGGCGTGCTGAAAGTCGCATCGATGACCAGCGGCAAGCCGGCATCGTGGGCAACCTTTGCGACCGCCTCGATGTCCAGCACATCCAACCCAGGATTTCCCAGACCTTCCGCGAAGAGCATGCGCGTATTCGGTTGTATGGCGGCCTTGAACGCCGCCGGATCCCGGGGATCTACAAAAGTGGTCTCGATCCCGAAGCGCGGCAGGGTATGACTGAACATATTGATCGAGCCGCCATACAGGGATTTGGACGCGACGATGTGACTTCCCTGACTCATCAAGGTCGCGACGATCAGATGCAGCGCCGCATGCCCGCTGGAACACGCAAGAGCGGCGACACCGTTGTCGAGCGCCGCCATGCGCTCTTCGAACACCGCGACGGTCGGATTGGATATCCGCGAATAGATATGGCCCGCAGCCTCAAGGTTAAAGAGAGCGGCCGCCTGCTCGACGCTGTCGAAAACGTAGGAAGTCGTCTGATAAATCGGCACCGCGCGCGCGCCGTAGACCGGGTCGGGCTGCTGCCCGGCATGCAGGGCCAATGTGTCGAATTTCAGGAAGTCCGGTTTGACCATCCTAATCCTCCCTCCCCTTTGGTTTTCGGTTCCCCATTGTCGGGTCCGGGGCGTCACCGGCCGATCGAATACGGCCTGCGCGGAAGGTAGCGAATGGAATTGGCCACGGCAAAAGAATTGCGGAAACATCCGGCTGGAAGGGGATCGAACTGCCGCGACTGAATTGGAGGATAACAGCCAAAAAAAAGGGGTCGCCGAAGCGACCCTAAAGCAAGCCTAACCCCTTTTAATCGGGACCCCTGTTCAACTTGCGTCGGGACGGACGATAGCAAAAGCGTAACAATTGTCAAAAGGGAAATAGACTGTTTCTGGCGACGCGGGAACATTTTTGGGGGTTGACCCAGGCGGCGGCGGAAACGGCCTGGAATATACTGCCAACATTCGGGATTGCGGGAAATCAGCCGCCATCTGGCATGCCTGAGAGACCAAATCCACAAAAGAAAAGAGCCGCAACGCGCGGCTCAGTTGAACAGGGGGTCTAAGAGTGCCATGGCCCGTCGGGAGTGTGACGGGCTGGGGTCAAGAGCATTTATAGGGTGGATTCGCTAACAAATCGTTAAAAAAATGAACCTACAGACAAAAGTCGTACATTTTTTCAATATTAGGAGACCCTTATCTTTTCCTTGTTTTTCCTACACTGTCGGGTCGTCCGATACCTGAATCAGCTGCTTCCCCATGTTCCGCCCGGTCAACAGGCGCAGGAAAGCTTCCGGCATCGCGCCGATTCCATGCATCATATCTTCCTTGTGGCGCAATTTACCCGCTTTCGCCCAGGACGCGATTTCCGCCCGCGCCTCGTCGAACTTGTCGGCATGGTCGAACAGGATGAATCCCCGGACCGTCGCCCGCGCGATCATGATATTGCGCAGAAAGCGCTCGCCGATATCCGGTTCCTCGAATTTGTCGGCAAGGGCCACTGTCCCGCAGATGACCGTCCGCGACTTTTCCGCCAGGTTCCGCATGACCGCGTCATGGATAGGGCCTGCCGTATTGTCCAGGAACAGATCGACGCCATGCGGACAGGCCTGCTTGACCGCGGCTGTCAGGTCCGGTGCGGTCTTGTAGTTGATGCCGTCGTCGTAACCGAGTTCCTTGCACCAGGCGACTTTCTCGTCAGACCCCGCGACCGCGACCGGCCGGGCGCCCTTGATCACGGCGATCTGGCCGGCCACCTGCCCCACCGCCCCGGAAGCGGCTGAAATCAGCACGTCGTCGCCGGCCTTCATCTCGCCTGCCGCCAACAGTGTGAAATAGGCGGTCAGCCCCGGCAGTCCCAAATAGCTGAGCGCGGAATGGATTGGCCCCATCCCGGTATCCACCTTGCGCAGGGCTTTTCCTTTCTGGACGTTGTATTCCTGCCAATCGAACCGAAAGCTTTCGACGATGTCGCCGGGCTTGAGCGCCGGGTCGTTGCTTTCCACCACGACACCGACACCACCGCCATGCATCACATCACCAATACCCACACCGGCGGCATAGTTGGCGCGGGGACTGATTCGTCCGCGCATATACGGATCGACCGACAGATAGACGGCGCGTGTCAGGACTTCCCCCTCACCCGGCTCCGGCATTGGCGCGGTCTGCAGTCGCCAATTGTCCATCGCCGGCATTCCCGTAGGGTGGGAGGCCAGGACCCATTGCTTCATCTCGTTCGACATCGTCCATCCTTGTGCTGGGATTGTTCCTGGGACGGCTCGCGCCGCGTGAATCAGGATTTGAAGAAAGTTTCCGCGACGCCGCGCGCGGATTGCTTGCCGGCGATCTTCGCCTTCGCGCGTTCGATTTCCGCTTCTCGCTCCGCGATATACTCTTCAAGCGCCTCAATGGACATCATGTCCAGGTCGGCCTGCTCCAGCGTTTTCGGCTTTGGTGGCTCCAGGTCATCGGGATTCATACCGTTTCCCTCCCCAATATCTTCTTCGGTTCTTCTTCTGGCTTTCAGTTCGGCGCAGTGACCGTTAACTCTATACCCCGAAGATAGATCAAATCGAGGGGATGAAGGAATGAGCTTGCCGGAAACAATGCGTGTCGTGGAAATCGCATCCTTCGGCGGCCCGGAGGTATTGACCCCGGCCGAACGCCCTGTTCCCACGCCGGGCCCGGGCGAGGTCCTGATAAAGGTGGCGGCAGCGGGCGTGAACCGGCCGGACGTGTCGCAACGCATGGGCGCCTATCCGCCGCCGCCGGGCGCGAGCGATCTGCCGGGATTGGAAGTTGCGGGTACCGTCGCAGCGGTTGGCGAAGGGGTGCGCCGTTGGGCCGAGGGCGACCCGGTCTGCGCGCTGACGCCGGGCGGCGGCTATGCGGAATACTGTCTGACCCCGCAGGAACAATGCCTGCCGGTTCCGAAGGGCTACGACATGGTCAAAGCTGCCTGCCTGCCGGAAACCTTCTTCACCGTCTATCTGAACGTGTTCATGCGCGTCGGTTTGAAAGCCGGGGAGAAGTTCCTGGTCCATGGCGGGTCCAGCGGCATCGGCACCACCGCGATCCAACTGGCGCGGGCTTTCGGCGCCACCGTCTTCACCACCGCCGGATCTGACGAAAAGGTAAAGGCCTGCAAGGACCTCGGCGCCCACCACGCCATCAACTACCGGACGCAGGATTGGAAAGAGGCGGTCAAGGAAGCGACAGAAGGAAAGGGCGTCGATGTCATCCTGGACATGGTCGGCGGCGACTACATCCAGGGAAACATCGACAGTCTGGCCTTCGACGGCAGGCTGGCGATCATCGCTTTCCTGCAGGGGTCGAAGCGTGAGATCGACCTGATCAAGGTGCTGGGAAAGCGGCTGTCCATTTCCGGATCGACCCTTCGGCCGCAGCCGATTTCCAAAAAGGCCGAGATTGCCGCCAACCTCCAAAGCCATGTCTGGCCGCTGCTGGAATCGGGCAAGGTCGCCCCGGTCCTGTTCAAGACCTTCCCGCTGGACCAGGCCGCGGATGCGCACAGGTTGATGGAATCCAGCGATCATATCGGCAAGATCATACTGACGGTAGCGTAAGCCCCGCCCAATTCGCTGGCGTCAGTGGCGCGTCGGTTTTGCCGGGCCAACGACCGCGTTGAAGAAAGCCCGGCCGTCCGCCGCCGCCTCTTCCAATAGGGAGAGATAGTTGGGCCAATGCGGCCACAAGCTGCCTTCGACGCCGCCATTCTCGAAGATCAGGTTTGCATCGAACCTGCGGGCGATTTTCTGCATCTTCCGATTATCGAGAAGGCACAACATGTAAACACGGGTGATGTAGCGGTTCCGCGCCATAGTCAGGGCATGCCGCAGCAGCAATGTCCCGATCCCCAGGTTCTGCCACGGCGCCTCCACGCTCAGCGCGATTTCCGCGACCGGCCTTGGAAACCGCGTCACCATCGCCAATTCGCCGACGCCGCGCAGTTCACCGTCGATGAACGCGCCCAGGACGACGGTGGACGACCACTTCAGGCCGGCGCAATACGCGCGAACGCGATCATCGGAGATCGACCCCATGAACCGGTTGCACCGATCGGACGCAGTCAAACGCAGGAGATGTTCCTGATACAGGCTGACGTCGCGCGATGTAAGCTTTCGCAGCGTAACCGAAGAGGGAACCGGCAACGCGGACCGGTCGGGTACAAGGGTAGGAAGCGAAACTTCAGACTTCGGGAGGGCCATCGCGCTTGTCCTCTAGGTGATTTCTAAGAACACCCTCCCTGTCGCTTAGATAGGCTCAATTATGTTGCACCGCAACATAAAACACCGCAAAGAAACATCGCCACCAATACCTATAGGTATCCCTGTGTTGTTTTTGTTTGTTTTTTCATATTGCTATCGATTCCTCCCCAACAAACGGCGCGCGCAGGTCAGTTCCACCGCGACGCAAAGCACTTCCATCGCCTTCTTGATCTCATCGACCGACGGAAGGGTCGGGGCGATGCGGATATTCCTGTCAGACGGATCTTTTCCATAAGGGAAGGTCGAGCCCGCGGGCGTGCATTTCACGCCCGCTTCGCCGGCCATTCGAATGATTTCCGACGCACATTCGTCCATCACGTCCAGGCTGACGAAATATCCGCCCTGCGGCGCGGTCCAGTCGGCGATGCCTTTTTCCGCCAGGCGGCGGCTCAAGGCCTCTTCGACCGCGTCGAATTTCGGTTTCACGATGGCGGCGTGCCTTTCCATATGCGCCAGGATGCCGTCCATGTTCTCGAAGAAGCGGACATGGCGCAGTTGGTTCAGCTTGTCCGGCCCGATCGTCGCGAAGGACAGCTTTTTCACAGCATCGGCGATATTGGTTTCCGACGCCGCCATCAAGGCGACGCCCGAACCGGCATAGGTGATCTTGGAGGTGGACCCAAACATCAGCACCCGGTCCGGATTCCCCGCCTGGGCGCAAAGGGCCAGGATATCCGGAATTTCCGCCGGTCCGCCGCCCAGATGATGAACGGCATAGGCGTTGTCCCACAGGATACGGAAATCCGGTGCGCCGGTCGTCATGCGGGCAAGGCGCTCCGAAACGGCCGGCGAATAAACCGTCCCGGTCGGGTTCGAGTATTTCGGAACGCACCAGATCGCCTTGACGGCGGGATCGGCGGCCAGAGCCTCTACCGCATCCATATCCGGGCCGTCGTCCAGCATCGGCACGGTGATCATTTCCAGGCCCAGCCGCTCGCAGATCGCGAAATGGCGGTCGTAGCCGGGAACCGGGCAGATCACCTTGGTCGCATTGGCCCCTGCCCCCACACGGGTCCAAGGGCCCTTGCCGCCGGGCATGCCGAACAGAACCGCACCCGCCAGCGTGTCGTACATCATGGTCAGGCTGCCATTGCCGCCGACGATGATCTGCGAAGGCGTTACACCCATATACTCGGCGAACAGGCGGCGGGCTTCGGGGATGCCTTCGACAATGCCATAGTTGCGGTAGTCGGTCCCGCCCTCGCCCGAGGTATTGCCGGGCCCGACCAAGGCAAGCATGCCGTCGGCCAGAGTCAGCTGATCCGGCGCCGGCTTGCCGCGGGTCATGTCCAGTGACAGACCTTCGCCCTTCAAGGCCTCGAATTCCTCAAGCAGGCGCTGTTCCACCGCTTCGAGGTCGCTTTTCTCCAAATCCGCCAGTTTCATGACCCGATACCCATTCAATTTGCCTGTTCCGGACGCAAAAGCGCCGGCAGCCTTGTAGTGCCGCCGGCGCTATGAGGACAAGGCCCAAGCTTGGCCGTTTTCGAAGAATTCTACTTGTTCCCGTAGCCGACCTGATGAAGCGACTCCTTGATCTCGTCCAGGATGGCGGGATCGTCGATCGTCGCGGGCGTCTTGAACGCCTCGCTGTCGGCGATCTTCACCATGGTCGCCCGCAGAATCTTGCCGGATCGGGTCTTCGGCAGACGCTTCACGACGGTGGCGGTCTTGAAAGCGGCAACAGGGCCGATTTTGTCGCGGACCATCTTCACCGCTTCCTTGACGATCTCCTCGTCGGTGCGCTCGACACCCGCCTTCAGAACCAGGAAGCCCAACGGCAACTGGCCCTTCAACTGGTCGGCGACCCCGATCACGGCGCATTCGGCGACGTCGGGATGGGAGGCGAGCACTTCCTCCATCGCGCCGGTCGACAGCCGGTGGCCGGCGACATTGATGATGTCGTCGGTCCGCGACATGACAAAAAGGTATCCGTCCTCGTCCATGTAACCGGCGTCGCCGGTCTTGTAGTAGCCGGGATATTCGATGAGGTAGCTGTCGATCCACCGCTGGTCCGCGTTCCACAAGGTTGGTAGGCAGGAAGGCGGCAAGGGCAGCTTGATGCTGATCGCGCCCATCTCACCACGCGGCATTTCGTGGCACCCCTCGTCCAGGATGCGGACGTCGTAGCCGGGGACCGGCTTGGTGGGCGACCCCGGTTTGATCGGCAATTGTTCGATCCCCAAGCAATTGGCGACGATGGGCCAGCCGGTTTCCGTCTGCCACCAGTGGTCCACCACGGGCACCTGCAGTTTTTCTTCCGACCAATGGAGCGTATCCGGATCGCAACGCTCCCCGGCAAGGAAGAGGGCCCGGAACTTGGACATATCGTATTCGCCGATCAATTTCCCGTTCGGGTCTTCCTTCTTGATCGCGCGAAAAGCGGTCGGTGCGGTGAACAATGTGACGACGCCATGATCCTGGATGACACGCCAGAAGACACCCGCATCCGGCGTCCCGACGGGTTTTCCTTCAAAAAGGATCGTCGTGGCCCCGTGAAACAACGGTGCATAGACGATGTAGGAGTGGCCAACGACCCATCCGACATCGCTGGCGGCCCAGAAAACCTCACCCGGGTCGATATTGAAGATATTCTTCATCGACCATTTCAACGCCACCATATGGCCGCCGTTGTCGCGCACCACACCCTTGGGCTGGCCGGTCGTTCCGGACGTATAGAGAATATAGAGCGGGTCGGTGGCGGCGACGGGCACGCATTCCGACGGCTCCGCCGCAGCAATGCCGGCGTCCCAATCGACATCCCGGCCGGCACGCATTTCCCAATCCGCACCGTCGCGTTGGAAGACGATGACTTTGTCGACGATGCCCGGCGCAATCTCTAAAGCACCGTCGATCATCGGTTGATAGGCGACAACGCGCCCCGGCTCTATCCCGCAGGTCGCTGTGATAATAGCCTTCGGCGTGCAATCCTTCACACGCGTCGCCAATTCGTTGGCGGCGAATCCGCCGAAGACCACGGAATGCACCGCCCCAAGCCGGGCGCAGGCCAGCATCGCGACAGCTGCCTGCGGCACCATGGGCATATATATGATGACGCGATCACCCTTGCCCACGCCGTTGGCCCGCAGCATCCCCGCACAGCGGGAGACCTGGTCCAATAGATCGGAATAGGTCAGCGTCTGCGCCTTGCCGGTGATCGGGCTGTCATAGATGACAGCGGCCTGATCGCCCCGACCGCGTTCCACATGACGGTCGACCGCGTTGTAGCAGGTGTTGCATTCGGCGCCGGCGAACCAGCGATAAAAATGCGGTGCCCCGCTGTCGTCCAGGACCTTGTCCCAGGGTTTCACCCAATCGACGTCCTTGGCGGCGTCCGCCCAGAACCCTTCCGGATCGCGCAACGACCGTTCGTGCAATTCATCCATCAAGCCCATCGGCGGTATCCTCCCCAGAGTCATCGCGATCGGCTTGTGCGCCGATCATTACCAATCCCTTATACCGCCTTCTTATACCGTCACGGAGGCGGATGCCAAAGTCTCTACAGGCAGGAAAGCCTCCTGCCCTTGATCTGGCTCAACCGTTCAGGAAATTGCGTGCGCCTCGTCACCCCCTTGACGGACGGGAAGCCAGTCGCCGTAAATCCCTTTCAGAACGGATGAGCAAATTCCGGACGCTTAGGGAGAGACCGATGAGCAGCATTTACGACCGGGACCTGGACAAGAACGCGGCCAATCATGTGCCGCTGTCGCCGCTGTCCTTCCTGAAGCGGGCCGCCACCGTCTACCCGGGCAAGACCGCCGTCGTGCACGGGGCGATCGAGCGGAATTGGGCGCAGACCTATGACCGCTGCCGGCAACTGGGATCGGCGCTGGCCAAGCGCGGGATCGGCAAGGGCGATACGGTCGCGGTCATGTGCCCGAATATTCCAGCGATGATGGAAGCGCATTTCGGCATCCCCATGACGGGGGCCGTGATGAACGCGCTGAACACGCGCCTGGATGCGGCAACCGTCGCTTTCATCTTGGACCATGGCGAAGCGAAGGTGGTCATCACCGACACCGAACTGGCGCCGACCATGAAGGCGGCCCTTGCGCAGACAAAACGTAAGGACCTGTTGATCATCGATGTCGACGACCCGGAAGGAAACGGGGGCGAGCGTCTCGGCACGATGGAGTACGAGGATTTCATCGCCGACGGCGACCCCGGCTACGACTGGGCGCTGCCTGCCGATGAATGGGATGCGATCACGCTCAACTATACCTCCGGCACCACGGGCAACCCGAAAGGCGTCGTCTATCACCACCGTGGGGCCTATCTGCTGGCGATGGACAATATCGTCACCTGGGGGCTGCCCAATTCAGCGCGTTACCTGTGGACCCTGCCGATGTTCCATTGCAATGGCTGGTGCTTCCCCTGGACGCTTGCCGCCGCCGGGGCGACCAATGTCTGCCTGCGTCAGGTGAGCGCGGCCAACATCTACCGCGCCATCGCGGATGAAGGCGTCACCCATTTCTGCGGCGCACCCATTGTGCTGGGCATGGTGATCAACGCGACGGAGGAAGAACGGCGTCCCTTGCCCCGCACGGTGGAGGTGATGACCGCCGCCGCGCCGCCGCCGCCCGCCGTCCTGAAGCGAATGGAAGAGCAGGGCTTCCACATCACTCATGTCTATGGACTGACCGAAGTCTACGGCCCCGCCGTCGTTTGCGCTTGGCAACCGGAATGGGACGCGTTGGACGCCGATGAGCGCGCCTCCAAGAAAGCCCGCCAGGGCGTCGGCTACACCGCGTTGGAGGAGCTGGCGGTGCTCGACCCCGAGTCAATGCAGCCTGTGCCGAAGGACGGCATGACCATGGGCGAGGTCATGTTTCGCGGCAATGTGGTGATGCGCGGCTATCTGAAGAACCCGAAAGCGTCCCAGGAAGCCTTCGCCGGCGGCTGGTTCCATTCCGGAGACCTCGGCGTCTGGCATCCGGATTCCTATGTCGAACTGAAGGACCGGTCGAAGGACATCATCATTTCGGGCGGCGAAAACATCTCCACCATCGAAGTGGAGAACATTCTCTACCGCCACCCGTTGATCGTCGAAGCCGCGGTTGTAGGACGGCCCGACGAGAAATGGGGCGAAACGCCCTGCGCCTTTGTCCTGGGGAAGGCAGGTGCAACTTTGACGGAGGCAGAGGTAATCGCTTTCTGTCGCGAGAACATGGCCCGTTTCAAAGTACCGAAGACGGTGGTCTTCGGCGAACTGCCCAAGACGAGCACCGGCAAGGTGCAGAAATTCGTCCTGCGCGACAAAGCCAAAGCACTCTGATCCAGCCGCCCTTTAACGGAGATTTTCAGCAATGCCCGCCGACAATACTTTGCACAATGAACGCGTCGTCTACCTGAATGGGGAAATCCTGCCGGAAAGCCGGGCGTTGATTTCCTTCCGGGATACCGGCTTCGTCTATGGCGACGCGGTCTTCGATACCGGCCGCACCTTCGGCGGCAAGGGCTTCCAGTTGAAGGAACATGTCGACCGCCTTTACGAAACCCTCACCTATGTGCGGATCGATCCCGGCATGGCCAAGGAAGAGATGCTGGCGAAGACGGAGGAGGTTCTCGCCATCAACGCCCAACTGCTCGGTCCTGATGAGGATTATTGGGTGACGCAGCGGATTTCCCGCGGCATCTCGCCGGTCGACGGCGAAGTGCCGGAACGCGACGGCGCGACGGTGCTGATCGAATGCATGCCGCTTCCCTTGCGGGCCCGGGCCGGGATGTTCCGGGACGGGATCGACGCCGTCGTCTCCTCCCTGAAACGCACGCCGCCCAGCGCGCTGTCGCCCAACGCCAAGACAAACAACTACATGAACATGATGCTGGCCCAGCGGGAGGTCGCGTCCTATGCGCCCGGCGCCTGGGCCGTGCTGTTGGACGAGACCGGGAATATCTGCGAAGGGGCCGGCTGCAACATCTTCGTGGTGAAGAACGGGACGGTCTATACGCCGTCGACCGAATACATCCTGGACGGCATCACCCGGCAGGCCGCCATCGACCTGTGCAAGAAGGCGGATATCCCGCTGGTCGAACGCCCGCTCTCCCTCCACAACGTCGCCATCGCGGACGAAGCCTTCTTCACCTCCACCAGCTTGTGCATTTGCCCGCTGCGCAGCTTCAACGGCCAGAAATTCGGTGCCGCGCCGGGCCCGGTGACGAAGGGCCTGATGAATGCTTTCAGCGAGATGGTCGGCTACGACTATGTCGGCCAGTACCTGAAGCACCTGTCAGACGAAGCGGTCGGGACGGGGTTCTAAAGAAAAATTCAATCGCTTTTCAGATGCCGACAAGCATACTGTTTACCGATTGCTAATAAACAGGCTCTACCGTCGCGGCATGATATCGCCCCTGGTAAAATATTGGACCGATCTGCGCGGCGCGGCGGACATGCCGCCCTATTCGCTGTTCGACCCGACCGCCCTTTCGGGAATACTCCCGGATTTGCTGGTTGTTCGCGTTCACAACGATCCCCTCGACTTCGAATACAGCCTGGTTGGGTCGAACGTCCGGCGGATTCACCGCGAAAACCGGCGCGGCCAACGCATGTCGGCGATCACCGGTCAGGGTGAAGGATCTCAGATCTGGGCTTTCGTCGGCGAGACCGTCGCCCGCCGTGAAGCGGTTTCCTATGTCACGCCCTATGACGGTCCTCTGGAGGATATCTCTGACGTCCAGAGCCACGCGACGCCTTGGGTCGGACCGGACGACCGGGTCACCCGCCTGGTCATTCACATCTGCAGGGAACACCTGGCCCAAGCGATGCGACACAAATCACCATTCGATGACGCCCCGTACTGACGGGTTATCGCTGCCGTCTGAGTTTCAGCCGATAAACCTGTCCAGAACGTTGCGGGTGATACGTTCCACATAAGGATCGCGGGCTTTCAAGCCGACCACCCAGTCGCAGGTAGCGGCAGTGAAGACCTCGCCCTTTCCGCGCTTGAAATTGACGATCATCCCAGAGCCGTAACGCCGTTTGGCCATGGTTTCCGACGTCGCTTCCCCGTCGATCGCCTCAGCGGCGAAGCGCAGATCGTCGTCACCCAGGAAATGCACGGTGCCGCGGTCCCCATGGTTTTCCTCCGCCAGGACGGCGACCCCCATGGCGATAATCTCGACACCTTCGGGGGCGCCGTCCGTGCCGAGCGGTTCGGGAAGCCCGTCGCGGAACGTGTATTCCAACCCGTCCACCTCATAGCCGAAAATGCGGGATTGCGGGCTCAACACGTCGCCGTAATAGAGGTCGGATCCTTCGAGCGCCCAGTGATCGGAACGATAGACGGTGAAACCGCCCGCATGGCGCGGGGCCGCGCCCGCCCAACCCACATACATGCCGCGCAAGGCGTTGACGCCGAAGGTTGAGGCGCCGGGCCGGCCGACCTCGATGGACTCCCACGCCGTGCTGGTCAGGCCGCGCGTCGCCGGGTCACGATAGAACGGGTCTTCCGCGCGCGCCCGGTATTTGTAACAAACCTGGGTATCACCGCCGTCTTCAAGCCGGGTCTGCCAGACGAAATTCCCGGCGAACCGCGCGACCCGGCCGCCGCGGTCGACGAACCGGTCGACAGCGTCCCGCATCTCCCTGGTCCAATATTCGTCATGGCCGACCATGGTGATGGCATCATAGCGGTCGAGCAGCTCCGGATCCGCATGCAGATCCTGCTGCGAACACAGATCGACGGCATAACCGGCACCTTCCGCCCAGCGGAAGAAATGCCGGTCGTAGCTGGCCCAGCCGGCGGAGGCGTATTTCTTGGAATAGCCGTTGGCATAGGCCCATTCGACATGCGGATGGGTCAGGGCCGCCCCCATCGGAAGCGGTTCGCGCAGGACGGCGCGCGGCGCGCCCTCGGGCAAAACAACGAAGCCGCGCGAAAAGGGCCGGTGAATAGAAACGCGCGGGGAGAATTGATCCCTGTCCGGCCCCAATGTCCCCTCATAGTGATTGCACCCGCCCCAGTCGTTATAGGCGAGCCAGGTGCCCGTCGCGGCGATCTGCAGCAACCGCCCCTCCCGCCCCGCCGCGGCGCGCAGGATGAAAAGATGATGCGCGGTCAGGACCTGTCCATCGGGCCCTTCCCCGGTCAGCGTGATGCCGTATCCCCCGGACGGCCAGTCCGCGGGCATCGGCACTGTCAGCGCGACGGGCCAATCGCATCCGCGTACCGAGCAATCTTCCGGCGTCGGATGCAGCGCGCCGACCAGCGGGCCGAACCCCACCATGCTTTGCCGGACCGCGCCATCGCGCCAGACTTCCACCCTGTATTCCCGGAGGCTGGTGGAAACATGAAGATGCAGGTCCTCGCCCGGGCGG
The DNA here is from genome assembly GCA_964350445.1 of uncultured Flavobacteriaceae bacterium. GTDB lineage: Bacteria > Pseudomonadota > Alphaproteobacteria > UBA8366 > Aestuariispiraceae > Hwanghaeella. The sequence goes on from CAYGKA010000025.1 coordinate 33,505, forward strand.
TAGGACCAGCGGTCGGTATAGGCCCAGAGCTGCGCCTCGCCGGGGTCGTCGCTCGCGCGTTCGTAGAAGTTCTCGCTGATGGCCGACGGCCACTGGCCCCGGCGTGTCGAACCGCGTTTGGGATGGGACATGGCAGTATGGACAGCTCCGGCGGGATATGGGTTGGCGGGACGGCGTATCGACCTTTCGCGAAACTTCGAACTCAGCTTATCAAAGCCCCAACATTGGGGCGACGTCAAAGCCGGCGCGGGATATGACGCCAGCAAACATAGGCAACAACGATCAGGTAAACCCCAAGCGCGGCGAAAACGGCCCCCAGGCCGAACAGCCCCAGCAACACGCCGTAGATCAAGGGTGGGATCAGATCCGACACGTCCAAATAGGTCCGGTAGACGGCCGTCATCTCAGGCCGTTCATGGATGTGCACCGCGCGATAGAATGTCGATCCGCCGACAACATCCAAGGGGACGATGAAAAAGGTCGCCAACAGCAGCAAACATGCCGTCAGCCAGGGATCGTCCTGTCCGGAAAGTCCGGCCAATAGCAGCACGGCGGCGGCGGTCCCGAAAGCCAGCGTGGTAACTTTGCGAATGCCGATGCGCTCGCACAGTCGCCCCCAAAACATGTTGAAGATCATCAGCGCGTTGCCGGCGGAGACGAGAATTCCGCCCGCTTCCTTTCCTTCGCCCGTCAGGACCAACAGGATCGGCCCGTAGACGAAGAAGGTCGTCCAGAAGGAAGATCGGCTGAACGCAATCAGCCAGGCTAGCCGAAGACGGGGTTGGCTGACGAACCGGCCGACATGCTTGAACGGGTTCTTCGGCCGCGTTCGTGCCGGCATGATCGCCTTGTTGTCCGACAAACGGAAATACCAGAACAGCCCGATCAATCCCGCTGAAAAGACGCAACTCAGCGCAAAAGGCGCCCAGGGACCGTATTCGGTATAAAGCAGCACCCCCGTATAAGGGCCAATGGTCCACGCCACCATCGCCGCCGTCAGCCGCACCGCATCGTTCCGGACAAACAATTCCCGGCGCACATGGTCCAGAATGTAGAGGTTCAACGTCACATTCAGACAGGCGACGGCCAGGACCCGAAAGGTCATCCCGGCCGCTTGTCCTGACTGCGTATAGGTCATGAAACAGGCCGACGCCGCGATCAGACCAAACGCGCCGAGCGTAAAGACAAAGCGCCTGGCGGTTGCGCGGATCAGCAGCGGTATGATGAAGGTGAACCCCAGGGCGAACAGGCCCACCCCGGTATAAACAAAGCTGACTGTCTGCCCGCTATGGAACAGTTCCAAGGCCTGAATGGGAATTGCTGTCGATATGGTCGCCCTGGCGAAGGCTTCCACGCAAGTCAGCCAGGCAAAGACGCCAATGCCTGGCCTGGGCGCGGCAGGCAACCAGATGGGATGGCGGACATTGAGGGTCATGGCGCGGAAACACGATGCTTGTTTTGCGGTCGGGTATGGGTCGGCGTCGGTTGAGCCGACCGAACATCATTCGGCCGCTTTGTTCAGCCTGCCAAGGCGATAAAAATTCGCCCCAGGTATGGGGAATCACTTGCCGCTCTGCCGGTTCCGCGGGCGGCAAAGGATTCCTCCTTTTTGGTTAACGCTAAGAGTCTGGAGGGCGCCCGATTTACCATACGATTTTATCGATCGCGCGGATTCCGTTGGCCGCCAATGGTTAACGACCGGCCTGTGAACAGGACTGGCATGGGGATTGCGCCTCGACACTCGAGAATGGGCAAGAGAGGGCCCGTAGCGAGGAGTGACGAAATGACCAACACCTATCCCCTGACCGACCGAATTGGACTGCCGTCCGGCGCCGACAGCGATGCCGACAGCTTCGGCCGTGACGACAACAACCGTCTTGCGACACGGTTGGAGGAAGTGGCCGGCGACCTGATCGCCACTGCCGGGGACCCCGGCCATCCGGGCGACGGATACCGCCGTTTGCTGCACAAGGCGATGCTGGTCGCGGCGGAAGCGCAGCGGGAGTTGCACCGCAAGGATCGAGAATTGCGGGCGCTGCGCATGCTGTCGATTACCGACGAAGTGACCAAGCTGCTGAACCGCCGGGGCTTCGACCGCGCATTCGACCGTACCTTGGCACGGTCCCGGCGCGGCAACGAGCGCGGTTTGCTGCTGATTATCGACCTCGACCACTTCAAACGCATCAACGATACCCATGGCCATTTGGCCGGCGACCTGGTTCTGGCCAGCGCCGCGACCCTGCTGCGGGTGAATACCAGAGAAATCGATGACGTCGCCCGTATCGGCGGTGACGAATTCGCAGTGCTCCTGAACGGGGCGGACGACCTGCAGGGATACCAGAAGGTTACCCAGTTGGAGGTCATGCTGAACAACCTGACCGTTCCCTGGGACGGGCAGCGAATCCAGGTCCGTGCCAGCATCGGCGCCGCCCCGTTCGGACCGCATGACGATCCCGTATCCGTCATGCGCGCCGCGGACGAATGCATGTATGGCCGCAAACGCGGCGGCATTCGCCCGGACTTCAATCAGTCCACGATTGAAGTGAAGGCCCTCCCCGCAGAATAACGGGCCTTCGAACAGTCAGTAACGGTAGCCTGAAGTTTGTTTTCGTTTTGATCCCCAACGGGCTCTCACCTTCGAGCCCGACCCTGCGGCGGCGTCCTTTCCCCCAATCCGGACGCCGCCGATTTTCTTTCCGACCAATGGTCCTTCAAAATGCGGTGGTTTGATCTCTACGCCGCGTCCGGCAAAGTCTGCGGCTTGATATCCTTCAGGCGGATCGCCCGGCCGGGCCGCGTGCCAGTGGACGCGCCGTCCCGCCACACGACACGCCCGTTCACCATCACCATTTCAATACCTTCGGCAGGCTGCATCGGATTTTCATAGGTCGCGCTGTCGATGATGCTGTCCGCATTGAACAAGACGAGGTCCGCAAAGGCGCCGGGCCGGATCGCGCCTCGGTCCGTCAGGCCGAAACGGGCCGCGGGCAAGCCCGTCATCTTACGCACCGCCTCTTCCAGCGAAAACAGGCCGACATCGCGGGCGTAGTGGCCCAGGACACGCGGGAAGGTTCCCCACAGGCGCGGATGCGGGCGGGCGTCGTGCGGCAGGCCATCCGACCCGATCATGGTCGCCGGATGGGCCAGGATGCGGCGCACGTCCTCCTCGTCCATCTGAAAGAAAATGCCGCCGGCCGGCGACAGTATCTTGGCGGTTTCCTGGCGGCTCAGTCCGAACTCGGCAGCCAATTCGTCCAAATCCCTACCGGCACAATCGGGCCTGGGTTCGGACCAGGAAACCAGAATTTTCCGCGCCCCATCCAACCGGGCCGAGTCCAATACCGTGGAACCGGCCTCGTAGGGATAGGCGTCCAGGGCCAACGGCTGGCGAACACGGTAGTGGTCGATCCGGGCCAGGCTTTCCTTCGACCGCCCATGGTTCGCTTCCCCGGTGCATTTATGGTGGGAAATCACCACCGGCGCGCCGCCCTCGTGACCGATCCGCGCGCTTTCGTCGATGGAATCGAGGACGAAGTCGCCTTCGTCGCGCATATGAGTGCTGTGAAATCCGCCCGCCGCGCCAACCGCCTTTACCAAGGCGATCACTTCCTCGGTCGGCGCATGTTCCGCCGGGCGATAAAAGAGGCCGGTGCTGAAACCCGCCGCCCCCGCCGCCAGACTGTCTTCCAGCAGGGAAAGCATGACCGACAGTTCCTTGTCACTCGCGCCGCGTTTCAGGTCTTCCATCGCCGCCAGACGCAGTGTGGAATGACCGATTTGCGGCAGGACGTTCACCGCCGGCGGCGCCTCGTCCAAGGCGGAAAGGTAGTCGCCGAAACCATCGAACAGCTGCGCGCCGGTCGGGGCGATCAAATCCAGCGGCGGTGCGGGCCGCTTGTCGGCCGGCACTTTCAGCGGCGCCAGGCTGATCCCGCAATTCCCGGTGACGACCGTGGTAACCCCCTGACTGACTTTGCAGGCATGGGCCGGGTCGGCCAGGACGGCGCGGTCGTCATGGGTATGGACGTCGATGAACCCTGGCGCCAGGACCAACCCCGCCCCGGAAACGACCGAGCCGGCGGGCTGGGCGGAAAGGTCGCCAACCGCCTGTATCCTGTCGTCCAGAACCGCGACATCCGCTTTGAACAGCGGCGCGCCGGTCCCGTCGCAAACCAGCGCCCCTTCGATCTTGATATCCGCCTTGTCCATGTTCGCCCCCCGTCAGCCACAAATTGATCGACAAACCATATCCGGTACGGTCAACCGTTTCGGTCCCCGCGCCGAACATGCGCCTGCAAGCCGAGTTCATCCAAGTCCGACTGCTCGCGCTTGTTCTCTTCAGCCGTTTCAGCCTCTTCATGCCGTTCGGCGGTGATTTCGTATTTTTTCTGTTCTTCGAATGCCTCGGCAAGGCGGTCCCGCGCCGCCTCGATATCGATCGCCAACGCCGTCTTGCGATCAACAAGCGCCTTACGCCGATTTCCGGCATGCTTCGAATAGGCCGCATACCCGGCACCGTATTCGGGGTTGTCGCGCGCCTTTTGGCGTTCCGCCGCGACCTCGCCGTCCAGCCGGTCGATTGCGCGGTCGAAGGCGGCATCCTGCTCCAGCAGATCTGCCAGCAGCCGGCGCCTGTTATCGACCTCCAAAGTCGCCAAACGGATAAGTGTGGAAACGGTATTCACCCGGTATCACGCTCCAACGGCTACGCCTCACCCGCTTCTTCATCCACATCATCATCCGAGGCGGGCATATCGCCATAGGGCATGCCAAGAATTTCCGCCAGCTGCTGGTAGCCTTGTTCGAGCCAGGCCTGCTCATGCTGGGTTTGGGCGATGAAACCGTCCAGCGCATCGTAATAGCGGATCGCCTCGTCGACCTGTGGGTCCGCCCCCCTGCGGTAGGCGCCGAGACGGATCAATTCGGCCATGTCGTCATATGTCGCGAGCAGTTGCCGCGCCCGGTTGACGACGGCGTTCTGTTCTTCGGTATTGCAGCCCGGCATAGATCGGGAGACGGAGCGGAGAATGTTGACCGCCGGATAACGGTTTCTATGCGCAATCGTCCTGTCGAGGACGATATGCCCATCCAAAATGCCGCGCACGGCATCCGAAATCGGTTCGTTGTGGTCGTCGCCTTCGACCAGCACGGTGAAGATGCCGGTGATATCGCCTTGCCCCACGCCGGGGCCTGCGCGCTCCAGAAGTTTCGGCAATTCCGCGAAGACGGTCGGCGTATAACCTTTGCTCGCGGGCGGCTCCCCCGCGCTAAGGCCGATTTCCCGCTGCGCCATGGCGAAGCGCGTGACCGAGTCCATCAGGCACAGGACTTCCCGGCCTTGGTCACGCCAATATTCCGCCACCGCCATCGTCATATAGGCCGCCTCGCGCCGCATCAGGGCGCTCTCATCGGATGTGGCGACCACAACGACGCTGCGGGCCAACCCCTCCTCGCCCAATTCGTCCTGGATGAATTCCTGCACTTCACGACCGCGTTCGCCGATCAGTCCGATGACAATCACTTCGGCGTTCGAGTAGCGCGCCATCATCGACATCAGAATGGACTTGCCGACGCCGGACCCGGCAAAGATGCCCATGCGCTGGCCCTGGCAAATCGTCGCGAATGAATTGAGGCACCGTACCCCCAGGTCAACCTTTGGGCCCAACCGGTTCCGCGTGTGGGCCGGCGGCGGCTGATTGCGGATCCGCATCGGCCGGTCGCCTCGCGGCAGTGCTGAACCGCCGTCGATCGGTTCGCCGAACGCATTGATGACCCGACCAAGCCATTGCGGATGCGGCCTTACCACCGGTTCGGATTGGATCAGTTCCGCCTTGCTTCCCAGCCCCACGCCTTCCAACGGGCCATACGGCATCGCAAGGGCCAGGCCGTCCCGGAAACCGACGATTTCGCATCGGACACGCCTGCCGCCGCGCGCGATCAAGTCGCACCGGTCCCCGATCGAGAGGTATCCGGAAATGCCGCCGATTTGCAGCAGCATCCCCTGAATGCCCACGACCTTGCCGTTGACCTTGGCGGCGGGAAGTCGGGATACCTCCGCCTGTGCGTGCTGAAGGGGCGACGACATGAGTTCGATCAATCTTTCGTAAACAAATCCCAAACAACTTTCGCCGAGTTTTACCCCGAGTCTTTACCTATGACGAGACGACCACCGGTGATTATTATTTAACTACAAGATAATACACCGAATCACTATGGTCTGGTCATTTTTGTTAACAGTGTTTAACATTGTCTGCTAGCATGATGACGCACCGCGACGCCCAGAAGGCGGTAAACGCCTGGCGGAACACGGAAAATGGGCCTTAGGACAGTCCGTGCAGAACGTCGGTCGCTTAAGGGGAATAAAGATGAGAGTGCTCCTGGTCGAAGATGACCCGTCGATGGCGCGCAGCATCGAGATGATGCTTCAGTCGGAAGGGTATGTCATTGACGTTACCGAATTTGGGGAAGACGGGCTCGAAATCGGCAAGATTTACGACTACGACCTGATCATCCTGGATCTGGTCCTTCCGGATATCGACGGATACGAGGTTTTGCGCCGACTTCGCGACGCCAGGGTTCAGACCCCAATCTTGATCCTCTCCGGCTTGACCGAGATGGATCACAAGATCAAGGGGCTCGGCTTCGGCGCGGATGACTATCTGACGAAACCGTTCGACCGGCGAGAATTGCTGGCGCGGATCCAGGCGGTCATCCGGCGGTCCAAGGGACATGCGAAATCGGAAATCCAATGCGGTCCGCTGACGGTCCTGCTTGATTCAAAATCCGCTGAAGTCGAAGGAAAACCGGTTCATTTGACCGGCAAGGAATACGGCATTCTTGAGCTGCTCGCCCTCAGAAAGGGGACGACGCTGACCAAGGAAATGTTCCTCAACCATCTTTACGGCGGCATGGACGAGCCGGAGGCGAAAATCATCGACGTGTTCGTCTGCAAACTGCGTAAGAAACTCTCCACCGCCACAGGTGGGCACAATTTCATCGAAACGGTTTGGGGCCGCGGCTATGTGCTGAGAGAGCCGGACGAGCCGGTCGCAAAGGCGAGCTGACCTCCAGCCACTTTCTATTATGCAAAAAGGCCGCCCATGGGCGGCCTTTTTCGATTATTGAGCCATGCGTCCGTCAGGTCATGTGCTGGCAGGCAACACCGCAGGCGTCCCGCCCTTCTTCTGATACATCCCGCGATATCCCGGAACCGGAGCAAAACGGTCGGTGATGCCCAGAACCGTCTCGGCACCGCCAAGATAGAGTACGCCGTCATCGGCCAATTGGTTGGCGATCCCGTTGAGAACCTTGCCCTTCGTCTCTTGATCGAAATAGATCAGCACGTTCCGGCAGAACACCACGTCGAACGTCCCCAGTCCGGATAACGACTCCAGCAGGTTGAACGGTTTGAACTGCACCATCGAACGAATGGCCGAATCCAAAATCCATTTGTCGCCATTCTGCTTGAAATACTTGATCAGCAGGGTGATCGGCAAACCGCGTTGGACTTCGAACTGCGTATAGATCCCGGCCTTGGCCTTGTTGATCATTTCCATGGAAATGTCGGTGGCCAAGACATCGAAGCGCCAATCGCTGAGCTTCGCACCTTCTTCCTTGACCAGCATCGACAACGAATACGGTTCCTGTCCGCTGGAACAGGCAGCACTCCAGATCCGGACTCGCTTCTGGTTTTCCCGCGCCTTCATCAAACCCGGCAATACCGCGGCCTTGAACTGGTCGAAGGGCTTGTTGTCACGGAAGAAGAGTGACTCGTTAGTGGTCATGGCCTCTGTAATGTCGCCGACAAGAGTTTCGTTCCTGCGGCGTACGTGATCGCACAGCTCTTCCAACCCCTTAAGACCATGCTTTCTTGCGACCGGCATCAGCCGGGTTTCCAGCAAGTATGCTTTGTCTTTCGAAAGCACCAGGCCCGACCGTTCCTTGACGGTCTTGGCCAGCAGATCGAAATCTTCGACCTTCATGCCGAGCCCCCTGTCGCTAGACGCTTAACCAGTCCGCCAATCTCGTCGATGGGCAGAACGGCGGAACACAACCCGGCATTCGCGACAGCCCCGGGCATGCCCCAGACCACGCTGGACGCTTCATCTTGTCCGACCACCTGACCTCCACCCTGCACGACGACTTCCGCGCCCTTTTTTCCGTCCGACCCCATCCCGGTCAGAATTACGACAAGAACCCGCGCCCCGTAGGCTTTGGAAATACTTCTGAACATGGGATCCGCAGCCGGCCGGCAAAAGTTCTCAGGTGCGTCCTGCGTCAACCGCAGCGTCTTCGCGGCACCTTTCGCTTCGACCAGCATATGATAATCACCCGGCGCGACATAGATCGTGCCAGGCACGATCACCTCGCCATCCTTGCCTTCCTTGCAAGGCCGGCCGCTCGCCTTCTGAATATGCTCCGCCAGTATAGTCGTGAACGTCGGCGGCATATGCTGCGTGATCAGTATAGGCTGTTTTACTTCGGTCCCGAGCGACGAAAGCACCTTGAACAGCGCTTGCGGCCCACCGGTCGAACTGCCAATGGCAATAACGTCCGGTTTGATGTTCTGCAACGGGCGCACAGTGAACACCGTCGGCTTTGCCCCGACCTTCATGGCCGGCGCCGGTGCAACCGCCCCCCTGGCCGAGGGCGACCCCGTGGCACGCCGCCTGCGACGCGCGATCCGCCCCAACGTCTTCACCTTTTCGACGAACTCGCGCCTGAATTCAGCGGCCGAACGCAGCTCACCGCTGGAAGACGGCTTGGCGATATAGTCGGCGGCGCCCAATTCCATTGCCTTCATCGAGACCTTGGCGTTCCGCATGGTCAGGGTCGACGCCATCAAAACTTGGATGCCAGGCGCCATCTCGATAATCTTGGGAAGGGCCGTCAGCCCATCCATCCGGGGCATTTCGATATCCAGGACCACGACATCCACATCATGCCGCTGCAAAGACTGCAAAGCCCTTTCCCCGTCACCGACAGAGGCTATGACCGACAATCCCGCTTCTTCTTCTATGATCCGGCTCAACATTCCGCGAATTACGAGCGCGTCATCGACGACCATAACCCTGATGGCGTCCTGCGGATCAGTCGGTTGCGAGAGGCGCGCGGTGGCGCCGCGGTCGGACATTACAGCAAACCTACTTGAGTGAATTTGCTTTGGATGATCTCGCTGTCGAACGGCTTCATGATGTACTCGTTCGCACCGGCGGCGATAGCTTTCTGGATGTGTTCCAGGTCGTTCTCCGTCGTGCAGAAAATCACCTGAACGCTCTCGTTGCCGGGCAACTGCCGAAGGGCAACCAAAAACTCGAGGCCGTCCATGACTGGCATGTTCCAGTCCAGCAAAACAGCATCGGGCAAGCTCTTCGTGCAAGCGTCCAACGCGACCTTGCCGTCTTCCGCCTCGATTACCTCGAAACTCAATTCTTCCAATATCTTGCGCGCCACCATACGAATGACGCGGGAGTCGTCCACGACAAGACAGGATTTCATCGGTATCGCTCCCCACGGATTGCGGAAATACAAACCAATTTAACGGTCCGGTTCCGGATTTCCACCCCCGGTCTGAATGTATCAGGGCGGTAATCCCGACGTTAAGGGTGTGATTGCCTATCCGCAACCGAAGAACATCATACCGCCCTAATTTCCATACAGAAAAACGCGGCACGGTCGGCGGGATCACCCCCGGCCGAATGTCTCGGCCAGGGTCTGAAGCAGACCGTCCCTGTCATGTTTCGCGACATAATCGGTGAAACCGACTTCCCGGCCACGGTCCAACGCCGCCGGACTGGTATGCGACGACATCGCGACGATGGGCAGGGCCGCCCAGCGGGTCCCGTCCCGAAGGTGCTCCACCAACTCGAAGCCGCTCATGTCGGGCATTTCGATATCGCTGACGATAACGTCGAAATCATCACCTCGTTCGCAGAGTTCGAGGGCTTCCGCGGCGCTTGTGACCGTGGTCACGGAATAACCGGCCACCGAGAGGATCGGCGTCAGCAGGTTCCGGAAGAACGAGCTGTCGTCGACCAGCAACAGCCGACGGCGGGCCGTGCGGCCTTCGGTGACCGACACTTCGCCTTCGACGCCGAACCAGTCGTGGAACGCCTTGGTCAGGAAATAGCCCGTATCCAGGATTTCCGTGGCCTTTCCGGCAACGATGGCGCTGCCGATCATGCCTTCCTTCGACGCACTGTGCTCGACTGACAAGCGATCTTCGACGATGTCCAGGATCTCGTCCACGACGAGGCCCATTGTCCGATCCCGGTCGGAGAAGACGAGGGTCGGCTTCTTGCCCGTTTCAGGGAAGGAATAGGCGTCGTTGATCGGCACCAGCGGCATCAGCGAGCCACGATACTGCACCATGGCCTGGCCGTTCGAATATTCGACGACGTCGAAATCGATCTCTTCAAGCCGCGCGACGAGGCCCAGCGGAACCGATTTGGGCGATTTGTCGCCCGCCCGGAACAACAACAGAGCGACGCGCTCGTCGTCGCCGGCGGCCTGGACCGTACCGACTTCCTGCTGAGTCTGGTCTGGCGTCGCCATTTCGCCGGTGGTCTGGGCAATACCGTTCGGATCGAGAATCATGATCACGCTGCCGTCACCGAGAATAGTGTTGCCGGAGAAGATCGAAATGTTCCGCAGCACCGTGCTTGTTGGCTTAACGACGATTTCTTCCGCATCGTAAATCTTGTCGACGATGATCCCGAAGGAATAGTTCCCGACCTGCGCCACCACGATGAAGTTTTCATCGCTGATGGTGTCTTCCGTCCCAGAAGCAACGTCCAACAACCGGCGCAAGGACACCAGCGGAAGAAGCCGATTGCGCAAACGCAGGACCGGAGTTCCGTGGATTTCCTCAATTTTGTGTTCGGAGTCGTTGCTGGCGCGAACCAATTCGACGACGCTGATCTGCGGAATGGCGAAGCGTTCGTCCGCACATTCGACGATAAGCGCGGAGACAATGGCTAGCGTCAGCGGAATCTTGATCAGGAAGGTCGTGCCTCTACCCTCAACCGACTTCAATTCGACGGTGCCGCCGATCTTGTCGATATTGGTCTTCACGACATCCATACCGACGCCGCGCCCGGACACGCTGGTGACCGCCGCCGCCGTGGAGAAGCCCGGCGCAAAGATCATCTGCTGGATTTGATGTTCGCTCATCGAATCCAACTCAGATTCGGACGCCAAACCGTTCGAGATCGCCTTTTCGCGGATCCGGGCCATATTCAGACCCTTACCGTCATCGGTGATGACGATATGGATGTGTCCGCCTTCGTGATACGCATTCAGCGTGATCGTGCCGGTATCGGATTTGCCGGCCTTCACGCGATCCGCCGGCGGTTCGATCCCATGATCGGCCGAGTTTCGGACCATATGGGTAAGCGGGTCCTTGATGATATCCAGGACCTGTCGGTCGAGTTCGGTTTCCGCGCCGATCATCTGCAGGTCGATCTTGCGGTCCAGTTCCAGACTGAGATCGCGGATGATCCGCGGCAGTTTCGCCCAGGCATTGCCGATCGGCTGCATGCGCGTCTTCATGACGCCTTCCTGCAGTTCCGTCGTCACATGGGACAAACGTTGCAGAGGGGCACCGAAGTCACTTTCGCCATGGCTGCGAAGGATCTGCAGCAGCTGGTTGCGAGTCAGCACCAACTCGCTGACCATCGTCATTAGATTTTCGAGCAAATCGACGTTCACGCGAATCGTTTGCGTGACACCGCTACCTTCCTTTTTCGTGGCAGCGACTTCCGGGTCGGCTTTCGCTTCCGGCGCCTTCTTCTTGACGGTAGCAGGAACGGAGGCCTCAACAGGCGCCATCGGCTCGTCATCTTCAGGTTCGTCGGGCGCGTCCCCCTTCAGGGCGGCAAAGGGATCACCCGGCCCTTCGTAAACCGCGCTATCGAAAGCGGCCTGCAATTCATCGTTGTCTGCAGCGACCTCATCACTGTTCATCAGGGCGTCGAGCGCGGCGCTGCCGGAAGACGGCGGGGCGGGAGCGGGCGCCTCGGCGGCTTCTTCCATCTCCGCCATCTCCGCCATCATCGCTTCGGTCGCGGCAAGTTCTTCATCGTCCTTCGTGGCCGGCGCTCCATCGCCACCGCCCGCGGCACCCGCGCCCCCCGAAGTGGCGCCGGCGGGAACTTCGCCGGTCTCCGCCAGATGGTTCAGGCGGGCAATCAGGTCCGTGTCGTCACCGGCAGGTTCCGCTTCGGTCGCTTCCAGGTCAGCCAGGATCATCTTGATTTGATCCAGCGACTCCAAAACCAGCGACACAGCGCCCTGACTGATCTCCAACTCGCCGTCGCGAATGCGGCCGAGAACGTTCTCGGAAGCGTGCGCCACCGATTCCAGGCGCGGCAGACCGAGAAAGCCGCATGTCCCCTTGATCGTATGCACAAGTCGGAAAATGTTCGACAGAATACCTTGGTCGTTCGGATTCTGCTCAAGCTTCACCAATTCCAGGTCAAGCGTGTCCATGCTCTCCGCAGTTTCGGTCAAAAACTCGCTAAGGAGATCGTCCATAGCTTTTTCACTCCCCTACCATCTGGCACGGCTCAATGGCCGCGCCCAATGCTGGTTTTGGTCAATGTTGTACTATTTAATTCCGGCTTCCGGATAACGGTATCAGAATGGTCACGAGACAATAACAAGCGAGTTCTTAACAAACCACTAAGCAAAACTTCAAAACCATGCGCCGTAAACGCTCCGTTCGCGGAGGGGTCGTCCAAGCCGGTAGGGAGCCGCCGGTTGCTGGCCACCGGGCGCAGGCGCCGATAGCAATAATTCTATAGTATAAGCGAAAGTCGTATCTGGTCACCCTCTTGGGCAAGGTCCAGTCGGACGCCCGCATCCGCCGCCAAGAGGCGCGCATAAAGGCAATGGACGGACCTGGCCGTGACCTCCACCGCCTCGATGGGTCCGGTGCCGACGAAATTTTCGCGAATCTCCGCGGCCAGGGTCGGTTTCGGGCCTTCCGCGGCGACCTGCACCATGCCGGGCAGTGCATCGACGGCAAGCGTGCCGCCTCGGAGCAAAGCGCCGCGGGCTATTTCAATCGCCGTGAGCAGCAGTTTCCCGCCGCCCGGTTTGTCGATCAGGTCGGCGGCACTTCCCGACGGCCAGGACAGGACGACCCCGCCTTCATCCACAAACCCCCGTGCCGCTTCCACGAACACGGTCTCGTCCGTCATCGAGCGCCCCGAACCACCATAGGCCAGCCGATAAAACTGCAACCGCCCCGCCGCCCGGCGTGCGCTGTCCGCAATCAAGTCGATCGCATCCGCCGCGCCTTCCTCCACTTCCTGCATGAATTCGACGCCGTTCGCGATGGCCCCCACCGGGCCGGCCAATTCATGCGCCATACGGGACATCAGCATTTCAGCAATTCGTTGGTTCATATGCGAAAAACCACCCTGCAACTGCGGAGGAATCATGGTTGGATGACGACAAGAACATACTCTCCAGGGGTGGAAAAGACCAAGCGGCAGGGCAAACGGAATTGGTCTAACGGCTATATTGGGAAATCGAAGGCATATGGACTATACGAAAGCCGAACAATTTCGGGATGCGGGCTTCGTTCCCGGCTCATTCGTCAGAAACCCCGACGCGCCCGATTGGGGACTGGGGCAGGTCCAATCGGTGGTCGGGCACAGGGTGACCGTGAACTTCGAGGAACGCGGAAAACTGCTGATAAACACAGCGGTCGTAACCTTGGTATCCGCCGAATAGCAACCGGTACTATTTTGCAATTGCCCTGGTCGCGGCTGAACCAGAGGATGACGCACCGTGTCTAGCCTGCGGCCTGTTCGCGGGCGAGAAGGAAGGCTGCGCGGCCGATGGGCCGCTTGTTGTCATTTCTGGTCGTTCGCTTCACCTTCCGAGGCGTTCCAAGTGTCGAGGGTATCCCATGACCGATCACTCGCCGAGCAGTGCCAAGGGCGCACCTCGCCAGTTCCGAAATCCCGGTTTCGGCCGCAGGCAGGCGACCCCGCATTCGAAAGGCCGACAGATTGACTTGGCGGCGGCGCGCGAGGTCGCGGACCTTTTGGGCCCTTCCCCGCGTCAACGCGACCTGCTGATCGAGTATCTGCACAAAATCCAGGACACGTTCGGCCATCTCTCGGCCCGGCATCTTCTCGCCCTGGCCAATGAACTCAAGATCGCGCAAGCGGAAGTGTTCGAAGTCGCGTCCTTCTACGCGCATTTCGATTTGGTGATGGAAGACGACACCCCGCCCCCGGCGCTGACCATCCGCGTCTGTGATTCACTGAGCTGCGAATTGGCGGGAGCGCAGAACCTTCTGTCGGACCTGCCCGCGGCCGTGGGCGAGAATGTTCGCGTTTTGCCGGCGCCCTGCATGGGTCGCTGCCACGTCGCGCCGGTCGCGGAAGTCGGCCACAATCACGTTGTCGAAGCCTCGGTCGCATCCATCAAGGACGCCGTTGACCACGGGCATACGCACGCCACGATCCCGAACTACGAAGACTTGGACGCATACACCGCCCAAGGTGGTTATGCCGTTCTGCGCGACTGTCTGAAGGGCGACAAGGACCCCCAAGTGATCGCCTCGGAGATCGAAGCATCCGGCCTGCGCGGTCTGGGCGGCGCCGGGTTCAAGACCGGATTGAAGTGGAAACTGGTCCGCAAGGAAGCCGGTCCGCGCGTGATGGCGGTGAATGGCGACGAAGGCGAGCCCGGAACCATCAAGGATCACCACTACCTCGTCCGGAAACCGCATCAGTTTCTGGACGGCATGCTCATCGCGGCCTGGGTTGTCGAGGCGACCGATATCTACATCTACATGCGCGACGAATATCCCGACGTGCTGGAAATCCTGCGGCGGGAGATCGACGCGGTTCGCGAAGCCGGTCTTTCACCCCATACCACGATCCACCTGCGCCGCGGCGCGGGCGCCTATATCTGCGGCGAAGAGTCGGCTATGATAGAAAGCATCGAAGGCAAGCGCGGCCTGCCCCGTCACCGGCCGCCCTTCGTGGCGCAGGTCGGTATCTTCGACAAGCCGACTCTGGTGAACAATGTCGAGACGCTCTACTGGGTGCCGGAAATCCTGGCCCGGGGTGCGGCGTGGTTCAGCAGCCAGGGCGCGAACGGCCGGTCGGGTCTGCGCAGTTATTCGGTTTCCGGACGGGTGAAGCAACCGGGCGTGAAACTGACACCGGCGGGCATCACCATCCGCGAACTGATTGAAGAGCATTGCGGCGGCATGTTGGACGGACATACGTTCAAGGCCTATCTGCCTGGCGGCGCCTCGGGCGGTATCCTGCCTGCCAAGATGGACGACATCCCACTGGATTTCGACACGTTGCAGCCCCATGGCTGCTTCATCGGGTCGGCTGCCATCGTGATCCTGTCGGACAAGGACAATGTGGCCGACGCCGCCCTGAACCTGATGAAATTCTTCGAGGATGAGAGCTGCGGCCAGTGCACGCCCTGCCGCGTCGGCACGGAAAAGGCCGTGAAGCTCATGCAATCGGACAAATGGGACAAGGGCCTTTTGCAGGAACTGTCCCAGACCATGATCGATGCCTCGATCTGCGGCCTTGGCCAAGCAGCGCCGAACCCGCTGCTTAGTGTGCTTAAATATTTTCCGGACGACGTCCCGTCCTAAGTTGCGGCCCTGTAGCGGCCCAAGGGCAACCTAGTCGATAAGGGTTATGTCCGGCACGCCGTAGACCTCGGCCAGAGACCCGCCTTGGTCGAGGCTGGCGAGCGCGCGGGCTTCCTTGGCGAGAATGGCCTTGGCCGCCTCGAGGGTCTGCTCGACGATGGCGAAGGGCACCACCGTCACGCCGTCGGCGTCGCCGATGATCAGGTCGCCGGGGGAAACCGAAACGCCGCCGCAGGCGACCGACCCGTCGATCACCCCACCGAACCCCTTGTGCGGGCCGCGCGGCACCACACCCCGGCTATAGCAAGGGAAACCCGCTTCGACGATTTCCTCCGAGTCGCGCACGGACCCGTCGATCACCAACCCGGCGACCTTCGCGTCGGTGGCGGCGCGGGTCATCAACCCGCCAAAAATCGCGTTGTTGGTATAGCCTTGGGCGTTGCAGACCAAAACCTCTCCCGGTTCGCAGATGCCGATCGCGGCGTGGAGCGCGCTGTTGTCGGCGGCCATGCAGTCGACGGTGCGGGCCTGTGCGACGATCCGCATGCTGGGATGGAGAGGTGAGATCTCCGCCGCCATGGCCTGCCCGCGTCCCAGACAGTCGGACGCGACGGCCGCCGGGACCTCCTTCCAGGCCTCTAGCATTTCCACCGACAGTTTCGGAAAAGTGATGTTGTGACGCCGCACACTCGCCATAGCCGTTCTCCCCTGAATCCACTCAAATTATCGATCTCGACTGTAGCCCGGTACTCCTGTCCGGGGATAGGGTGGGACAGAAAAAATCCAAAGGCCGTCGGACGGCGTGGGCCGGGGCAAGTCGATTCTTGTTCGGCTGAGATCGCAACCTAGTGCCGGGGCCCGAACGATGCCCGCGTGTTTTCCGGCCCGCGTGATATTCATCCGCAGTCTCACGACGGAGGCGACGGCTGCCCTAAGGAAGTGCCGCGAAAGGACAAGATACCATCTTTACGCAACTGACCACGACAGCGGTGCTGGTCGCCTTCGGCGTCGCGGCGCTCGTCATTCTCATCAGCGGAACGCGTCTGACGCGGTTGGCGGACAAGCTCGCCGACCGCACGGGTTTCGGGGAAGCGATCGCCGGGGCGGTCCTGCTGGGCGCCTCCACGTCCTTCAGCGGCACCATCGTCTCCGTCACGGCCGCCCTCGAAGGACAAGCGTCGTTGGCTTTCTCCAACAGCATCGGCGGCATCGCGGTTCAGACGGCCTTCCTGGCCATCGCCGATATCACCTACAGAAAGGTCAACCTCGAGCACGCGGGCGCCGAACTGGTTAACATCTTCCAGGCCGTCGTGCTGGTCGGGCTTCTGATGCTGCCGCTTCTGGCCATAACCTTGCCGGCTTTCACGCTCTGGTCGGTCCATCCCCTCTCCTTTGCAATCCCGGTCCTCTACGTACTGTCGATTGCGGCCAGCCGCACGATCCGCGCCGCGCCGATGTGGCGGCCCGTTTCGACACCGGATACGCGGGAAGACCGGCCGGAGGCCGAGAGCGATGCGGAGCGCAGAGTCACCACCTCGATCCTCTTCGCTCAGTTCGCGGGCCTGATGGTCGTGTTGGGGGTTGCCGGCTGGACCATCGCCTCGACCGCGTCGGTGCTGATGGAAAGGTTCGCGCTTTCCGCCTCCCTAGTAGGTGCATTGGCAACGGCGACCGTCACCTCCTTGCCCGAACTTGTGACCACGCTTGCCGCGGTCAGACGAGGCGCGCTGCAATTGGCCATCGGCGGCATCATCGGCGGGAATACCTTCGACACGCTGTTTCTGACGGCGGCCGACATTGCCTATCGGGACGGCTCCCTCTACCACGCCGTCGGAACGGAGGATTTCTTCTGGATCGTCGTGGCGGCGCTAATGACGGCGGTCCTCCTGGCCGGCCTTATCCTCCGAGAACGCGTCGGCCCGATCCGCATTGGATTGGAAAGCGTGGCCCTGCTTGCCATTTACGCCAGCGCCGTGGCGATACAACTTGTCATTGGCGGCTCTTCATCGCTGCCGTCGCCGTAACGACAAGACATTCATCATACCGGGGCCGAGAACACACGATTCTCCCGTTTCGATACCGGCTTCACCGCCGTTGACGGGCATAGCATTCGCTTGCCGCAGGGATCTGAAAAGCTGGGAGAACTTAGCTCGAAGGCGAGATGTAGCGCCGAAGGATCGACACCATTGCCTCCGGCGAGAGGATCGGCGGGATCACGGCTTCCAATTCACCATCCACGCCCATCAGATAAACAAAACCGCCATGGCTGTAGATCGGCTTGCCGAAAATGTCGTCTCCGACTTTCGACACCTCGACCTGATAGGCCTTGCGGACGGCGGCAAGGTCTTCGACCTCGCCCGTCAATCCCAGCAACCGCGGGTGAAGCTTGGACAGGACGCGGCGCATCTCTTCGGGCGTGTCCCATTCCGGGTCGACGGTGATGAGGATCGGTTGAACGTCGTCGGCCGCATCGCCCAAGGCGTCGACGGCCGCCGCCATGGACGGCAGCGCCGCGCTGCAGATGCCCGGACAATTGGCATAGCCGAAAAAGACGAGCAGGTGCCGTCCGAGGAAGTCCTTTTCCGTCCGACGGTCGCCATTGTGATCGATGAGGTCGAAGGGACCGCCCAGTTGGACGGGGAACGGCGCCGCCTCCACACTCCGGCCACCGGCCTGCACGGTCGAGCAGATACCGAACAGGCCGAGCGCCAAGGCGGCACCGAGCAGTCGGGAGGCTACTATTCGAACCACTCCAGAAACTCCTTGTCGGCGGCATGACCGAGGCCGAGATACCCGTCGCGCGCGATCAGCGCATTGACCCGCGGATCCTTTCGAAACCAGGGCCCCTTCTTGTCCTTAAGGTCCGGGTGGGCCTCGTTCCAGGCTTTGCCCCACGCATTCGCCTTGATGTCCTCCGACTTACCCTTGGGCCGGATATACTGGACCTGGAACAACTTCGGCCCTCCGTCGATGCCGGTGAACAAACCGTCGACCGTGACGGCGGTGCCGCAATGCGGCAACAGGTCGACGACGGCGCCGGTAAAGATCGCCTGTGCGTTCTTGCCCGCGATCAGTAAATGCCCATTGTCGGTCACCAGACCCAATTGGCGGGACCCGCCGCCGCAATCCGCCGGGCAATCGCCCGACAGTTCGCAGACGATGTCCACGACCTTGGCGTCGAAACGCGCCAGCTCCTCACCGGACAGGTTCCAGGGTTTCGCCTTGATCTCCTCCGCCAGTACGGCCGTTGCCGAAAACACCGGGATCAGCAAGGCCGCGAGCGTTGCCACACGAATGAAGATTTTCATGATCCGCCCCCCTTATTCCGACCCTAGGATTTGTTTCTTGGCGTCCTTCGGAATCGCGAAGGGCGGCACCAGGCCGTAATCCTCGTGACTGACATTCGTGATGCCCTCGTTACTGACGATCTGTTCGACGATGAGGTATTTCATACCGTTCCGCTCATAAGCCATGCCATCCGCCGTGATTCGGTCGCTTTGAATCTCTAGAACCGCCGGGGAGCCGTCCGCCGTCCCGGCCCCTTCCAGCTTGAGGACCATGTAGATTTCTCCATCATCCGTTCGCAGCCCGACAGGGATGCCGCCGGCGGCGCACCACATGGCGCAAGTATGATGCGCGGTCCCAAGTGTCGATTCCGGCCCGCCCATGACCCCGGAGAGGTAGCACCAGGTATCCATGATTTCGCCGGTCACCCGAACACGCTCGCCGTCGCCGGCTGCCCGCCCTTGCCCAGACAGGGCGATCAGGGCGGCGGCCCCGAACAGCACATGCCGTATCATCGAACCCGCTCGCATTCTCGTCTCCATCGACTGTGTGAATTGGAACAACGGTACTGCAGCGCCGAAACGGGCGCATATGACGATCGATCACGTTTCGATCATCGGGTGGATAACCGGATGGATTATCGGGCCGGGAAAAGGCGCGGACGGGGCAACTTCGCGCATCATGGTCGTCGGCCGGGCATAGTATGACGCGAACGTGTTATGGCGAGCCTAGCCGCATCGCGATAGTATCCCCCGAATTTAAGACAATCCCACGCCGCGCGAGAGGCGGAGGGTTGGGTTCTAGTGCATCATGGTTGAGGCGACTGACATGTCTGACAGAAAGATCACCTTCACGCTGAACGGCAAACAAGTTGCCGCCGCCACGGATGAAACGATTTGGCAGGTCGCGCAGCGCGAAGGCGTGGAGATCCCTCATCTCTGCTACTCGCCAGAGCCGGGCTACCGGGCGGACGGCAACTGCCGCGCCTGCATGGTGGAAATCGAGGGTGAGCGGACATTGGCCGCTTCCTGCATCCGAAAGCCAGCGGACGGAATGGTGGTCAATTCCGCCAGCGACCGGGCCAAGTCGTCCCGCAACATGGTGTTCGAACTGTTGATGGCGGACCAACCGGAACGCGCCGTCGCGCACGAAAGCGACAGCAAGTTCTGGAACTGGGCCGACAAGATCGATCTGGAGGAGAGCCGCTTCCCGGAACGCTCCGCTTTCTCGCTCGCCAAGCTGGCAACGGACGGCACCCATCCGGCGATGCGCGTCAACCTTGATGCCTGCATTCACTGCAATCTGTGCGTCCGCGCCTGCCGCGAAGTGCAGGTGAACGATGTGATCGGCATGGCCTATCGCGGTCATGGCGCGAAGATCGTCTTCGATTTCGACGACCCGATGGGAAGCAGCACCTGTGTCGCCTGCGGCGAATGCGTCCAAGCCTGCCCGACCGGCGCCCTGATGCCCGCCACCCAGGTAGACGAGAAGGAAGTCTATCTGGGACAGGCGGAAAAGGTCGTGAACTCCCTCTGCCCCTATTGCGGAGTGGGCTGTCAGACCAAGATCCACGTCAAGGACGACAAGATTTTGAAGGTCGATGGCCGCGCGGGCCCCGCGAACGAAAACCGCCTTTGCGTGAAGGGCCGCTTCGGGATGGATTACGCCCGCCATGCGGGCCGTCTGACCAAGCCGCTGATCCGCCGCGAAGACGCGCCAAAATCCTGGGATTGCGAAGTCGATCCGGCGAACCCCTATACCCATTTCCGCGACGCCACCTGGGAAGAGGCGCTGGACGTTGCCGCCAAGGGGCTGCTGAAAATCCGCGAGGAAAAGGGCCGCCTGGCGCTGGCCGGGTTCGGGTCCGCAAAAGGATCGAACGAGGAAGCCTATCTGTTTCAGAAGCTGGTGCGAACCGGGTTCCAGTCGAACAATGTCGATCACTGCACGCGACTCTGCCACGCCTCCTCCGTCGCGGCGTTGATGGAGGGCATGAATTCCGGCGCGGTAACCGCCCCGTTCACCGATGCCTTGAAATCCGACATGATCATCGTCATCGGCTGCCGGCCCGGCCAGAACCATCCGGTTGCCGCGACCTACCTGAAGCAAGCGGCGAAGCGCGGCGCCAAATTGGTCGTAATGGACCCGCGGAAGCAGCAACTGACCCGCCTTGCCTGGAAGCACCTGCAGTTCAAACCGGGTGCCGACGTCGCCTTGCTGAACGCGATGATCCACACGATCATCGACGAAAACCTGATCGACCAGCAATACATTCAAGCCAATACCGACGGGTATGAAGCCGTGGCCGAAAACGCCAAGGGCTTCTCTCCCGAAGCGATGGAAGACCTTTGCGGCATCGACGCGCAAACCATTCGTGAGGTCGCCCGCGCCTATGCGACGGCGGAGCGGTCGATCATCTTCTGGGGCATGGGCATTTCCCAGCACGTCCACGGGACGGATAATGTCCGTTCGCTGATTTCGCTGGCCGCGATCACCGGGCAGATCGGGCGGGAAGGCACCGGACTTCACCCGCTGCGCGGTCAGAACAATGTGCAGGGCGCGTCCGATGTCGGCCTGATCCCGATGGTCTATCCCGACTACAAATCGGTTTCCGATGTTGAGACCCGCAATATCTTCCAGGACCTTTGGGGAATGGAACTCGACCCGGAACGCGGTTTGACGGTGGTCGAGATCATCAACGCAATCATCGCCGACGAGATCAACGGCATGTATATCATGGGTGA
Organism: uncultured Flavobacteriaceae bacterium; assembly: GCA_964350445.1. GTDB lineage: Bacteria > Pseudomonadota > Alphaproteobacteria > UBA8366 > Aestuariispiraceae > Hwanghaeella. The sequence goes on from CAYGKA010000025.1 coordinate 55,174, forward strand.
AAACCCGGCCATGTCCGACCCGGACGCGCGGCATGCACGCGAAGCGCTTGCCAAGCTCGACCATCTCGTCGTTCAAGAAATTTTCCTGACGGAAACCGCCTTCCATGCGGATGTTGTCCTGCCGGCGAGTGCCTTCCCTGAAAAGAGTGGCACCTTCACCAACACGAATCGGCAAGTACAGATGGCGCGTCCGGCGTTGGACCTGCCCGGAGAGGCGAAGCAGGATTGGTGGATCATCCAGGAATTGGCACGCCGCCTCGGCCTCGACTGGAACTATTCCGGCCCGAAAGACGTCTACGAGGAATTCCGCGGCGTGATGGCGTCAATCAAGGGCATTTCCTGGGACCGGTTGGAGCGCGAGGACGCGGTGACCTATCCCTGCGCGTCGGAAGACGAACCCGGGCATGCGGTGATTTTCGGCGACGGTTTCCCGACCGCCAACGGACGGGTGAAATTGGTTCCGACGGAACTCCTGCCGCCGGCGGAACTGCCGGATGAACAATACCCGATGGTGCTGACGACCGGCCGCTTGCTGGAACATTGGCACACGGGCGCAATGACACGGCGCGCCAGCGTCCTGGATGCGCTGGAACCGGAAGGCCAGGTCCACATGCATCCGAAATGGATGGACGAGAAAAACATTATGCCCGGCGAGATGGTGGCCGTATCCACGCGTCGGGGCGAAGTTCAGTTGAAAGCCCGGGCCGACCGCGATGTGACGCCGGGGATGATCTTCATTCCCTTCTGCTTCGCGGAGGGCCCGGCCAATTTCCTGACCAACCCGCAGCTCGATCCTTACGGCAAGATTCCGGAGTTCAAGTTCTGCGCGGCACGGGTGGACAAGATCTCCACGGAATCGGTAGCGGCCGAATAAGCGCCGCTACCCGGAACGGCGCGGCGCGGTTACTATCGCCCAATGATCGATCCGCCTACCGCCGCGATAATCGCCGTCACCTTCCTGCTCGCCGGCACCGTGAAGGGTGTTATCGGCCTTGGTCTGCCGACTGTCAGCCTGGGGCTTTTGGCCGCTGTGCTGGATCTACCGACCGCAATGGCACTGTTGCTGGTCCCATCTTTCGCGACCAATTTGTGGCAGGCGAGTGTTGGCGGCAATGCGGTGATGCTGATACGCCGGCTTTGGCCGTTCCTATTGCCGGCGACCGCTGCAATCTGGGTTGGCGCCTTCGCCTTGACGCGCTTTGATCTCGACATTTTGGCCGGCCTGCTCGGTCTGCTCCTGGTTCTTTACGGCGCAACGAGCTTGGCCGGGTTTCAGCTTTCCATGTCGCCGGGAAAAGAAGGGATTTGCGGTCCCTTGTTCGGCGCCGTCAACGGCGTTCTGACAGGGATGACGGGTTCCTTCGTCGTCCCAGGCGTCATGTATCTTCAGGCAATCGGCCTTCCCCGCGACAGGCTCATTCAAGCGATGGGCATGCTCTTCACGCTATCGACCGTGGGGCTGGGGTTCGCCCTGCACCGCACCGGGTTTCTTTCCATCGAACTCGGCATGCAATCCTCGATCGCCCTCGCCCCAGCCCTGCTGGGTATGGTGTTGGGTCAGCGATTGCGAAAAATGCTGTCCGAATCGACGTTTCGACGCTGCTTTTTCATCGCCCTCCTAATTCTGGGCGGTGCGATCATCGCAAGAACCGTTTAAACTTCCGCCATTTCCCAGGCAGCGCGGGCCAAGGCCTTGGCCGTTTCCTCCGCCACATCCTTGCGACGGCCGGGCGAAACACGGCCGTAAAGACTGTTCCCGGTTTGCAGGATCATCTGCAACGTTCCCGCCATCATGAACTTCGCCGTGGCATCCGCCGTCGCCGCTTCACTGCCGGCAAGCGCGGCCTTCAAACCGTCGTTCACGGAAAGAATGTCGTCCCCCGTTCGGCCGGCAAGCCCCGCAATACTTGGAGCAAGACCTGACATGGCATTCCAAAGATCGTGCATCGCCTGGTCGATAGCGGCCTTCCGCACGGAAAGCGCAGGCAGTCCACTTACCATTTCAGGGATATCGACCATTACTTCAGGAAGATGCAAATCCGACCCGCGTTGCGCGGCCGCACCTTCTATCCGCACCCCATCGCTACAGTTATGGATCTGGAAATCGGGATTGAGGCTGGCCAAGGTCGAGAAATACAAGCGGGCGAAGGCAAATTCACGGCTGGTGAAAACCTGGTCCCTGAAGTTGCCCACGGCCGGTATGGACAGTTTGTCCATCGCCGCCCCGCCGCGCCAATAGGGATCGTCGCTGAGGTTGTAGATCGACGCGCCGGAATGGTGTCGGCCCGCGTCCACCGACCCCAGGTCCACGCCGAACAGATAGATATCGCGGCAACCGAGTGCCATCGCCGACCGGCAGGCCAGATGTGTCACCGTCGGCCCCGCCATGGGCAGGACAAGGTCCGTATTCCCGAACATCCGTGTGGGACTGAGGTTCTCGCGCAGGACGAAAATGGTCTCCTCGAACAAGGGCGGCAGCAACGGGTCGACGGTAGACGCCGCGATCAGCCGGATCCCGGCCAGATCGTGTTTCGCGGCCGCGGTCTGGTTCACGGTCAAAATGTCGGGAACATTCTCAATCTCGCAATGGAAGTCGGGTTTCAATCCCGCCTCCAGCAGAACGCCCAGCCCCGTGCCGCCGGAAATCAGCAGGCATCGGTCGCGCAGCCGCCGAAGCGTAGCCATTTCCGCATCGATGGACGGCCCGCTGCCGACGACAATGGCCGGGGCTGCGTCGGATCGTCCCGCGCCCTGTGCCAGAACATTGACGTTCTTGTCCGCCAGATTGGTGGCTGCATTGCGAAGCATCAGGCATTCATCTTCGAAGAAACCGTCGGAATCACCGATGACCGGCAGACCCTCCATGAACAGCGCCATCGCTCTTTCCAAAACAGGCATTCGGTAATGTCCAAAGATATAGGACCCATCCATCAGTCCCCTGTCCGGCCCGCGCATCGCTTCATACACTTTGTTGGACAATGCGACGGGATCGCCGTCGAACGTGAAAGTCACCTTGCCGCCACGATCGCGAAGCGTGGCGATGATATCCATCCATTCGATCACTTGCATGCTGAGCGCCAGGAAGGCCGGCGTCCCGTCGGCGACGATCAGGTTCCGAACGTTCAACCGCTCCAGCAAAGGCGAGAGTTGAAGCCCCAACCCCAATCCGAAGACCGTCAGGTATCCGGCTGTCACGTCTGGGTCGCGCTGCGTGGAGACGAGTTTCGATCCGAAACGATTGTGCAGGGATGCCACGGCGCGGTCGCTCAACAAGGCCGAACCGACCGCAGGCGGTGACGGGCGCAACGACAGGCGCTGTGGCTTTGCAACATATTCGGCGACCTGCCGGGCGGCGAAGGGCTCTGCACCGGTCGGGTACATCATCCTATCCCCGGCCTTGATGTTGAGAAGGCCGCTCTTGGGCTCCGTCACCAATTCAAGATCGCTGCGGAGCGCCGCCAGACCCTGGGCAAACTCGAAAGACACGTGCTCCGCCAGCGCTATCAGATTGCGCTCGAACAAAGTATTGGGTTCGGAGGAAGATGCTGTCACAAGCCGGACCATGGGATAGATGCTGTTTTGGTATGGGGATAGTTTCACGATTCCCGAACCTGCGTCGATACACCCTTGACCGTGCTGAAATCGGCACCGCGGCACTTGCCGCGACGACGGGATTGGGCGTCTTATGAATTTCCAGTATCCCGGTCACTCCCACGAGGTCCGTCACGCATGCAGACACGGCCGATTTCAGCCGCGCTTTACCTGACGCTTTGCGTGCTGACGATCATAGACGCCCTGTTCAAGGTCGAACCCGCCGTTTGGGTCGCCATCGGATGCATGGCAATCTTCATCGTGCTGGAATTTCCCCGCACCGCCCGGCTGCAGCAAGGGGTCAGCGCGGCGCTCGCGGGGATCGGGATTCTGACCGGCGCCTTGGAAGGCCATGCGCTGGAAACGATACTGGACGGCCTGCGCCGTACCCTGCCCTTCCTGCTTCTATTTGCTTCGGTCACCTGGCTTCAAGGCCCCGCAAGCATGAGCCCGTCGCTTTTGACCGTGCGGGAAATCGCCATCAGGCAGCCTTCCGGCCGGCGCTTTGCGGTGATCGCACTGGCCGCTCACTTCCTGGGCGTGGCCTTCAATTTGGCAGGCCTTTCCCTGTTGACGCCAATGGTCGGGCGCGACACGCCCAAACCGCTGCGCGAGCGGCTGGGCCGCGCCATGGTCCAGGGGTTTGCCGCCGGTACGGCTTGGTCGCCGTTCTATGTCGGCACCGCCGTTATCCTGAGCGCCGTGCCGGGTGTGCGCTGGATTGAAGTCGCCCCCCTCGGCATAGGCCTTTCGCTTTTCATCATCGGCTGCAGCTGGACCTTCGACCGCCTGTTCCTCCGCGCCGCCGCCCAGCGGGAAGTGAACGAGGAACCGACGCGCCGGGGTCCGGCTCCGCCGTTTACGCGGCGGCATGCCGGCAATATCGCCCTGCTGCTGGGCACGTTGTTCGGCGTGACCATCCTGCTAGTCGAAGGGCTCAGACTGTCCATCCCCGTATCACTGGCCATCGTCGCGCCGCCGTTCGCGCTGGCCTGGGCGCTCGCGCATGCCGGCATGCGCCTGCCGGCGCCGACTGGGGCGGCGGCGGTCGATGGCGCTGAGCGAAACGGCTTCGCGCTGCTCGGCCAGGTATTCGCCAGAATCCCCGATCTACGGGGTGAAACCATGTTGTTCGCCGGGGCCAATGTGCTCGGTGTCGGGATCGCCTCCGCCCTGGACCCGGCGACCGTCGCGCAATGGGTCACCAATGTCACGCCGAACCCCATCGTCACGATTCCCGCATTGATGGCGGCAATGGTGGTGACCAGCATTATCGGCCTGCACCCGGTCGTCTTCGTCGTGCTGGTAACGTCGATCCTGCCGCCGGAAGCGTTGGGCGTCGCGCCGCCCATCGCGGCGATGGCAATGATGTGCCTGTGGGGTCAAGGCACCAATGCGTCGCCCTTCTCAGCCACCTGCCTGTTCATTTCCCGGATTACCGGCGATTCCAATTGGCGGATCGCCTGGCGTTGGAACGCGCCCTTCTCCTTGACCGTGACGGCTCTTCTGGCGGCGATCCTGATTCTCGTTCAACTGTCCGGCATCTACGGCTAGGACCCGCCCGCCGCTAGGCAATCGGCGCCTGATGGCCAGGCGTATCGTCATCGGCGGATAACGAATCCAAGGCAACCGCACCACCTTGCGGCATAGAGAGCGCCACCCCGGATTTTTCCAAAGCGTCGTAGATGACCTGGTTCACCGCATAGCGCGTGGCGAAATATTTCTCGCTGGCCACCCAGAAGCGGATACCGATAACGATGCCGCCATAGGCGAAGTCGTGAATGCCGACCAACGGACCGGGATCGCCCTCCAGGTCCGGAACCTCTTTCAAGGCTTCCCGGATCAGCGTGACAACCCGTTTGGGGTCCTGGCTCGCGGTGACCTGGATCTTCGTTTGAACGACCCGTTTTTCACGCGAATTGACGATGACCTGGCCGACGACCTCCTTGTTCGGAACGGTAATCCGCTCGCCGTCCTCGCCGACCAGCACGGTTTGCGCCAGGGTGATTTCTTCGACCACGCCGCTTACCCCCTGGACGTTGATCGTGTTTCCGACCACGAATGGACGCGTCAGAATGATCGACAGACCGGCGCCGTAGTTCGACAGCGGCCCTTGCAGCGCCATGGTCGCGCCGAAAGCCGACGCGCCGGCCAAGGCGATGAACGGGGCGATGGTGATGCCGAAATTGCCGAGCGTCACGATGATGACGACACCGATCAGAATGATCTTCACAACATTGCCGATGAATCTGGCCAGCGTGATGTCGATGTTTCGGGCCTCGCACAGAACGGCCACTTTCCTGCCGCAGAAACCGGCCACTTTGAGGCCGATGAGCAGAACGACCAGGGCGCCGAGTATCTGGAAACCGTATTGCACGGCGAAAGCGATGGCGGTGTCGAGCAACGCGGTCACTGTTTCGAGATTTTCTTCCACCATCTAACCCTCTTTCCCTCGGAAAAATGCCGCAACCAATGTCGGCCGACCGAACCGAATCCTCGCCCATCGTCCCCTGTTCAAGCAACCACTTAGTCCGGAAAGACGGGGGCGCAGGCCTGTTGGTAGTCCAGGTTAGACCCGGATCGGAATCAGCGGTACACTGTTTGCATGGTGGTGTGTAGGCATTTGCCGACCCCTTTTCATGCGATGAGGACGCATCATGTCCGACGAAAATGACGACGACCTTATGGGCGAAGACGATATGGCAGCCGCCATCGCCGCCGAACAGGCAGAACGCGCCGCCGGCGGTAGCGATGACGACGATTTTGACGAAGACGACATGGCGGCCGCCATCGCTGCCGAACAGGCCGAGCGCGCCGGCGGGGATGCGCCCGATGTCGCACTCGACGATATGGACATGGCCGCCGCAATGGCCGCCGACCAAAAGGGTGGTGGTGGCGGCAGTGGTGGCGGCGGCAACGAACCTGAAACACTGGGCGGCGCCTTGGCCGCAAGGCTCAGCCTGCATCCGGGCGCGGTTCAGGACATCGTCGTCGATTTGACGGCCGTCCTCGGCACGGCCGAGATGAAGGTCAGCAATCTTTTGAAAATCGGCCGCGGCGCGGTCATCGCACTGGCCCGGCGCGTCGGCGATACTGTGGAAATCCGCGTCAGTGGCCAATCCATTGCGCGGGGAGAGGTCGTCGTGGTCGAAGACCACTTGGCCGTTTCAATCACCGACCTCGTCAAGAAGTCCTGACCGCGGGCCGGGACTCCTCATCGGACAAAGTCCTACTCTTCCCCGATCCGGGGCCCGTCGAGGCCGCGCGTTCCGAACGCCTTGTCGAGCGTATGCGTTGAATCTTCCGCAAGGTTGATTGCTTCGGAGAGCAGCGACAGAATCTCAATGTTGTTTTCCAGGACGTGTTTCGCTTCCGACCGCTGATCTTCCATGATCTTCGTACACCGGTAGAGAATGTCCCGGCGGATCACCGCCAAAATTTCTTCGAGCTTCATCCCGCCCGGATTGACGTCCGACATCAGAAAATGGGTCATGATTGCATCCTCACCCGATTTGAGTAGCCGATGTAGTATCGGCATTTTCAGCGATGTTAGTGCAAACCAGGGTACTTCGGAACTGGTTAAGAAACCCTAACGATCAAACTTTCCGGATTTCGAACCGGTATTCGCCGTCCTTTTCGGACCATTCGACCAGCGTATGACCCTGAGCCTCGCAAAATGACTGAAAATCGGCGACCGCGCCGGGGTCGGTTGCCAGAATGACCAGCCGGTCGCCGCTGGCCATCGGCTTCAACGCCTTCCGCGCCTTGAGGACCGGCAGCGGACACAGCAGCCCCGTGGCATCCAATCGAAAATCTTCGGTTCCGGGTTCATGCATCGTCAAATACCACCTGTCTCATCGAGAAACGCCCTCACATTGATGCATTGCAGCAACGTATTGGCGTGAATCGGAAATATATGGCCCGAACGCACGTAAGAACAGGTGCAACACCTTGTCGAATCTGATTTAAATTCATGATCGAAAATACGTCAGCGTCATTGGGGTTTCTGTGCCACTGTCCTTTGTGGTCTTTCCTTCGATGGTCGTCCTGGCCGACTAGAGTCATGCCTGGCTAACCAATGCACGTTTATTTGCCCATCGCGGAGATGTCGGTGAACATCTTCCTCATTCTGGGGATGGGTGTGGGCGTTGGTGTGCTCTCGGGGATTTTCGGAGTCGGCGGCGGTTTCCTTCTCACCCCGTTGCTGTTTTTCATCGGCGTTCCTTCCCCCGTTGCCGTCGGCACCCAAGCAGGTCAGATCGTGGCGACGTCGGTTTCCGGCGTTATGGCGCATTGGCGCCGCGGGAATGTCGACTTCAAGATGGGCACCGTGCTGTTGGTCGGCGGTATCGTCGGGTCCACTTTCGGCGTCTGGCTCTTCGCCCTGCTGCGGACCTTGGGTCAGATCGACTTGGTCATCAAACTCTCCTACGTCATCTTCCTGGGGGTCATCGGGTCTCTGATGCTGGTCGAAAGCGTCAAGGCAATGATGCGGACGAAATCCGGCAAGGCGGGAACGGGCCGCAAACTGCACGAGCATAATTGGCTGCACGGATTGCCGTTCAAGATGCGGTTCCGGCGCTCGCAGCTTTACATCAGCGCTTTCCTGCCGCTGACGATCGGCTTCGTCGTCGGCGTTCTTTCCGCGATCATGGGGGTCGGCGGTGGCTTCGTGATGGTGCCGGCGATGATCTATCTGCTCGGTATGCCGACATCCGTCGTCGTCGGAACCTCCCTTTTCCAAATCATCTTCGTCGCCGCGAACGCGACCTTCCTGCAATCCTACCTGAACCAGACGGTCGATATCCTGCTTGCCCTGTTGCTGCTGATCGGGTCGGTGATCGGGGCGCAGTTCGGAACCCGGCTTGGCGCAAAACTGCGTGGCGAGCAATTGCGCGGCCTGCTCGCCGCAATGGTTCTGATCGTTTGCATCAAGATCCTGTTGGACCTGATCATTCCGCCCGATGACGTCTACTCGCTGAGTTTCCCCAGCGGCATCGGGCACTGACGGGGCGGATTGATGATATCGGCACCCCGCCTTGCTCAGATAATCCTGATAACCGCGATCGCCGCCGCGTTGACGGTTGCGTCCAAAGCGCGGGCCGAACCGCTGATCGCCGATTTGTCCGACCATTTGGTCGCCATCACCACAGGGTTCACGGGGACGGAGCTCCTGCTTTTCGGGTCGATTGAGGAAGACGGCGATGTGATCGTGGTCGTGCACGGCCCGCCGACGGCGATCACCGTTCGCCGCAAGGAACGTGTTGCCGGAATCTGGATGAACCGTGCCTCCATGGCATTCGACGAAGCCCCTTCCTTTTATTACGTCGCGATGACGCAAGGGGCAACGGAAGGGCTGCCGCTGCCGGTTCTGCAACGCCACCAAATCGGCGCGCAGAATATCCGGATGATCCCGCCACAGGATGCCGTGTCGGACGAGGTCGAGGATTTTCGGGCGTCGCTGATCAGGAACCAGCAGACGCACGGGCTGTATAGTACGGTTCCCGGTACCATCCAGCGGCGCGGTCAACGATTGTTCAGGACGACCGTCCACTTTCCGTCGAACGTGCCGATCGGAACCTATGTGATCGAAACGCTTCTGGCGCGAAACGGCGAAATCCAAAGCGGCCAAACCACGCCGCTCTTCGTCAGCAAGGTTGGCGCGGGCGCCCAGATATTCCGAATAGCCAATTCGTTCCCCGCGCTACACGGCATTCTGGCTATCGTCATCGCCATGGCCGCAGGCTTTTCCGCGAACTGGATCTTCAGAAAGCTGGGCTGAACGCCGTCATTCGTCGAGGGGTTCCACCACGATGGCCCGAAAATCGTTGACGTTCGTCTTCGTCGGCCCGGTGACCACCAATCCGTCAATCGCCTGAAAGAAACCATAGGCGTCGTTGTTGCGAAGGAACGCCGCGGCATCCAACCCGGCGGCCTTTGCGCGCTCCAATATGTCGGGATCGATCATCGCCCCGGCATTGTCTTCCGAACCATCTATCCCATCCGTATCGCAGCACAGCGCCGAAATCCCGGCCTGGCCATCCAAGGCAAGCGCCAAGCCCAATACGCATTCGGCGTTCGGCCCGCCCCGACCGTCACCGCGCAGGGTCACCGTCGTTTCCCCGCCCGACAGCAAAACAGCGGGCACCGGCACAGGCGTGCCGTGCATCTGGGCGGACCGGGCGATGCCGGCCAGAACAGTCCCGACCTCCCGGCTTTCGCCTTCCAGGCTGTCCCCCAGGATCAGCGGCGTGTAACCGGCCTTTCGGGCCACTTCCGCGGCCGCGACGAGGGACAGGCGCGGCGCTGCCGCCATCCGGGTTTCGGTATTCTCAAAAATTGGATCGCCCGGCTTCGGGGTTTCCTCGGCGCCCTGTTCAAGGATCGCCGTCGCCGCGGCAGGAAGCTTCATGTCGTAGTGGCGCACAAGGCGACGGGCTTCCTCGAAAGTCGTCGCATCCGGCACGGTCGGGCCCGAGGCGATGACCTGCGGATCGTCGCCGGGCACGTCCGATATCAGGATGCTGACCACTTTCGCCGGCGCACAGGCGGCCGCAAGCCGTCCACCCTTGATCTTGGAGAGATGCTTTCGGATACAATTCATCTCATCGATCGTCGCGCCGGACGCCAGCAGCGCCTTGTTGACCGCCTGCTTGTCCGCCAGCGTCATATCGCCCGCCGGGACCGTCAGAAGGGCGGACCCGCCGCCGGATATCAGGCAGATGACAAGGTCTTTTTCCGTCAGGCCGCCAACCGCTTTCATGATTTCCTGCGCCGCCGCCATGCCCTTGTCATCGGGAACGGGATGTGACGCTTCA
>CAYGKA010000026.1:0-61315 GCA_964350445.1 uncultured Flavobacteriaceae bacterium
GACCCTTGCCGTCGAGCGGGTCGCCACGACCGTCGACAACGCGCCCCAGCAGGCCCTTGCCGACCGGAACGGCCACGATATCACCGGTACGCTTGACCGTGTCGCCTTCCTTAATGTCGCGGTCGTCACCGAAAATGACGACACCGACATTGTCGGCTTCCAGGTTCAGCGCCATCCCTTTGATGCCGCCCGGGAATTCGACCATTTCACCGGCCTGAACATTATCAAGTCCGTAGACACGCGCGACCCCGTCCCCGACGGAGATGACTTGGCCGACTTCGGCCACATCCGCTTCGGTGCCGAAGTTGGCGATCTGGTCCTTGAGGATTGCGGAAATTTCCGCGGCCCGGAGTTCCATGCCCTAAGCCCCCTTCATTGCAAGCTTGAGTTTCTGCAATTGCGTCGCCAGGGACGAATCCACCATGCGGCTGCCGACCTGTACGATCAGCCCGCCGATCAATGAGGGATCGACCCGATGTTCCACGGCAACCTTGCCGCCGACAACTTTCTTCAAGGCTTCTTCCACCGCGGCCAACTGTGCGTCGTTGAGCGAGCGAGCGGAGGTAACTTCCGCCGTCACTTCACCGCGGCGCGCAGCCAGCTTGGCGAGAAAGGCCTTCGTGATCGCACCCAACGCGAACAGCCGGCGCTGGGATGCGAGATAACCGATGAATTTGCTGGTCAGTTCCGATGCGTCTGTTTTTTCCAGGATAGCGGCCATGGCCTTGCCCTGGTCCGTCCGGGAAATCACCGGGCTGCGCACCATGCGGCGCATGTCGTCGCTTTCGGAAACCAACTGCTGAACCGTGCGGAGATCCTGCGCAACCGAATCCAGTTCTTTCTGCTCGTCCGCGAGGTCGAACAGCGCCTTCGCGTAGCGAGCGGCGATTTCGTTCACACCACCTTTGGCAGCCACGATATGGAGACCCCTGTTTTGCTTGTTCGCCAGGACCCGAAAACCCGTGGCAAACTTCCCCAAAAGACTTATTGGCGGGCATTCATCCCGCGCGCGCCGCCGTTTATAGGAACCCTGCCGTCTGACGCAACCTTTTTCGAGCAGGTCAGCCGGCAAATTGCAGGATTTTCCTAAGTCCACGCGCGCTCGGAATCCTCCGCGCGGCAGGGATGTAGCATAGGGGCATGGCCTGTTCAAGCTGGCGAGAGGTCCTGGGAAACCCTTTACTTTCCAAGCATCTCGGCTGGTCCGGCCTGCAACGTCGATATGTTGCGTTAAATAGCACTGCCGGATTCGCCTTGTTGTTCGGCCCCGCTCCCCTCAGCGGGCGTAGCGGAGGGCGAAAAGTCGAATCTTGTTGCTGCGTCCCCGGGGCTCGAATTCGCCCAAATCCTCGACCGCCACGCCGGGCGGCGCGCCGAGTCTGTCGATCAACTCGCCCGACGCAATAACGTCCCGGTCGAAGGTGCGGCAGGCCTGTTCGATCCGCGCCGTCGCGTTGACCGCATCGCCGACGAACACGAACTCCTTCTTGGCGGAGCCCATTTCCCCGATCACCACCGGTCCCAGGTGCAGCCCCGCCCGAAAGGCGGGGAATACGCCGTACGTGTCTTGGTAATAGGACCGCCTGGCTTCCAGGGCGGAAAAGATTTCACCCACCACCAGGATGCAGTTCGCGTTTCGAAGCCCGTCGCCCACCGGCCAGGAGGCCACCATCTCATCCCCGACATAGCGGTGGATTTCTCCCCGCCGCCGCAGGATCGGGTCGGTCAGATCGATATAAAAATCGTTCAGCATGCCGTGGAAGGCGACATCGCCCAGTTTCTCGGTCAGATGCGTGCTGCCGACCATGTCCAGGAACAGGAAGACCCGTTCCTCCCGCGTCGGGCGGTGGTAACGGCCGATCAGGAAGCGGAAAAGAACCTTCGGCCCCAGCAATTCGTGAATTGCGTAAACGAAGTTGAAGACGAAGGACGCGATAAGCGAGAATACGACGTCTTTCCGGGTATCGAGAAGGAACCGCCCGAACGTCACATCCTCGTTCGGCGCCACGAGATGCTGCGACACCAGCGCGACGAGGATGATCGCCGTATAGACGAACGTGCGCAGAACGAGTGCCGCCGTAAACGGAATGGCCAGGAAAAAACGCTTCCATCTGCCGCGTGCGCCGAACACCTCGAAGGCCCCGGCGAGAGACGCGATCACCGTCCCGACATAGGCACCGCGCATGGCGCTGGAGGCGCCGACCTCATAGGCGATCTGCGTATAAAGAATGCCGACGACGGCACCGTACAGGGCGAAAACCAACACGCGCTTCATGACATTCCTTTCGCCCGATCCATCGGGAAGCGTTCCCTACCCGCAAAAAGTCCCCGCCTACAAGAAACTGTAAGGATCCACATCAACCTGAAGGCGGACGGCGTTGGGCACCGTCACCTTGCCCAGCCAGTCGACCAGGACCTTTTGGACGCTGACCTCCCGGCTCGTCTTCAACAACAACCGCCGGCGATGGCGCCCACGGAGCAACGCAAGCGGCGCGGGGGCCGGCCCCAACACCGTCAATCCCTTGCCATGCGGCGCGGCCCTGCCGATCGCCTGGGCCACCCGGTCCACCATGCCCTCGTCGGGCCCGGAGACGATCAACGCGGCCAATCGGCCGAAGGGTGGGAAATCGAACTCTTCCCGCATGTCGAGTTCCGCCCCCAGAAAACCGTCACGGTCATGGCGCGCCAAGGCCTGCATCACCGGTGCGGCCGGACTGGCGGTTTGCAGCAGGACGCGCCCCGGCAGGCCTTCCCGCCCGGCGCGGCCAGCGACCTGATACATCAACTGGTACGTCCGTTCCCCGGCGCGGAGGTCACCGCCGTTCAACCCCAGATCCGCGTCGACGACCCCAACCAGCGTCAGCCTTGGAAAATGATACCCCTTGGCCACGATCTGGGTGCCGATCACGACATCGATTTCGCCCTTCTCCATCCGTTCCACGAAAGCAGCCGCCTGCAGCGGACCGCGAACGGTATCGGAGGTGACGACCTCGATCCTGGCCTCCGGCAGCAAAAGCGTCGCCTCCTCCAGCAACCGCTCGACGCCGGGCCCGCAGGCCGCGAAGCTGTCCTTGTCCTCGCAGGACGGGCAATCTTGAGGCACACCGGTCGTGAAGCCGCAGTGATGGCATTGCAGGCTGCGCGTGAAACGGTGCTCCACCAGCCAGGCGGAGCAGTTCGGGCAGGCCAACCGGTGCCCGCAGGTTCGGCACAGGGTAAGCGGCGCATAGCCCCGACGGTTCAGGAACAGCAGCGACTGTTCGCCGGCCGCCAGATTGTCCTCCAGCGCTTTGCGCAAGCTCGGTGTCAGCCATTGCTGGCGCCCCGGTTTGTCCTTGGTGATGTCGACCAGATCTACGCTCGGCATTGTCGCCACGCCGTGGCGTTCCGGAAGATGCAGCAGTCGGTAGCGTCCTTCCTTGGCGTTCAGCAGGCTTTCCAGCGAGGGTGTCGCGGAAACCAGGATGACCGGAAAATCCGCCAGCCGCCCGCGCACCACGGCCATGTCCCGCGCATGATAGGCGACGCCGTCTTCCTGCTTGAAAGCGGTTTCGTGTTCCTCGTCCACGACGATCAGGCCCAGTTCGGGATAGGGAAGATGCAAGGCCGAGCGCGCGCCGACGACGATCCGCGCGCGCCCCTCGGCAATGCCGCGCCAGGTCCGCCGGCGCTGCCCCTGGGTCAGGTCCGAATGCCATTCCGCCGGAGCCGCGCCGAATCGCTGCTCGAACCGCGCCAGCCATTGCGACGACAACGCGATTTCCGGCAGCAGGACCAGGACCTGCTTGCCGGCCGACAACGTCGCCGCGATCGCCTCGAAATAGACTTCCGTCTTGCCCGACCCCGTGACGCCGTCGAGCAAGGTGACGGAAAACCCGTCATTCGCCGCCGCGACGGCTTGATCCGCCGCCAATTTTTGATCACCGGAGAGGTCCGGTCCCGGCAGATTGGCATCCGGCGGCGTCCAGCGCGCCTCATCCGGTATCCGGACAGTCTCCAGCGCACCGCCGTCGGCCAACCCTTTGATCACCGAAGTGGAAACCCCGGCCATGTTCGCCAATTCGCTCGCCGGATGCGCGAAACCGTCTGACGCGGCATCCAACACACGCCGCCGGGCCGGTGTCGCTTTTATCTTGAGAGCCTCGATGTCGACATCCGCGCGGCGGTAGGCGGGTTTAGTGCTCGGTGGCTCCAAGGCGGAAGCGACACTCATCGCCATGCGCAGAACGTTGCCAAGCGGAGCGAGATAATAGCCGGCGACCCATTCCACGAAGGACCGATTCGCATGCGGCAACGGCGGGACCTCCAACAAGCTGGCGATTTCCCGCAGTTTTTCCTCCGGCACCGTACTGTCGGTGGACAGACCCCAGATCACGCCCGCGACCAGGCGGTTTCCCAGCGGCACGGCGACGAAGGATCCGATTTCCGCCGTCATATCAACGGGAAGCCGGTAATCGTAGGGACCGTCCAACGGTAGCGGGATCAGGACCTTGACGCGCGCGCCCGGTTCGACCATCACCCTATCGCCCGCCGGGCGGCTTTCCGGCGTCTTGGCCGAATTGGCAGCGGACGGCGGCATGGGGTAGATTTCTCCTTGCTGTCGGTGACCGGATTTTCCGACCGGGTTTGCCCTTATAGACGACTCGCAGGAGTGTCACCTGTGGGAATTCCATACAGGGGGAACCCACAAAGGGCCTGACTGTTTCCGGCATTATAGCCGGAACGGGCGCGACACAAGCCGCGCCCCAACCCAAGCGAAAGACGAGAGACACGCATGAAATTCTTCATCGATACCGCCGACATTGACGAGATTCGCGATTTGGCGGCAACGGGATTGGTCGACGGCGTGACGACGAACCCGTCCCTGATCGCCAAGACCGGGCGAAACTTCCTGGATGTGGTGGCTGAAATCTGCGACGTGGTCGATGGCCCCGTCAGCGCAGAATGCGTCGCGACCGACCATGAAACGATGATGAAGGAAGCCGCGAAGCTGACCGCCATCGCCGACAACGTGACCATCAAGGTTCCGTTGACGCCGGACGGGCTGAAGACCTGCAAGGCGTTGAGCGACGCGGGCACCATGGTCAATGTCACGCTGTGCTTCTCCGCCGCGCAGGCAATCCTGGCCGCGAAAGCCGGCGCCACCTTCGTTTCCCCCTTCGTCGGGCGGTTGGACGATATCGGTGAAGACGGCATGCAGTTGATCGCCGACATATGCGACATCTATGCGAATTACGATTTCGCCACAGAGGTCCTGGTCGCGTCGATCCGTGGGCCGCGCCATGTCGTCGTCGCCGGCCAGTTGGGCGCCGGTGTCGCCACCTTGCCGCCGAACGTATTGCGGCAAATGTTCAATCATCCCCTGACCGACAAGGGCCTGGCTGCCTTCCTGGCGGATTGGGCGAAAACCGGTCAGACGATTCTGTAATAATGGCGATTCTGTAGAGGTTTGGGGTACATGCGGCAGGTCTTCGGGGGCGTTTGAATATGGCAAGCGGATCGGAACCGGCGCAGAAAGTCGCCGTGATCGACAAGGACCAGGTATTGCGGTTCCTGCAGGACAATCCCGGTTTCCTGCTGGAAAACGCCGAGGCGCTGAGCGTATTATCCCTGCCGGACCGCGATTTGGGCGATGGGGTGATCGACCTTCAGCAGGCCTTGATCGGCCGTCTGCGGGAAAAGGTGGAACAGACCGAGGACGTCGCCCGCCTGTTGATCGACAATAGCCGCGACAACCTGTCGACCACCGCACGCATCCACGAATGTGTGTTGAAGCTGCTGGACGCGACATCCTTCGAACAACTGATCCAAATCGCGACGGTCGACCTCGCCGTCCTGCTGGATGTGGACGCGGTCACGCTGTGCGTCGAATCGAACGGCGTCTTCGGCGTACCGGTACAATCCTTGCGCCTGCTCGCGGAAGGGTCCGTGGCAAGCGCGTTGCGTGGGCGGCATTCGATTCTGCTGGAACAGGACGTTTCGGCCGATCCGGCGATTTTCGGATCGGCGGCGACGCTGATCGCATCCCAGGCGCTGGTCAGGCTCGATATCTCCAGCGATGCGCCGCCGGCCCTGCTCGCCTTCGGCAGCCGGGACCGCACGCGTTTCCACGGCGGCCAGGCGACGGAACTGCTGCAATTCCTGGCCCGCGTTCTGGAGAAGCTGGTTCGCGTATGGCTGGACCTTCCGGACGATGACGAGGACTGACACATCGTCCGGCTCGGGGGAAACCGACGCCCCCACCGAAATCCCCCTGGCGATCCCGCCGGGCATCCAACCGATTTTTGCAGCCTTCCTCGATTGGCTGCGCATGGAACGCCGCGTTTCCCCGAACACCGTCGCCAGCTATTCCAGGGACCTTATATCATTCTTCCCCTTTATCGCCGAACATGCCGGCGAAGACCTGACGATCGGCGTGTTGGAGGCCCTGAAACCCTCTGATTTCCGTGCCTGGCTGGCCTTTCGGGTCAGAAACGGCTTGAGTGCGACCAGTAATGCGCGGGCCCTGTCCACCGTTCGGACCTTTTACAAATGGCTGGAAAAGACAGGCCGGGGCGAGAACCATGCCGTCCGCGCCATCCGCGGGCCGAAGATTCCCTCCTCCGTGCCCAAAGCCCTCTCGCAGGCGGATGCCGAAATCCTGATTGACGAGATCGACCTGCTGGCCGCCGAACCCTGGATCGGCGCACGGGATTGCGCCTTGGTTTCGCTACTCTACGGATGCGGCCTTCGCATCGCCGAGGCGTTGGACCTGAATCAATCGGATATTCCGGAAAGGCAGAAGGGCAGCGCCATGCTGCGGGTCATCGGCAAGGGGCGGAAGGAACGCCTGACGCCCTTGTTGCCGGTCGTATGGGACGCGATCGCCGCATACCGCAAACTGTGCCCCTACACGCCAGGCCCGAGCGGGCCGCTTTTCATCGGCGCGAAGGGCAAGCGCTTGAACCCGTCGATGGCGCGGAAAGTGATGCAGACCGCGCGCCGCGGGTTGGGCCTGCCGGAAACGGCGTCGCCCCACGCGCTGCGCCATTCCTTCGCCACCCATCTGCTGGCCGGCGGCGGCGATCTAAGGACGATCCAAGAACTCCTCGGTCACGCCTCGCTCTCGACCACCCAGCGCTACACCCAGGTCGACACCGCGACCCTGATGATGGAATACGCCAAGGCGCATCCCAGGGCGCGGTAGGCTGGCTGCTAGAGCCAATGATCCTCGAACGGATAGGAACTGAGCACTTTGGCGCCCGCCGCCGTGACATGGACCTGTTCTTCCAGCTTGATGCATTCCCGGCCGCCTTCGGTCCCGACGAGGCTCTCTATGCAGACCGTCATGCCGTCCTGGATCATTCCGTCATAGCCGCCGTGTTCCCAATCCTGCGAATAGACCACGCCGGGGTATTCATCGGCCAACCCGACCCCATGGAAAACGACGGAATATCGATTCGCGGCGAACTCATCAGGCAGCCTGAAGCTTTTTTCCGAGAATTCCTTGAAGCTCATGCCGGGCCGCAGCAGGTCGATATTGAAGCGGATCTGTTCCCGCGCGACCGCATAGAGCCGCCGTTGCTCGTCGTTGGGCTTGCCGCCGCCGCATAGCCAGGTGCGCGACACATCGGAGCAATACCCGTTCGGCCCTATCAGGTCGGTATCGAAACTGACCAGATCGCCCTTCTGAATCACACGGTGGCTGCATTCCTGGAACCACGGATTTGTCCGCTGGCCGGAGGTCAACAACCGCGTTTCGATCCACTCCCCACCCAACTCAATGTTGGTCTGGTGAAGGATGGACCACAATTTGTTCTCGGTAATCCCGGGTTCCAAGGCTTCGCGCATCCGGCGCATGCCTTCCTGGCAGGCGTTGATCGATTCCATCATCGCGGCCAATTCCAGGCTGTTCTTCACCTCGCGGGCGATTTCCATCACTTGCTGGCCGTCCTGAATGTCGATCTGGCGTTCCTGCAGCGCCCAGACGCCCATCGGGTCCAGTTTGTCGACCGCGATACGGTGATTGCCGCCGCACCGTTCCCGGATCAGTTCGAGCAGTTCGTCGGCCCAGGACTGGACCCGTTTCGGGCCTTCATCTCCGGCGCCGAAATAGAACCAGCCCGTGGCCGGCCTGATCTCGTCGACGACTTCGATTTCCGAGGACAAATGCGCGCATCCGTGGAAGTCGAACAACGTGACCGGGCCTTCGGTCGGTATGAAGACATAACGGACGGCGTTATGCAGGGTCCAAACCTGCATGTTGGACGTGTCCGTCGCGTAACGGATATTGACCGGATCGTAGAGCAGGATGGCGCCGTAGTCGCGGCGTCGCAGTTGCTCCCGGACCCTTCCCAACCGATAGGCGCGCAGCGCTTTATGGTCGACCGCCGTGGCGTGAAACGCGGTCATTGTTGCGGGCTACCCATCACTCGGCCGCGACCGATGTCGATGCATCGGGCGCGTGGTCGAGATTCTCGAACTTCGAGGACGCAAAGACGCGGTGCACCATTGGCTCGAAGAAATCGAGCGGCAGTGTGTCGTAATCCGGGTCGAAAGCATTCTGGTCGTACTTGTCGCAGAAATACTCGCAATCGGCATACCAGGGGTGATCCTTGAACCGGTCGCGGGCATCGCGATCCCCGCCCAGATGATGCGCGTAGTAGTACATCTGGAAGACGCCGTGATGTTTGACGATCCAATGCGTCTTCTCGCTGACATAGGGCTTGAGCACGGCGGCGGCGAAATCGCTATGATTCGAGGGCGCCAGCATGTCGCCGATATCGTGGAACAGCGCAGCGACGATCATTTCCTCATCCGCTCCGTCGCGATAGGCGAGGGTCGCCGATTGCAGCGAATGGCCGAGGCGCGTGACCTTGTAGCCGCCGGTACTGTCATCCAGCGTCTTCAGATGGGTCAGCAATCGGTCCGCCACCCCATCCCGGAAAGGCTTCTCATAGCTTTCCAGGAGATCGTATTCTTCCTTGGTTCCGTCTTCCATTCGAACGAAATCCACCACCCGGTCTGTCATTATCCGTCTCCCATTCAAAGCCATCGCGTCTTCAGGGAGTTTCCGGCCATGCGGAACCGGGTGTCAATGAAATCAACTTGGGGAGGGGGCTAGCAGGCCTTGCCCAACGGGTCGCCGCTTCAGGTCTTCCGGGCGGAGGCAGCGTGTTCGCGCCACGCCACAAAAAGGCCGGCGGCGATGACAATCCCGCAGCCGACCCACGTGAGCACTTCGGGAAAATCACCGAAGACGAGATATCCCAGCACCGTGGAGGTCACCATCTCGAGATACGGCGTCACGGCCAGGGCGGAAGCCTCGATCCGGTCCGCCGCCCAGAACACCATCAGATGCCCGGTCAGCATGACCAGACCGATCCCGGCCATCAGTCCCCATTGGTCCGCCGTCAGCGGCTGCCAGTCCGGGATGGCGAAGACCGACGTGAGCGCCATCCCGACCATCCCCATCCACCACAGCGCGACGAGCGGCGGCGCGTGGCCGGCCGCCCGCCGGGTGAGCACCATGTAAAGCGCGAAACAAACCGCCGCGCCGAGCGCCAGAGCCGAGCCGACCTGCAGAAATCCGCCGCTCACTTCACCACTGCCGATACCGGGTCGGACAATCAGCAGCACGCCGGCCAGACCGGCCACCACCGCGCCCCAGCGGCGCGGACCGACCTTTTCCCGCAGAAAGAGCGCGGACATCGCAACGACCAGCAGCGGCGCGACGAACAGCACCGCTGTCGCGTTGGCGAGCGGAATATGCCCCAGTGCGCCGAAGAAAAAGACCGTCGCCATGGCCAGTGCCGCGGCGCGGCTGAATTGAACCGCCGGATTGGGAATACGGAAACAGGCCCTGCCGTAGCGGAGCAGGACCAAAGGCGTCAGCAGCAAAGAATGAAAGAACCAGCGGCCCCAGGTGACCTGCACGACCGGCATGTCCTGGGTCACCAGGAATTTGCCGATCGCATCGCCGAAGGGAAGCAGCATGAAAGCGGCTATGGCCGCCACCATACCCATGCCGACAGCCCGGCTGTCCGCGTCAGACTGTGTGGAGGCCGGCAGGGCCACGGCGTTACCCCATAGGCCGGGTCAGTCCGGGTGTAACCGGCCCGCCGGCAGCTACATGTGAATGGTGCGGTTGTCGACGGCGAGCGCGGCTTCCTTCACCACTTCGTTCAGCGTCGGATGACCGTGGCAGGTCCGCGCCACGTCTTCCGCCGATCCGCCGAATTCGATGATGGTGACGATCTCGTGGATCAGCCCGCCGGCATCCGGTCCGATGATGTGGCAACCGAGCACCTTGTCCGTCGTCTTGTCGGCAAGGATCTTCACGAAGCCTTCCGTGGCGTTCATCGCCCGCGCCCGGCCGTTGGCCGTAAAGGGGAACTTGCCGGACTTGTAGGCAATGCCCGCTTCCTTCAACTCTTCCTCCGTCTTCCCGACGGAGGCGACTTCCGGCCATGTGTAGACGATGCCCGGAATGGCGTCATAGTTGATATGGGGCTTCTGGCCAGCGATCATTTCCGCACAGGCGACACCTTCGTCCTCGGCCTTGTGAGCCAGCATGGCGCCTGGAATGCAGTCGCCGATCGCGTAGACCGTCGGCACCTTGGTCCGGTAATGATCGTCGACCTGGATGACCCCGCGCTTGTCGGTTTCGATCCCCAATTCCTCCAGCCCCAGACCTTCGGTATAGGGACGGCGGCCGACCGACAGCAGAACGACGTCTGCCTTGATTTCCTGCGCATCCCCGCCCGCGGCCGGTTCGACCGTCAGCGTCACGCCGGTCTTCGACGTCTTCGCGGAGGTAACCTTGGAGGAGAGTTTGAACTCAACTCCCTGCTTTTTCAGGATGCGCTGGAAGTTCTTCGAGATTTCCCCGTCATTGGTGGGCAGGATACGGTCGAGGAATTCGACCACGAGCACTTCCGAACCCAGCCGGGCCCAGACCGACCCCAGTTCCAGCCCGATCACGCCGCCGCCGATGACGACCAGCTTCTTCGGCACCTTGCCCAATTCCAGCGCGCCGGTGGAGGTGACGATCTGCTTCTCGTCCACCTCGACACCCGGGATCGGCGTCGATTCCGATCCCGTTGCGATGATGATGTTCTTGGCGGCCACGGTCTTGCCCTTGTCCGGCCCTTCGGTGATTTCCACCTCGGTTCCCGACTTCAGCCTGCCCTTGCCCTTGATCCAATCGATCTTGTTCTTCTTGAACAGAAATTCGATGCCTTTGACATTGTCGCCGACAACCTTGTCCTTGTGGCCCATCATGCCTTTCAGGTCGAGCTTCACGCCGCCGGTCTTGATGCCCAGCGCTTCCAACCCGTGTTCCGCCTCCTCGAACCGTTCGGAGGCATGCAGCAAGGCTTTCGACGGGATACAGCCGACATTCAGGCAGGTGCCGCCAAGGGTCGCGCGCATTTCCACGCAAGCGGTTTTCAATCCCAATTGCGCGGCGCGGATCGCGGCCACATAGCCGCCCGGTCCACCGCCGACAACGACCACGTCGTATTGGTTATCGCTCATCGCTGACCCCTCTTCGTAGATCTTCTATATAGACCTTCCGGGCCGCGCAGCAGGGCGACCCCAAACCGGACGGCACCATGCCCCAACGCGTCGAAAAGGGAAAGGGTATTAAGGACTTGAAGCAGATGCCCCGAAACCCAAATCCTAGCATGCAGGTCTTAATTTGGCCGTATTCATGCGATAAGAACTCGGCGGACTTACAAGGATAATCATCATGAAGAAGTTTCTGGCGCCCGCCGCCATCGCCTTTTCCCTTTGCGTCGCCGGCGCGCCCGCCCTGGCGCAGGAAAAATCGCCCGAGGAACTGGCCCGGGACGGCTTGGCGAAACTGCTGTCGGCGCTGGACCTCTTCATCGGCAGCATTCCGCAATACGAGACGCCGGAGATCCTGCCCAACGGCGACATCATCATTCGCCGCATCCACCCGGAGACGGAGAAGACGCCGGACCCGGCACCCAAAGAAAAGCCGAAGGATTCTATCTGATCGCCGGTCGTCCGGCCCAGGTTCCTTGCCGTTAGGGCTTTCGGTCTTCCGCCGTGAGATAGACGAGGCCCGCAAGAAATACGCTTGCCGCGACGAAGCCAAATCCAAGCCGGTAGGACTGTTCGACCGTCAACCCGATCGAACGCCCCCAGTCGAGCGCGACGCCAAATCCACCCTGCATGACCGGAATGCCGCCGACGGCCGCAACCGTCATCAGGGTCGACGCCCGACCCACCAGATGGTCGCCGACCAGCGCCCGGTTATGGGCGTTCAAGGTCAGATAAAAATTCTGGCACAGCGTCATGCCGAGCAGCAGCGCGATAACGGCATAGGCCGGCAGATCCTCTAGGACTGCAACGCCCCCGACGCAGAGCGCTGACCCAAAGGCGCCCGCAATCACGACCTTCTTGCGTGTCCCCAGGAGTCTGTCGAGCGGACCGAAGACCAGTCCCCCGACCATGGTCATCAGAAACAGCGCGAACAGGACGGCCCCTGCCTCATGCGTGTCGAAATTATGGACTTCCTGAAAATACGGCCCACCCCACAGACCAGCCACTGTGGTGATCGGCGCGAAAGCGACTGTCCCCATGGCGAGCAGTCTTGGGAAATTTCGGTTTCCGAGAATTTCACGGAATCCGTTTAGCATCGGTCGCCATCCTGTCGGTTGAAAGACGGGTCGCGGCAGATGCGGCGGCGCATTGCGGATGGTTACCGACCCCAGAATGGCGATGGCCAGGGTGAAGATACCGACGGCGAAAAGAGCCGGACGCCAGCCGGCCACATCGACAATCGTTGCCAAGGGATAGGTTCCGGTAAGCCCGCCAATACCCCCGATCGCGACCATGATGCCGGAAACCTGGGCGAAGCGATCAAGCGGAAACCAGCGAGAAAACAGGATATGCGCCGCCGCCGAAGACGAGGCGAAACCAACGCCGAGCAGAATGCGACCGGCATAAACCCATTCAAGTTCGACGGCGCGTGAGAAGACGAGGCTGCCGATACCGGCTATTCCCAACATCAACGGAAGCACCCGGCGCGGTCCAAACCGGTCCAGCGCAATACCCGCCGGTATCTGCATCACCATTGTCGCAATGAACATTGCGCCGATGACGCTGCCCAGCGCAGAGGCGGAAAGGCTCAGTTCTTCTGCGATGACCGGCGACAGTATGCCGCCCGCTGCCCGGTGAAATTGACCGACGGCAAAACACAACGCACAAAAAACGACGACCCAGGTATATGGCAGCCGGTTCAAATCACGACCGTCCTATTTCAGTGGGTTCATGCTGGAAGGCGGGACCAGACCGAAGTGTCGCGGACGGTCACAGTCCCTGCAAGACCGATAAAAGTGGCGTGTCAGGGAAGAAATCCATACTCCCTCCCCACAGTAAGCAGCGCGAAGACGACCATGCCGGCGAACAGTCCCTGGATCTGTGACTTGCCGCGCAGCCACCACACCGCCAAGGCAACGGCAAAGGGCGCCAGACGATCCAGCATCGGCGATTCCGCGGTGACATTGGTCGGGAAGATGATGATCCGCACCATCAACCCGGCGACCATGGCATAGGCGACCGTGTTCACCCAGTCGAAGAGCAGTTTGTGGTCGGCCAGCCGATCGGCCATCGCCAGCCCCATCATGCGCCAGCCGAACGTGGCGACCACCGCAAGACCCATCATTCCCCAGGGAACAAGGCCGTCGGGAAGCGTCATTCCGGCACCCTCCCCGTCATATGCGCGACGATCACGGCCGCGGTTCCGCCGCCCAGACCGGCCGCCAGGATACACCAGTCACCCAACAGCGGATAGGTCAGCGGCCCCAAGATCGCGCCCAGCAGGACGGCAAAACGGTTGGCCCAGACACGGGCACTGGAAACCAGCAGAACGATATAGAGCGGCGTCACATAAACCGCGACGCGGATGACAGGGTCCGGCACGATATCGCTTAGGTAATAGCCGAAGACGGTACCGAGATTGGCGGCGACATAGACCACGCTGACGAAGCCCAGATAATAGGGCAGCACGCCCATCGGCGGCACCTTGTTCCGCGCCGCGGTGAGCTGCGCCCATCCGGTAATCGCCAGCAGATGCGCGGTGACGACGTCCCTGAACAAACCCTGTTTATGATCCTTCAGACGCATCATCGGCAGGCCGGAAACCGTCATCGGCAGCATCCGCATATTGGCAAGAGCGACCGCGGTGAAAATCACCAACCCACCTGCCCCCGCCGCATAAAGATCCGCGAAGGCGACCTGGCCCGGCATGCCCCAAACGAACATCGTCGTCGCCACCGTCACATAGATATCCAGACCCGCTTCACGGGCGATGGCGCCGAAGCCGATCATGGTCGTGAACAAGGCGAAGGAAGGGACGCCAAAGCCGTCGCGCACACCCGTTCCCCGCGCCGCGCGCCATTCCGCGTGATTTCGCGTCACGTCAGTCAAACGTTTTCCTCCGATTGGGTCTATTGATTGGCGCTTGCGGGATGACGATCCACCACGAAGCGATATAGCATCCACCGGTTGCTCCAATACAGTGGAAAGCCGTCATGGAACCTGTTCTGCTATCGCTCTGGTCCGGCCTGCCCGTCCTTTTATTGCATGTCGTCGCGACCCTGTTGCTGCTGGGTATCGGGATTTGGGTGTACGAGAAAGTCACGCCCTACAAGGAACTGGAGCTGATCCGGTCGGGCAATCTGGCGGCAAGCATCACCTTCGCGGGCGCCATACTGGGCATCGCGATTCCCTTGGCCTTTGCAATGAATGCCAGCCTGGGCCTTTTGGATCTGTTGGTCTGGGGCACGGTGACAGTCATTCTGCAGGCGATCGCCTATCTGGCGACCGATTTCGTGATGCAGGACATGCGAACGCGGATCGAAGCGAACGAGGTCGCGCCCGCCATCGTTATGATGGCGGTGAAACTGGCCGTCGGGGCGATCATCGCCGCTGCGGTGGCCGGCTGAGCCCCGGGTTGACCCGTGAAGAAGACCCGCCTTCTGTGGTTTCTTTTGACGACAGCCTTCATGGTGCTGTCCTTCGTCACCGATTTCGACACCGGCGGGCAGCGCCGCCCCAGCCCGCAGCCCAAATTTTCCCCCGAAACGGCGCAGCAATTCGGCGACCAGCGGGCGGATAGCGGGCCGGTCCGGCGCTGGCTGCTCGAGGCGGATACGGACCGGACGCGATCCACCGGCACCGCTTTCGCGATCTCTGGCGGATTGTGGCTGACGGCGCGCCATGTCGTCGACCAATGCGACAGTATTTGGATGGTCAAACCGGGCAGACCGATAAAGCCCGACCAGAAAGTCCCGAAAGCCATCCTGCATCCCGGGGCCGACATCGCATTGCTTCATTTCCCGCTGTCGCCCGCGCATCCGCCGGTGGTCACAGCTAGCTACCAGCCGCGACGGAACGCCGCCGGATTCCACTTCGGCTATCCCGGCGGCAAGCCCGGGGATGTCCTGTCCTTCTATCTTGGTGACAGCGCAGCGACGATCCGGGGGCGCGGCGGGTCCACTTTTCCAATTCAGGTTTGGGCGGCAAAGGAAATACCGGCCCGGCTCACCTCACTCGGCGGTTTGAGCGGCGGCCCCGCCTTCGACGAAACCGGCCGCATCATCGGCGTCACCATCGCCGAAAGCCCGCGGCGGGGACGCGTGGCAACCACCCCGGCGACATTGTCGGCCGAAATGATCGACATGGCCGGTGTGTCGTCACAGGTTTCGACCGGCAATGGCGGCGCCTCCCGCGTCAGCGGCCTGGCCCCGGCGACATATCGAGAGGTCGGCGACGTCCTCCGCGCCTCCCTCGCCGTCGCGCAGGTTTATTGTCACGTGCGCATCCCCGGACGGAGCAGCCCGTTTGACCGCTTCTAGCAAACCAGGGCCGACAATGGCCGCAGACGGCGACTGGCGGTTGGCGTGACCGGCACCCGAGGGCTATGGATATTGGTCGCCGCCGCTCTGCTGGGATTGTGGCTCTATACCGATTTCGGTCTGTTGCCGACGCCCTATGATTTGGTGTTGGAACCGGAGAGGGATGTCCCCGCCCCTGGGTCAGGCACCGCCTTCAGCGTCGGCGACGGCGTCTGGATGACCGCCCGGCACGTCGTCAATCACTGCGACGGGATCGGCTTGGTCAAGAACCGGAAGCTGGTCGGGATCGTGGACCGGGCGGTTCACCACGAATCCGCCGACCTGAGCCTTCTGTTCAGTCATTTCAGCGCGCGGCCCTTGCCCATTTCAGCCCCTGACCAGGACCCGCAACGCCATGAGAACGCCTTTCTGATCGGGTATCCGTCGGGCGCGCCCCACCAATTCTTGGCCACCCAGGTCGAATATCGGGAAATCGAGCAGCAAGGCCTGCCGAATGGCGGTTTTCCAGTCATCGTCTGGGCGGAAAGGCCGGAGCCGCCCGCCGGCAACGATTATTCCGGCATGTCCGGCGGGCCGGTGATCAGTGGGAGTGGTTTCGTCGTCGGCGTCTTGGTGGGTTCGGACAATGCCCTTGGCCGGATCGTCGCCAACGTGCCGGCAACCTTGCGTGACATGAGCAGTGGCCAGCGTTGGAACAAGGGCGGCACTCCGGTTTCCGCCGCGTTGAACGCGGATCCCGCGGAAACCGGCGCGCGCCTGAGAGACGAGAACCGCGTTATTGAGGTCTATTGCCACGTAGACGGCAGCTAGAAAAGCCGACGCCCCCGATATAGGGGGCGTCGCCAACAGATTGATCGTCAGTTCGGACCGGATCAGACGTCCAGCAGCAGACGCGCCGGGTCTTCCAGCATTTCCTTCAGGCGCACCAGATAGGTGACGGCCTCGCGCCCGTCTATGATGCGGTGGTCGTAGGAATGCGCGACATACATCATGTTTCCGACCACGATATTGCCTTCCGCGTCGCAGATCGGCCGTTTCTGGATCTTGTGCATGCCCAGAATGCCGGACTGCGGCGGGTTCAGGATCGGCGTCGACATCAGCGACCCGAAGACGCCGCCATTGGTGATCGTGAAAGTGCCGCCCATCATTTCCGCCATGGTCAGCTTGCCGTCACGGGCGCGCCGCCCGAAATCGGCGATGGTGCCTTCGATCTCCGCGAAGTTCTTCTTGTCGGCGTCCCGCAGCACGGGCACGACAAGGCCGGACGGCGTGCCGACGGCGATACCAATATCGTAGTAATTCTTGTAAATGATCTCATCGCCGTAGATCTCCGCATTCACCGCGGGCAGTTCCTGCAGTGCGATCACCGACGCCTTCACGAAGAAGCTCATGAAGCCCAGCTTCACATTGTGCTTCTTCTCGAACTTGTCCTTGTAGTCCTTGCGAAGCTCCATCATCGCGGTCATGTCGATTTCGTTGAAAGTCGTCAACATGGCCGCCGTGTTCTGGGCTTCCTTCAGGCGGCTGGCGATGACCTTGCGAAGCTTCGGCATCTTGACGCGTTCTTCGCCGCGCGGATCCAGTGCGCGCTCCGGCATCGGCTCGTAGGTCGCGACCGGCGGCCTGGGACCACCGACCGGCGCCGCCGGGGCGGGCGCCTTCGCCGCGGGTGCGGGTTTCGCGCCGGCGCTCAGGAAGTTCTGCACGTCTTCCTTGGTCAGGTTGCCCTTGGGCCCCGTTGCCGGAATCTTGGACGCATCCAAATTGTTCTCAGCAACCATCTTTGCGACGGCGGGCGACAGCGTTTCGTTGCTGGCCGGCGCGGCCGCAGGGGCCGGCTCGGCTGCAGGGGCCGGGGCCGCAGCAGCAGGCTTTTCCGCCGCAGCCGGCTTCGGCGCTTCAGCCTTCGGGGCAGGAGCGGCAGCGCCCTCGGCGATCGTGCACAAGAGAGCGCCGACTTCGACCTCGGCCCCTTCCGCCGCTGCAATGTCCGAGAGCGTGCCGGCCACGGGGGACGGAACCTCAACGGTCACTTTATCGGTTTCCAGCTCGACCAGCGGTTCATCGACAGCCACCGCCTCTCCGGGCTGTTTGAACCAGCGCATAATGCTCGCTTCTGAAACCGACTCGCCGAGCGTCGGTACATGCACTTCCGTCGCCATTTTTCTATCCAAGCTCCATTTAGAATGCCGGACAGCGCAATTTCCCGCGCCCGGTCATCTCCTATTGGTCGTTTACGGTTCTAAATTCCCGTTAAGGGTTCGCCTTATTTCTTGGCACCCGCCTTCTTCTTAGCCGCCGCTTTCTTAACAGCAGGTTTCTGTGCGGCAGTCTTTTTCGCAGGTGCTTTCTTCACGGGCGCTTTCTTCACGGGCGCTTTTTTCACCGCAGCCTTCTTGGCGGCGGCTTTCTTGGCAGTCGCTTTCTTGGCCACTGCCTTCTTCACGGGCGCTTCTTTCGCATCCGCCTTCTTCGCCGCCGATTTCTTCATCGACAGTTTGACGGGCGCCGACTTTACGGTCGCCGATTTGGAAGCCGTGCGCTGCCCCGGGATCGTCAACGCTTCATCGAGGAAACGCTTGAGTTCGGCCACATGGTCTCTCATCCGTCCGGCGGCCGGCGATGCTGCCTCGGGCCGCCCGACATATTGGGGCCGCGTCGATACATTGTTACCCACCGTGATGAGTACTTTCTCCAGGCGCCGGTCGACGAAGAACCACGAGCCGGCATTTTGCGGCTCTTCCTGGCACCAGACGATTTCAGCGTTCTGGAACCGGCTCAACTCAACTTCCAGGGCCTTTTCCGGCCAGGGGTAGAGTTGCTCCACGCGCAGCAAGTAGATGTCGTCGATCCCGCGTGCATCGCGTTCTTCCAGCAGGTCGAAATAAACCTTGCCGGAACACAGCACGACACGGCGTATGTCGCTGTCCTTCACCAGGCGCTTTTCCCACTGGGCGTCATCCCACAATAGCCGGTGGAAGGTAGAGCCTTGGGCCATTTCATCCAGCGTCGAAATGCAGCGCTTGTGGCGCAGCAAGGATTTCGGCGACATCAGGATCAAAGGTTTGCGGAAATTCCGCCGAACCTGCCGGCGCAGCGCATGGAAGAAGTTCGACGGGCTGGTGATGTTGCAGACCTGAAGATTGTCTTCCGCGCAAAGCTGCAGATAGCGCTCCAGACGGGCGCTGGAATGTTCCGGCCCCTGGCCTTCGTAACCGTGCGGCAGCATCATGACCAAGCCGCACATGCGCAGCCATTTCGATTCACCCGACGCGATGAACTGGTCGATGATGACCTGCGCGCCATTGGCGAAGTCGCCGAACTGGGCTTCCCACAGGACCAGCGAATGCGGTTCCGCACTGGCGTAGCCGTACTCGTAACCCAACAGACCGAACTCGCTAAGCGGGCTGTCGATCACCTCGAACGGCGCCTGTCCCATACGAATATTGTTGAGCGGGACGTATTCCTCCTCCGACTTCTGGTCGATCAGCACCGAATGGCGATGGGAGAAGGTGCCGCGCTCGGAATCCTCCCCGGAAAGACGGATCGACGTCGACTCGCACAGCAAGGTTCCGAAGGCCAGCGCCTCGGCGGTGCCCCAATCGATATCCTTGCCCGTCTCGATCATCTTCCGCTTCTGTTCAAGCTGGCGTTTGATCTTGGAATTCAGGTTGAAGTTCTGGGGCACGGCTGAAATCGCGTAGCCCACTTCCCTCAACAGATCGATATCCACCCCTGTCTCGCCGCGGCGCGCTTCGCCGGCCGCGATGCCAAGGCCGGCCCATTTCCCTTCCAGCCAATCCGCCTTGTTGGCCTTGAACGAATGGCGGGCTTCGAACTGAGCATCCAGATGGCTGGTGAACTCCTGCACGATCTTGAAGCCTTCGCCTTCCGGAAGCGTGCCATCCGACTCAAGTTGGTCGGCATAGATCTGACGGGTGCGCGGATGCTCGCCGATCTTGGTGTACATCAACGGCTGGGTGAACATCGGCTCGTCGCCTTCGTTGTGCCCATGCCGGCGGTAGCACCACATGTCGACGACAACGTCCTTCTTGAAGCGCTGGCGGTATTCGATCGCGATGCGCGCGACGTGGACGCACGCTTCCGGGTCATCCCCGTTGACGTGGAAGACCGGCGCATCGACCAATTTTGCCATATCGGAGCAATAGGGCGAGGAGCGCGACTTGCTGGGCGCCGTCGTGAAGCCGATCTGGTTGTTGATGGCGATATGGATGGTGCCGCCCGTCCGGTAACCGTCCAACTGGCTGAGCAGGAACGTTTCCGCAACGATGCCCTGGCCGATGAAGGCGGCGTCGCCGTGCAGCAGGATGCCCATGACCTTCTCGCGGTCTTCGTCGCCACGCTGGCGCTGCTTCGCGCGCACCTTGCCCAGGACGACGGTGTTCACCGCCTCCAGATGGCTCGGATTGGCGGTCAGTGACAGGTGGACGACCCGGCCGTCGAACTCGCGGTCGGCGGATGTCCCCAGATGGTACTTCACGTCGCCGGAGCCTTGAACGTCTTCGGGGCTGGTATTGATGCCTTCGAATTCGGCGAAAATTGCCTGATACGGCTTGCGCATGATGTTCGCCAGAACGTTCAAACGGCCGCGATGGGCCATGCCCAGCACCGCTTCCTGAAGGCCCAGCTGCGCGCCGCGCTTGAAAATCTGCTCCAGCATCGGGACCAGGGATTCGCCGCCATCCAGGCCGAAGCGCTTGGTGCCGCGATACTTTTTGTCCAGATAGGTCTCGAAAATATCGGCTTGGGTGAGCCGTTCCAGGATCGTCCGCTTGCCGAGGTCGGTGAACTCCGTCCGGTTGCGGATACCTTCGATCCGTTCCTGAATCCACGACTTCTCTTCCGGGTTCTGGATGTGCTGGAATTCGACGCCGATGGAGCCGCAATAGGTCTCCTGGCAGATCCGCGCGATCTCCCGCATCGAAGCGGATTCCAGACCAAGATAGTAGTTGATGAAGATCGGCCGATCCATATCCCGGTCTTCGAACCCATATGTCTTGGGGTCGAGTTCCGGCTGATAGGCCGGTTCGTGCAGGTGCAGCGGATCGAGATTCGCGACCGCGTGGCCGCGCATGCGATAGGCGCGGATGATCATCAGGGCGCGGATGGAGTCGAGCGTGGCCTGACGGATTTCCGATGCGCTGGCCCCCGGGGTGCCGGCCCGTGCCAGACGGCGGAGAATTTCGTCGTATGACGTGCCCTCGTCCGTCTGTTCGGCAAAGCTTTCCGTCTGGTCGTCGCTATGCGGTCCGATAACCGTCGTGGCGCGCTGCGCCCAGCTCGGCCCGCGATAGCCTTTCAGGAAGTTGAGGTCGCCGTCCTCCAACCCGGAAAAGAACTCGGCCCACTGCCGATCGACCGAGGCCGGATCGTTCAGGAACTTTTGGTACAGTTCCGCCACGTAGGTTTCGTTGGCTTGAAAAAGCGGCGTCGTGTTCCCGGCATAGGTCATCACGCATCTCCCTTTTCGGTCGGCTGCCACGGGACCCGCCTGGTCCCTGCGGAAGCCGTCGGATCGTCTGCGGAGGTCTTCCGGGCAAGAACCGCCCTGTCCGCATTACTTTTCCGACTATTGTTCATCGCAGCGTAGCACGAAGATTCAAGCATGTATGTCCTGGGGTAAGGTCACAGAAACGATACTGATTCTCAAGGTGCCATGATACCGACCAAACTCTTTTCGAATCCAGGTCTAAAGAAGCAGCGCCGGGGATTACCCCGGCGCCGTTCCTGCATCAACCCTTCATAACCTCCAGCATCGTCGTGCCAAGAGCCGATGGGCTCTCCGACACCCGGATGCCGGCGCTGCTCATCGCCTCCATCTTCGAACCGGCCGTGCCTTGACCGCCGGAGATGATGGCGCCGGCATGCCCCATACGCTTGCCTTCGGGTGCCGTACGGCCGGCGATGAAGCCGACCATCGGCTTTTTCACTTTCGAGGATTTGACGAACTCTGCCGCCTCTTCCTCGGCGGTGCCGCCGATTTCCCCGATCATGATGATGCCGTGGGTGTCATCGTCCGCCAGGAACATTTCCAGGCAATCGATGAAGTTCGTGCCGTTGACCGGGTCGCCGCCAATCCCGATGCAGGTGGTCTGGCCCAGGCCGACCGCCGTCGTCTGCGCGACCGCTTCGTAGGTGAGCGTCCCGGAACGGGAAACGACGCCGATCTTGCCGGCCCGGTGAATATGGCCGGGCATGATCCCGATCTTGCACTGTTCCGGCGTGATGACGCCCGGGCAGTTCGGCCCGATGAGGCGCGTCTTCGACCCGTTGAGGGCACGCCTTACCTTCACCATGTCCATCACCGGAATGCCTTCCGTGATACACACCGCCAATTCGATCCCGGCATCGATCGCTTCCAGGATCGCGTCGGCCGCGAAGGGTGGCGGGACATAGATCACGGACGCATTCGCGCCGGTCACATGCTTGGCTTCCGCCACGGTGTTGAAGACCGGCAGATCGAGATGCGTGCCGCCGCCCTTGCCCGGCGTGACACCGCCGACCATTTGCGTGCCGTAGGCAATCGCCTGCTCAGAATGGAAAGTGCCCTGCGCGCCGGTGAAGCCCTGGCAGATGACTTTCGTGTCCTTGTTAACCAGAACGGCCATCAGTTCGCCTCCTTCACAGCAGCCACGACCTTTTCGGCCGCGTCTTCCAGATTGTCCGCAGAGATGATCGGCAGGCCCGATTCCGCCATGATCTTCTTGCCTTGCTCCACATTGGTGCCTTCCAGCCGCACCACCAGGGGCACGTGCAGGTTCACCTCGCGGGATGCGGCAACAACCCCTTCGGCAATGACGTCGCAGCGCATGATGCCGCCGAAGATGTTGACCAGGATGCCTTCGACATTCGGATCGCTGAGGATGATCTTGAAGGCCTTGGTCACGCGTTCCTTGGTGGCGCCGCCGCCGACATCCAGGAAGTTCGCGGGATCGCCGCCCTTCAATTTGATGATGTCCATCGTCGCCATGGCGAGGCCGGCACCGTTGACCATGCAGCCGATCGACCCGTCGAGCTTGATGTAGTTCAGCTCGTGCTTGGTCGCTTCCAGCTCCATCGGGTCTTCTTCGGTCTCGTCCCGCATGCCGGCGATGTCCTTGTGACGGAACAGCGCGTTGTCGTCGAAGTTCATCTTCGCATCGAGTGCGATGACGTCGCCCGCGCCGGTTACGACCAGCGGGTTGATTTCGACCATGCTGGCATCCAGCTGCGTGAACGCATTGTACATCTGCGTCAGGAACTGGGTGCAGCTTTTCACCTGGCCGCCTTCCAGACCGAGCGCGAAGGCAATGCGCCGGCAATGGAAGCCGGAGATGCCCGTCGCCGGATCGACCGCGACGCGGATGATCTTCTCGGGATGCGCCTCGGCAACTTCCTCGATCTCCATGCCGCCTTCGGTCGACGCCATGATGGTGACGCGGCTTGTGGCGCGGTCCAGCAGCAGGGAGAGGTAAAGCTCCCGCGCGATGTCGCAACCGTCTTCGATATAGAGACGATTCACTTCTTTCCCGTTCGGGCCGGTCTGCTTGGTGACCAGCGTCGCGCCGAGCATGGCTTTCGCGTTCTCGCGCACGTCCTCGACGGACTTGCTGACGCGAACGCCGCCCTTGTCGGGATCGCCGCCCTTGAACCGGCCGGCTCCGCGGCCGCCGGCGTGGATTTGGGATTTGACGACCCAGATTGGACCGCCAATTTCGTTAGCCGCCTGTACCGCTTCGTCGACGGTGTAGGCCACCTGCCCCTCGGGCACGGCAACGCCGAACTTCCGCAGAAGTTCTTTGGCCTGATATTCGTGGATGTTCATGTCGCTTAAGACTTCCCCGTGGCTATGATCACGCCCAAACCCCTTCCGGTCGGACTTGGTGCCGGAACGGCACCAGATCCCTGTCCCGAAAGGGACCGGCAAGCAGACGTCAAGATTTTGGAACAGCCCCCTGGACCATGCCGTCGGGCCTCGCCTCTCCGCCTACCATTCGCGGCGTCCGCACACCATCGAGTACAATGGATTTTCGGGGCCCCGCTGAGCCGGCGTAATTTAGCAACCTTTCAACTCAGTGCAACCGGATCGACCATAATAATCCCTAGGCGCCGCACCAATAATGCCACATATCGCGATAGGTTCTTTCAATGGTTCGGGCGAAGCGGGACGAATCGAGAAGCGGCGAGGCGCGCAAACGGCTTCGCAAACCGGCCGCAAAGGCGCCGCATCGCCGCTGATCTCCGGCAAGCGCCGCCGCGGCTTCCCGATAGGCATTCCGGTCCTCCGCGATAAGGTCACCCAGGCCCAGATGGGTCAGTATCGACGCTCCCACACGAGCCGCGTGCCGGTCGCCGCGCAGCGCTATGACCGGCGTTCCCATCCACAGGGCGTCGAAAGTGGTCGTCGTTCCGTTATAGGGAAAGGTGTCGAGCGCAATGTCGATTTCGTTATAGGCGGCGAAATGGTCGGCCAGACCCGGCACCGTTCCGCGCAGCCGGACCCGCCCGGGATCGACCCCGCGCGCCTTGAAGGCGTCCGCACAGCGTGTTCGCGTCCCCGGGTCGTTCAGCGACCGCGCCTTGAGCATGAGCACGGACGATGGGCAGCGTTTGAGGATATCGGCCCAACAATCCAGCACCGCTTCGTTCACCTTGGCGAAATTGTTGAAGGATCCGAACACGACGGGCCGGCCATCGAGCGGCGGCTTGTCGACCCTCACGTCCACCGGCGGGCTATAGCACAGGAACCCACCGGGCAGACGCAGCAACCGTTCCGGACCGGTTTCATCCACCCTTTCGGCCGCCGGGTCGGCGACCGCATCGGTCAATCGGTAATCCATTGTGGTGATGCCGGTGATGCCGGGATAGCCGAGCCAGGTCATTTGGACCGGCGCCGCGCGGCGGGCAAAGACCGGCAGGCGGTTGCCGGATGTATGCCCGGCCAGGTCCACAAGTATGTCGATCCCGTCGGCGACGATCCGCCCGGCCAAAGTGTCGTCATCCATGTCGAAAGCGTCGACCCAACGGTCGGCGTGCTCGCGAATACGGCCCGTCATGGCATCCGGCCGCGCCACCGCCGAATAGCAACTGATTTCTACGCGGGTCCTGTCATGGGCTTCCAACAGAGGCATGAAAAAGCGCGCGACCGGGTGCTCGCGGAAGTCGGGCGAGACATAGCCGACGAGAAGCGGCCGGTCCTTTTCTCTGCTATTTGCAAAATCACCGGATTGCATCGACACGCCCGCATGTTCAGCCCAAACAGTGTCGCCCCAAGAGCGATGAGCCGCATGGACATCATCCGTTGTGAGGCGCTCATTGTAATGCATCGACATCAGCCGGTTGTGCTGGCCCTTCCGAAAATCAGGTCGCAAGGTCATCACATGGTCATGGTGGCGTAGCGCTTCGTCGTGCAAGCCCTGGCTTTGCCGAAGCACACCGAGGTTGGTTTCCACCTCCACCAGGTCCGGGTCCGCGGCAAGCGCCCTCTCATAGGCCTCGGCGGCTTCCTCCAGCAATCCCAAGCCTGCGAGAAGATTGCCCATATTGGTCCAGGCCGGTGCGAAACCCGGCCGCAGCTTAACCGCGTCACGGTAGCAGGCGAGCGCCTCATCAGCCGCAGCCGGCGCCAACAGAGCCCCCAGGGAATAGGCAATTTCCGGATCGGCCGGATCGGCGTCGCGCGCCTTGCGCAAACAATCGACGGCGACATCGGCACGTCCGGCGGCATTCGCGCATAACGCCATGAGATACAAGCCGCCGGGATGATCCGGCCGATCACGCAGGAAACGGTTCAGGGCGGCAACCGCCGCAGGACCGTCGCCACGCGCCAGCGCGTTCTTCGCCAATTCAAGATCATCGTCGTATTGCACGCACGCTCACCCGGATTGCGGTTCGGAAGGTTCGTTACCATAACTCACGGAACATTTGGCCGCAGAGACGAACAAAGAAACGTCGGCAGAGAAGAAAAAAGCCGCGCCCCCTTCCGGAAAGCGCGGCTTCAATTCCTACACCGAATAAAGGTTCGGCAAGTCCGTCCTTACGAAGAGGACGGCGTATTGGTCGGCGTGGTAGCCGGTGCGGCAGCAGGTGCGGCAGGTGCCAGTTTCGCCGGAGCCTTCTTAGCGCGTGCCTTTTTGGCCGAGGCCTTGCGGGCAGTCGCCTTCTTTGCCGAGGATTTCTTAGCGGCCGACTTCTTCGACGCAGCTTTCTTCGCGGGCGCCTTCTTCACGCTCGCCTTCTTCGCTGCGGCTTTCTTGGCCCCAGATTTCTTAGCAGAGGCCTTCTTTGCGGAAGACTTCTTCGCGCCGGCTTTCTTGCCTCCCGCCTTCTTGGCGGGCGCTTCCTTACCGGCATTCTTTTCGATGTCGGCCGCTACCTTGGTCAAGGTCTGCACAGCGTCGACGGACTTCTGCAGCATCTTCTTCTCGGCCGCGTTGAGGGCGATCTCGACGATCTTCTCAACACCGTTCGCGCCGATGATGCAGGGTACGCCCACATACATGTTGCGAACACCGTATTGGCCGTTGCAGAAAGCCGCGGCGGGTAGGAGCCGGCGCTTGTCCTTGAGGTAGGATTCCGCCATCACGATTGCCGAAGAAGCCGGTGCGTAGAAAGCGGATCCCGTCTTCAGCAGGGCGACGATTTCGGCACCGCCGTCACGGGTCCGCTGCACGATATCGGCAATGCGCTTCTTCGTGGACCAACCCATCTTCAGCAAGTCGGGCACCGGAATGCCCGCGACCGTCGAATAGCGGATCAGCGGAACCATCGTATCGCCATGGCCGCCGAGAACGAAGGCCGTGACATCTTCGACGGAGACCTTGAACTCTTCCGCCAGGAAGTACCGGAATCGCGCGGAGTCGAGAACACCGGCCATGCCGACGACCTTGTTAGTCGGCAGACCCGATGCCTTCTGCAACACACCGACCATGACGTCGAGCGGATTGGTGATGCAGATGACGAATGCTTTCGGCGCGTTCTTCTTGATGCCTTCACCGACGGATTTCATCACGCTGGTGTTGATGCCGATCAGATCGTCCCGGCTCATCCCCGGCTTACGGGCGACGCCCGCAGTGACGATGATGACATCGGCGCCCTTGATTGCGCTATAGTTCTTGGAGCCGGACATTGCCGCATCGAAGCCTTCGACCGGCGACGCTTCCGCCAAGTCGAGCGCCTTGCCCTGCGGAATGCCATCCATGATGTCGAACAGCACGATGTCGCCCAATTCCTTGAGACCTGCCAACAGAGCGAGTGTGCCGCCGATATTCCCAGCGCCGATAAGCGCTATCTTATTACGAGCCATCCCCTTCCTTCCTTTTGGTATATCACCATACCGGTATGCGTTTCAGAGCCGTGACCATCAAAACGATGCCATCGCCACATAAATTAGAAGCGGTGGCCGTTGGCCCTCGCACCCGGTGTGGTACAGGAATCGTCTGTAATGAGCAAGGATATTGCCGATTTCCCGCCAATCCCGAAAGCTTGTATCCACGGCATTCTATCAATCTCGATTTTGCCTCCCTTCCTCACGACACAGTGACAGGATGTAATCGTTCCTCCCGTTGCCCTCCGGACCGGCGATACCCACCTAGACCACAACAAAGGCAGGCATTGGCCGGCCGGTTTTTAAGTGTCTTTTTTGGTATGGAGTAGGGCAATGAATGCAGTCATTCCCGGTGGGCGCAGCAGCAAACGGCTGGCCCGGATCAGTATCGCCGCAGGCTTGGGTTTGTGGGCCGTCATGGTGGTCGGTCTGACCGTAATCCCGTTGGACCGCGGAACGGTCAGCGGCGGGGTATACGCCTTGACCGGCGCCTTGACCCAATACGTCACGGAGAACGGCGAGCGGATCGCCAAACCGCTGCCGCTGCCGCGATAAACGGCAAAGTCCGCATGCCGAATTAAACGTCGAGGCTATATAAAATGAGAGCGGGCCGAATTCGCGCGGCCCGCTCTCTAGCCAACTGGACGATGAGGGAATAGAAGACGAACCGACAGAACACTCATAAACCCTGATCGGTTCCTCATGATCCAAACGCTCTTCAGTCCCCTGCGCGGCCTCTACGATTGGACCATGCGCATGGCGGCGCATCGGTTGGCCGAAAGATACCTGGCCTTCGTCTCCTTCATCGAGAGCGTGATCTTTCCGATCCCTCCGGACGTGATGTTGATCCCGATGGTCCTGGCCCATCGCGATCGCTACCTGCGTTATGCGGCGATATGCACGGTCGCCAGCGTCGTTGGCGGCGTCGGCGGGTATTTGATCGGGTACGGCCTATTCGACATTATCGGCAAACCGATCGTCGGCTTTTACGGATATGAGGAAGCCCTGGAACAAGCGCGGGCCTCCTTCGCAGAATACGGGTGGCTGATCGTGATCGGTGGTGGATTGACACCCCTGCCCTTCAAGATCGTCACGATCGCTTCCGGCGCGATGGAGTTGAACCTTGCGACTTTTGTCCTCGCCTCCATCGTCAGCAGGGGCGCGCGGTTTTTCTTGGTATCCATTCTGTTGCGCATGTTCGGCGGCCCGATCCGGACCTTGATCGAAGAGCGGTTCGGTCTGATGACCACCCTGTTTTTCGTCCTGCTGGTCGGCGGCTTCCTGGCCGTCAAATGGCTGCACTGACGGCGACGGAAAGGCCCAACGGTTGGAAAGAACGGCACATCCATGAGCACCTTACCCAAGATCGCCTCGATTAAACCGCCGAGCCCTCAGCAGACGCCCGTGCTCGTGATGATCTTCATCGCCGGCGTCCTGGGAACGGCCTATTTCTTCGAGCACGTCCTGGGCATCCTGCCTTGCGACCTGTGCCAGTATCAAAGGCTTGCCTGGTGGATCGCCCTCGGCGTGGCCGGCGGCACATTCTATCTGCGGCGGAAAAGTAACCTGCTGCTCACCGGACTGACCCTGACGGCTGTCGTTATCCTGGCCGGCGCCGCGACAGCCGGCTACCATGTCGGCGTGGAACAAAAATGGTGGGAGGGTCCGTCGTCCTGCACCAGCGGCGCCTTGAACGATCTGGATATCAATGCGCTGAAGGAAGCGATCATGAAGGCGCCGGTGATCCGGTGCGACGACGTGGCCTGGACCCTGTTCGGCATTTCCATGGCAGGATACAATCTGTTGTTGGGGCTCGGCGCGGTCTGCGGCATCGCTTTCGTGATCCGCCGCGCCGTGCGTCCTACCGTGAGGTGACACAGACATGACCCGCGACAAGAAAGACGAAACGACGAACGCCCCGCGCGGCCCAAGATACCTGCCGGGCGATCCGCGGCCGGATGAAGCCGTTGCGCGGATGATCCGTGTCGATCAGGCCGGCGAATACGGCGCAACCAGGATCTATGCCGGTCAATACGACGTCCTGCGCCGGACGCCTTCCGGTTCCCTGATCAAGCATATGGCCGAGCAGGAACAGGAACACCTGGACACGTTCAATAGTATGCTGACCGAACGCCGCGTCCGTCCCACCCTGATGACGCCGATCTGGCATGCGGCGGGATATGCGCTCGGCGCGGGCACCGCCCTGCTTGGCGAAAAGGCCGCCATGGCCTGCACCGTCGCCGTCGAGGAAGTGATCGACGATCACTATTCCAAACAGGCCGAGCGCCTGGGCGATGACGAAAAGGACCTGCGGGAAACGATCGAAAAGTTCCGGCAGGAGGAACTCGAACATCGCGATATCGGATATGCCGAAGGTGCGGAACAGGCGCCCGGATATCCGGTCCTGACGCGCGCGGTCAAAGGCGCATCCAAGCTGGCGATCTGGCTGTCCGAACGGATCTGACGCCGCCCGCCCGCCGCGAACCAATCGAAAGTCTTTGGCGGGAGAGGGTGAATCGTGACCTTATGCACCCTGGTATTGCCTATTGGCGGAGGGTTTCCTGTGTCCCTGTCACGGTTCGAAAGCCGCTTCGTTCGGCTGCGGGAAAACGAACCAACCGGCATGACCGCCCCGGCGGTGCTGCGCCATTCCCTCGCCATGCTGGCCGATCTTGCCGCCGACACGCCGGAAACCGATGCGGAAAGGGCCCGTGGAATGCTCACACGGGCCGCCGTTCGCATCGAGTCACTATTCTTGGATTGGCCCGACATTGCCAAACCCTTGGCCGGATGGCGCCGGGATCTTGTTTTCTATCCTGCCGATAACGGCCAACAGCTGCGCTGCCACGCAATCCGGGAAGCCGAGCGTTTGATGAAGTCGGCGGAGGAAACGTTCAACGAGACCGGCGGCGAAGATGCCTACCGCTCCAGTTCCATGTCCCAATAGAGATAGTCGTTCCAGCTTTCGTGCAGAAAATTGGGCGGGAAGGACCGGCCGTTTTCCTGCAGCAGATATGTTGACGGCTGCCGCACTGAACGGCGCAAGGGCATATGTGCCTGTTCCGGCGTGCGTCCACCCTTGCGCAGGTTGCAGGGTGAACAGGCGGTCACGACGTTTTCCCACGTCGTCCGCCCGCCCTGACTGCGGGGGATCACATGATCGAAGGTCAACTCCTGCGCATTGAAGCTGGTGCCGCAATACTGACAGGCGAGCTTGTCGCGCAGGAAGACGTTGAACCGGGTAAAGGCCGGTTGCCGCGAAGGCCGTATATAGTCCCGCAACGCGATGACGCTGGGTAGCGCCATTGTGAAGCTGGGACTGTGGACTTCCGTTTCATATTCGGAAAGGACGGACACGCGGTCGGAAATCACCGCCTTGACGGCATCCTGCCAAGTCCAAATTGAAAGCGGAAAATAACTCAACGGTCTGAAGTCCGCGTTCAACACCAACGCGGGAAGATTATTCAAGGCCGTAGTCACCGCACTGAACTCCCGTTTTTTGCGGGGGCCACCCTTGCCAAGGTTGAGGGGAAACTACACGGATTCCGCGATCGCGCACAAGAAATGTGGTGGCGACGGCGCAAATTTCACTGATTTGTAAGAAAATCGGGGGTCAACCCGAGACCTTCCCGAGGGTTTATGGCGACAAATGCTTGGTCAGGAAATCCGTTGCGCGCCGCAGGCCGGCCGGATCGATGGAGTGGGGAACACCGGGACAGATCAGCGTTTCGACGGAAAAGCCCGCTTCCTGCAAGGCGCCCGCCGCAGCGGGCGTCGCCTGAACCGGCACGACGTCGTCGGCATCGCCGTGAATGAGAAGAACCGGCGGCCGGCTCCGCGCTTCCTCGGCCAAGGCTTCACCGGCCAGAAGAGCGCCGGAGAACCCGACCACCGCACCGAGAGGTTCCGGCCGGCGCGGCGCGACGTGAAGCGACATCATCGTTCCCTGGCTGAACCCGACGAGTGCGACCGAAGACGCCGACAGGTCGAGGCGCTGCATCTGCTTGTCGATGAACCCGTCCAGGATCGGCGCGGCCATCCGGATGCCGCTCAACATAGCATGCGGATCGCGATCCTGGAGCGAGAACCATTGACGGCCATACGGCGCCATGTCGCAGGGAAAGGGCGCGTCCGGGGCGACGAAATGCGCATCCGGCAACGCGGGCGCCAAATGCGGGGCCAGCGCGATCAGATCGCTGCCATCCGCGCCCAGCCCATGGACCAGGATCACGAGTTGCTTGGGCGCCACCCCCGATGCAGGCGCGACTTCCGGTCCGTCCAGGTCCATCAACATGTCTTTCCTTTCCCGTTGCCCCGCCCTAAGCAGGCGCGCCGCGATAGTAGTGCCACAAAAAGACCGACATGGCGCTGCGCCATGGCGACCATGCCCCCGCCAGTTCCCGTGCTTCCTTCGGTTTCGGCCTCGCGCTTAGCCCCTTCAGGCGTTTCATCGCTTCCTGCAGGGCGATGTCTTCCCCGGGAAACAGGTCGGGCCGGCCCAGAGAGAACATGCAATAGATCTCCGCGCTCCACAGACCGATGCCTTTCAGCCCGGTCAACGCGGCGATGATCTCGTCGTCCGGCATTGCGGGGAAATCGTCGATCGGCACTGCGCCTGAAGCGATGGCTTCCGCGATGCCTTTGCCGTAACGGATCTTGGGTCGGGACAGGCCGGCGGCCTGTATCGCTTCATCGGGCTGAGCCAGGAACCCTTCGGCCGTCGTTCCCGGCATCAGGGTTTCAAGGCGCCCCAGGATTGCCTTCGCGGCCTCCTTCGATATCTGTTGGTTTACGATGATCGACAGCAAGGCGGGAAAGCCGCCGGGCGCCATCGGCGGTTCCGGATACCCGACAAGCGCCAGGGCATCGGCCACTTGCCGGTCTCGGTCGGCCACCGCGTCCAGCGCCTTGATCAATGTCTGTTTGTTCACCAGATACGTTTCCTACCGCAACCGCCCGTCGATGGATTTGACATAATTTTGCGACGGGCCTAGGCCAGCCTTATGAACGATACGACCGACAGGATGC
Organism: uncultured Flavobacteriaceae bacterium; assembly: GCA_964350445.1. GTDB lineage: Bacteria > Pseudomonadota > Alphaproteobacteria > UBA8366 > Aestuariispiraceae > Hwanghaeella. Next base: position 32,224 of record CAYGKA010000026.1, read on the forward strand.
AACCGGACAAGAGGGAACCGAGCGGCGCGCAATGGGGCGATCCTTCCGGGGTTCTCCGGGCCGCGCCGATAAGGACCCGGTTCGCGCCCAGCCCAACCGGTCTGCTTCACCTCGGCACCGTGCATTCCGCCCTGTTCGCCTGGAAACAGGCACGGGACGCCGGCGGGCAGTTCATGTTGCGCATCGAGGATATCGATACCGGCCGTTGCCTGCCGGAATACGAAACGCAAATCCTGCGTGACTTGGAATGGCTGGGCATCGATTGGGACGGCCCCGTGCTGCGCCAATCGGACCGGACGGAGGTCTATGACGAATTCCTGCATGTGCTTGAGGAAGGCGGTCTGACCTATCCCTGCTTCTGCTCCAGGAAAGAAATACTGGCCGAAATCGATGCCGCGCCCTCCGCACCGCACGGCCCCGATGGGCCGATTTATCCGGGTACCTGCAAGCATCTGCCGTGGCGGGACGCGAAACGCCGGGTGGAAGGGGGCGAACCTTTCGCGCTGCGCCTGCATATGGACCGCGCCGTCGCCATGACCGGGCCGCTGACCTTCACCGACCAACGCTTCGGCGAAATGGAGGTGGACGGTCTTTCCTGCGGCGACATCGTTCTTTGCCGCAAGGACACCCCGTCGAGTTATCACCTATCCGTCACGATCGACGACGCGATGCAGTTCATCACCCATGTGACGCGGGGAGAGGATCTGCTGAACGCGACCGGCATCCACCGCATTCTGCAAACGCTGTTTGCTTTGCCGGCGCCACAATACCACCATCATGGATTATTACTGGACGAGGATGGAAACCGGCTATCGAAACGCGACAAGTCGAAGGCGGTCGCCGCCTTGCGGGAAGAAGGCCGTTCGCCGGCGGAGATCCGGGCGCTGGCAGGTTTCCCAGACGCCTGATCGAACGCCTACAGGGCGGCGGAACCGCGCCGCAAACCTTCGCAGATTTCAGTATAATTCGGCTCTTCATCCGGGGTTAGCAGGCCATGGCGGATGAAAAAATCGATCAACACGAGGTTACAGTTGAACTTGAACTCCTCGCTGGTGCGGATGATTTCCATCACGTCTGCTGCAGGCATCAGGTAAAAACCCGCAAGTTCTCCATCCGTGTTCACCGGCGTGAAATCCGCCGGCATTTCCAGGTCGTAGCAGAACATCACGTCCGGCTTGATACGGCCCTTCTCTTCCCGGACATAGGTGATGCAGCCGACCGGAACGGCCGCTTCAGCCATGGCACGGGTGATGGAGGCTTCCTCGCAGCATTCCTTGACCAGGTTTTCCTGCAGGGTCAGGTCGAAGGGCTGGCCACCGGCGACTGTGTTGTCCAGCAGGTCCGGATAGGTGGACTTGCCCGCCGCGCGGCGTCCGATCCACAGATGCAGACCGTCCGGCTTCCGGACATAGCCGTTCAGATGGATACCCCAGGCCCGCAGCCCGAAGGGCGGCACCGCGACCCTGTCGATCAGGAAACGCGATTCCTCCCCCCAATGCCGCATGGCCGGAAACAACTCGTCCCGCAGCCCATCGACGACGCCCGCCCGCGACAGGTCCGCCGCAACCTGCGCCATCAAGGCCGTTCGTTCGTCTGCCGTAGCGGCCTTCGTGGTCAAGGCGATGGCATCGCCGGACCGCTCGAAACAATCGAACCGGGTCAACAGGGTTTCTGCCACTTCCCCACCGACCCAGCCGATATTTTCATCCCCGACGCGGAAGCGCTTCTGGACCGAAAGGTCCCCGTTGTTACAGGCCCTGACATGATCCAGGAAGCTCATCGGTCACACACTCCGCATCTGTTCAGGCGCAATGCGCCTTGGAGGAAACGAGTACCAGTTCGACGCCGATAACCTGGCGCAGCCCGGCGCCGATCCGCCCGGCAAGGTCTTGGTCCATATCGCCCACCTGGATATCGACGAACAAGCGGTCTTCCGGGTCGGAATCCGCGTGAACCCGGCTGGGCGTCAAGCCCCGCTTCGCAAAAGGTTCGAGCAGGCGGAGAAGCAAATTCGGGTCAGCGGAACCGACCACGCTGAAACACGCTGTTTGAGAAGCCGCTTCGACGCGACTGTTGAGAAAGGACATGGTGATCGCCCCAATTTCCATGAATGATTGATGCAGCGAATAGAGCAGAGCTCTAGGCCCGGTTCCCCGTGGGGACCGGGTCTGTAATTCGCGCAATCATCCGTGCCCGGGCGCTAACGGCCGGGATCACGTCGATTTCATGGGTCGGACAAAACATCATGCCGTCTTATAACCGCAGGATTTGTCTAGGCCAACCGTCACTTTCCGAAAAGGTACAGGATCAGGGGCAGGGAGAAGATCGAAAACGCCGTCGACAGGAAAATCGTGGTCGAGGCGATGGCCTGCGCCGTGCCGTAGCGTTGGGCGAAAAGGTAGACGTTCACGCCGGTCGGTTGGGCCGCCATCAAGGTCGCCGCCATCGCCCACAGCGGTTCCAGGTCGAAGACCTGCGTCGCCAGCACATAGACGATGCCGGGCATGATCAAGCATTTGGCGATGACCACGAAGATCGACTGGCCGAGGCGCCCCTTGAAGCCGTATTCCGCCAGCGTAGACCCCATGGCGAAAAGCGCGCAAGGCAAGACCGCACCCTGCATGATGCCAAGGAAGTCATCCGCTACCTTGGGCAATTCCAACCCCGTGAGGTTGAAGGTAAGACCGAAGGCGAGGCCGCCGATCAACGGGTTGGTGACCAATCCCCGAAGGATTTTCATGGGCAGGTCGCGCAGGGCCGACCCGGCGTTCCGCCCTGCTTCCAGCAGGATTGTGGTGCCGGTCATCAGGATCAGCCCATGGACGGAAATGATCAGGAAGAGCGGGATGGCCCCTTCTTCGCCGAAGGCCCGCACGCCGAGCGCGATCCCCAGCAGCACCGTGTTGCCGAAGGCGCAGCCCATGCCGGTCAGGGTGCCGCCCATCAGGTTGCGCCCGAAAACCGCCATGCCGGCGATCATGCCCAACCCGTACACGGCGAAGACCGCGATGTAATAGCTTCCGAACAAACCCCAGGGGATCGATTCCGGCAGGTCGCGCGTCGCAAATGTGCGGAACAGGAAGAGAGGAATCGCGAAATTGAAGACGAATTTCGCCAGTCCCGCCGCGCTTTGCTCGGAGAACCATCCAATCCGCCGCGCCGCGTACCCCATCAGCAGGACGGCGAAGACCGGTGTAACGATCTCTAGGACGATTTCCATGGTCGAATGACGGCTCCTGAGGGGCAGGAAAAACGATCCGCCGCGCCGCTTCGGAGAATCGATTGCGTGTCGGGGCAAACCGCCAAAGCCGCAGTCTTTACCTTAGTGTCTGATTTTAGCAAGTTTTCGCGCTTCTCTTGCGAATTGCCCTCTTCCATGCCACATGTGACGGAGTGATTTTTAGAAGGGAGATCACCCATGTCCAACGTCTGGACTTACGGTAGACGTCCCTCGAGCGTCGTGCGCTACCGGCATGGCGGCTACAACGCGATTTACCCCCTGGCCCATGGTGAGACGTTTAACGGCGTTGCGGAAACGCAGCGTTTGGAGCGCCTTGCAGCGGAAGGCGGCGGGGAGATGATCGCGGCGGAGGTCCCAACCGTCGTCGTCACCGGTGAGAGCAACGTGCTGCGGTTCCCGAACCGCCGCAAGCGTAACGATTCCGCAGGCCGCGTCACCAACCGCAAATCGGTGCCGCCAAAAGGGCGCGACTAGGCTCCGCCCTCGGCGGCAGCGCCGACCGTCCCGGCCGGGTCCGGAAAAGATCTTCTGCGGCGGAATGTCCTGAGCTCAAATTGTGAGTGGTTTTGCCGGTCCGCCGGCGCTATACCGGCGCTTATGGCAGTTTTCGCAATAATCCTGATGGTTGTCGGCATGTTCGCGACGCTCGCGATCCTGGCGACGGGTATCTATTCCATGGTGCGGGGCGGCGAGTTCAACGATCGCTGGGGCAACCGGCTGATGCGTTACCGCATCGTCGCACAGGGCTTCGCCTTGGCGATGTTCGCCCTTGGTTTGGTGCTGCTGCGCAACGGCGGCTGATCCACCTTCAGGCAATGACGTCCCAGACTTGACGCGCGGCGTTGCGACACGCCGCGTCATTGCGTTTGCCGATTGCTTTTTGCCCCAAACAATTCTGGACACTTTCCGAACCGCGACTATGTTTGCCGGCATGGTGAAACTGACAAAAATTTACACGCGCGGCGGCGATGGCGGAGAAACTTCGCTGGGGGACGGCTCGCGCCGCGCCAAGTTCGACATCCGCGTCGCGGCCTACGGGACGGTTGACGAGGCGAATTCAGTGATCGGCCTCGTGCGGCTTCATACGGAAGGCGGACTCGACGCCCTGCTCTCGCGGATACAGAACGACCTTTTCGACCTTGGTGCAGACCTGTGCACGCCCGAAGACGGACGAAAGGCCGAAGGCGCCCTGCGCATCACCGACGCGCAGGTCGATCGCCTGGAAGTGGAAATAGACACGCATAACGAACCGCTCGCAGATCTGACCAGTTTCGTGTTGCCGGGCGGCACACCGGCGGCAGCCTATTTGCACCTTGCCCGCACCGTGGTCCGACGGGCGGAACGGGAGACCATCGAACTGGCCCGGGCGGAACAGGTGAATCCTGCGGCCATCAAATATCTCAACAGGCTTTCGGACCTGCTGTTCGTCCTGTCCCGCCACTGCAACGACGGTGGCCAGGCGGACGTGCTGTGGGTACCGGGTGCGAACCGGTCCTGAGGGACCGGTCTTTAAGAATTGGAAAGAAACCACCATGTCGGAAGAAGAACTCGCGAATGTCGAACCGACGGCAGTGATGCTGATCGCGGGGACGGTTTTCATCATAACGGTCATCGCGGCGATAATCCTGCAAATCCTGGCCTTCCGGCATAAGCGCGAATTCGGCAGCGCCTATATGCTCAAGGACTCCCTCTTCCGGCACAAGGAACTGGTCTATACGGACGAGGGCATGCGCTATATCAACTGGCAGAAGCGCTTGGCGATGATCTGCACGGTAATCATCGCGGCCCTGCTGCTGCTGGACCGTTTTGTCATATGAAGACCATAACAGCATGAGGGACCGGCCCGCATGCTGACGGAGGCCCTGCTCTACCTCGTCACCCCCTGTCCCGGCTGGGCCCGTCAAGGCGGTTACCTGCGCGAAAGCATCGCCATCGGTGCGCGCCACGGCCGCCACAAGAAGGACTGGGCGGACCATCTGACCAACACCAAGAACGCCGTCCTCCATGCCGCCGGTCTGTGCGCCAAGAAGCGGCGGGCCATCGTCTTGGGAAGCGGACATGGTTTCGACCTGCCGCTGGAGTCGCTGGCATCGACCTTCGCCCGGATCGACCTGGTCGATACAGTGCATCCGCTGACGGCACGGATCCGAGCAAGGCGGCATCGCCGGGTTTCGCTGATCGAGGCGGATGTGACCGGCGTCGACGGTCCCCGCCCCGCCTTTCCAGCCGATACGGATCTGATCATCAGCCTCAACCTCGTTTCACAACTGGGTGTCGCGCCGGGAATAGACGCCGCTGAACGCGCCAACCTGCGCCGCCGCCACATGACGGAGACCCTGTCGCTGGGTTGCGTCTCCTGCATCATCGGGGATATCGAACGACGGGAAAGCCGGCGCGGCGCGGGCGAACCGGACGCCGTGACCGTGGACTGGCCGACTCCGTCCGGGTTGGCGGAACCCCTGGAAATCCGGGAATGGCGGTGGCCGGTGGCGCCTTTCGGTGAGGTCGCCGCGGATATCGATGTATCGACCACGGTGCGCGCCGCGATATGGGCCTAGCATTTCCGCTGCGGCGGCATGCGCCATTGCCCTATCCGGGTGTCGCCCTACCCTAATGTGAAGTCCCCCTGCCCAATGTTGAAGGGGGGTCGCGGATCGGCAAGAAAGCGGCCTGCCTGCGACTTGACCCGGCACCTACGCGGCCCTAAACACGGGGGCTGCGCCAGATGGAGACTGGCTTTTCGTTTCCTTGGGTGCTGTGTCGAATTGTCTGGAAACGAGGCATGTCCGATGTGGAGGGAGCCACGCCGGACCGGCTCTGACCCAGTCGGCCCAAGCCCGATCAGGGCTGTGGACCGATTTCAGGGTCGCACGATGGGCGGCCTCTTGTTTGTGAACCTTGTTGCGAAGGATTCCCGAAGATGAAAGTTCTCGTCCCCGTTAAGCGGGTCGTCGACTACAACGTCAAAATCCGCGTTAAGCCGGATCAGACGGGCGTCGAGACCGCGAACGTGAAGATGTCCATGAACCCGTTCGACGAAATCGCCGTCGAACAAGCTGTGCGCTTGAAGGAAGCCGGCACCGTGACGGAAATCATCGCGATTTCCGTTGGCCCGACGCAGAGCCAGGAAACGATCCGCACCGCGCTTGCCATGGGCGCCGACCGCGGCATCCTGGTCGAAGCCGACGCCGACGTCGAACCGCTCGCCGTCGCCAAGATTTTGAAGGCGATCGTCGACAAGGAAGGTCCGGAACTGGTTCTTCTCGGCAAGCAGGCCATCGACGACGACAGCAACCAGACCGGCCAGATGCTGGCCGCCCTGATGGGCTGGCCGCAGGCCACCTTCGCTTCGAAAATCGAGATGAAGGACGGTTCCATGGACGTGACCCGCGAAGTGGACGGCGGCCTGGAAAGCATCAACGTCAAGCTGCCCGCCGCGGTGACGGTGGATCTGCGCTTGAACGAGCCGCGCTATGCGTCCCTGCCGAACATCATGAAGGCGAAGAAAAAGCCGATCGATACGATGGCGCCCGCCGATCTCGGTGTCGATACCGCCAAGCGCCTCTCCGTGGTGAAGGTGATCGAGCCGGAAAAACGCCAGGGCGGCACCAAAGTCGGGTCTGTCGCCGAACTGGTCGACAAGCTGAAGAACGAAGCAAAGGTAATCTGATCGGCGCATCACGCTATCGGATCCGGGAAATTTCTAGGTTAGGAGACAGTCGATGAGCAATCTGGTCCTCGTCGAACATGAAGGCGGCGAAATCAAAGCGGCCACGTTGAACACGGTCGCGGCCGCCAAGGCCGCCGGCGGCGACATCACGCTGCTGGTTGCCGGTTCGGGCTGCGGCGGCGTCGCCGACGCGGCCGCCAAGATCGAAGGCGCGTCCAAGGTTCTGTGTGCGGATGCGCCGGAACTGGAAAGCCAGCTGGCTGAAAACTACGCGCCGCTGATCGTGAAACTGGCGTCGAATTTCACGCATGTCTGGGCGCCGGCAGACACGTTCGGCAAGAACATTCTGCCGCGTGCCGCCGCCATGATGGACATGCAGCAGATTTCCGACATCACCGGCGTCATCGATGCCGATACGTTCGAACGGCCGATCTATGCCGGTAACGCGATCGCCACTGTGAAGTCCGGCGATGCGGTGAAGTTCATCACCGTCCGCGGCACCGCGTTTGAAGCGGTCGCGACCGAGGGCGGCTCCGCCGCTGTCGAAGCGGTCGGTGCGGAAGGCGATAGCGGTCTTTCCAGTTTCCTGGGTGCGGAAATCACCGTCAGCGAACGTCCCGAACTCACTTCGGCCCGGATCGTCATTTCCGGCGGCCGCGGCATGCAGTCCGGCGACAATTTCCCAATGCTGGAAAAGGTCGCCGACAAGCTCGGCGCCGCCGTTGGGGCGTCACGCGCCGCAGTCGATGCCGGCTTCGTGCCGAACGACTATCAGGTCGGCCAGACCGGCAAGGTCGTCGCCCCCGATCTGTATATCGCGGTCGGCATCTCCGGCGCCATCCAGCACTTGGCGGGGATGAAGGACTCCAAAGTGATCGTCGCGATCAACAAGGATGAAGAAGCCCCGATTTTCCAGGTTGCGGATTACGGCCTGGTCGCCGATTTGTTCCAAGCCGTCCCGGAATTGGAAGCGGAACTGGACAAAGTCCTCTGATTTGCGCAAGGCTATGCTGCGGTGCGGAATTCGGGCGGGGTAGCCCCTAACCGACATCGCGGCATAGCCGTTGCGGGAATCGGGAAAGACAATGACAAAAAAAGTTGGCGTGATTGGTGCGGGACAAATGGGACATGGCGTTGCCCATGTCAGTGCCGCGCATGGATATGAAGTCGTCTTGGTCGATATCGATCAATCGGCTCTGGACAAGGCCCAGGAAAACATCCGGGCGGGCTTGGAGCGGCAGGTCGTCAAACACGACGATGACCCGGGCATGGTCGATGCCGCCATGGCGCGGATCAGCGCTTCCACAGATTATGCAGCGATTGCGGACTGCGATCTTGTCGTGGAGTCCGCGACCGAGAACGAAGATCTGAAGCGCAAGATATTCGTCGAACTGGCCAATCACCTGAAACCCGAGGCCTGGATCGGCACGAATACCTCCTCGATCTCGATCACAAGGCTGGCCACCGCTTCGGACCGGCCGGACAGGTTCATCGGGCTTCATTTCATGAACCCGGTGCCGGCGATGAAGCTGGTTGAAGTCATTCGCGGTCTTCAGACCTCGGAAGACACCTATAAACAATGCTGCGACTTCGCCGAAATCCTGGGCAAGACCGTCGCCAGTGCCGAGGATTTCCCGGCCTTCATCGTCAACCGCATTCTGCTGCCGATGATCAACGAGGCGGTCTACACACTCTATGAAGGCGTCGGTTCGGTGACCGGAATCGATACGTCGCTGAAATTGGGCGCGAACCACCCGCTCGGGCCGCTGGAACTGGCGGACTTCATCGGGCTGGATACCTGCCTTGCGATTATGCAGGTGCTCTACAACGACCTTTCCGACAGCAAATACCGTCCCTGCCCGCTGCTGGTCAAATATGTCGAGGCGGGATGGCTGGGCCGTAAAACGGGCCGCGGTTTCTACGATTATTCCACCGATACCCCCGTCCCGACCCGGTAATCGGATTGGCATGACGGATATTCGAAGCCGCGCCGGGATTAATCCGGCGCGGCTTTGTCTTTGGCGGCATCCGTCTGACCGTAACGCTTGACGGAAGCACTCCGGCTAACTCCAATTGACGTCTTGGAAACTTGTTTTCGGAATACGGGGCCGACGCTGCCGGTTGAGCAGGGCGGCCCGTGTCCCGGAATACCAGACGCAGGGGCAGGCAAAACCCAGGCAACAGGGTCTTGGATAGGGCGTCGTGGTCGATATCAGAGGTCACCGGACAGTATCCGGTTTGGAAAATATGGCTTACGATTTTTCCAACTTGCGTGTGCTGGTTGTCGACGACAACCGCTTCATGCGTGAAACGGTCGAAGCGATCCTGGAGTCGATCGGGATCGGCACGGTCTATCATGCCGTGGATGCCGAAGACGGCTTCAAAATGACCCGGGAAAAGATGCCGGACGTCATCGTCTCCGACTGGGACATGGAGCCGGGTGACGGCATTACCTTGGTGAAATGGCTGCGGTCCAGCCCCGACAACCCCGACAAGTACATACCGATCATCATGCTCACCGGGTTCAGCGAACGGAACCGCGTCATGGAAGCGCGGGATTCCGGCGTCACGGAATTCCTGGCCAAGCCGGTATCGACGAAATCCATGCATGCGCGGCTGATGTCGATCATCGATCAGCCGCGCCCCTTCATACGGACCGACTACTATTTCGGCCCGGACCGCCGGCGCCGGGCGGACAAGAACTACAAGGGACGCGAGCGCAGGCAGAACAAGGACGTATTCTTCATCTGACGTGGAGAAAACCGTCGCCGGCACGGGACAAGAGCTGGGCGGGGAGAGAGAAATGGCCGAAGAGATGCGTGGCGGGATTCGTGTGGAAAGACCGCCCAACCGGTTGGCGGACAAGGTACCCAGGACTGGCGGGAAGACGCTGCAGCAGGCCGTTGCCGATGCTGACCGCGCCATCGAACGGTTGAGCAAGGATTACGGCAAACATCTCGCCGAAGACATGGCGGCGCTCGAAAAATACATGGGAGCCGTGAAAGAAAGCGCGACGGCCGCCAACCTAAAGACCTTGTTTCGCTTGGTTCATAACATGCGCGGCCAGGCGGCGACCTTCGGCTTTCCCCTGATTACGGAAGTCGGCCGGTCCCTATGCCTCTATCTTCTGGAGACCGAGCACGAGCGAGAAGTGAACGTCGATCTGATCGAACAGCATGTGAACGCCCTGCGCGTCATCTATCGGGAAAAGATTGAAGGCCATGGCGACACGGTGAGCCGCCAAGTCGTCGAAGCCCTGATGAAGGCCGTGGAGACGCAAACAAGCCGGCACCAGTAGAACCGGAAACGCCGCGCTCAGCCCCCGGCCTTCTCTTCCAGCAGATAACGCACGAGGTTCTTGGCGTCTTCCGAGTCCCATTCCGCCGGACCGAACATGCCGCCCACGACATTGCCTTGGCGGTCGATCGCATAGGTCGCCGGAAGACCGCGGTTCTTGAAGGCCCGCCCGAGGGCGAATTTCTCATCGAGATAAATGGCCAAATTCTCCAGCCCCAGCTTGTCGCGCAGGAAAGCCTCGGCGACACGCTTGCCGCCGCGGTCCTGGTTGATCGCCACAACCTCGAAATCCTCGTCCGGGAATGCCGCCTGCAAACGGTCCAGCGACGGCATCTCCTTGATGCAGGGCGCGCACCAGGTCGCCCAGAAATTGACGATCAGGACCTTTCCTTGGAACGCCGTCATGTCGATTTGGGCGCCGTCGCCGGTCTGAAACGCCGTTGTGGGCGCCGCGACCCGCTCTTTCAGCAAGGTGAAGCCCTGCATTTCCCCGTCCGTCGGCGGAAAACCGGCCGCCGAAGGCGCCCCGGCAAACGCCAGGAAAAAGGCCATTGCGAAACCTGCCAGCGCCGCGCCGGCCCGTTGCGGACCGCATTTGGGGAAAAACCGTATCGAAATCATACCAAACTCGCTTCCAGCGGGTTGTTTTCGCCGTGACGATAAGATTTATCAAATCCGGGACGATTTACCCCATCCAGGCGGATAAATCCCGTCACAAGCGCTTGATTAGCGGGCCCGTTCGGTGGGGAAACCCTGTTGCAAGCCGCCTTATGGCAAAGGATAGTCCGGCCCGGCCTGACCCGTGACAAACCACGGAACAGGTAGCGAACCACCCATCTTTCGGCCGGGCAGCACCCGGCAACACATATAGAGGCGTTCATGACGGATACAAAGGGCAACGAAAAAAACGCGGCCAATGCCATGTGGGGCGGCCGGTTTTCCGCCGGTCCCGCGGAAATCATGGAGAAGATCAATGCCTCCATCGATTTCGACAAACGCCTCTACGCCCAGGATATTCAGGGGTCGAAGGCTCATGCCGAGATGCTGGCCAAGCAGGGGATCATTTCCAGCGACGACGCGGCGCAGATCCTAAAGGGCCTGGACCAGATCAAGGGTGAGATTGAGGCCGGCACCTTCAATTTCAGCCGTGCGCTTGAAGACATCCACATGAACGTGGAAGCACGGCTGCGGGAAATCATCGGCGACCCGGCAGGCCGTCTGCACACGGGACGCAGCCGGAACGATCAGGTAATCACCGATGTCCGCCTGTGGCTGCGCGATGCGGTCGACGGCATCGACACGCGCCTCGCGGCGCTGCAAAGCGCCCTGATCGCCCAGGCGGAACAGCACGCCGATGTCGTCATGCCGGGCTATACCCACCTTCAGACCGCCCAGCCGGTCACCTGGGGCCACCACATGTTGGCCTATGCGGAAATGGTCGGCCGTGACCGCGGGCGTCTAGCCGATTGCCGCAAGCGGATGAACGAATGCCCGTTGGGCTCCGCCGCACTGGCCGGAACCTCCTTCCCCATCGACCGTTTTGCGACGGCGGCGGCGCTGGGCTTCGACCGGCCGATGGCGAATTCCATGGACGGCGTGTCCGCCCGCGACTTCATCATGGAATTCCTGGCAGCCGCCTCGATCATGGCGGTGCACCTCTCCAGGCTCGCTGAAGAAATCGTGATCTGGGCTTCCGACCGGTTCCGCTTCGTCGAATTGACGGACGCCTTCACCACCGGATCGTCGATCATGCCGCAGAAGCGCAACCCCGACGCCGCCGAATTGGTGCGCGCGAAGCCGGGTCGCATTATCGGCGCGCTGGTTTCCATTCTGACGGTGATGAAGGGGCTTCCGATGACCTTCGCGAAGGACATGCAGGAAGACAAGGAACCCCTGTTCGACGCGGTCGAGAACCTGGTTCTGGCGATCGAGGCCTCGGCCGGCATGGTGGCCGATATGAAACCCCGCCCCGACGTGCTGCGCGCCGCGCTCAGCGCGGGTTTCCCCACCGCGACCGACTTGGCTGACTGGCTTGTGCGGGTGCTTGGCATGCCGTTCCGCGACGCCCATCACGTTACCGGTTCGATCGTCGCGATGGCCGAGAAGAAAGGCGTCGATATCGCAGAATTGAGCTTGGAAGAGCTGCAATCAGTGGAATCCGCGATCACGGAGGATATATATTCTGTATTATCTCCGGAAGCGTCGATCCAAAGCCGAACCAGTTTCGGCGGAACGTCGCCCGACAACGTCCGCGCGGCGGCTGCTGAAGCGCGGAAAAGGTTTTCGGTATGAACGACGAAACGGCAAGTCTGGCGGACCCCCGCGGTGCCTCGAGAAAAGGCCGGAAAGCCCTGGCGATCAAAACCGGGCTGATTCTGGCCGGCGTCGTGGCGCTGGGATTGACCGCGGGCTGCGGCAAGAAGGACGACCCGAAAGCACCCGGACCGTCTTCCTATCCGAAAACCTATCCGACATCGTGACGGCCCGTCACCGGAGATTTTGAACCATGGATCATTTCAACTACCGAAACGGCAGCCTCTACGCGGAAGACGTGCCCTTGGCCGACATCGCGGCAGCCGTCGGAACGCCCGTCTATGTCTATTCGACGGCGACATTGCGCCGGCACTATAAAGTGTTCATGGACGCCTTCGCGGGCGCGCGCGCCTCTGTCTTCTATGCGGTGAAGGCGAATTCGAACCTCGCCGTGATCAAGACGCTGGCCGATATGGGCGCCGGTGCCGACGTCGTTTCGGAAGGTGAACTTCGGCGCGCCCTGGCGGCGGGCGTCCCGCCGTCACGCATTGTCTTTTCCGGTGTCGGCAAGACGGAGGAGGAACTGGCCTTTGCGTTGGATACCGGCATCCTGGAAATAAATATCGAATCCGAGAACGAGCTGGACCTGCTGAACCAGGTGGCCGGCGCGCGGGGCAAAGTGGCCGACATCGCGATTCGCGTGAACCCCGATGTTGACGCGAAGACCCACCACAAGATTTCCACCGGCAAAAAAGAGAACAAGTTCGGCATCGACATCGAACGCGCCGTCGCCATTTTCAAGCGCGCTCAGGCCATGCCGAATGTCGCACCCGTCACCGTGGCGGCGCATATCGGATCCCAATTGACCGATCTGGCCCCCTACCGCGCGGCGTTTACCCGGCTTGCCGAACTTGTGCGGGAGCTGCGTGCCGAAGGCGTTCCGATCCACCGGGTCGACCTCGGCGGCGGGCTCGGCGTTCCCTATGCGGGCGAAACGCCGCCCCTGCCCGACGCCTATGCGGCGGTCGCGCGTGAAATCATCGAGCCGCTGGATGTCGAAATGCTGTTCGAGCCGGGCCGCATGATCGTCGGCAATGCGGGCATCCTGCTGACCAAGGTGCTGTTCGTGAAACAGGGTGAGGCCCGTCGCTTCGTCGTTGTGGATGCGGCCATGAACGACCTTATCCGGCCGGCCATGTATGACGGCTACCACGGTTTGAAACCCGTTCTGGAACGTCCGGCCGACGCGCCGATGAGCCCCGCCGACATCGTCGGGCCGATCTGCGAATCCGGCGATACCTTCGCCAAGGAGCGGCCCTTGCCGGACCTGGCTGATGGAGAATTAGTAGCTTTCACCACGGCCGGAGCGTATGGTGCGGTCATGGCGTCGACCTATAATTCACGGCCCTTGGTGCCTGAAGTTCTGGTGGATGGCGACCGTTTCGCCGTGATCCGCCAGCGCCAAACTTACGAAGAAATGCTGGGGGCCGACCGCATCCCCGATTGGCTCACAGGAACGGCGGAGGAAGCCGTTCCGAAACTTGCACAGGTCAGCGGATGACGGAACACACGCAAACGCCCCGGGGTATCCCGTTCCTTACTGGAACAGCCGTTCTCTGGGCGGAGCGTCTGCTGGCCGCATTCTGGCCGTTTCTTACCGTATTGACCGCCCTGGCGGCGTTTGCTTTCAGCGGTCTCGCTTCCGAACTCCACGGCGTCCTGCATGTCGCCGTGCTGATCATCGGCCTGGTTGCCTTGGGCTGGTCGCTGGTCGATGCCGCCCGCCGGTTCCAAGCGCCGACACATGCGGACGTCGTGCATCACATCGAACGGTCGAACCGGCTTGAGCACAGGCCGCTCACCGCCCTGGAAGACGGTATCGCCAGCGGTGGCGATGACGGTATGGGCGCCGCCTTGTGGGCGCTTCACAAGAAGCGCATGGCCGACAATCTGCGAAACCTTTCCGCCGGGTCGCCGGAAGCACAGCTGGCCCGTCGCGACCCCTTCGCCCTGCGCCTCGGCGCCGGTATTCTGCTGGTCGCAGTGATCTTCGGCGTCGGCAGCCGCAGCGGGGAGAATTTCACCCGGTTCTTCGAACCGCATTTCGGCGATGCCGATGCCGCCTCGGTCGCGTCATTGACCCTGGATGCCTGGATCACGCCCCCCGACTATACCGGCGCGGCGCCGATCTTCCTGACCGGCATGGAACCCGTCGGCACCCTGTCCGAGGGCGAGCAAGCCGCGATCGCCTCCGGCGCGCCCAGGCAATTCGCCGTTCCCGCCGGCTCACAGCTCGTCGCCCAAGTCGGCGGCGTCAAGCAGGCGCCCGGCTTGACCGGTGCGTCGTTCGGGGCGGAAGACGGGTTCGAAAGCATCACGTCCGACAGCTTCCGGGCAGAAGGCATTCTGACAAAATCCGGCATGGTGCGCGTCCAGGCGGCGGGGCAGACAGTAGCAACCTGGGACATAACCGTAATACCGGACGAGGTCCCGACCGCGCGCTTGCGCGAAGTGGAGGCCGGACAGACCGTGCGCGGGTCCCTGGAGCTTCGCTACAATGCGGAAGACGACTATGGCGTCATGGACCTCAGCATCGAGTTGCGCCGCACAGAGGCCCCGGCCCAGCCGGGCGAGGACGTCATATCCATCGACCTGCCGGCGGGCGGCGCCCGCTCAACCCAGATCGAAGGCAGTCATTTCCTCAACCAGCTTGAGCACATCTGGGCCGGCGAGCAGGTCTGGGCCGAACTGTCAGCCGTCGACGGCATCGACCAAACCGGCAGGAGCCAGCCGATAGCGGTCACGTTGCCGGAACGCGAATTCCGCCATCCCGTCGCGCAGCGGATTATCGCCGAACGCAAGCGCTTGGGCCTTCAGGGCCTGCCCATCGCACCGATCGTCGCCAGCGCGCTCCGCCAATTGGCCTGGGACAAGGACGACTATGCCGGCGACGTTGTTGTCTTCCTGGGCCTGAACATGGCGGCACGGCGGCTTGCCTTGGGTCCGGACGAGGAAACCAAGAACGAAATCATCGACCTGATGTGGCAATTGGCGCTGCGGCTTGAAGACGGCAACCTCTCGGTCGCGGAACAGCGCTTGCGCCGGGCCGAACAGGCTTTGATGGACGCCATCGCCCGGGACGCGGATTCGGCCGAGATCGACCGCCTGATGCGGGAATTGCAGCAAGCCATGGACGAATACCTCCAGGCGTTGATGCAAAACGCCCAGGAACAGATGGAACACGGCGAGCTCGAAGACATCCCGATGGACGAGAACGACCGGATGCTGGCGAAGCAGGATATCGACCAGATCATGGAACGTATCCGGGAAATGCTCCAAAACGGCATGAAGGATGCCGCGCGCCGGATGCTGGAACAGTTGCAGCGGATGATGGAGAACTTGCAGGTCGGCATACAGCAGCGCCCCTCGCCGCAAGGCATGGAAGCCATGGAAATGCTGGAAGGCCTGCAGGAATTGATGCGCGGTCAGCGCGAGTTGTTGGACCGCACCTATCGAAACGCCCAGGAAATGGGCCAGGATCCAAACGGTCAACGACAGGGCAACCAATCCGGCCAAAGCCCGTCGCAGCAGCAAGGGCAGGGAAACCCGACCGCCGCGGATTCCGCGCTGCAGGAAGCCCTGCGCCGGCAATTGGGCGAACTGATGCAGCGCTACGGCGAAATGATGGGCGACATTCCCCAACCCTTCGGGCGCGCGGAACAGGAAATGCGCGGCTCCTCGGATGCACTGCGCCAAGGCAACCCCGGCGATGCCGTTGGCCCGCAGGGTCAGGCGCTGGACCAATTGCAGGAAGCCGCCCGCCAAGCCCAGCAACAGTTCATGGAACGCTTTGGCAATCAGATGGGCCAGGGTCAGCAAGCCGTCGGCCAGGGCCCGAACACGGGCCAGCAGGACCCGTTCGGACGCGCGCCGAACGATGCGACCCCGGGCCAGGCGGAAGGTGATGTGGTGATTCCCGACACCGTCGATCTGAAACGTGCTCGGGAAATCCGCGACGAATTGCGCCGGCGGTCTGGCGACCGGTCGCGGCCGGAAGTCGAACTCGACTATATAGACCGGTTGCTGCGCCAGTTCGAATAATCGCACCGGAAGAAGTCGAAGCCGTCCGTCACCGGATATATCGGACGTTCATCCGTCACCAAATAATTGCTGATCGGCTATTGGCTGCCGGTGCCGCCGTCTCCGGCTTTCGTGTCCCCACTCTTCATGCCATCACCGCCTTGCATGAGCATTTTGGCTTCTTCGTCGGACATGAATGTGATTCCCAGTCCGGTCGCGCCGCGCGGCGGGTTCTCCACCACGGTTTCGTAGGAGATGCTTTCGCCGGGGAAAGCCTCGGGCTTGTCAGCGTCGAACACCCATTGGTGCAGAACGGCCCCGGACCCGTCGTTGAGGTTGCCTGCCAGTTTCGGGATCACCACAGTCTCGTCCGTGGTGTTGGTCAACGTGCCCTTGATGACGAGCCGTCGTGCATCCCCGTCAACGACCGCTTCGGCCACAGGTTCGGCAAGTTCCAATCCATGCCCCAGCAAGTCCACATCTATCCCGATCGCGTGATAGATCTTATTGGCGGGCGGATAGGCAATGACGATCTGTTTCGAGAAACTATAGGCCGCAGCGGCGGTCAACAGCACGATCACAAACAGGACGACCCACGCAACCAAGGGAGATTTGCGCCGCATCGGCACGGTGGAACGCGGATTGAAATCGGCTTCCGTGGGAATCGGCGGCGGTTCCGGCCCGTCCATCATCGGCGGCGGGGGCGGCGGTTCGGCAAGATCGTCGTCGTCCGGGGTTTCGTCACCCACATCCGGCTCAGGGAAATCGTCGTCCATATCGTCAGGCGGCGGCGCGGCCTTGGCGGGAGCAGCTTTCTGGGTTCCGGCCTTCTTAGTGCCGGCTTTTTGGGCGGCGGCTTTCTTGGCCGCCGGCTGTTTCCCGGCCTTTGCCGCGGCGGACAAGGATTTCAGGTCTTCCGGATCGATCAGATCCTCCGGACCGGCATGCCACTTATTGCCGCATTTCGCGCACCTGACCATACGGCCGGCGTCGCCAATGGCCTCCGGCTTCACCTTGAAGCGCGAGGAACAATCTGGGCAAACAAGAATCATGGGGCGTTCGAAGCCTAAAAAATGAGTGAGAGTGGGCGATAAGCGGCGATACTCACCTGATTCTTATAGGATGGCCACCATAGCCGCGCAAGGCGACCGGCGCGTTCCGCAAGCATCGTCGGTGTCCCGCTTAACCTTCAAAACCCGTGCCAACCGCAGGCTGGTTCCTCCGGGATTGCACCTTGCTACGGGAGGACCTCGCCAGTACCGTCCGGCTGTAACCGACGTCAGGCGGTGCGCGGAGGGATTACGTGATTCGGTTCGAAAATGTCGGCATGCGGTATGGCACGGGTCCCGAGGTCCTGCGCGATATCACGTTCGAACTGAAACAGGGCACTTTTCACTTTTTGGTGGGGGCGAGCGGGGCCGGCAAATCGACCCTGCTGAAACTGATGTATCTGGCCCATCGGCCGACCCGGGGCTTGATCAACATTTTCGAGCGCAACCTGGCCTCCATCCCGCGGGAGGAGTTGCCGGATATTCGGCGGCGGATCGGCGTCGTCTATCAGGACTTCCGGCTGCTCGATCATCTTTCCGCCTTCGACAATGTGGCGCTGCCCCTGCGCGTGAACGGCGCGCGGGAGAATGTGGTCCAGAAACATGTCGGCGAATTGCTAAGCTGGGTCGGGCTGGCCGACCATATTCATGCCCTGCCGCCCACCCTTTCCGGCGGCCAAAAGCAACGGGTGGCGATCGCGCGCGCGGTGATCAGCCGCCCCAACCTTCTGCTGGCCGATGAGCCGACCGGGAATGTCGACGACGCCATTGCCGTGCGATTGCTGTACCTGTTCGAAGAATTGAACCGGATGGGCACCACGGTCGTCATCGCAACCCACAACAAATCCCTGGTCGAACGGTTCAAGCATCCAGTCATGCGCATCGGTGACGGCCAGGTCCTGGCAAAAGAGGACGATGCCGAATGGGGCGCCGGCCTGCGCCGTGGCGGCGAACCTTCGCTGGGACTAACCGGCGATGCGCCCGGCGTGCCCCGGCGCGGTTTGTAGGAATTCCCAATGGCTTCCGGCAGACAAAGCGACATCCCCCTCTCGCGCGACGCCTCGGCCCGTTTCCTACCCTGGATCGTTGCCTTCCTGACCTATATCGCGGCCCTGTCGGTCGCCGGGTATCTCGCCCTGGTCCAGCTGTCCGTTTCCTGGAACGACGGCTTGAGCAACGCACTGACCGTGGAGGTCGCGCTTGTGGAGGGCGAGGACGAAACGGCGCTCAACGGCAGGGCCCAGAGCACCGTGGCGCTGCTGCGCGGCTATCCCGGGGTCGAGTCTGTGGAAGCGCTGTCCAAAACGAAGATCCGCGAGTTTCTGGAACCGTGGCTGGGCAACGCGCTCGACATCGGCGCCCTGCCGCTACCCCGGTTGATCGATGTCAGGCTTGCCGGCGGTGAGGATATCGACATCGGCGCCTTGAACGAGAAGCTGACGGCCGCAACCGGCGCGCGCGCCGATGACCACGCCGTCTGGCGCGACCGGATGGAACGGTTCCTGGGATCTCTTGAATGGGCCGCCATTGCGATTGTCGCCGTGGTCGTCGCGGCCGCCGTCATCATGGTCGCCTTCGCCACCCGCGGCAGTCTGGCGACCCATCGCGGCACCATAGAACTTCTCCACCTGATCGGCGCGCGGGATGACTATATCGCCCGGCAGTTCCAGCGGCATGCCATGCGGCTTGCCTTGATCGGGTCGATCCTTGGCGCCCTGACCGCGGCCGCGACCACCTTCCTGATCATTCAAGCCGCATCCGGCCTGGACATGGGATCGGGGCTGCCGGCGGAATATGCCTATCTGCCGGCCTTCGCGACCCTCGCCCTGCCCCCTATATCCACCATCGTCGCCCTGATCACGGCCCGCCGCACCGTGCTTTCAGCGCTCAGGCGGATGACGTGACATGCGGCAGCCACGCAGAAAACCGTGGCGCCGCAAGGCGATACTGATCACGGCCGGCATCCTGTCGATCGCATGGGCGGTTGGCTTCGTTTATTTTGCCGCCAGCTTGCCGAGCGGCACACCGGACGAAACCATTCAGACCGACGCCATCGTTGTTTTTACCGGCGGCACCCTGCGGCTGGAGACGGGGCTGCGGCTGCTGTCTTCGGGGAAGGCGAAGAAACTGTTCGTCTCCGGCGTTCATAGCGGCGTCGATGTCGCGGAAATGAAGCGCGTCTGGAAACAAGCGCCCGAGACCGTCGATTGCTGTGTCGTGCTGGGGTATGAGGCGGACGACACCACCGGCAACGCCCGCGAATCCACCGACTGGGTCAAGAGCGAGGGATATGGGTCGATCCGTCTTGTCACCGCCGACTATCACATGCCGCGAAGCCTGGTCGAATTCCGTGTCCTGGCGCCCGACGTCATTGTCGTGCCCCATGCGGTCCATCCGCCCCACGTCAAAACCAAGGAATGGTACAAATACCCGGGAACGGCATTGTTGATTGCCGGGGAATATACGAAAACCCTCGTCGCCGTCGCCCGCGTCTGGCTGCGCCGCGGTTTATCCGCCCTATTCGCCAACGGAGACCACGACACATGACCGTTCGAGGGATACTTTTCGGAGCCTATTTCTACGCATTGACGACATTCGCCGTGATCGTCTATCTGCCGTTTCTTCTGACCACCGAAAGGATCGTCCGACATTTGGCGAATTTTTGGTGCGCGGCGGCGCTGCTGGGCCTGCGGGTCATTGGCGGCGTGCGCTGGCGGTACGAGGGCGAGGAGAACCTGCCGGACGAGCCGTTCATCCTGGCCTGCAAGCACCAGTCGACTTGGGAGACCCTATCCCTCAGCATCTATCTGCGTTCGCCCGCCTTTATCCTGAAACAGGAACTGTCGAAGATCCCCCTTTTCGGATGGTACCTTTACAAGGTCGGCAGCATTTCCGTCGATCGGACCGCCGGGGCCAGCGCCCTGCGCAAGATGATCGAGGATACAAGGCGCGTTCTGGGCACCGGCCGGAAAATCGTGATTTTTCCCGAAGGGACCCGAACCGAGCCGGGTGCAAAAACCCGCTACCATGCCGGCGTCATCGCGCTGTATCGGGATTCCGGCTATCCGCTGATTCCCGCGGCGCTCAATTCCGGGCTCTTCTGGCCGCGCTCCATTTGGCACGTCCGCTCAGGCGAAATCGTGCTTCGGTTCCTGCCGGCCCTGCCGTCCGAGATGGGCCGGCGCGAGTTGATGGCCACGCTTGAAGAGGTCATCGAAACGAACACACGGGACCTCATGGCGGGCCGCTGAGCCGTGACCTCCTGTGGATAAGTATGTGAATACTATGCTCGCCGAAAGCATCCCGACGGTACGGTAATAGGGCTGCATTTCCCCGCATTCTTTCGGGAGGAAGCAAAATCATGAGAATCCACCGTCGATCTGTGCTATAAAGTCGCAGATGTATCTTGAATTGAGAATTCAATATTACCATTCAATTGGTTAAGTGCTTTTTTGATCGGCACGAAGGCAATTTCGACGAGACATATAGTGGCAACCAATCTGACTCCGACATCCGAACGAATCTGGGACCAGAAGTACCGCTTCCGGGCGCCCGAGGGCGGTCCTGTGGACAAATCCATCGAGGATAGCTGGCGCCGGGTGGCGAAGGCCTTGGCCGCGGCGGAAGGCACCGAACGGCGCAAGCCGGGCCGGAAAGCTGCCAAAGCGATCAAATCAATCGATTGGGAATCGAAATTCTACGACGCAATGTCGGATTTCAAGTTCCTGCCGGCCGGCCGGATTATGGCCGGCGCCGGGACCAGCCGGTCCGTAACGCTTTTCAACTGCTTCGTCATGGGCACCGTTCCCGATGACATGTCCGGTATCTTCACCCATTTGCGGGAAGCCGCCCTGACCA
Organism: uncultured Flavobacteriaceae bacterium; assembly: GCA_964350445.1. Taxonomy (GTDB): domain Bacteria; phylum Pseudomonadota; class Alphaproteobacteria; order UBA8366; family Aestuariispiraceae; genus Hwanghaeella. Next base: position 53,672 of record CAYGKA010000026.1, read on the forward strand.
TGCAGCAGGGCGGCGGAATCGGATACGATTTTTCCACGCTGCGGCCCAAGGGCGCACCGGTTCACGGCGTCGGCGCCGATGCGTCCGGCCCGGTTTCCTTCATGGATGTGTGGAACGCCATGTGCCGCACCATCATGTCGGCCGGATCCCGGCGCGGCGCGATGATGGCGACACTGCGTTGCGACCACCCGGATATCGAGGAATTCGTTCTCGCGAAACAGGTCGAAGGCCGGCTGACCAATTTCAATCTGTCGGTATTGGTGACGGATGCCTTCATGGCCGCCGTCAGGCTCGACGCGGATTGGGACCTTGTTTTCGACGGGACCGTGTTCAAGACCGTCAAGGCGCGCGAGTTGTGGGACTGCATCATGCGGACCACCTACGACTATGCGGAACCGGGCGTCATTTTCATCGACCGGATCAACGCGCGGAACAACCTGGCCTATTGCGAGACGATCAGCGCCACCAACCCTTGCGGCGAACAGCCGCTTCCGCCCTATGGGGCCTGTCTGCTGGGGTCCATCAATCTGGCGGCTTTGGTCCGCACCCCCTTCGCGGAGACGGCCGATATCGATGTCCCGGCGATGGAAGAACTCGTCCACACCGCGGTCCGGATGATGGACAACGTCACGGAGGTTTCGCGGTTTCCCTTGCCCGAACAGGCGGCGGAAGCGGCGGCGAAGCGGCGTATCGGGTTGGGCGTGACCGGCTTGGCCGATGCGCTTGCGATGTGCGGTGTCCGCTACGGGTCGCCGCAATCGGTCGCGCTGACGGAAACCTGGCTGAAGGCGGTCCGCGATGCGGCCTACCGGGCCTCCATCGACTTGGCGCGGGAGAAGGGATCCTTCCCGCTTTTCGACGCGGACGCCTATCTGATGAGCCCGTCGATCCAGGAACTGGACGAGGACATCCGCGCCGATATCGCAAAATACGGCATCCGTAACGCGCTGCTGACCTCCATCGCGCCGACCGGCACCATCTCCATGCTGGCCAACAACATTTCCAGCGGGATTGAGCCGATCTTCGCCGTCGAGCAGATCCGAAAAGTCCTTTTGCCCGACGGAACACACCGGACCGAGCGCCTGCAGAACAACGCCTATCGCCTGTTCCGGGAGGCGTACGGTCCCGACGCACCGGTGCCGGAAGTCTTCGTGGAAGTCGATGCGTTGAGCCCGGCCGACCACTTGGCCATCCAGGCCGCCGCACAGAAATACATCGACAGTTCGATTTCGAAGACGATCAATCTGCCGCCGGACATCCCCTATGAGGCGTTCAAGGACGTTTACCGTGAAGCCTATGATCTTGGCTGCAAGGGATGCACCACCTACCGGCCCAGCGCGGTGCGCGGTTCCGTCCTGGAAGCGGCCCCGAAAGCGGCCGAAGCCGTAAAACCGGCCGCGGCGGGGCCTGTCCCTATCCAGACGGACGCCGGGGCCGTGGTTTATATGGCGGAACCGTTGGACAGACCGGGCACGCTGACCGGATCGACCTACAAGATCAAATGGCCGGAAAGCGATCACGCGATCTACATCACCATGAACGATATCGACCAAGACGGGCGCAGGCGGCCCTTCGAGGTCTTCATCAACTCAAAGAACATGGAACACTATGCCTGGACCGTGGCGCTGACCCGGATGATCAGTGCGGTGTTCCGCCGTGGCGGCGACGTGTCCTTCGTCGTCGAGGAATTGAAGGCCGTGTTCGACCCGCGCGGCGGCTATTGGATGGGCGGCCGATATGTGCCCTCGCTGCTGGCCGCGATCGGCGAGGTCATCGAAAAACACATGGTTCAGACGGGCTTCCTTGAACGCGGCGAGACGGTCTTGCCGAAAACCGGCGACAAGGCCGCGAGCAAGAAGGTCGGCGGCCAATGCCCGCGCTGCGGCACCGCATCACTGATGCGCCAGGAGGGATGTGATACATGCTCCTCCTGCGGATGGTCCCGCTGCGGTTAGAACAGAGTGAGCGTGACCAAATCGGTTGAGACAGCCCCCTGACGCGGCTACCGTCTTCCCATGTTCGGATCGAAAACCCAGCCTTGCCGGAAATGCGGCCGTCCCATCAGGGGATATGTGGATGACTGCCCCGGCTGCGGCACGCACAAGCCCGTTCCCGTGCCGGTTTCTTACTATGTTGCGGGCGCCGTCATCGCCGTGGCGATTATCTATTTCGCGTCCGATTTCGAGCGGGTCATCGAATACTTCGGAGGCCGCCTGGGCAGCCTGCTCGGCGGGGATTGAGCCGTCAGTCCGCCGGTTCGTCGGACTCGGCGCAAACCTTCTCAAGCATCGAGGTCAGGCTTTCGTCATCGACGCCGAGTTGGTGGAGCCGCGCCACCGTGTTCTCCAGATAAATCCGGTTTGGTCCCCGCGTCCCGCAGGCCTTCGCGATCATCGCGGCCCGGGTTTCCTGCGACAGGTGTCCCATATATTGCCGGTGCGCGCGGTCGACCACGAAAGACCAGCACTGCACGGTTCGTCCGTCGTCGACGGAGGCCGGCAGAAGCGTCGGATTGTAGATACCGGTCACCATCTCGCGAACCCAGAGGTAGTCGATGGCTTCCTCCAACTGGGTGAGGCCGCAGACCCGATAGGCCATGCCCGCGCATTCCCCGCCTTCGTCCAGCCCAAGCACCAGGCCCGGACACTCAACGGTCCCGCGATACCCATGCGACAAGACGCAGAACGACCGATGCCAGCCGCGCAGACGAACCATGGCCGCTTCCATGTGATGGAAACCCGGGTCCCACATCAACGAACCGTACCCGAAGAACCAAACGTCTTCCTTCGGCGGAAGGGAGGACAGGAACGCCTTCTTCCGTCGGTCGCTTTCCTCAGCCGACAGGACCGGCAGGCCTTCGGCTATCCGGTCGTCGCGTGCCTGTTTGAAAAAATCGTAACTCACACCGCTCGCTCTGGCTGCGAATTTGAAAGATGATATCGAATCTAGCGATATGCGGCGCCGGTTCAACAGAACAAAGCCGCCTGTTGAGCCGCAGCCCTGGTGCGATGTCGTTCCGATCGCCATATAGTGAAGCCTGATGATGCCCCTTCGCCGCCTTTCCTTCGCCGCCATTGCCGCCGTCGTAACGGCGGCCGGCGCCTATGCCGGGTATTGGTGGTGGGGCGCCGACAAGATGGACAGTACCGTCACCGGCTGGATCGAGGATTGGCGTCGCGCCGGATACCGAATCGATTATGCGGAGAAAACGGTCGGGGGATTCCCCTGGACCGTCCGTATCAGTCTTGTCCGCCCCGCCCTGGCCGACCCCGCCGGCGCTTGGTCTTGGAGCGGCGGCAATCTCGACCTGTCCGCCGAACCATGGTCGCCGACCCGGTACACGCTTTCCGCCGGGGGCGGCCATGAAGCGATGGTTCCCGTCGCGGGACGGCTCGTTCCGATGCGGGCGACGGCCGACCGCGCGGAAGGCACCGCGCTGTTCGACTTGGATGGGCGGCTTCGCCAAGCCGACATCACACTTGAGAATGTCGACGGCGTCGCAGCCGAGCTGAACGCCGACCTGAAAATCCACCGCGCGACGGTGACGCTTACCCAACCCGCGACGCCCGCCCGAATTCATGATGACGAAGAAGCCTCCGTCGACCTTCTGGTCCAAGGGTTGCGCCTGCCCGCCGCCCTTGCCGGCCCCCTGGGACGGGACATCGCGCACACATCGCTGCGCGCCCGCCTGATGGGCCCGGTTCCCCGCACGGATATGCGGCGCGCATTGGAAACTTGGCGCGATGCCGGCGGCACGCTGGAAGTGCCCTGGCTGAGCATGGAATGGGGCCCGACGAAGCTGCGCGCAGAAGGAACCATGGCCCTGGACGATCTGCTGCGTCCCTCCGCCGCCTTCGATGCGAAAGTCGCCGGATTGAGCGACACGCTGGACGCGCTTGTTGACGCGAAACTGATCCGCCCGGATTCCGCGCGGCTCGCCAGTGTGGGTTTGATGCTGTTCGCGCGGGTTCCGCCGGGCGGTGGAGAGCCGGAATTGACCGTGCCGCTGAGCGCCCTGGATGGCGATGTCTATTTAGGACCGATCAAGATGGGTCGGGTCCTGCCGGTGCTTCCGCCGGAACAGGCGGGAACCGCGCCGCCCCCCGCCCCGGTTACGGCGGAGACCTTGCCCGCACCCGGACAATCGAACTGAGGAAGGCGGCTTATTCCGTCGCCAGGAAACCTTTCAACGCATCGACCGACAGGCGGCATTCCTTTTCGGTTCCGACGGTCAGGCGCAGATATTCCGGCAGGCTGTACCCGCCGACCCCGCGCGCGATGACGCCCTTCTTTTCCAGAAAAGCATTGGCCTTCTGGCAGCGCGACGCCTCTCCAAAGCCGATCAGGATGAAGTTCCCGACCGACGGGTTTACCTCAAGCCCGAGGGCCCTGACCGCTTCCGTCAACCAAGTCAGCCATTCGTCGTTGTGACGGCAGCTTTCGGCCACATGGGCGGTGTCCAGAATCGCGGCGATACCGGCGGCCTGCGCCGCGGCGTTGACATTGAACGGGCTGCGCAGCCGGTTCATGGCGCCGATGACCTCGGGCTTGGCATAGCCCCAGCCGAGACGGAGCGCCGCCAATCCGTAAATTTTGGAGAACGTCCGCAGCATGACGACATTGTCGTAATCATCGACAAACCCCGCCCCCGCGGAATAGTCGTTGCGGGATACATATTCCGCATAGGCGGCGTCCAGGACGCACAGCACATGCGGCGGCAATCCTTCGATCAGACGCCGGACCTCGCCGTCGTCCAGATAGGTTCCCGTCGGATTGTTCGGGTTGGCGATGAATACCAGCTTCGTCTGGGGCCCCACGGCCGCCAGCATCGCATCCACATCGGTCGTCAGGTTCTTTTCAGGCGCCGCGACAGGCGTCGAGCCCGTTGTGATCGTGGTGATCCGGTACATGGCGAAACCGTGCTTTGAATACACGACCTCGTCCCCCACGCCGGCATAGGCGCGGATCAGAAGCGTGATCAACTCGTCGGAACCGGCGCCGCAGATGATCCGCTCCGGGTCCAGGCCGTATGCCTTGCCGATGGCACGGCGCAATTCGTTCGCCCCGCCGTCTGGATACCGATGCAGATTCTCCGCGCCTTCCCGAAAGGCGCGAATGGCGTCGGGGCTCGGCCCCAACGGGTTCTCGTTCGCTGACAGGATCGCCGGTTCGTCGATCCCTTCCAACTTGTGCTCGCCCGGAACATAGAGCGGGGCATCCATAACGCCCGGCTTCGGAGTCGGCCGCATCATGTGTTCAATACTCCCCAAACCGTATCCAAAGGATACTGTTCATCACGACCCGCAGGCCGGCCCCTATTCGCCGGATCCGGGTTTGCTTCCCCCGGTGATCGGCGATGCATAGGCGCCAATGACCCGCGCGGAGGCCGCCGGACCCGCTTTAACGAATTTGGTGACACGTTCGTCTTCCGCGGCGACGAAATCTTCGACCTGGGCCAAATGTATCCACTCGCCGTTCTGTTCCAGGGATGCGAGCAACACGCCGGGCAGGACTGCTTCCTTCAGCTTCGAAACCAGCGTGCTGCGGCTGACGGGATCCACGGTCGTGAAAACGACGAAACTGACATCGTCACCCGTCGGCTCCGGGTCCAGCCGCGCGACAGCGACCGCATCCGCCGGCACGCCACGGACATTGCCGACACCGGCGAAGGGCATTCGCTGAACGATGACGGGCGCGCCGGGGACCGCAAGTTGGGTCCACCACGGATGGTCGTCATCTTCTTCCGGCGGGGGAAGAACGCCGACATCCGCCTGGCCATTCAGAACCTGCTGCAGCACTTCACGCCGGGTCTCGAACGCGGTCATCGGCACCTGGGAACCGAATTGGTCGCGCGCCAGATCCCACAGCGTATGATGCGCCGCATCCGAGAACACGGCGATTTTGTAGCTCGCCTGGATCATGGTGAAGGCAGCGATCATCTCATGCCACATCCGCGCCAGGGCGGAGAGTTGGAAAGGTCCTGTGTGACGGCCGCTCAACCGGCGCAGCATGGAGGCTTCCCTGGACGGCCGGATCGGCAGCGCCGTAATGCTTTTCTTCGCGGCGCTGACATGTTTCACCACATCGGCGCGCTTCATGATCAGATCATGGATGGCGTCATCGATCTCATCGATTTCCCGCCGTAGATCATCCAAGGAACGGTTTGTCATCGTACAGGCCGGTCCACCTTCGTTGGGGCAATTGTTCACCGGCAAAACCGGGGTAAACCGCGATTTGCCGGGGGCACACTCCTACAGTCTGGTTTGCTTATTGGCAATTGGCCAGTGCGCCCTTGGCAGGACAGACAGTGTTTGCAGAAAAGGCCTTTTGCCGTGCGAAAGGGCAGTCGGGACTTGCGGGTCTCGGCCTGTTCACCAGATATCAAGGGTTCGTGGGGCATACCGGCCATGCGGCGTTAACTCTTGCAGCCAACGCCGGGTTTGCTATGTATCCTGCGATCAAAGGAAAAACGGGCACGGCAGGACATGCCGAGCCCCTGCTCAGATACCGCGCAAAGGCATATCACGTTGATATGCGCCGAAGGTTGAATTAGGGAACGCCCCGAATAGTCGCGAAGAATTCGGACGCGTCGAGGTAAGGACCAGGACAGATGCCGATCAAGATTCCGGACGAGCTTCCCGCCCGCCGCCATCTGGAAGATGAGGGCGTTGTCGTGATGGGCGAACGCGATGCCGTGCGCCAGGATATCCGCCCGATGCGGATTGCGGTCCTGAATCTGATGCCGAAGAAGGAAAGCACCGAGACGCAACTGACCCGCTTGATCGGGGCCTCGCCCCTGCAGGTGGAGCTGACCCTTCTGACGACCGGTTCCTATGTGCCGACGAATGTCTCCCAGAAGCACCTCAGCGCCTTCTACTCGACCTGGGAAGACGTCAAGGACCAGAAATTCGACGGCTTGGTCGTCACCGGTGCGCCGATCGAGACCCTGCCGTTCGAAGATGTGCAATATTGGTCGGAACTGCGCCGGATCTTCGACTGGACACAGAGCCACGTTCACAGCACGTTCAACATCTGCTGGGGCGCCCAGGCGTCTTTGAAACATTTCCGCGACGTCCCCAAGCACGAATTGCCCGGCAAGATGTTCGGCGTTTTTGAACATACGGTGAGCGCGCCCGGCAATACCTTGCTGCGCGGGTTCAACGACATCTTCCGCGTTCCGGTCTCCCGACACACGGAAACGCGCAAGGAAGACCTGCCCGACGACCCCCTGCTGACCGTTTTGGCGGAATCCGACGAATCCGGCCTCTGCTTGGTCCAGGATCAGCGTTTCCGGCAGATCTATATATTCAACCACTTGGAATACGACGCGCGCACCTTGGGCGATGAGTACAATCGAGACGTCAGCCAAGGCATGTCCATCGGCGTGCCCAAGAACTACTTCCCGGATGACGACCCGACGCAGGAGCCGCGGAACCGTTGGCGGGCCCATGCCCATCTTCTGTTCGGCAACTGGATCAACGACGTCTACCAAACGGTGCCTTTCGAGATCGAGGATATCGGTAGGATGGCCGCCGAATGACGATGCGCGCGGGCCATAGCACGCGCCGTTCTCTGGCCATTGGACTGGCGCTGTTCGGGCTGTTCTTTCAGTTGTTTCTGCCTGTATCGCTCGCCGCGGCGGCG
>CAYGKA010000026.1:61415-63119 GCA_964350445.1 uncultured Flavobacteriaceae bacterium
CCGCCCGGTGAAACCCGGGACGGGGCGAGCGACGCCGGCGCCTATGTCGAAGCCTGCAATCACTGCGTCCTTCATGCCGCCCATTTCTTCCTGCCCGCGCGGGGCCTGGAAGCCATAGAGCGGCCCGCGACCGGGGGCCAACGCCTCAGCCGTACCCTATCCGATAGAAATCACGGAACCGCCGCCAAGGCCGGTTTCGATGCGCGCGGTCCGCCGTCGGAGATGCCGTTCCGGCCTAGTGCCTGACCCAACCGCATCAACCTGATTTCGTCGGAGTTTCGACCATGAAGACCATTTCCAAAGCGGTGATCGCCGCCGCATTCGCTATTCTGTCCATCAGTACCGCCCCCATCGGCGCCTTGGCCATGGACCCCGTCACGGCGGGGAACCTGACCATCGAGCCGGGCTGGGCCCGCGCCAGCGCCACCCCGCTCGCCAAGGCCGGGGCCGCTTTCTTCGTCATCCACAACACGGGCGGCAGCGACGACGTTCTGGTCGGCGCCGAAAGCGTCGTGGCCGGAAAAACGGAAGTCCATACCCATAAGCACGAGAACGGCGTCATGAAGATGTTGCCCGCCGGGGACGTCGCCGTTCCCGCCGGCGGCATGGCCATGATGAAGCCGGGCGGTTTGCACGTGATGCTGATGGGGTTGCACGCCCCCTTGAAGGAAGGCGAGCATTTCCAGGTGACGCTGAAATTCGCCGGGGCGGGTGACGTCACCGTGCCTGTCACCATCATGGGCGTCGCGGCCAAGGGACCGGGCAATGGCCATGGACAGGGCCACATGCAGCACGGCAAGACGACCAGCGAATAACTTGCGACGCAGTTCGGGTGTACGGCGCGGCACGCTGTCTTGACGCAGCCGCCGCGCCGTGCAGTTTGCGCCGATGCAACGATGGAAACTCACCCTGGAATATGACGGCGGCCCCTTCGTGGGGTGGCAGCGGCAGGACAGCGGCGTCACGGTCCAGCAGCGGCTGGAGGAAGCGGCCGCGGCCCTGTGTGGCTGCGACACCGCGGTGCAAGGCGCGGGACGGACGGATTCCGGGGTTCATGCGCTGGGCCAGGTCGCCCATGTCGATATCGCGAGAGAGCTGCGTCCCGACCAGGTGCGTGACGCCCTGAATTTTCACCTGCGCCCCGACCCGATTTCCATTCTGGAGGCCGAGGCGGTGCCGGAGGATTTCCATGCCCGGTTTTCCGCCATCGGGCGGGTCTATCTGTATCGCATTCTGAACCGCCGTCCGCCGCCCGCGCTCGACGTCGGCAAGGTGTGGCACAATCAGCGCCCGCTGGATGCGGAAACCATGCATGAGGCCGCCCAGATCCTGGTCGGAAACCACGACTTCACCAGCTTTCGCAGCAGCGAATGCCAGGCCGACAGCCCGGTGAAGACGTTGGACCGGGTTCGCGTGCGCCAAGCCGGCGAGGAAATCCATGTCGATGTCGCCGCGCGGTCCTTCCTGCACAATCAGGTCAGGATCATCGTCGGCACGCTGGAAATGGTCGGCCGCGGCAAATGGACGGCGCGCCAACTGGAAAAGGCGTTGAAGGCCAAATCGCGCAGCGCGGCCGGACCGACCGCGCCGCCGGAAGGCCTCTATCTTGTTTCGGTAAAATATCCGGACGAGGAAGAGGACTGATCCCGGCGCGTCAGAGCACGCCCATCATCACCAGATCGCGGGCTTCCGAGATCATGAAGC
>CAYGKA010000026.1:63219-65117 GCA_964350445.1 uncultured Flavobacteriaceae bacterium
CCAGCCGATCGCATAGGCGATCACATCGACGGAAATTTCCCGGGCAAGCGATGCCTCGACCCGTACCGCGTCCGGCACCAGGGCGAGCAGCGCGATGTAGGCCGGCGCAATGACCACCGCACACCAAAAACTTTTCCAGAAAGCCGCCTCGTCCTTGCCCAGGAAGGCCAGCCCGCTTGGGTCGCGGCGGAACAGGCGCCAAGCGCCCATCAAACTGATCTGGATTTCCGTCAGGGAGGGCGGTGGATGCATTCTTCGGCTTACGTTCGGGCCGACGCGCCGAAGAACCGTTCCAGGACCTTTTCGTAGATCCGGCTCAATCCTTCGACATCGGCGATCGGAACCTGTTCGTCGACCTTGTGCATGGTCTTGCCCACCAGGCCGAAATCGACCACCGGGCAATAATCCTTGATGAACCGTGAATCCGACGTGCCCCCCGTGGTGCTGAGTTCCGGCCGCCGTCCGATGACGTCCAGGCAGGCCTCGCTCAACATGTCGGACAGATCGCCAGGCGGGGTCAGGAAGGATTCGCCCGAGGTGACGATTTTCAGGCTGTAATGCGCCGATCCCCCGGCCGCTTCGTCGAGTACCGCGCGCAGCTTTTCCTCGAGCGCGGCGCTGGTATGCAGGTCGTTGAACCGGATGTTGAAGACCGCCTTGGCATCCGCCGGAATGACATTGGTCGCCGGGTTGCCGATATCGATCGTGGAAATCGCCAGGGTGGATGCCTGGAAATGCTCGCTGCCCGCGTCCAGTTCCAGGTCGATCAAGGCTTTCAGCAGGTTGACCATGCGGTGCGCGGCATTGTCGGCCAGGTGCGGATAGCCCGTATGGCCCTGGATTCCGAACGCGGTCAGATAGCCGTTCAAGCTGCCCCGCCGGCCGATCTTCACCATATCGCCCAAGGCGTCCGGGTTCGTCGGTTCGCCGGTGATGCAGGCATCGAAAGTTTCGCCGTCCGCGGCCAGCGTTTCGAGCATCCGGCGCGTCCCGTTGACGGCCGGGCCTTCTTCATCCCCGGTGATCAGCAGGCTGATCGAACCGTCCGGTGCGCCATGGCCGTCGAGGAAACGGGAAACCGCGGCGGCAAAAGCCGCGATCGCCCCTTTCATGTCGGAAGCCCCACGGCCGTGCAGGACGCCGTCGGTGACTTCCCCCGCGAAGGGGTCCCGCGTCCAAGCCGCGCTGTCGCCGACCGGCACCACATCCGTATGGCCGGCAAAGACGAAGTTCGGGCGTCCCGTGCCCAACCGGGCATACAGATTGTCCACCGGGTCCGTATCCGGCGCGTGGAACGGCATCCGCCGGCAGGTGAAGCCGAGCGCGGTCAGCCGTTCCTGCAACAGGTCGAGCGCGCCGCCTTCGGCCGGCGTGACGCTGGGGCATCGGATAAGGTCGGCGGCAAAGGCAACGGGATCCATGGCGCTTCTCAGTCCCGCGTCAGTCGCGCAGCAGTTCGTTGATGGAGGTCTTGGACCGGGTCCGCTCGTCCACCCGCTTGATGATCACGGCGCAGTAAAGGCTCGGCCCCGGCGTGCCGTCCGGCAACGGCTTGCCCGGCAGCGCGCCCGGCACGACGACGGAGAACGCGGGGACGCGGCCGATATGCACCTCACCGGTGTTGCGATCGACGATCTTGGTGCTGGCGCCGATGAAGACGCCCATCGAAAGGACGGAGCCTTCCTCGACCACCACGCCCTCGACCACTTCCGAGCGCGCGCCGATGAAGCAATTATCCTCGATGATCACCGGGCCGGCCTGCAGGGGTTCCAGAACCCCGCCGATACCGGCGCCGCCGGACAGGTGAACGTTCTTGCCGATCTGCGCGCAGGACCCGACGGTCGCCCAGGTATCGACCATGGTGCCGCTGTCGACATAGGCGCCCAGGTTCACGAAAC
>CAYGKA010000027.1:0-58330 GCA_964350445.1 uncultured Flavobacteriaceae bacterium
GATCTACACGGCGGCGGATCCGTCCTATACCGGCCGCGTGACAGTGCCAATTCTGTGGGACAAACAGACGGAAACAATCGTCAGCAATGAGTCGGCCGACATCATCCGGATGTTCAACAGCGCATTCGATGAGGTCGGCGCGAAGCCCGGCGACTATTATCCAAAACCGTTGCGGCCCGGCATCGATGCGGTGAATGAGCTTGTATACGACACCGTGAACAACGGCGTCTACAAGGCTGGTTTCGCGACCGCCCAGGACGCCTACGACGAAGCCGTCGGCGCCCTTTTCGATACGCTCGACGTTCTGGAGAAGCGGCTATCCCAACAGCGCTATCTTGCCGGCGACAGGATCACCGAAGCCGACTGGCGGCTGTTCACGACACTGGTCCGGTTCGATCCCGTTTACGTCGGGCATTTCAAATGCAATATCCGGCGGCTCGCGGACTATCCGAATTTGTTCTCCTACGTGCGGGAACTGTTTCAAATCCCGGGGATTGCCGACTCGGTGAATTTGGACCATATCAAAAACCACTATTATCGCAGTCACGCCACGATCAATCCGACAGGAATCGTACCGGCGGGGCCGGCTTTGAACCTTGGCGCCCCCCACGACCGCGACCGCATCGCGGGTGCCGCCATCGCCTCATGAAGCCCCCGTGGGCTAACGGTCCAGGGCTGCCCAGGAAGTTGGACGAAGAAACTGGGGAAGTTTTGCATTGGTTCTGAACAGGGATTCCATCAAGAACGGCATTGTCCAGAAGCTGTTGCACGAGGGATCGCGTAAAGGATTGATCGACCCCTGGACTCCCGAGCAGAGGCTTGAATCACGCAAGGCCATATTGGCCCGCCGGCCCAGTAACGACATTTGGGTCTTCGGGTACGGGTCGCTGATCTGGAACCCCGCCTTTCATTTCGAACGGTCGGAACAGGCTATTCTGTATGGTTACCACCGGGCCTTTTGCCTTTGGACCCCGCTGGGCCGGGGCTCGCCCGAGAATCCAGGGCTCATACTTGGGTTGGAACGCGGCGGAAGCTGCCATGGCATGGCGTTCAAACTGCATAAAGACCAGATCGAGGAAGAGCTGGATGTGGTTTGGGCCCGCGAAATGCCGACCGGCTCCTATTTGCCCACATGGGTAAAACTGCGCTGCGGCGACAAGACGCTGCATGCCATTGCTTTCGTCATTTGCCGCGATCAGCCGCGCTATGCCTGCAAGATTCCGATCGAAACGGTCGCCCGAAGCATCGCGACCGCCGAAGGGCCCTTGGGGACCTGTGCGGACTATCTGTTCAACACCGTCGACGCGTTGGACAAGATGAACGTTCCCGACCGATACCTGCATAAAGTGCGGGATTGCGTTCATACGCTGCAATTGGAACAAAATGGAAGTTTGGCCAAAAAATAAGACATAAAAGCGCTGATAGCGGTACAATAGTAATATTTTATTACGCCACACAGCCAAGAAAGTGTCGCGGGTGTTGCAGGTATCCCCATCATTCTTTATGAGCATTGTAAAAGGCGGTGTGACCAAATGGTCACAACCGCCATATAACAAGTGCGTTTGGGAGAGTAGGGGATATGCCGCGGCCTCGCAGTTTTGACGAGATGGCCGTTCTTAGGACTGTCATGCTTTTGTTTTGGCAAGGGGGTTTCTGTGCGACCTCCATGGACGAGATAGAAAGCAAGACGGGCGTCCTGAAGCCCAGCCTGTATCGTTGTTTCGGGAAGAAAGAAGACCTGTTCCTGAAATCGTATGATCTATACGAAACCGAATTGTTGGGCCCGCTTCTGGCCCGTCTGGATGAGGAAGACGGCCTGACGGGCATCAAGAACTTCTACCAGCACCTCGTCACCCGGTTGAACGACGACAATTACCCGAAATCCTGTTTTTCCGTCCGCATCGCCAGCGAGTCCCCGCCGGTGGAGAGCATTCGGCGCCGTGTTTCCGCGACCGCCGCAGTGGTCGAAGACCAGTTGTATAAGACGGTCCGCCGGGGACAGTTGGACGGATCGATCACCAGCGGCCTCGACCCGCGCGCCACGGCAAGAATGTTGATGAGTGCATTGTTCGGAATCACGACGCTTGATGCCGTTTCCGACGACGGCGGCGTTCTGCGCGACGCCAGCACCATGCTAACGTCAATTTTAAGTGCTCGTGAGACGAAGGCGGCGTAAAACAGGACAAATGCCGGTCCGCTTTGCCAAGCTTGACCCCGAATATGGGTGATAGTCGGCCGGCCATTCTCACATCCTGCGGTGGAGGGCCCCATGTTCGGCAGTTTCAAGAAATCGTCACCCGAAGAAGGCAATGCGGAGTCCCGGACGGACAAGGTCGTGAAAAGCGACACCGAATGGCGGGAACAACTGACGCCGGAACAATACAAGGTCACCCGCAAACACGGCACCGAGCGCGCCTTCACAGGCGAGTATTGGGACAACAAGGAAGCGGGAACCTATCACTGCATCTGTTGCGGACAGCCGCTGTTCCGGTCCGAAACGAAGTTCGAGTCCGGTACCGGCTGGCCCAGCTTCTTTGCGCCGGTAGACGAAAGTGCCATCACCGATAAGGACGATTTCAGTTTCCTCATGCGCCGAACCGAAACATTGTGCAGCCGGTGCGACGCCCATTTGGGGCACGTCTTTCCGGATGGCCCCGCACCGACAGGCCAGCGGTATTGCATGAATTCCGCGGCCCTGGACTTCAAGAAAGACGACATCAAAAAAGACGACTAGTAAGCGGCCCCTCGCGAGGCGCGCCGCCCAGGGGACCGAGGGAAAGCAATGGCCCTGAACCGCCAGCAGAGACGCGCGAACGCCAAAGGGAAGCAGCATCGCACTTCCCCGGAGATCCAAACCGTTCTGGATGCCGCGCTCGCCCATCAACTGAAGGGCGAATACGCGGATTCCGAACGGATGATCCGGCGCGTCCTGGAAGCGTCGCCGGGGAATCCTGACGCCTTGCATCTCCGCGGCGCGCTCGCCTACCAGATGGGAAATCTGCAACTGGCCCTCGACAGTTTGTCCCAAGCGGCTGCGAAAGCGCCAAAGGCCGGCAACATCCTGGCGACGCTCGCCCTGGTCCAAGACGGGGCGGGAATGAAGGATATTGCGGAGCGTTCCTACCGCAAAGCCCAGCGGATGGAACCGCGCAACGCCGAGATTCGAAACAATCTGGGGGCGCTTCTGAAATCCCAAGGCAAAGTGAAAGAAGCGATCCGCCAGTTCCGCGACGCCCTGAAACTCGATCCCAACTACATTCAGGCTCTGATCAATCTGGGCGGTACCTTGTTCCGGGAAGGCGAGGCGGAGGAAGCCGAAGATTTGTTCCGGCATGCACTTTTGAGAGAGCCCGACAATCCTGACGTCGCCACGGATCTTGCCGTCATCCTGCAGCACAACAACAAGAAAGAGGAAGCCGAAGACCTTTTCGCTTCGGCGCTTGCGACACAGCCAGACAACGTGCCTGCCCTGATCAATCTGGCATCCCTGCATTTTCAGAACGGCAGCTATACGGAAGGGGAAGCGGCGGCGCGTGAAGCGGTACGGCTGATGCCCGGCCATCACGCCGCGCATAACAACCTTGGAAACAACCTTCTCGGCCAGCAACGGTACGCGGAGGCCGAGGCGGCATTCCAGAAAGCCCGTAGCCTTTTGCCCAACGGATCGGAAGCAGCAGGCAATCTGGGGCATCTGAAGATGCGCACGGGGAATCCCGAACAAGCAGAAGACTTTTTCCGGCAAGCCCTGGAAGCCTCGAATGAGGGTGCCCGCCATGCCTTCGGCCTGTCGCTGGCGCTTTTCGCCCAGGCCGGTCCGAAGGGCGGCGATCTGACCGAAGCCTGGCGGCGCTATGAAGCCGGGTTCGATTGCGGGGAAAGAAAGCCCGACCGGCGCAAGATTGCCGCACCCTGGAACGGCGAGCCGCTGGCGGGAAAAAAACTGCTGCTGTGGCCGGAGCAGGGAATTGGCGATGAAATCCGGTTCGGCGAAAGCCTGCCCGACTTCCTGGAGATAGTGGCGAAGCATACCGAAACCGGCGGCGAGGTTATCATCGAATGCGACCAGCGGCTGGCTCCCGCCTTTAACCGCGCGTTCGGGCGGAATGCCGGGGTCACCGTGGCTCCCGCCAAGGCCACGGCGATCAGTGGCATCGACTATCAAATCTCCCTCGGTCAGGCCACGGCCAGGATGCGCTCGAATTTGGATGCGTTTCCGAACCGGCCCGCCTTCTTGACCGCCGACGAGCAGCTTCGGCAAAAGTGGCGGGAGCGTTTGGACGCGTTGGGCCCGGCGCCCAAAATCGGCATTTCCTGGCGCAGCGGCCTTCAGACGGCCCGTCGTTCCGAAACATTATCAAGCCTGGATGATTGGCAGGAGCTACTGAAGGCGGTTCCGGCCGAGTTCGTCGCCCTGCAATACGGCGATATCGATGACGAGGTGGCGCGCATCGTCACGGAAACCGGCATTTCCCTTCGTCGGTGGGACGACATGGACCTGCGGGACGACATCGACGATGTCCTGGCGATGTTGTGCGGGTTGGATGCGGTCGTAACCGCCCCCACGTCGTTGATGGACATGGCGGGGGCCGTCGGCGCACCGACCTTCACCGTGATGCCGGAAAAGGAATGGATCATGCTGGGGACCGACCGCCATCCCTGGTATCCGTCGGTGCGCGTCATGACACGCGGCATTGAAGAAGACTGGCGGGGGCCACTCCGTGCCGTCGCCGCCGCGTTGCGGGATATGAGTTAGCCAAATGCCCAGCGAGGGGTGCGGCGGGTGGACTTTTGCCGCCTATGTTACAGATTTGTTAAAATGCGCAAATCTGCTTATGAAAACACATGATTTCTAAAACCAGGCTAGGCAATCTGATATTTCCGGCAAAAACCGTGAAACAGGTGGCCGTTCTCCCCTTCGTCATCATTGGAGAAGAAGCAAAGGTATTGCTTCTGACATCGCGCCGTCGCGGCCGTTGGATTTTGCCCAAGGGTTGGCCTGAAAACGGCGTCCCATTCACGGCATCCGCGATGACGGAAGCACTGGAAGAAGCAGGCCTCGCCGGCCATGTCGCGGACCGCGCCATCGGGTCCTACATCTACAAGAAAAAAATGAAGGGCGGCTACGAGGTAACCTCCCACGTGTCGGTTTATCCGATGCTGGTAAGTCACCATTTCCTTGACTGGCCGGAGAAGGACCAGCGGGAGTTCGGGTGGTTCAGCCTGAAAAAGGCCGCAAAACTGCTCGATGATCCGGGTGCGGCGGCACTTGTCAGTTCCTTTCGGTCCAAGCCACCGAAACAGCTGCTCACATTTTTCGATGACACGGGCGATCTCCATGGCGGGGTTTCGACTCCGTCATTCGTCAGGACGCTCGCCAATATGGTCGGTCTTTAGGGGCTGGCGTGCCGTGAGTCTTTTCGTATCGATCCCGGTTTCCCACCACACCGTTCACAGGGCCTGACATGTCCACGGACACCGAACAACGACAGGCGCGGGTCAAGTCTGAGTCCGGGCCGCGGAAAGGCAGCCTGGACAAGGACCTCGAGAAGCTCACGCATATCGAGGCCGCCACTCGGTCGCTAAGTTCCGGCATGGCGCCACCCGTCCTGGCTGGGTTGTTCCTCGCCTTGTCAGGGACGCTCGCGCTTCTCTATACCGGCGTCGGCACCAACAATGTCCTGATCGTGATCGCTGCCGTGATCGGCGGGTATATGGCGCTCAACATTGGCGCAAACGATGTGGCGAACAATGTCGGCCCAGCCGTGGGCGCACGGGCGCTTTCCCTTGTTGGCGCCCTGATCATCGCCGCGGTTTTCGAATCCGCCGGCGCATTGCTGGCCGGCGGCGATGTGGTCTCCACCATTTCGAAAGATATCATCGATCCCGCGCAAGTACCCGACAGCGAAACCTTCATTTGGGCTATGATGGCGGCCCTGGCGGCGTCGGCCCTGTGGGTGAATCTGGCGACCGTCCTGGGCGCGCCGGTATCGACAACGCATTCCGTGGTCGGCGGTGTCATGGGGGCGGGGATCGCCGCCGTCGGGTTCAGTCTGGTCAACTGGTCTACGATGGGGGCGATCGCCGCCAGCTGGGTCATTTCCCCCCTGCTCGGCGGCCTGATCGCCGCCCTGTTTCTGGCCTTTATCAAACTGAACTTGATTTATGTCCCCGACAAAATTGCGGCCGCAAGGAAATGGATTCCGCTGTTGGTCGCGATCATGGCCGGGGCATTCTCCTGCTATCTCGCCATCAAGGGGTTCAAGCGGATATGGAATCCCGATGGAGTGACAGTCACCGCGGTTACCGCGATCGCCTTTGCGGCGACCTGGGCCATCATGAAGCCGCTTATCCGCCGGCAGTCGGAAGGAATGGAGAACAGAAACCAATCCCTTCGCCGACTGTTCCGGATTCCGTTGATCTGCGCCGCCGCCCTTCTGTCCTTCGCGCATGGCGCCAACGACGTGGCGAATGCCATCGGGCCCTTGGCCGCGATCCTGCACGCCGCCCAGTACGGCGACGTCGTCTCCAAGGTCGACATCCCGCTATGGGTGATGTTGATCGGCGCTTTCGGCATAAGTCTGGGCCTGTTCCTGTACGGCCCGCGTCTGATCCGCATGGTCGGCGTTCGGATCACAAAAATGAACCCGATGCGTGCCTATTGCGTCGCCTTGTCCGCCGCCTTGACGGTGATCGTCGCCTCCTGGATGGGCCTGCCCGTCAGTTCCACGCATATCGCCGTCGGCGCGGTGTTCGGGATCGGGTTTTTTCGGGAGTATTTCAGCGGAAAGAGCAGCCGGCGCAAGGCCCTCGTCCGCCGGTCTTTCGCTGATGAAGACTATGTCTCCAATGCCGAACTGTCGCGCCGCAAACTGGTCCGCCGGTCGCACTTCCTGACCATCGTCGCCGCCTGGGTCATAACCGTGCCGGCAACCGCGGCGATATCGGGCCTTCTCTATCTGGCGATCAGGTTCGTCCTTTAGGCGGGCGTCCTACCCCGCAGCGTCAATCGCGAAACATATCCAGGTTCAAAGCCGGCATCTCACCCATCCAGATCGCGTGATCCGTATGGTCCACTAGGTCGTCGCCGGTTTCCGGGTGGATAAAGACCGTAAGCCCGCCCCGGTTCAGCGTCAGCCAGGACAACAGTTCGGCGAACAAGTCCGGCGCGAAGGCGATCTGATAGCTCCAGCGCGGATGCGGTCCGACAGGGCGCTCGTGCCATCGGCCCATCTGGATATCGAACCGTTCGGCAACCTCGTTACGGACCCGTTCCGCCATGGGCGCGGATGCCGTATCGAAATAGATATGGGCATGCCAGCCTTGAATTCCGTCGACGCGTTTCATCGGCGTTTGGTTATCATCTGCGGTCAAGTCAGCATTTCCTTTCCATTTCGTCGGTGTTCACCCATCTAAAGCAACGTTACACTCCGCCCCCCGCAATGGGAAACCGCTTGTCGCCCGTGTACTGCGGACTAAATGCGGCAGTGGCATTCAAATTTTCGTACGGAAGATCGCGATGACAGTCTACGGCAACGTCCTGGAGATGATCGGCAAAACGCCGATGGTCGAAGTAACAAAGCTCGACACCGGACCGTGCCGGCTGTTCCTGAAACTGGAAAGTCAGAACCCGGGCGGATCGATCAAGGACCGCATCGCACTCTCGATGATCGAAGCGGCTGAAAAGGATGGGCGGTTGAAGCCCGGCGGTACGATCGTCGAGGCGACGGCCGGCAATACCGGCCTGGGTCTGGCGCTCGTCGCCGCACAAAAGGGATACAGGCTGATCCTGATCATTCCCGACAAGATGAGCCTGGATAAGATCTACCATCTGAAAGCGCTCGGAACGCAGATCGTTATGACGCGTTCCGACGTCGGCAAGGGTCACCCCGAATACTACCAGGACATGGCCGAACGGATGACGGCGGAAATCCCCGGCGCCTTCTGGGTCAACCAGTTCGCCAATCCCGCGAACCCGCAAGCCCATATCCAAACGACCGGCCCGGAAATCTGGGAACAGATGGACCATGACGTCGACGCCGTCGTCGCGGGTGTCGGTTCCGGCGGCACGATCAGCGGTTTGGGCCGTTATTTCAAAACGGTGCAGCCCAACCTGCGCATGGTGGTCGCCGATCCGGTCGGGTCCATCGTCGGACATGCCGTCCAGACCGGCGAGATTTCGACGGATGTCGGGTCCTGGCTGGTGGAAGGTATCGGGGAGGATTTCATACCCCCGAACTGCGACCTGTCGGTCATCGACGACGCCGTCTATGCCTCCGACAAGGAAGCCTTCGCCGCAGCCCGAGAATTGCTGGCGACGGAAGGCATCCTGGGCGGAACATCGACCGGCACCCTGTTGGCCGGGGCGCTGAAATGGTGCCGCGCGCAGACCGAGCCTAAGCGTGTCGTCACGTTCGTCTGCGATACGGGCAACAAGTATCTTGCCAAGGCCTATAACGACGCCTGGATGATCGATAACGGCCTGCTCGACCGTGAACAACATCACGACCTGCGCGACCTGATCACCCGGCGTGCAGACAAGGGCGATGTGGTCAGCGTCCGTCCCGAAGAGACGCTGAACGTCGCCTATGGCCGAATGCGGATGTTCGATGTTTCGCAGCTGCCGATCCTGAACGACAAAGGGGAAATCGAGGGTCTGGTCGACGAATCCGACCTGCTTTTCGCTGTCCAGGAAAATCCCAGCCTGTTCAAGCAACCGGTCAAATCGATCATGACGGTGAAGCTGGAAACGGTAACGCCCGACACGCCGCTGGAGTCCTTGGTTCCGCTGTTCAAGAACGACAAGGTCGCGCTTGTGGTCGGCGAGGGCACCTTCTATGGACTGATCACCAAGATCGACTACATCAACGCGATGCGCCGGCGCGCTTCCTAGCGCCGAGCGCCTTGGAAGCCGCAAAGAATCGAAGAAAAAGGACCCCGCCATGCAGCGCCCCCTTCCCCGCAACCGTCAGGGTCTGTCGACCCGCGCCATCCATGCCGGGCAGGAGCCCGACCCGACGACCGGCGCGATCATGACGCCGATCTACGCCA
Source organism: uncultured Flavobacteriaceae bacterium (assembly GCA_964350445.1). Lineage (GTDB taxonomy): Bacteria > Pseudomonadota > Alphaproteobacteria > UBA8366 > Aestuariispiraceae > Hwanghaeella. Next base: position 9,049 of record CAYGKA010000027.1, read on the forward strand.
CCTCAACCTATGTTCAGGAGAGCCCAGGCGTCCACAAGGGCTACGAATATTCCCGCAGCCAGAACCCGACCCGCATGGCTTTCGAGCGCTGCGTCGCGGACCTGGAAAACGGGACGAGCGGCTATGCCTTCGCCAGCGGTCTAGCGGGCATGGGCACAGTATTGGAATGCCTGGACAGCGGCGCGCATATCGTCGCCATGGACGACCTGTACGGCGGCAGCTACCGCCTGTTCGAGAATGTCCGCAAACGGTCGGCAGGGCTGGATTTTACCTTCACCGATTTGAGCGACCCGGCGAAACTTGAAGCGGCAATCCGTCCCGAGACCAAGATGGTCTGGGTAGAATCGCCGACCAATCCGCTGTTGAAGCTGGTGGACCTTGCCGCAATCGCGGGGATCGCGAAAAAACATGGGCTGATCGCCGTCTGCGACAACACTTTCGCCTCCCCCATCGTCCAGAATCCGCTGGACCACGGCTTTGACATCGTGTTGCACAGCGCCACCAAATATCTCAACGGTCACTCCGACATGGTCGGCGGCATCGTCGTCCTGGCGGATAATCCGGACCTGCAACAGAAGATGGCCTATTTGCATAACGCAGTCGGCAGCATTCTGGGGCCGTTCGACAGTTTCCTGGCGCTGCGCGGGTTGAAGACGCTGGGCATACGGATGGAGCGCCATTGCGAGAGCGCGCTTGCCGTCGCAAAGTTCCTGGAAGCCCATGACAAGGTCGAGCGCGTCATTTATCCGGGATTGGAAAGCCATCCGCAGCACGATTTGGCGAAACGGCAGATGACCGGCGGTTTCGGCGGCATCGTGACGGCGATCCTGAAAGGCGGTCTGGATGAATCACGCCGTTTTCTGGAACACACGAAACTGTTCGCCTTGGCGGAAAGTCTGGGCGGTGTCGAAAGCTTGATCGAGCACCCCGCCATCATGACCCATGCCTCGATCCCGCCGGAAATCCGCGCCGAGCTGGGTATCAGCGACAGTCTGGTGCGCTTGTCCGTCGGGGTCGAGAACATTGAAGACCTGCTGGCCGAATTGGAAGCGGCGCTGGCCGCCGTATAGGTCTTTCGGACATCGGAAGCTTAGAAGGCCTTCCTGGTTTCCCGGGAGGGCCTTCTTCATTTGTCACGCCGAAAACCGCTGCGCATAGTCGCCGCGCAGCCGGGCCCAGCTATCCCAGAACGGCGCCGAGTCCGTCCCCCGCAAACGGTCCGCCAACAAGTCCAGATGCACATGCCAGCCCGGTCCTGTGTCGAGTTGGGCAGTGCTGTCCGTGATCCGGCGGTGGGTTACCCTCAGCAATATTTTATCCCCCATGGGTTCCAACTCGAACGCAACGTTCCCGGTTCCGTTCCAGTTGAAGGTGAGCGTCCTGGGCGGATCGACCTCGACAATCCGGCATTCTCCAGGATTTTGATGTGCTTTGACGCGGCCGCAAGGGATATAGCGAACCGCTCCACAAGCCGGCTGACCGTCTTTTCCTTCTGGAAATATCCCGACGCATCTGTCGACGCGTGGAATCGGCCAAGGCATGGAATACGCCGTTCAATTGGGATTCTTTTAATTCAACCGGTTGGTTGATTATTTTTCCCGGACGTAAAAATCAGACGACTGGGGCGGGATCAGGTGGACAGATCGGTTTGACGTTTCGCTGCGGCACGCAACCCAGCCCGCCGCCCGAACAGAGCCAACCCGGCCGAAGTGAACATCGGCGCGACAATGGCCAGGGTCCAGGCCTGCATCGATGTGACGTGCTCGGCGCTCAAGTAAAGCACCGTGCAGAAGGTAATATAGTTGATCATCGTAAGGCGTGCCGACTGAATGGTTGCCGCGGCGAAAGTTGCGCCGAACAATCGAGTCATCATCCACATGGTGGCACAAATCGTGGTCGGAAAGGCGAAGGCCATTCCGGCGATATACGGCCCCACGATATTGGCGAGGGTGGCCGCCGTCGCGACGATCAATCCCCCGACGATTGCCCGGCCGACCATGAACCGAAAGGGAACCCGCGCAAATTTTGGAACGCTGTGAAAATCGAACTGCCGTGAGAAGACGACAGCGATCAGCGCGCCGCCTGCCGTCAGCAGAAATGCCGTCGGAAGAGTCAGGTCGATTTGCGCAATGATCCATGCGCCGACGGACCAGGAGGCAATCCCGGCAAGGACCGGCAAAACGAAACCTCCCCACCGGCTGGCCACATGAACATAGGCCGGAATGAACATGAACACGGCCCCCGTTCCCGCCAGACTGGGCAAGGCACCCGCCGCCATGAACCGGGGCTCCTCCGTCAGGGCGAGAAAGAAATAGCCAGGGCCGGCATTCATCGGGAACGCCATCACGATACTGGCCATGAATGGCCCAAGGCGTTCACCGACCTTGGAAACGAGCAGAAGAACGACGGCCGTCACCGCAGCTTTCCAGGCAACACCGAATAATACCGGGGCGAGATCTTCCATGGTTCAGGATATCCCCGCCATCACGCGCCGGTCCTTGCTTTCTCCATCCGCCGTGACGACTGCAGAAACCAAAGAAAGGCAGCAAGCTGAACAGCCAGAAAGGAACCCAGGGCAGCGCGATAGGCTTCCGGCAGGTATCCCCCGGTCGCCGTTGCCGGCCATTGGTCGATAATCAGACCAATGCCGTATTGCGTCAGAAAGACCGACAGGAAAGTCAGCAGGTTCAGTGCTGTATTTACCCTCCCTGCCAGCTCTATGGGAAAATGACGCGACAGATGCGCGTAAGCTAGGTTGGCGACATTCCCAGTAAAGCCGAACACCAACCACGGCCAGATTGATTGCGGCAGCAATTCGAACACGATCAACACTTGCGCACCGTAGTACAGCAGAAGGATTCCCCCCATCATCTGAAGGGCGGAGATGCCCCGGCGGCGGAGGAAATCCGATACCGTGCCGATCAGGATGAACCCTGCCGTCATCGCCACGGCGAGCCCCAACAGCCCGCCCGCGACCGCACCGCGGTCGAAGCCGGCGACGTCCCGCAGCCACGGTCCCGCCCACAGACTTTGAATCGCCATACTGGCCGCCAGACTGGCCGCGGCGACCGGCGCCACCCGCCAGAACAAAGGATCGCTATAGATGCTGCCAAGGCCGCGAAGCTGATCCGTGAGGGTCTGAGTCTTCGCCGCCGTGTCCCGTTCCGGTACGATGAGAAAAATAATGCCCGAGGCAATAACCGTTATCCCGCTCAGGATCAGAAAAATACCACGCCAATCGGTGTATTGCAGTGCCGCCTCGGTCGGCGCGGTGGCTGCAATCGCCCCCAGACCGCCCATCCCAAGAAAGCAGCCGTTGACCATTGCCCATCGGTCGCTTGGGAACCACAGAGTGATCGCCTTGAAGGACGCCATCAGACCGCCCGCGACGCCCAGACCGATTAGGGCGCGCCCGAGCAGAAGCGGTTCGAGTGCGTTTCCGAATGAGAAGACCGCAGCCCCCACCGCCCCGCTCAACAGCAGGACGGATTGCACACGCCGGGGGCCGAACCTGTCCAGCAACAGGCCGAGCGGCAACTGGAATGCGGCGAATGTCAGGAAATAGGCTGAGGTCAGCAATCCCAGATCGGCGGCGGTCAAGCCGATCTCGGAAACCAGTTGCGGTGCGATCACCGCGTTGATCGATCTGAATAGATAGGAAAGGAAGTATCCGCCCGCAAAGGGGATGAAGACGGTTAGCACCGCCCGCAAAACCGATACCCCTTCAGCCATGCGGGAATCATCCGCAGCGGCCGCCGTGGTTCTCTTAGGCATTTCTTCCCACCTTTATTATTGTCCGTGCCATACCGCCTATCCGACGCTCCGGCAATCTATCTGACGGGAAAGGAACAATTCCCCATACAGGCCAATCGCCTGAACACCGCAGAAACCATGGGGCACCCGCACTGTGGGCAACAGGATGTGTCCTCTTGCCCCCTTTTCAACCGGGCAATGCCTGCTAGCTTTCGGTGCCGTCGGGGAACGGTCACGAAACCGCCCGACCCGGCCGGAGAATAGAAAGACATAAGAACGAGAAAAAAATGCCGTTTGATTTTGACGAACTGATCGACCGCCGAGGCACCAACTCGGCGAAATGGGATGCCATCGGGAATGTGCTGAAAGATCCGGCTCCGGACACACTGCCCATGTGGGTGGCCGATATGGATTTCCGTGCCGCGCCCGCCGTGAATGAGGCTATCCGGGATTTGGCCGGCCACGGCGTGCACGGCTATTTCGGAGACGACAGCGGATACAAGGATGCGCTGATCAATTGGCTGGAACGGCGGCATGGATGGACGCCTGACCCCGATTGGATGACGCATACCCCCGGCATCGTCTCCGCCTTGGCATTGGCCATACAGGCCTATTCGGAACCGCAGGACGGCGTGGTCGTCTTCTGTCCCGTCTATCACATGTTCGCGCAGATGGTTCGCGCCAACGGCCGCCGCCTGATCGAAAGCCCGTTGCGCCAAATCCAAGGCCGGTACGAGATGGATTTGGATGGGTTGAAAGGCCTGATCGACAAGAACACGAAGCTTGTCCTGCTTTGCTCGCCGCACAATCCCGGCGGCCGTGTCTGGTCGGCGGAAGAACTGACGGCGCTGGCCGATTTCTGCTTGGAAAACGATCTGATCTTGATCTCCGACGAGATTCACCAAGACCTCGTCTTCGACGGCCACACCCATCACGTAACGGCGAAAGTCGCTCCGCAGATCAGCGATCGGCTGGTCACCTGCGTCGCCGGCACGAAGACCTTCAACATCGCGGGTGCGCTGACGGGCACGGCCATCATCTCCAACCCCGAACTGCGGGACGCGTTTCGTGCCCGCAAGATGGCCGCCGGCTTGGCGGCGAACAACCGCTTCGGCATGGTCGTTTGCGAAGCCGCCTACAAACATGGTGCGGATTGGTTGGACGCATTGGTGCCATACCTGCAAGCGAACAGGGACCATTTCGACGCCGTGGTCGCAGCGCAGCTTCCTGGCGTGCGCTCCATGCGGCTTGAGGCTACCTACCTGGCTTGGCTGGATTTCGGCGGCACGGGCCTGGCCCAGGACGAAATATACGAGCGAATCGAACACAAGGCCGGGATCGCCATAAACCGGGGCGACCGGTTCGGCATGGGCGGGGAAAAATGGGCCCGGTTCAACTTCGCGTGCCCGCGCACCCGGTTGGACGAAGGCTTGGAAAGGCTGATCGCCGCGTTCGCCTGAAAGACCTCCGTCAAAAAGAAAACACCGCCGGCCCGGCGCCGGCGGTGTTTCCGCAATAATCGCCGACGTGTCTACTCGGCGGCCTGACGTCCCAGGGCCGCGCCCATGTTCCGTTTGTGGAAGTCACCGTCTTTCATGATGACCAACAGGCGTTCTTTGTCCTGCAGGACCTTCACATCCTTGGTCGGGTCGCCGTCGACGAGCAGCAGGTCGGCGAGATACCCTTCCCGCACCTGGCCCAATTCGTCGCCCATCATCATGATCTCTCCACCCAGCTTGGTGGCCGAAATCAGCGCCTCAGCCGGGGTGAAGTCCAAATGTTCGACGAAATACTCCAAGTCGCGTGCGTTGGTGCCGATCGGATTCCAGGCGAACCCGTAATCGCCGCCCGGAAGAATGCGGACGCCGCGCTTCTTCAGTTCCTTCATCACCGGAAGGGCGTGGTCCCATTCCTTCGGCAATCCCAGGGATTCCGCGACATCATAGGTGATACCCCAGGCGCCGGCTTCATGCATGGTCGTCCAGGTCACTCCAAGCGTCGGCGAAACGAAGACACGGTCCTTCGCCGCCTCCAACATGTCCATGGCTTCCTCGTCACAGAGGGTCGCGTGATAGATTATGTCGACCCCATGTTTTACGCAGAGTTTGACCGACTCGGCGCTGCGGCAATGCCCGGCGACCCGTTTGTCCCGCGATCGGGCGACCTCGCACACCGCCGCGATCTCCGCTTCGTTCATGACGGTCTGATGCGCGCGGGCGAAGGGAACGAATTCATCGCCGGATGGATTGATCTTCAGCGTGTCCACACCTTCCCGGCACATTTCCCGCGCCACCTGCCGGAACTGGTCGGGGCCGTCGCAGACGATGGCGAAAGTCTCGCGATGCAGATGCTGCAGGCGGACATCGCCCAATCCGCCTGTCACGGTGAGCTCAGGAGAAGCCGCCAACATGCGCGGCCCCGGAAAAGTGCCGTCGTTGATCGCGTTCCGCACGACGACATCCAGCCGGGGCTTGGCCGCCGCCGCGCTGTTCATGCTGGTGAAGCCCGCATCCAGGAATTTCCGGGCGTTCTTCATCGCCAGCAGAGTGTGTTCTTCCGGCGGCACTTCGCCGAGCGCCTCCAAGTTGGACGTATCCAGAAACGTGACATGAGCATGGGATTCGATCAGGCCGGGCATCAAGGTTCCGCCGCCGCCGTCGATCACCTCCGCGCCGGGGGCGGCAATCGATTCGCCGCCACGGGCGATCTGCTTGATCCTGTTGTCGTGGATCAATACCTCGCCGCTGAACGGTTCCCCGCCCTCGCCGTCGAAAACACGCACATTCGTGAACAGTACATCACCCATTGTTTCCTCCCTGGGTTATGGCCTTCGGGCAGCGCACCTTGCTGGTCTATCGTTCTTATCGAGCGCCCGTCTTATACTAGCATATCAGCAATCCTATTATGGTACGCCACTGCCGTGTCCCGGAAAAGTGTCCGTACGGGTCCGCGTCACATACCCCAGCGCAAGGAAGCGGTATGAACCGGCGCTTCCCATAACCGCTTTATCTCTTCATCCAACACCGTCACCGTAAAGGAACAGCCCGCCATATCGAGTGACGTGACATAGTTGCCAACAAGGGAAGGGCCGATCGTCAAACCTGCCTTCTCGGCCAAGCGCGCCGCGGCATTGTACATCAGGTAGAGTTCCATCGCCGGTGTGGCGCCGAAACCGTTCACCATCAGCAGGATTTCTCCGGACGCCTTCACGCCCAAATCCCCAAGGATCGCGCTCATCATCTCATCCGCGATATCGTCGGCCGGCGCGAGGGCGACCCGCCGACGCCCGGGTTCGCCATGGATTCCGACACCCATTTCCATTTCACCCGGTCCAATATCGAAAGTCGGCTTGCCGGCCGCCGGGACGGTACAACTGGTCAGCGCCACCCCCATGGACCGCGTCGCCGCGTTTACGCGGTCGCCCAATGCTTTCAAAGCCGCGAGGTCCATTCCTTCTTCGGCGGCGGCGCCGACAATCTTCTCGACGACCAGCGTGCCGGCAACGCCACGACGCCCCGTCGTAAAGCTGGAATCCTCGACGGCCACGTCGTCGTTGGTCAAGACGGAGAGATTTTCCCTGTCGGTCATCTCAGCGCCCATCTCGAAGTTCATCACGTCGCCTTCGTAATTCTTGACGATGAATAGCACGCCCGCGCCGGTATCGACGGCGTCAGCGGCCGCCATCATCTGATCCGGCGTCGGCGAGGTGAAGACCTCCCCAGGGCAGGCCGCGTCCAGCATGCCATGACCGACAAATCCGGCATGCAGGGGCTCATGCCCGCTGCCACCGCCGGAAATCAAGGCCACCTTGCCGGGTTTCAGCGTCTTTCGCTTCACGAACCCCACACCGCTATCGACGATATCGCCATGCGCGGCACAAAAACCCGACAAGCTTTCCTGAAGTACCGTGTCGACACTGTTTATGAGCTTCTTCATTTCACATCCCCCTGCAGACTGTTGTTGTCCTGCGGCTAGTCGCCGTCTTGCTCCAAATTCGTTTCCTGCCCTTCGGACATCAATCTCGCCAAACGCTTCGCGATATCCTCAATGGCATGATCCAATGCTTTGTTTGCCACGGCACTCCCGAAATCCGGAACCGTCAGTACAAGGTTTCGCATTCCCTTGCTGCCCGCGCCTTCCCCCAGCCGGCGCGGATGCGCCTCACGATACGCGGCCAGGAAGGCAGACTTTTCCTCCGGCGCGAAATGGCAAACTTCCAGAATGCGATCGACATGCTCGGCCGGGATCGGGGTCGGGTAGGCTGGGTTGGATATCTGCGACACGAAACTGCGGTTTTTGCCGATGGCCAGGGCCAATCGCTGGCGCATCCCCGACGGACGCCGGTCCAAGGCGTCTTTCAAAAGCTGCTTGTAGACCGATACCGGATTGTCCGTCTTTGCGTCTTCGCTCACGTCACCGGCCCCTTAAAACGGGCGACGACACCTTTGACGCGGGCCAACGCGGTCGGCGTCATCGAAAGGGCCCGAATGCCGCAGTCCAGCAACAGGGGAACATACATGGGATCCCCGGCCATATCCCCGCAGACGCTCACCTCCCTGCCCTTTGATCTGCCGACCTGCGCCACCTTGCGGATAAGCACCAGAACCGCCGGACTATCGGGCCTCGCCAGGTTGTTCAGCGCCGGGTTGTCGCGCCCGCTGGCGGTGACGTATTGAACAAGATCATTGCTGCCTATCGAATAGAAATCGCAATCGAACTCTTCGATGGAAATGGCTGCGGCGGGAACTTCCACCATCATTCCCAGTTCATAGGAACCGATCGCCCGCCCCGCTTTCACGACTTCATTCCTGGCTTCTTCAAGCATGTCCCGGACGCTTCTCATTTCCGACGGCGCGGTCACCATGGGCACCATGATCTTGACCGGGCCATGAGCGGATGCACGCAGCATGGCGCGAAGCTGCCGCTTGTAGAAGGGTGGATCCGTCAGGGAAAGCCGCACCCCGCGCACCCCCAGGAACGGATTGCTTTCACCGTCGATCGTGACGCCCTTGATCGGTTTGTCGCCACCGGCATCCAACGTGCGCAGGGTCACCGGGCGGCCGCCCGCCCATTCCACGATCTTCCGGTAGTCGGCGTACTGCTCATCCTCGGATGGCAGCGCTTCTCCGTTCTCGAACAGAAATTCGGTGCGTACCAGGCCGATCCCGTCGCAATAGGCCGGGTCAAGGTCGGCCAGATCATTTGGGCCGGCACAATTTAAATAGATCTTCACCGCCTCCCCGGCCGCGGTCACGGCCGGCTTGTCGAGAAAGATGCTGTCCTTTTCAGCCTGCGCCAACGCCCCCCGTCGATCGTCTTCGAAACGGCGGCGCGTTTTCGGACCGGGAGAGACGACCAGACAGCCGGCTTCCGCGTCCAGCAGCGCGTCGCCCGACAGCATGCCGTCCGTCCGCTGCAATCCAACGATCATTGGAACGGCACGGGATCGAGCCAGGATGGCGACATGCGCCGTCGGGCTTCCGCCATAGAGCGCAATGCCGCAACCGCTCCAATCCGTCGTCAGAAACCGGGTTGGCGTGATGTCCTGGGCGACGACGATCGAGCCCGGCGGGATGGCAGTTTCCCGAACGCCCGCCAGGATGCGGAGTACCCGGTCGCGCATGTCGGCCAGATCCGACGCGCGCTCGGCGAAATACGAGTCGTCCGAGGACCGATAGTCCTCGATCGCTGCGTTCATGCAGTCGCGCCAGGCCCGATGAGCGGGCGCACCGTCCTCGATATCCGCCAGGGCCGGCCCATAGAGCTCCTCGTCCTCCAGCATGGCGACCTGAAACTCGACAATGCCGGCCGCCGCCTCGTCCTCGAAATCCTCCATCAGGCGGCAAAGCTCCCCGCCCGCTGTTTCAAGGGCCGTGCGCAGCTTGCCGACTTCTTCCACGGGGTTGCCTACAAGAGTGTTGGACGGCGCGGTTTCGCCTTCCAAAATATACAACGGCCCCGCGGCGTAACCGCGCGAGGCGACATATCCTTTGATGTGCCGTTCAGGGTCCATCAGCCCGCCTGACTCGCCGCCTTTGTGGGATTATCCTCGAAATCCCCTTCGACAAGCGCGATCAGAGCGGCGACGGCTTCGTCCGCGTCATCGCCCTCCGCCTCGAAATGCAATGTCGCGAATTGCGGAATCTTGGCACTCATGACTTTCGCGACGCTTTTCGCGTCGATCCATGGCCCATCAGCGGCGGCGGATAGCCTGATGGCCGCAGCGAACCGCTTGGCCAGTTTGGTCAATTTCACGGAAGGGCGCGCGTGCAGCCCGATTTCGTGCGTCAGCACCACAGCCCCGGTTTGGCGGTTACTCATGGCTTGAGCCTTTCCTAATCTCCGTCGGCATCGCCATTGGCGGCGCCCCAGTACAACAATCTTTCCCGCTCCGCCCGGAAGCCTTTCAAGCCGCCAGATATTCTTCGGCCGTCTGCTTCACTTCCTGCAGACTGGCCCCGCCCGACGCTTCCGCTGCGGCCATGACCGCGCCTTCGACAATCGGGGCATTGCAAATGACGACTTTCCCCGCCTTTTCCGCGGGCAGCATTTCAATCGCCATCTCGCTGTTGGTTTCCGCCCCTCCCAAGTCCACCAAAATCGCGACGCCCTTCTCCGACCAGGCCTGCTCGATCGCGGCCATGATTGCTTCCACATTGCTACCCAGCCCGCCGTCGAGATCGCCGCCGCACCATGCAACCGGCACTTCCTCTCCCGCCATCTGGCGGACCATATCCGCAGTGCCGCGCGCAACTTCCGGCGAGTGGGATACGATGACAATCCCTACACAGGTAACATCAGACATTCTTATTGCCCCTTCTGCAGAACGTCGCAGACCGCTTGTATGATCAAACTGCTCGACCGGGCGCCGGGATCCATGTGCCCGATACTGCGCTCACCCAGGAACGATGCGCGGCCTTTGGTCGCCAACATCGGCACCGTGGCCATTGCCGCTTCGCTGGAAAGTTTTCCGATGGAATTCGGGTCGCGGTTGCCGGCCGCCATGCTTTCATGCACGGGTACCAGAACATCCAGCATCGTTTTTTGACCCGCCTTCGATTTCCCGCGCGCCATGACCGCCTGGATCGCCGCACCGAGAGCATCGGTAACGGCATCGCCGTCAATCTTCTTGCCGGCGAGATCCTTGCCCAATGCCATCAACAGGGTTCCATAGAGCGGGCCCGACGCGCCCCCCACTTTCATCACCAATGCCATTCCCGCCGTCTTGAGCGCATCCGGCGGGGCCATCCCCGACAATTCGTCCGACTTGTCGAGAACTTCCTGGAATCCGCGCTTCATGTTGGCACCGTGGTCGCCGTCCCCGATCGCCTGGTCGAGGTCCGTCAGCTCGGAGACATGATCGAACACGGTCTTGGCAACCGACTCTATCAGTGCCGCCGTGAGCTTTTCCGTATCAGACATGGCAGTTCCCTAAATGGGGGAGGCCGCGATACGACGGCCGCCCTTGTCGAAATACAACGGGTTCTTGAGTTCCACGCCGACCTCCTCGCCAACCTTCAGGTCGGACACGGGATCGACCAACGTCACGAGGCGATGATCCTGAAGGCTGATGTGCAGATGGTTTTGATCGCCCAAATGCTCAATCCATTCCACCTTGCCCTTCGGGCCCGAAGCCGCGTTCCTGTCGATCATAAGATGTTCGGTCCGCGCACCGATGGTATGGACGTCCGCCGGCATTTCGACCGATGAGAATGCCGCCCGCGGCAACAGATTGATCGATGGACTTCCCAGTTTCGAGGCGACATAGATGTCTCTCGGCGCCTCGTAGATTTCGCGCGGCGATCCTATTTGCACCAATTCGCCGTCCCGGATGACGCCAATCCGGTCGGCCATGGTCATCGCCTCTATCTGGTCATGGGTGACGTATAGGATCGTTGCGCCGAGTTCCCGCTGAATACGCTTCAGCTCCAACCGCATTTCCGCCCGCAGCTTGGCGTCCAGCGACGATAGCGGTTCGTCCATGAGGTAGATCGCGGGCCGGCGTACGAGCGCCCGCCCAATGGCCACGCGCTGCATCTCCCCGCCCGAGAGCTGGGTCGCCTTGTTGGAAAGTTTATGGTCGATATGCAGCATGCCGGCGACGTCCCTGACACGGGCGTCCACATCCTCCGGCGCCAAACGGCGCGCCGGCGACCTCAGCGGGAAAGCCATATTGTCGTATACCGTCATATGCGGATACAGCGAGTATTGCTGAAACACGAAAGTGACGTCCCGGGCCGAAGGCGGTTCGCGCGTCATGTCTGCGCCGTCGATCAGGACCGCCCCTTCATCCGCCTTTTCCAACCCCGCGACGAGGCGAAGCGTCGTCGTCTTCCCCGCGCCGGTCGGCCCCAGAAGCACGACGAATTCGCCATCTGCGATATCGAGGGACAGGCCGGACACAGCGACGGTTTCACCGAACTTCTTGGTCGCATTCACAATGGAGATATCAGCCATGGGCGGTCTCCACATGGCTCGGCGACAGGTACAAATCGCTTTTCAAGGCGCGCCCTTTCGCTCCCTCGAAAACAACGAGACGTTCGGACCGCAATTCCAACCCTACGGAGTCTCCGACGGCGACCCGGTGGTCGGAGGGTACGCGCGCCCGGATCATCCCCTGATGGGTTTCGATGGTGAGGACCTGGGTCGTTCCCAAATATTCCGTGCCGAAAACCTCTCCCCTGAAGTCCGACCCGTCGGAAAGAGTAACGTGTTCCGGCCGGACACCAAGCACGAGGGACCCGGCTGCGCGACCTTCCCGCAACGTAGGAACCGGAATGTCGTTTCCGTTCAGCCGAACGCTTTTCTGACCCGGTTCCACCGCCCCTTCGAAATGCAGCATGCTCATCGACGGACTGCCGATGAAATCTGCAACGAACATCGTTGCCGGACGGTCGTAGATTTCCTGTGGCGTCGCCAATTGCTCGATCACGCCATGGTTCATCACCATGATCCGGTCGGCCATCGACATCGCCTCCAGCTGGTCATGGGTCACATAGAGGGTGGTGGCGCCCATACGGTTATGCAGACCGCGCAGTTCTTCGGTCATCAATTCCCGGAACTCCGCATCCAGGGCACCCAGCGGTTCGTCCATCAGGAAGGCCTTGGGCCGCCGTACAATGGCGCGCCCCAAAGCCACGCGCTGACGGTCGCCGCCGGCAAGGCGCGAAACGGGTTGATTGAGAAGATGATCGATCCGCAGCAGAGCGGCCGTCTCTTCGACGCGCGTCTTGATCTCGGCCCTCGGGGTTCCCTGGCACCGCAAGGGGAACGAAATGTTCTGGCGAACATTCATATGCGGGTAAAGTGCGAAGAGCTGGAACATGAAGGCGATGTCCCTTTGCGACGCGCGATTGAAGGTCACATCCTCGCCGTCCAGAAGGATCTCGCCCTCCGTCGGCAATTCAAGCCCGGCAATCATCCGCAGCGTGGTCGTCTTCCCGCAGCCGGACGGACCGAGCATCACGAAGAACTCACCGTCATGGATCGTGAAACTGGACTCCCTGACGGCAGCGAAATCGCCGAACAGTTTCCTCAAGTTCCTGACTTCTATTTCCGCCATGCCGCTACTCCGGAAAATGGCTGACGACGATGAAACCGACGGTTCCGGTCAGGATCACGGCGAAAGAGTATGTGTAAAGTTCGATCGCGAATGGCTGCATCAGCATGATTACGCCAACCGCTATCAAGACGGTCGCCGTGTTCTCCCACGGGGCGCGTCGGAATATCCGGCGCAGCATCGATTTCGGCTTCTGCTGTGTCATGTTGGTATCCGTCGTCATTTGCGCACCGCCCCAAAGGTAATCCCGCGCAGCAAGTGTTTTCTGAGCAACACCGTGAAGACGAGAATGGGGATCAGGAAGATCGTGGTACCCGCGCCGACCGCCGGCCAATCCATTCCTCCCTCGCCGATAATCGTCGGTATGAAAGGCGGCGCCGTCTGCGCCGTTCCCGATGTCAGGAGCACCGCGAAGGCGTATTCGTTCCAAGCAAAAATCAGACAGAAGATTGCGGTCGCCGCGATGCCGGTGGAGGCCTGCGGCAGGACGACCTTCCAGAAGGCCTGCAGGCGCGTGTATCCATCGATAAGGGCGGCCTCTTCATATTCGCGCGGTATCTCGTCGATGAAGCCCTTAAGCAACCAGACGGAAAGAGAGACATTGACGGCCGTATAGAGCAGAATCATGCCGAGTTTCGTGTCCGACAGCCCCAACTCCCGGTACATCAGATAGATCGGGATGGCGACGGCAATCGGCGGCATCATCCTGGTCGATAGAATGAAGAACAGCAGGTCATTGGCGAACGGCACCCTGAAACGTGAAAACGCATAGGCCGTGATCGTTCCCAGGAAAACCGCGCAGAACGTCGAACCGAAGGCGATGATGAGGGAGTTGATGAAACGAGGGATGTAGTTTGACGGTCCCGCGACCACCATATTGCGGCGCAGGGTGATATCCTCGCAAAGGGTTTCCGGCTCTCCCAGTGAGTCGATGTATTCCTGTGTCTGCCGGGTGCGCCTGGTGAACAGGTTGCAGTACCCTTCCGCGCTCGGCTCATACAGGATCTTGGGTGGATAACTTATCGAATCGGGCGGCGATTTGGTTCCCGTAGCGAAAATCCAGAACAGCGGGATCATGGTGATGATCGCATAGGCGACGACGAGCACGCCGGCGATGCGTTTCGCGTTCGTCGAGGGTTCGACGATGGAATGGGCGCTGTTTGTGCTCATCGTTCCTTCACCCTGTTGAGGGCCTTCACGTAAATATTGGCCAAGCCGAACACGGCGACGAAGAGAACTATTGCAAATGCGGAGGAATATCCGGTCCGCCATGCTTCGAATGCTTCGCGCTTCAAGGTGATGGAAGCGACCTCGGTCAGCGAACCGGGTCCGCCGCCAGTCAGCAGGATCACCATATCGAACATCTTGAAGTTCTCGATACCCCGGAACAAAACCGCCAGCATAATGAAGGGCAGGGCCATGGGCAGCGTGATTGACCAGAACCGTCTAAACGGGCCGGCCCGGTCGACTTCCGCGGCTTCGTAGATGTAGTCGGGGATGGAGCGCAGCCCGGCCAGGCATATCAGCATCACATAAGGTGTCCACATCCATGTATCGACGATGACGATGGACCAGGGCGCGAGGTCGACATCCCCCAGCATCTGGAAGGAAGACGGGTCGGTGCCGGTGACAAATCCGATGATGTAGTTGAACAAACCGATTTGGGGTTGATACAGGAAACGCCAGAAGTTTCCGACAACCGCCGGCGACAGCATCATCGGAATCAGGATGACCGTGGTCCAGAAAGCATGCCCGCGGAATTTCCTGTCAATCAGATAGGCCAGCGCGAAGCCGATCACCGTTTGAAGCACGATTGTCCAAATCACGAAATGCGCCGTCGTCTGCATCGACAGCCAGATATCCTCGTCCGTCAGGATTCGTTCGTAGTTCCGGAAGCCGACATCCTTGATCGGCGCGTTCGGACGGTTGGCGCGGTAGTTCGTGAACGATAGTTGGATCGTCCAGATAAGCGGAAAAATATTGATCGCAAGCAACAGGATGATCGTCGGGCTGACGAACAGCCAGGCAACCGCGCGGTCCGACAAACCGCGGATCTTCCGGGCTACCCCATCGGGCGTGGCTCGGGCCGCACGGTCGGCGCTTCGATCGAGTATTTTGTCCACGGTCTTCGTCACGGAAGCAGGCCTATTGTTTCATGCCGTTCGGCAAAGTGATGAACATTTGTCCGGCGGGGATCCCGCAGGTTGGGCGGATTCCCGGCCGGGCTGTTGCCCGGCCGGGAGCATTAGACCGCAGTTCGACCGAATACGAACTAGAGTTTGCCTTCGTCTTCGAAGACTTCGGTCCAGTCCCCGATCAACTTGTCGAGGGCCTCTTGCGCGGTGCCCTGGTCGGCAACCACGTAGTCATGCAAGCGCTTCTGCATGGCTTGAAGCAACTGGGCGTAGGCCGGCTCCTGCCAGAAGTCCTGCACGCCACCCATGGCTTCAAGGAAGTCGCCCGCGAAGGGTTGCGACGACTTGAAGGACGGATCGTTCAGGACCGCGTTATGGCAGGAATATCCACCCAGCGACCACCACTTCTTCTGCACGTCGGGTTGCGCGAACCATTTGATGTATTCGAGAGCGCCTTCCATGTTGTCCGTGTTGGCAACGACGGAAATGCCCTGACCGCCCAAGGTGGACGCCGCGACTTTCTGGGACGGGTTCACGAAGAAACCGATCTTGTCGCCGCCGACATTCTCATCCTTGTACATGCCCGGCCAGAACGCGAACCAGTTCATCATCATGGCCACCTGGCCTGATTTGAACGCGTCCAAACCTTCACCCATGTAGCTGTCCGTATACCCGGGAGGGGTGCAGCATTCGTAAATGGACTTGTACATCTCAAGTCCCTTGACCGCGTCGGCGGAATTCACCGCCCCTTCCATGTCGTATTTCCCGGACGTGTTCTCATACTTGAAACCATAGGAATAGAGCGCGGACGTCGCCCCCATGGTGATGCCTTCCGACGCGCGTTCGGTGAAGATCGCGGCGCCGTAGATCTTCTTGCCGTCGATTTCACGCTCCTGGAAGAATTCGGCAACCTGCTTGAATTCGTCCCAGGTTTTCGGCGGGGCCAGATCGCGGCCATGCTTGGACTTGAATTCGGCCTGCAATTCCGGCTTGGCGAACCAATCCTTACGATAGACCCAGCCGTTCGCGTCGCCCATCGCGGGCAGCGCCCAATAGTTCGGCGTGCCCTTTGGCCAAGTCGAATAGGCATAGACGGTCGCAGGCGCGAAGTCGTCCATGCTGATGCCCTGCTTGTCGAAGAATTCGTTCAGTTTGACGTAGTAACCGTTCTCCGCCGAACCGCCGATCCATTGGCTGTCGCCGATCAACAGATCGCAAAGCTTGCCACCCGAATTCAGCTCATTGAGCATCCGATCCGCGAAATTCGGCCACGGCACGAATTCGAAGTTCATCTTGATTCCGGATTGCGTTTCAAAATCCTTGGAAAGCTCGACAAGGGCATTGGCCGGATCCCAAGCCGCCCAGCACAACGTCAATTCGCCATCAGCCGCCTGCGCGGGTCCGCCGGCGGTAAGTCCGGCCGTCAAAGCGGCGGCCCCTATTACTGCTGCAATTGTTTTCCGCATTTTGTTCCTCCTTGAACCTCTTCGGCGGTTCTCTCCGCCTGAAGCGCGTGCCCGGTTCCCCCCGGCTCATTATTCCGGCTCTTAAGGGCCAGGCTTCCCCATTCCATTATTCGGGAACAGCCTTGCCGCCGCTCGCCGTTCTCATGCGGCGTGCCTCCCTTCGGCCCGCCCCATCGACCCGAATAGAAGTCGGGCCAACCCAATGTTTAGTCGATTTGGGTTTAGTAAACATTTTCACTAAACATTTTTGGAGTCAATATGATTTCGATAATGCGCCGATAATGGTAATAAAATATCGCAACGCGGTAAATTTGTAGTGTTTTAGGTGCGGCGCAGCAAATTGATACGGGGGAAGTGTTTAGTGAATTTCTTGGAATGTTTAGTGATATTCTCGATCGCACCGGAACAGCACGGAAATCCGCCTCGCCAAGGGCAACGCGAATCGAGTCGCGCGGGCGCCGGACTAGAGGCAGCTGGCGCGCCCAAAGACGTTCATAACGATTTGAAAAGAACGGGAGATGAAAGCTGGCTGGGGCGGCTGGATTCGAACCAGCGCATGCCGGCATCAAAAGCCGGTGCCTTACCGCTTGGCGACGCCCCAACAGCGGGCGGCAATTTAGGGATATCGCCCGCTTCCGGCAAGCCCTTTGATCCGATTTTCGGCCAGGTCGGGCTTCGCGGATTCAATAGCATTTTTTCGTGCTATATACGCTCCGGCATGGCAAGCGCCGTCGGTTTGACCCACCAGTGACCCGGTGCTTCGAACGCACCGGCCGCTTGTTCTGCGGACGCGCGGTCGTCGAATATGCCGAAACAGGTCGCTCCGCTGCCCGACATGCGCGACAGCCGGCACCCGGGCAACTGCTCCAGAGCGTAGAGGACGTCCTCCACCGCCGGGCAAAGCTTGACCGCGGCGTCGGTCAAATCGTTCGCGCGATTCTTCAGGAAGCTGACCAGCAACGGCACCCTTTCCAGATTTGCCTGCAGGTTCGACCCATCCGGCGTGAAACCGCCCTTGCGCGCCTTGAAAACGGATGCAGTGGCAAGTTTGATGCCGGGATTGACCAGGATGATCCCCGCCTCCGGCATCACCGGGGCCGCCATAAGGTCGCGACCGGTTCCGGAAGCGAAGCACGGCCGGCGGAATAGACAGGCCGGAACATCCGACCCAAGGCCGCGCCCGATTTCGAACAGGTCGACCTTTTCTTTCGTATCCACCTCATACAGGCGGGCAACCGCCCACATCGCCGCAGCCGCGTCGGCCGATCCCCCGCCAACCCCGGCCGCAACAGGAATATTCTTCGTCAGCGTGATTTTCGCGCCACCGACGAATCCGGCCGCATCCCGCAATGCCCGGACAGCGTGAATGACCAGATTGCCTTCCTTGTCCGGCAATTCGGACGCGAAGTCGCCTTGTACGACTATTTCGAACCGGTCCGATTCTTCGACTTCGATACTGTCGCCGAATTCGGTGAAGGCAATCAGCGAGTCCACCTCATGGTATCCGTCGCCCTGACGACCCACGACATGGAGATATAGATTGAGCTTCACCGGCGCTTGTACGGTTATTTGTGTCAAGGAGGCCCCTCCCGCAGACAACGCAAAACGGTCGTCGTCCTGGTTTTTCTAGTTCGAGATTTCGATGATCTCCGGCTCACCCATGCCGTTCTGCAGCTTCTCGCGAATTTTCGGGACGACGTCCTCCTCCGGGTCAAGATTCAAGGCGCGATCCCACTGGAACCGTGCCTCGTTGCGCCGGCCAACCCGCCAATAGGCATCACCCAAATGATCGTTGATGATCGGATCTTGCGGGCGAAGCTGAACTGCGCGTTCCAGATAACCGACGGCTTCATCGAACGACCCGGTGCGGTAAAGGACCCATCCCAGGCTATCCACGATGTATCCATCGGTCTGGCGTTGTTCCAAGGCCTTGCGGATCATTTCCTTGGCCTGAACGATGTTAACTCCCTGCTCGACCCAGGAATACCCCAAATAGTTGAGGACGAACGGGTCGTCGGGCTTCAATTCGAGCGCCTTGAGGAAATCCGGCTCGGCCTTTTCCCACTGTTTCGAGCGCTCATGCGCGATGCCGCGGTTGTAAAACAAAATCCAATGACGGTTTTCCGGTTCCCCCGCAACGCGTGAAATCGCGCGGTCGTAGATGTCCACCTCTTCCAGGTACCGTTTATCGGCGCGCAGAATGTAGCCGATCTTGACCAATGGATCGGTGCTGTCCGGGCGCTCGGTGGCCATGCCCTCCAACAGCTCGACCGCTTGTTCCTTCTTGTCGATATCCACGTAGTTGTCGGCAATGCTGAGGCGCGCGTCCCAATAGTAAGGGGAATCCGGGCGGATGTTTTCCAGCGTTGCCACCGCATCCCCATGACGGTCGCGGTCCTCCAGAATATTGCCGACAAGCAGCAAAGGCAGATCGTGCGTCGGGTCGAGCATCGAAGAAAGGCGGCCGAAAACGAGCGCGAATTCCTCCGACTGCTGCTGAACGCCGGAAGCGAGGTGATAAAACCCGTCCGACACGCCTTCCGCCGGCCCGATGTCTTGCTCTATTCCGCGCCCTTCGGCGACGGCTGCCAAGTCCTGCTCGACGACCAGCGTGCCGGGGAACCGAACCAGATAGGCGCGCAATAGGTCTTCGGCCTCCTGCGCACGCGCCTGCATGGCATAAAGTTTGGCCACCGCGCGCACTTTCCGAAGCGGCGCCGTCGAGACGTCTTCACCCTCTTCCACCAGGGCGGCGATCGCCTCATCAAGACGCCCGGCACGTGTGTAGATCAACCCCTCATGCAATGTCCGCAAGCGGCGGAATCCGGTCTCGTCGCTCAATTCGCGTAACGCGGCTATGGCGTCGTCTGTCTTGTCCAGGCCCGCCAATGCCCAGGCTTTCACCATCGGCTTTGCGTACCGAGCCAGACTATGGTCGGGAACCTGTTCAACAACGGCAAGCGTGTCTTCCCACATGCCCGCGCGCAGACTGTCCGCGATGACCGTGAATTGGGCCATCATCGGCACGTTCTCGTCTTTCGACGAGATAGATTTGGCCAATTCCAAAGCCCTGTCGAAATACCCCGCGCGCAGGTTCGCATAGAAAGCGCGCACCTTCAGTTCCGGGTCGTCCGGACTGTCTTCCAGCAGCAGGTCCAGAAGATAAGCCGCTGTCGAAAAATCGCTCCGCTTTTCAGCAAACCACCCGGCTAGATACGCCCCGGCATGGGAATGGGCGACAACCGGTTTCGACACTGCGTCGCCTTCCGCCTGCGCCGGTCCGGCCCCAGAAACAGCGCCGGTCCATCCGGCGAATGCCAGGAAACCGACTGCGGCAACGAGTGTTCGGAAGGTAGGAACGAAGTGAGTCATCGATGCTCCATGCCAAAATTTCGGACCGTTGTTTCAGACAGTATTCGTTATGTAGGCCAGCGGTCAGTGTAAACCAACGATCCGGCCCTTGCTACGTACGATAACGCTATGGGGACCCGCGGATGGAGCCCAATCCAATAACATTCTAATTGTCCCGATCGGTAAATTATCGGTGAAACCGCGATTATTTTCCTTCAAGTCCATAATAATTGCGGAAAACATGTCCATATCCTGCTTCCCCGAGGCAGAAAAACAAAAGAGGGAGAAGGACCGTGCCCGACAATGAAAAGACCGTCAGGGAAGACCACCGGCAAACTCTCGTCAGCGATATCGCGTTCACGCCCGCGGTCAAACGGCTGCAGGAGGCCCGTGGATCCCGGCGCGGTTATGCCCGAATAGAGGAGGGACAGGGCTGGTCCAACGAGATCGACGGAAACGTGAAGGCCTTTGTCGAAAGCAGGACCTCCTTTTACCTGGCAACCGCCAATTCCGGTGGCCAACCCTATATTCAGCATCGCGGCGGCCCGGCGGGATTCCTGCATGTCCTTGACCCAAGAACCCTGGCATTCGCGGATTACGCTGGAAACCGGCAGTATATTTCCACAGGCAACCTGACCGAGAACGACAAGGTCTTCCTGTTCCTGATGGATTACCAGAACCGCCAGCGCATAAAAATCTGGGGAAGCGCAAGCGTCGTTGAAGATGATCCGGACCTGTTGAAGCGTCTGATGCCGCAAGGCTACCGCGCCCGTCCGGAACGCGCCTTCATCATCCGGGTGGAAGCCTGGGATGCGAATTGCCCGCAGCATATTCCAGTCCTGTATCCGGAAGCCCAGGTGGTGGAAGCCATTGCCGTGCTGCAAAACCGGATCGAGGGGTTGGAAGCGGAACTGTCGGTTCTGAAAGGCGAAACCCAGACGCGCTAGATGTCCTCGACATAGACACCGCAAGCAACCAGCAGGCTCCCAATCCGGCGGGCATAGGTTCGCTTCAGTCGCATTTCTCCGTCGGAGGGGCGTGGCCAATAATACTGGACAACCCCTTCACTTCCCTCGGACTCCAATTGTTTCATCAGGTCATGCATATAGGCGTAGCCGTCCCTGTCGCGGGCTCCGGCGACGTTTACCCCGATCGCCGCACGGTTCGGATGGAAGACAATCTCGCCTCTGGTGTTCATGACAAAGACATACAGGTCTTCTTCCAGCCGCACCCAGGTTTCCGGCGGAACGGCGGCAAGCGCCCCCGGCCAACCGTTCTCCGCAATGGCGTGAATCGCGTCGTTGACCATCCCTTTGGCGTCGGTCAGGCCGTTCTGGGCGTGTCCGCGGACCGGCATCAGCGCCGCCGCGATAAGGACGGCGACAAACAGCGACAAGGGCCACGCGGGAATTTTGAATCTTTGCTGTCTCATGAGCGCACCGTAGCACGGACAGGCCTGCGTGCTAGCGCATCATGCCGCCACGGGTGGTTCACGATTCTGGCAACCGAAAGGCCGCCTCAGCCGGGAGAGTCTGGAATCCTCAAGAAATCGACTTTGAATATGACCCTTTTGATTTTTTCCACCCGATGAGGCACTTCCGGAACGATGAAGGCCTTGGACTCGGAATCCAGGCTGAAGCTCTGCAATTCGGGGGCGAGCACCTCATAGAGCAAATTGCCCTCCAGAACCCGGATCCGTCCCCAAACACCGGGCTTGGTGCTGTGCTCACGGCGGAGGGCCTTTGGAATCGTCAGTTCCGTGAAGATTGGGGTGGATTTGTAGCGCACCGCCGCTTCGGGCGGTTCCATCCGGTCGCATTGCGGACAATCGAGCATTTGTCCCAAGGCATCTGCCCTGCCTGACTCGCTCTGCGTCCACCCGCGTTCGACGAAAGGCGGTTGGTGTCGCACATGTTGGCTATGACCGCAGGAAAGGAGCGCAACCCACTGGCCTTCTTCATCCTGGTCGAAATTGGTGATTGGACGGTCCATTCCAGATTCCCGCTCAAAGATCCGGCAAAAGGACCGATGCCAGATCCTGCCGGGGTTTCAAAAGATCCGCCAGCGTGAAGCGGTCGAGTACGGTGAAGAATGCCGCCAGCGCTTCATCAAGCACCATCGGAAGTGCACAACAGGCCGCAATTCGGCACGTGTTCGCCGACGGATCGAAGCAATCGACCAGGCGCGTATCGTCTTCGCAGCGCCGCACCACATCCCCAATTCCGATCGCACCCGGATCGCGCGCCAGGCGAAGACCGCCCTGGCGGCCGCGAATCGTTTCGATCAAGCCGTTCTGCCCCAAGCGGTGAACCACCTTCATCAGGTGATTTTCGGAAATACCGTAGCGATCCGCGATCTCCTTGATCGTGGCCAGTTCGCCCGGCGTCTTGAGGCCCAGATACATCAGAACGCGCAACGCGTAGTCGGTATGGCGCGTGAATCGCATTCTTCCGATCCCATTCGTCAGTCTTAAAGATGCATCTTGTATATTGCTTTTTTCCCGGCAAACCAAATATAAAATGTATCCCTGATGCATCTTAAGGTCCTGCCCAATGACCGACAGCCCTGAACCGCATGCGCATGCCGGCCCCGGCGAGGACGGCCTCGAAACGTCGCCCCGCCGGCGCCCCTTGCATCCCGACATAAACGAGGACGTCATCGAAAGCCTTGTACTGAATTTCTATGGCAAGGTTCGCGAGGACGAAGCGCTGGGACCTATCTTCAACGGCAAGATCGAGGTGTGGGAGCCGCATTTGCGGACGATGATGGATTTCTGGTCCTCGGTGACCCTGATGACCGGCCGCTACAAGGGCCAGCCGATGCAGAAACACCGCGTCCTGACCGGCGTGGCGCCCGAGCATTTCGACCGCTGGCTCGCCTTGTTCCGGGAAAGCGCCCAAACCGTCGCAACACCGGGCGCGGCGGAAGTCTTCATTGGCTGCGCGGAACGGATCGCCGGCAGCTTCAAGCTCGGCATGTTCGGTGTGCCTGGACTGGGGCCGATTACCTGGGGCCCCGCCGGAACGTCCACCTAACGCCCCCCTAATGCGAACGCCGGGCACATTCCCGGCGCCGCTTCCTCGTCCTACATATTCGGGTAGTTTGGCCCGCCGCCGCCTTCCGGCGTCACCCAGTTGATATTCTGAGTTGGATCCTTGATGTCGCAGGTCTTACAATGGACGCAATTCTGCGCATTGATCTGCAATCGCGGATTGGAGCCATCGTCTTCCCGGACAATCTCATACACGCCGGCAGGACAGTAGCGCTGCTCCGGCGCATCGTATTGTTCCAGGTTAACCGCGATGGGCACGCTGTCATCCTTCAGCGTCAGATGCGCCGGCTGATCTTCTTCATGATTGGTGAAGGAGAACGAGACGTTGGTCAGTCGGTCGAAGCTGATTTCCCCATCCGGCTTCGGATAGTCGATCGGCTTGAATTGGGACTTCGGCTTCAATGCAGCGTGGTCCGGCCCGTGATGCTTCAGCGTCCAAGGGGCGCTTCCCTGCAACAAGACGGTATCCAACGCGCTGTAGAAGAACCCGCCCCAGAAACCCCATTTGAAGGAAGGCCGGATGTTGCGGACCTTATAGAGTTCCTTCCACAACCAGGTTTCTTTCAAGCGTTCGGCATAGTCGGTCACTTCGCGCGGCGCTTCGCCCTCGCCCGTCAACACGTCGAAGACGGCTTCCGCCGCGGTCATGCCGGACTTCATCGCCAGATGTGTGCCCTTGATCTTCGGCACGTTGAGGAAACCGGCCTCGCAGCCGACCATCATTCCGCCCGGGAACGTCAGTTTCGGGATCGACTGGAAACCGCCCTCATTCAAAGCACGCGCGCCGTAGGAGACGCGGCGCCCCCCTTCCAGGACGGGCTTGATCGAAGGGTGATGCTTGAAGCGCTGGAATTCATTATAGGGCGACAGATAGGGGTTCTCGTAGTCGAGGCCCACAACGAAGCCGATCGCGACCTGGTTGCCGTTCAGGTGGTACATGAACGACCCGCCATAGGTCTTGCTGTCCAGCGGCCATCCGGATGTGTGCACGATCTTGCCCGGTTCGGATTTGGCAGGGTCGATATCCCAGAGTTCCTTGATGCCGATGCCATAGGTCTGCACATCGCTGTTGGCACGCAGGTCGAATTTCTCCATCAGCATCTTGCCCAGCGACCCGCGGCAGCCTTCCGCAAAAATGGTCTGCTTGGCATGCAATTCCATGCCGGGCTGATGGTTCGGCCCTTTTTCACCGGTCTTGGTGATGCCCATATCGCCGGTGGCGACGCCTTTGACGGACCCGTCATCGTGATAAAGCACTTCGGCCGCGGCGAAACCGGGATAGATCTCAACCCCCATGCCTTCCGCCTGCTCGCCCAACCAGCGTGTGAAGTTCCCCAGACTAATGATGTAGTTGCCGTGGTTGTTCATTTGCGGCGGCGTCGGGAAGCGGATGTGGTTGGCTTCCGTCAGGAAAAGGAACGCATCTTCCTTCGCCGGCGTATCGAGCGGTGCGCCGAGTTCCTTCCAGTTTGGAAGAAGTTCGTTCAGCGCCCGCGGCTCCAACACAGCGCCGGACAGGATATGGGCGCCGACTTCGGACCCCTTCTCCAGCACGCAAACGCTGAGCTCCTTGCCTTGCTCGGCCGCCAATTGGCGAATGCGGATCGCCGCACTCAAGCCCGACGGGCCGGCCCCAACGACCAGCACGTCATATTCCATAGATTCCCGTTCAACCACTTCGTCGGACATGACCGCCCACCTTCCTGCCTGACTGTTGTGTGACTTTCGTCCCGTCCTTCCCGTCGGCTCGGCTTGTACCGCGCCGCACCTGTGCTAGACATTATTGAGTACTCTGACAAGACAGCCGCCCCATGAACAAAGACGACCAAAATCCGGATGGAAACGACCTGGACGCGGCAACGGCCCTTGCCGCGCTGTCCTGGCAGATCGCTATGGGGGCAGACGAAGCGATCGCCGAGGGTCCGATCGACCGCTATGCCGCCGCTGTGTCGAAGAGTGCCGCACCTGCTGTTTCCGAAACAAAGAAGCCGCCGCTCTCGGATCGGCTACGCGCCGCTCCGCCGCCCGCCCCTGCCGCGGGCAAAGTGATCACCGCGGAAGAAGCCGTCGAGGACGCGCGGCAAGTAGCCGCCGCCTGCAACACGCTGGACGAGTTACGCGACGCGCTTGCAAGTTTCGAAGGCTGTCCGCTGAAAAAAACGGCCACCAACCTGGTATTCGGCGACGGAAATCCGGAAGCCGGCGTGATGTTCATCGGCGAAGCTCCCGGTGCGGACGAAGACCGGCAGGGTCTTCCCTTCGTCGGCGTCAGCGGGCAGATGCTGGACCGGATGCTGTCCTTCATCGAACTCGACCGCAGTCGGTTCTACATCACCAACATGCTCTATTGGCGCCCGCCCGGGAACAGAACGCCGACGGATGCGGAGGTCGCGACCTGCCTGCCCTTCCTTGAACAGCATATAACACTCGTCGATCCGAAAGTCCTGGTTCTGGTCGGCAACCGTTCGGCCAAGAGCCTTCTGCAAACCAGCCAGGGCATCACCAAGCTGCGCGGCAAATGGGACACCGTTTCCATCGGCACGATAGACCCGCCGATCCCTGCCTTGCCGACGCTGCACCCCGCCTATCTGTTGCGGAACTCGGCACAAAAGCGGTTTGCGTGGCGTGACGCCCTTATCCTCAGGGAACGCCTGAACGAACTGGGCTTGGCGACGACCCCCTTGGAATCAAACAGTAATCCCAATTAGTTGCTCCCGCAACGACATGCAATCACAGCATCTCGACCAATCGTTTTCGATGGGTATAATGCCTAATATGCCCTTGCGAACGCGCCGTATCCAAAACTTGCGCGGACGATGGGGAGGGGAGGTCGAGCGCGCATTTCGATTCACGCACTCGACTTGATGATTGAGGGCGGATATCCGCCAGTTTTGCGAGGGCATCGATGCGACGTTCCATTAACGCCGCAATGGTTGGCGTTGGCGTTTGTCTGGCGCTGTTTTCCGGCGGCATGGCCGCGGCACAGAACGCCGTTGTCGGCGGCGCCGCGACAAGTGCGACGGAAACCGCTGCCTTGGTCCCGGGCCAATTCCAGGATAGCCGCGAGGCGGCGCCTTCCCGCGTGCCGGCCACCCCAAGCCCGCTCTCGCAACATGATGCGAATGTCTATGCCAAGATTTTCGAACTGCAGGAGGACGGCGCCTGGCGCCCTGCCGACAAACTGATCGCACAGCTGGGCGATCGGCTGCTCATGGGCCATGTCCTTTATCAACGCCTGATGCACCCGACGGCCTATCGATCGACCTACAAGGAACTGAAGGCTTGGATGGCGCAATACGCGGACCATCCCAATGCAGAAAAGATCTACCAACTCGCCCTGCGCCGGCGGCCCAAGAATTGGAATTATCCGATTCAACCGCAAAATCCGATCCCGGACGATCTGGCGCTGGTCGAGGATCAGGACCGCAAGAGCCCGGTCGGCAAGACGTCCTATCGCCCGCGTCGCTCGGCTGAGGTTCGGTCCGCCATGCGGCGGATAGCGTCCTGGGTCCAGCGCGGCAGCGTGACGAAATCGTTGGAGTATTTGTCGGAGCCGCGCAATCGGCAGGTTTTCGATCCGGTCAGCTATGGCGAAAGCCTGGGCGTCATCGCCCGCGGCTATTTCAGGTATCACAAGGATGACGATGCGATCGCCGTCGCGCGCGAGGCCATCAAACGCACCGGGGACAAGGCATCGAACGCCGCCTGGTGGGGTGGTTTGGCTGCCTTCCGCGCCAACGATCACAAGACGGCGGCGGAACTCTTCACCATCCTGGCTGATAGTCCCGTCGCGGATGCGGACGACAAGGCAGCAGGCGCCTTTTGGGCCTCGCGCTCCTTCCTGATCGGCGGCGAACCCGGCAAAGTGACGCCGATGCTGGTCAAGGCCGCGGAAGAGCCGCGGAGTTTCTATGGCCTGTTGTCGATCCGCGCCCTGGGCCTGGAACCGAATTTCGACTGGTCCCTGCCTGTGCTGGGGCCCGAACATGCCGATATTCTGCGGCGCATTCCGGCGGCCAAGCGGGCCATGGCCCTGGTTCAAGTCGGCGAGACCACGCGCGCGGAGGCAGAACTTCGCCGTTTTGCCCATGTATTGCCGCCGCGGGTCGCCCAAGTGCTTGTCGCCATGGCGGATCGCGCCGGCCTGGCCGACCTTGCCTATCGGCTGGGGGCCAGCTTGGAGCGGAACCAAGGCATGCGCCTGGATGCCGCCCTGTATCCGGTTCCAGGTTTCGAGCCGGAAGGTGGGTTCACCATCGACCGTTCCATGCTCTTCGCGTTTATCCGACGGGAAAGCCGCTTTCGCCCGAATGCCAAAAGCCCAGCCGGCGCACGGGGCTTGATGCAGGTCATGCCGGCGACCGCCGGTTTCGTCGCAGGGCGGTCCTTCAGTGGCAACCAGCGTGACGAATTGCTGGATCCGGGCCTGAATCTGAAAATCGGTCAGAAATACATCAAGATGCTGATGGATGACCCGAAAGCGGGCGAGAATCTCTTCTACACCGTCGCGGCCTATAATGGTGGACCGGGGAATCTGCAGAAGTGGCGCAACAAGGTGGACTACGCGGATGACCCGCTGCTGTTCATCGAGAGCCTGCCCTCGCGGGAAACCAGGAACTATGTCGAGAATGTGCTGGCCGATATGTGGATCTACCGCCACCGGTTCGGTCAGACCACGCCGACCTTGGACGGACTGCTCGCCGGGTACTGGCCCGTCTACACCGCTCTGGACGACGGCGATGCCGCAATCCGGACCGCCCAGTCCAACGCCGCACAATAGCCGCACCACAAACCTGCCGCCAAAACCGGCGCGGTCTTGCGGAAGCGGGGGCGCGGGCATAGGTGTGAACAAACCAAACCACCGCGGGTGACGTCATGGCGATCGACGAGAAAATTCCGTTCAAACCTGTCCATATTGCTGTGATGACCGTGTCGGATACGCGAACATTGGCCGACGACCGTTCCGGCCAAACCTTGGTCGATCGCTTACACGCCGCCGGGCATGTCCTTTCCGATCGCGTCATCGTCACGGACGACACGGACAAAATCGCGGCGAAATTGACAGCATGGATCGACGATCCGGGCATCGACTGCATCATCACAACCGGCGGCACCGGCGTTACCGGCAGGGATGTGACACCGGAAGCCTTCGACATGGTGTGCGAAAAAGACATCCCGGGCTTCGGCGAGCTGTTCCGGATGCTAAGTTATCAGAAAATCGGCACATCGACCGTCCAAAGCCGCGCCATGGCCGGCGTTGCGCGCGGAACCTATCTGTTCGGATTGCCCGGTTCGACCGGAGCCTGCAAGGATGGTTGGGATGACATCCTTTCATCCCAGTTGGATATCCGCTGGCGGCCCTGCAACTTCGTCGAGCTGATGCCGCGCCTTCGGGAGCACGAAAAAACGGCCTGAACGTTGGCGCTTGCGGAAGAATCCACGATCAAAACCGTTGCGCGCGCATTGCGTTCCGTCGCATCCTTGCCGGTATGTCGGTAGCAAGGATCGATCAAGCTAATCTGGGCTTCGTGGTGCTGGCCTGCCTTGTCGCGCATGCCGTGCCGGTCGAGGTTCTGTTGTTCAGCTATGCGATATTCGGCCCGGCGCATTACCTGACCGAATTGTCCTGGCTTCACGATCGGCAGTATTTCACCAAGCGCCGTTATGATTTCGTCCTGCTAGCCGCCCTCGGTTTCGGGACAATCTTCGCTAACGACATTCTGAACATGGATATTGGGCGGGCCTATATCGGCCTCGTTCTGGCGTTCTTCCTGGCGCTTACCATGGCCTTCGTTACCGAATGGCGCTATCGCGCGCCCATCGTCGCCGGAACCACGGCGGTCGGCCTGATGCTGTTTATGTTCACGCCCGCGGTCTGGTTTTTCATCCTGCTCGCCAACATGGTTCACTTGGTGCTGTTCACCTCGGTCTTCATTTTGTTGGGGGCTCTGCGGAACAACAGCGGGTTCGCCTTCGCCACGCTGGGCGCACTAATCGTCTTCAGCACGACGTTCTTCATTCCGGGCCTTCCTGTCATCCCGGCCAGCGATTTCGCCTTAAGTTTCGGTTATGATCTGGCGCCCGCCTATCAGGGCTTCTTCTCGCTGATCGGCGTCGAAGCGGACAACCCGAATATCGAAAAACTGCTCGGCTTCGTCGCCTTCTGGCACATCTATCATAATCTGAACTGGTTCAGTAAAACCGGCATCATCCGGTGGCACGAGATTTCCCGGAAGCGAACCATCTTCCTGATCGCCTCATACCTGTGCTACATCGGCCTTTATGCCTATGACTACACGCTGGGTTTCCGCGCGCTGATCTTCCTTGGCTTCCTTCACGTCGTCCTGGAGTTTCCGCTCAATGGCCTCAGCTTCGCCAATACCGGCCGGCTCCTTTTGGGACGTTTGCGCAGTGCCTGAGATTTCCTTTCGTGCCTGACACCAAAATCGATCAAGAGGGTTTCGACCGGTCGCTTTGGAGCGCCACGGCCACACCACCAATGGCGTTTCCGGTTTTGCGCGAGGAACGGCGCGCCGACGTCGCCATCATCGGCGGTGGCTTTACCGGCCTGTCGACGGCCCTGCACCTGGCTGAGCGCGGTGTCTCCGTCGTCGTGCTCGAAGCGAAAACCCCGGGCTTTGGCGCTTCCGGCCGAAACGGCGGGCAGGTCATCGCCGGCTTCAAGCACAATGAGATCCCGACCGGCCCAGGCATCGATGCGGACATGGCCGCTCGGATGGACCAGTTCGGCGACGGCACCGCCAAATTCACCTTTGACCTGATTGCCCGGCTGGGCATCGACTGCGAGGCGAAGCAAGGCGGATGGGTGCAAGGCGCCCACGGCGAAACCGCTCTCCGGGCGATCGAACGCAAGGCGGAGGCGCTGAACAAACGCGGTATTGCGCTCGATATCCTTTCGGCGGCGGAGACGGAACGCCGTCTCGGCACGAAATGGTATCCAGGATCCCTGTGGGATCCGCGCGGCGGGACATTGCAGCCCTTGAGCTACGCGCGCGGGCTGGCAGCGGCGGCAAGCCGCGCGGGTGCCACGATCTTCGCCGAAAGCCCGGTTACCGATATCGCGCGTGACGGCAAGGGATGGAAACTGTCCGCAGCAACGGGCGGCGCGGTCATTGCCGAAAAAGCGCTGTTCTGCACCAACGGCTATTCCAATCTGTTCGACCCGATCCCGTCGCTTTCGCGAACGGTGATACCGTTCTTCAGTTACCAGATCGCGACCGAGCCCTTGTCCGGCAATATTCTGAAAACCCTTCTCGCCGACGGGGTCGGGGTGTCTGAGTTCCGGCGCCTGTTGGGCTATTTCCGGGTCGATACGCAGGGGCGCTTCATCATGGGCGCCCGCGGCGCCGCGGACGGATCGATGGAGGGCTCTTCCTTCGGCTTCGCCCGGGCGCGCATCAGGCAACTTTTCCCGGACCTGGCAGACCAGAAAATGGAATATTTCTGGAACGGCAAGGTTGCAATCACAATGGATTACCTGCCGCGGCTGATCGACCATGGGAACGGATTGCACGCCGCGCTCGGTTGGAACGGAAGGGGTGTCGCCGTTACCACCGCTTCCGGCCCCGTGCTCGCGGATTGGATGACCGGGGCAGACCCGAAGGACTTGCCGCTGGCGGTAACTCCGCCGCGGCCGATCAACTTCCACGGTTTCAAGCGGAAAGCGGCATCAATCGCGACGCTCTGGTACGATTATCTGGACAAGAAAGAGCGCACCGAGCCCGCGCGATAACCACGCCCAAAGCGCGTCGCCCAAAAAGACCCTTCCAAATATTCCTGTTTTGTTCTATTTTCTGCAGAGAAAAGGAACGAACCATGAATATTGAAACAGTGGAATTGGGTCCCCGCAAGGGCCGTGGGGCTGTCACCAACAAGGCCGGACGCTTCGAAAGGCACGACCGCGTTCTCACCGATGACGGGTGGAACGTGCACGAACCTGTCGCGGATGAACCGCCCCCCAAATTGCGAACGACTTTGAGCATCGACACCGCGAAGACGGTTATCGCCCGCAACAAATCACCGGATATTCCCTTTGAGCAGTCGATCAATCCCTATCGGGGCTGCGAACACGGATGCGTCTATTGTTTCGCCCGGCCCAGCCATGCCTATTACGGATTGTCGTCCGGCCTCGATTTCGAAACGCGCCTGTTTCACAAACCCGACGCGGCCCAGGTGCTCAGGCGGGAGTTGAGCAACCCGAAATACATTCCGAAACCGATCGCCTTGGGCACGAATACCGACCCTTACCAGCCGATTGAAAAAGCGGAGGAAACGACGCGTCAGGTGCTGCAGGTTCTGGCCGAGTTCAATCACCCGTTCACGATCGTCACCAAGGGCGCGATGATCACCCGTGACTTGGATATCATCGGCCCGATGGCTGAAAAGGGGATGGCGGCCGTCTGGCTTTCCGTGACGACTCTGGACCGGAAACTCGCTAATATCATGGAACCGCGGGCATCGACGCCCCCGAAGCGGCTGGAAGCGGTACGCATCTTGTCGGAAGCAGGCGTCCCCACAGGCATTCTGATGGCTCCGATCATCCCGGCCATTAACGATTGGGAGATCGAGCGCGTCCTTGAAGCCTCAAAGGAAGCCGGCGCCGATCGGGCCGGTTATGTCCTTCTTCGTCTGCCGCATGAAATCAAGGATCTGTTCACCGAATGGCTGGAAGCACATTTCCCGGATCGCGCGACGCGTGTTCTATCCCTCGTCAAGCAGACGCGCGGCGGGCGTCTCTACGATCCAACCTGGGGCAAACGGCAACGCGGCGAAGGACCGGTGGCCGATTTGATCGCCAAACGGTTCGGTGTTGCGGTCCGCAAGCTTAAACTGGACGGCCCGCGCCCGGAACTCGATATCTCGCGATTCGCCGTTCCAGGCCGCGCGGAGCAATTGTCCCTGCTGTAATGCCTGTTCCCGGTCTCATGATGGGTCCATTCCGCAAGTCATTGTAGCCACGGACTTTTAATCGGGTGCGAATGCCTCATATCCTTTATTATGCTTTTTGCCGGACGACCGGCAAAGGGAAGAAGGAGAGGGTACCCGATGCATGAAGCCGCCGATTTGACCGGCGTTGCGATCGTTGTCGTTGCGGCAACGCTGTGCGGCATGTTGTTTGTTCGCCTGCGCCAACCCGCCATCGTCGGTTACATTATCGCGGGCGTCATCCTTGGGCCATCCGGCCTGGGGCTGGTCGCGAACCGGGAAGCGATCTCGTTCTTTGCGGAACTCGGTGTCATTCTGCTGCTGTATTTCATCGGCATGGAACTGTCGCTTCGCAGTTTTCGGCAAATTTGGAAGGTCGCGGTCATCACCACGGCGTTTCAGATCGGCATAAGCGTTGGCGTGACGGCCCTTATCGGGCAGTTCTTCGATCTTCCCACCTCTCATATCGTGCTGTTCGGGTTCGCGCTTGCGCTCTCGTCCACCGCCGTTGCGGTGAAAATTCTGGACGATATCGGTGAATTGCGAAATCGGTCCGGGCGCGTCGCCATCGGCATCCTGATCGCACAGGATCTGGCGGTCGCGCCGATGCTGCTTTTCGTGACGTCGTTCGCGGGCGACGGGTTCAATCCTATCGTATTGGTGGAGGTCGCCGCCTCCATCGGCGTGTTGGTATCGGTAATCCTGTTCATGACCCGGCGTCAGCGGATCAACCTTCCCTTCCATCAAATCCTGGAAGCGAAGAAGGAAATCGGCACCATGGGGTCCCTGGCTCTATGTTTCCTGTTCGCCACAATGGCCGGGCTGTTCGGCATGTCGCCGGCCTTCGGCGCCTTTCTGGCCGGACTGATCGTCGGAAACAGCGGCCAACGACAGGTCATGCATGAAAATGCAGAGCCGGTTCAAGCGGTTCTGCTCATGGTCTTCTTCCTGTCCATCGGCTTGCTGATCAACCTGGAATTCATTGCCGAGAACATTTTCCTGGTTCTTGCGGTCGGCATATTCGTCACCTTCTTCAAAACCGTGATCAACATCGTCGCCCTGCGCATTCAGGGCGAAACCATGCAAACCGCCTTCCTAGCCGCCCTTACGATCGGGCAAATGGGCGAATTCACTTTCGTCTTGGCAGGCGCCGCATCGAATTCCGGCGTGATCGACAACGAGATTTATCGACTGCTGGTCGCCGTCACTGTCCTGACGCTGATCACAAGCCCTGTCTTTGTGGATTTGGCCCGGCGGCTGTCGCATCGATCCGTGCGGAATGTCGATACGCTTCAAAAGATATTCCGGCTCGTTTATCGACAGGAATGGCGGTTCACGAAGGCGACCAGTCTGTGGTTTTGGCATGTTTTTCATGACGCCATCGAAACTTTCGAGAACATGACCAAGGGCGCGAAAAGCAAAGCACGGACGCGCATTGAAGCGATCAAACTTGCAAAGGCCGCGGCTGAAAAGGCGAAGGTCCGCGGCACGGATGGCACTGCCGACGTTGTCGAGCCCTCGCCCGGAACCGACATCGCCCCGCATGACAAGGACGACGCCGCACCCCCGACTGAAAGAGGCGACAAGCAGCCGGGCCGTTTCAGCCGCCAAAAGAAAACCGGTCCCGAACCTTCCGACGACTGACCTGATGCCGGACTTTCTGTCAGAGGCCGCACTTTCCAAGACGCTTGAGCGGCCCTCATCCGCACCGATACGGATCGCCGGCATCGACGAAGTCGGCCGCGGCCCATGGGCCGGGCCGGTCGTCGCCTGCGCGGCAATCCTCGACCCAGCCACATTCCCGGCGGATCTAGCCGGAATGCTCGACGATTCCAAAAAATTGTCGCCGAAGAAACGGGCCGCGCTGCTGCCACGCATTCTCGACGTCGCCGACTATGCCATCGCCGAGGCCACCGTGTCGGAAATCGACAGCCTCAATATCCTACAGGCCAGCCTGCTCGCCATGCGGCGCGCGGTTGCAGGGTTGTCGGCCCCGCCGGACGGCGCGCTTGTCGATGGGAATCGCGATCCCGGCCTGACCTGTCCGGTCGAATTGATCGTGAAAGGCGACAGTCGGTCCCTTTCCATCGCGGCGGCGTCGATCATCGCGAAAGAATATCGCGACGCGTTGATGGCTGAACTGGCGGCGCAGTATCCCAAATATGGCTGGGAAAGGAATGCCGGCTACGGTGTGAAGCGGCATCAGGAAGCGCTTCTCAAATATGGTCCGACACCCCATCACAGGCGCAGTTTCGCGCCGATTTCTCGGCTTTTGGGCTAGTTTTTGCCAATTTTTGCGGTATCCCGGTAATCTCAGCCAAAACACCACATCTGGCGTCAAACCGTAGTATAAGACTCTATATTTTGAATAATAAGAAAGTACTTCTTTCTTTTATTGACGTCGAATCCTCCATGAATCATGATTCGCCTCAATAAAGCGGCAAATAGATCGCTTGGCTTACACAGAGGACATCATGAAAAAACTTCCGCTCGACAGAATCGTCGAGGGTGATTGCATTGACCTTATGCGATCTTGGCCCGAAGAATCGGTCGATATGATCTTTGCAGATCCCCCCTACAATCTGCAGCTTTCAGGGGAATTGCACCGTCCCAACAACACCCGTGTGAACGGTGTTGAGGAAGCGTGGGATCGGTTCGACGATTTTTCCACCTATGACCGATTTACCTTCGATTGGTTGAGCGCGGCGCACCGGTTGCTCAAGCCGGATGCGACCCTGTGGGTGATCGGCAGCTATCACAATATCTTCCGCGTCGGTAAGACCCTGCAGGATATCGGCTTCTGGATCCTCAACGACGTAATCTGGGTGAAGTCGAACCCGATGCCGAATTTCCGCGGCAAACGGTTCACGAACGCCCACGAGACGATGATCTGGTGTTCCAAGTCGCCGAACAGCAAATACACGTTCAACTACGACAGCATGAAGGCGTTGAACGACGACCTTCAGATGCGGTCGGACTGGACGATGCCGATTTGCAGCGGCGGCGAACGCATCAAGGGCGATGACGGGGCGAAGGCCCATCCGACGCAGAAGCCCGAAGCGCTGTTGCACCGTGTCGTCATGGCGTCCAGCAATCCGGGCGATGTCGTCGTCGACCCTTTCGCCGGAACCGGCACGACGGCCGCCGTCTCGAAACGGCTCGGCCGCCGCTTTATCGGCATCGATCGGGAAAAGGACTATCTGGCCGTGGCGCGGGAACGGGTTCGCCGGACCCCGGAAGCGGGGGATGCGGAGGCGATTTCGCCGGCCCCGTCCAAGCGCAAGGAACCGCGCGTGCCGTTCGGGTCCCTCGTGGAGCGCGGCTTGCTCTCCCCGGGTGAGATCCTGGAAAGCCCGTGCCGTCGTTTCACCGCCAAGATCCGTGCCGACGGCACGATCATCTCCAGCGCCCATCGTGGCTCCATCCATCAGGTCGGCGCCGCCGTGCAAGGCGCGCCGAGTTGCAACGGATGGACCTATTGGATGCTGAAGACCGATGGCGGCAAGAAGGTCCCGATCGACGTGCTGCGCCAAAAACTCCGCTCGGAAGCGGAACACCCGGCGGCCTGACCCGACATAGGGGTCCGTCTATCGGAGTTACGCGTTGGGCCAGGTGTCCGCCAACCGGTATCCCTCCGGCCAGGGGTCGGCCGGGTCCAGCATGTGCTGGTGCGTCCCGGTCACCCAGGCGCGGCCCGTGATCGAGGGAACAATCGCCTGCGTGGCGCCCAGCGCGGTTTCCGCTTCGATTTTTCCGACGAATTCGGAATCGATGATGGAGATACCATGCAGGCTGTCGCCGACCTTCATGCGGCCTTTGGCATGCAAGACGGCCATGCGGGCTGAAACGCCGGTTCCCGTCGGAGACCGGTCCAGCTTTCCCGGTTCGATTGCCACCGTGTTCCGGCCGATGAGTTTTCCATCTCTCTCCTCGATCGGGCAGGCGAACTGACAGAAGGAGATATGCGACCAATCTGGATTTTCCGGATGCCGAAAGCCCAGTTGCTCATTCGCCGCCCGGGTAATCTTCATGCCCAACGCGGTCAGCGCCGCGGCTTCGCTTGGATCAACAGAGAATCCGAGTGCGCGGGCATCCACGATCACGAAGCTGTCACCCCCATAGGCGGTATCGACCGTAACCGTTCCATGGTCCGGCACTTCAAGCGGCACATCCAGTTTTTCCGCAAAAGACGGAACATTGGTCACGGTGATGCGCTCCGCCTTCCCATCCCTACAATGCGCGCGGACCCTGACCAACCCACCGGGCGCCTCCAGGACCAATTCGGTCACCGGCGCGACCATCGGCAGGATGCCGCTGTCGAGCAAGACGGTCGAAACGCATATGGAGTTCGAGCCGGACATCGGCGGCGTATGTACCGGTTCCATGATGATGAAGCCCATATCCGCACGCGGGTCCTTCGGCGGCACCAGAAGGTTCACATGCCGGAAAACGCCGCCGCGCGGCTCATTCAGCATGAAATTACGCAAGGTCTCGTCCTGGGCGATCCAGCGGGATTGTTCCCATAGGGTTTCGCCGGGCGGTGGGGCCACTCCACCGACGATGACGTCGCCGACTTCTCCTTCCGCATGGACGGAGACAGTGTGTATGACTTTTGTGCTCCGCATCGCGGTTAGCTCCCCGTTAAGGCAAGACGAACGATCTTTTTCATGACCGTCGGCAAAGCAAGGTCGCCGAACTGGTCGGGCATGACCCAGCGCGCCGATGCGGGGGCGGCTGCCCCGTCGCGGACCACGCAATGATGAACATCCAACTCCAGATGAAAATGCGTAAACGTGTGGCGGACCTTGCCGTTCAAGGGGGTCCGCGCGGTCACCGCCAAAGGCGGTGTCGGATCGGGATCACCCTCGGTTACCCATTCACTGGAGGGCGGCTCCATCATTCCGCCCAACAGGCCGGATTCGAGGCGACGCCGAAACAGAACCGCGCCATCGGGCCGGACGACCCAGAAGGCGATGCCGCGCCTCGTTGGCTTGGCGGCCTTCGGCTTTCGGGCCGGCAGGGTTTCCGCGATGTCCCGCCCCGCGCACAGGTCGACAATCGGGCATATCGTGCATTTCGGCCGTTTCGGCGTACAGATCGTGGCGCCGATATCCATCACCGCCTGCGCATAGTCACCCGCCCTGTCGGTCGGCGTGCAAAGGTCAGCAAGGTCGGTCAGCGCCGGTTTGCTGTCCGGCAGGGGCTGCATCACCGTGAACAGCCGCGCCATGACCCGTTCCACATTCCCGTCTACCACCACCGCCCGCCGCCCGAAGGCGATCGCCGTCACCGCGGCCGCCGTATAGCGACCGATGCCGGGCAGGGTTAGAAGGTCTTCCTCGGCCTCCGGAAAGGTGCCGCCATGTTCCGCGGCGACCGCCCTGGCGCATTTGTGCAGGTTACGGGCCCGCGCGTAGTATCCAAGCCCCGCCCAGGCATGCAGCACGTCATCCAACGGCGCCTCGGCCAAGGCTTCCACCGTCGGCCATTTCTCCAGGAAGCGCTGAAAATAAGGGCCGACGGTCACAACCGTGGTCTGCTGCAACATGATTTCGGAGAGCCAAACATGATACGGGTCGGGCCGATGTCCCGGATCGGACCGCCAGGGCAGCCTGCGCCGCGACCGGTCGTACCAGGTCAGCAGACGGTCTGCCACCGAGCCCGGCGCGTCGGGATCGTTCGGCGCCGGAGGAGAATGCGGCGTGTCGATTGCGGTCGTGTCCATGACCGTTACTATAGGAAGCCTCTGACAACGGGAAAGCCCGAATGGCCATTCAAAAAAACA
Source organism: uncultured Flavobacteriaceae bacterium (assembly GCA_964350445.1). Lineage (GTDB taxonomy): Bacteria > Pseudomonadota > Alphaproteobacteria > UBA8366 > Aestuariispiraceae > Hwanghaeella. The sequence continues at coordinate 47,096 of CAYGKA010000027.1, forward strand.
ACAAAGCCGATTCGGACGGCGCGATAGACAAGCGCCGCGGCAGTATGCGTGTGGCCGGAAGTCTCGTCGGCGCCCTGACCAAGAAGGCGCTCGGCAAACGGGGGTTCGCCAGCGCGGCGATCATCACCGACTGGGCGACGATCGTCGGGCCGGATCTTGCCAAACATACCCGGCCCCAGAAACTGACTTTCCCAAAGGGCAAACGGGACGGCGGAACGGTCCATATTCTAACCAGTGGGCCGATGGCGCTTCAGCTTCAGCACCTTGCCCCGATGGTCATCGATCGAATCAACAGCTTCTTCGGCTACGGCGCCGTTACCGACATTCGACTGATCCAGGGCGCGCTCTCCCAGGAGAACACGCGCAAGAAACGTCATCCCACCCGCCCACTGACACCGGCGGACGAGGACCACCTGGCCACCCTTACCGACGGTATTGAGGATGAAGCGGTGCGCGAACGCGTTCGCCGGCTGGGGCTGGCCGTCCTGCGCCACAGTTCCGCCACAAAGCCCGTCTAAGCATCGAATTGATACGCCGGCCGGCAAACAAAGCTGTGGATAACATCGGAAACGTGATTGCTTCGCCCGGTCGTTTCCGCTTGATTCCGCGCTCTTGATTGCCAGGTCAGAATCGCTCGTATAGTCGAAACAACCTCTGAAGGAGGCTCTTTCATGCGGATTTCCGCCCTTTTCGCCGCTGTCGCCCTGGCATTCGGCGCGACCTTTACCCTCTTGCCGGGCAAACAGGCCTTGGCCGAACCGCTGCCGACGGAAGAAGCGTTGGCAGAACGCGTGTTGGGCGATGCGACCGCACCCGTCGAGATGATCGAATATTCGTCGCTGACCTGCCCGCATTGCGCGGCCTTCCACGTGGAAAAGCTTCCCGAGTTGAAGAAGAAATACATCGACACCGGCAAGCTGCGGCTTATTCAGCGTGACTTTCCGTTCGACCAGCCGGGCGCCATGGCGGCGATGATGGCCAGGTGCGCAAACCCGGCGCGGTATCATCAGTTCATCGACGTTTTGTTCCAGCAGCAGGCGCAATGGTCGCGGGCCAACAATCCGGCCGCCGCACTCGCGCAGATCGGCAAGCTGGGCGGCCTTTCCGAAAAGGATTTTCAGGCTTGCCTGCAGAACGAAGACCTTCTGAACGGCATATTGAAAATGCGTCAGCAGGGTGTTGCGGACTACGAAATCTCTTCGACCCCGACCTTCATCATCAACGGGGAAAAGATCGTCGGAAACCAGTCGTTGGAAACCTTCGAAGAAGCCATTGAAAAACATCTGAATTGATTGCCAATGCCGGCCGTCAGCCTCAGGTGAGCGGTCGGCATTCCACCGGGCCGGAGCGTAGCCAGAGTGCATTTCTCCAAAATCAAATTAAGCGGCTTCAAGTCCTTCGTTGATCCGGCGGAACTCGTCATCGATGGGGGCATCACGGGCGTGGTGGGCCCGAACGGCTGCGGCAAATCCAATGTGATCGAAGCGCTGCGCTGGGTGATGGGGGAAACCTCGGCCAAGCGCATGCGCGGCAGCGAAATGGACGACGTGATTTTCGGCGGCTCGTCGCAACGCCCCGCGCGCAATATCGCCGAAGTGTCGCTGCTGCTCGACAATTCGATGAAAGACGCGCCCGCCCCCTACGACACGTTGGAGGAGGTGGAGATCACGCGCCGCATTGAGCGGGGCGCGGGGTCCAACTACCGGATCAACGGCAAGGAAGTCCGTGCGCGGGACGTACAGCTTCTTTTCGCCGACATGGCGACAGGCGCGAACTCCACCGCGATCGTCAGCCAAGGCCGGATCGGCGCCATCATCGGCGCGAAGCCGACGGAACGCCGTACCCTGTTGGAAGAGGCCGCCGGGATTCGCGGCCTGCATTCCCGCAGGCATGAGGCGGAACTGCGCCTGAAAGCCGCGGAATCGAACCTGGAGCGCTTGGACGACGTCATCGGTGCCCTGGAGACGCAGCATCAAGGCCTGCAGCGGCAAGCCCGGCAAACGAACCGGTACCGCCGCTTGTCCGACCATATTCGCCGGCATGAGGCGATCCTGCTGCATCTACGTTGGCAGGACGCGAAGCGCGCCATGGACATTGCCCGGCAGCGCCTGAGCCAAGCCGAAGCGCTGGTGCATGAAAAAGCCCAGGCCGGCGCCTCAGCCGCGCGCGAGCAGGCGGACGCCGCCACGGCATTGCCGAAACTGCGCCACGCCGATGCCGAAGCGGCGGCGGAATTGCAGCATCTGCAACTCGCCGTGCGGGAATTGGAAAACGAACAGGAGCGGATTCTGGCGGCGCGCGACGCCCTGGCGCAGCGCCTCGTTCAGATCGCTGCCGACCGCGAGCGCGAGGACGCCCTTTTTGACGACGCCCGCCAAGCGGTCGAACGGCTGACCGCGGAGGCGACCACGATCGAGGAAGCCCGGTCAGCCGAGACGGAAACCCTGGAACAGGCGCGCACCGAAGCGGCCACAGCGTCGAAGGCCGTTGAAGAGAAAGAAACGGAACTTTCGGAACTGACCGAGCAGGCGGCCGGTGTCGAAGCCCAACGAAACGCCCTACAGCGACGATTGGCAGAGAGCGGACAACGCCAAACCGTCCTGGAGAATCGATTGCGCGGCCTGGATGACCAGGAATCGACGCTGAAACAGGAAACCGAAAGCCTGGCGGAAATCGAGACGGCCGAAGCGCGCGTCGCCGAGTGCGAAGCCGCCGTGGCCGCTGCGCGGGAAGCCGCGGCGACCGCCGAAGCGGTACTCGCCGAATGCCGCGAAAAGGAAACCGCCGCCCGCAGCGCGCTTCAGGAATCCGAGCGCCTGGCCCGGGAACACTTGGCGGAGGTTCAGGCCGACGCCCGCGAAGCCGTGGAAACGGCGGAACGGGCCGCCCGTGACGCCGTCGCGACTCTGGAGGAACGGTTCCGCGCGCTGGACGCCGAAATCCGGGCGCTCGCCGCCCTGGTCGATGTCCAGGACGACACACTCGACCCTGCTTTCCGCCCCTTGATCGACTCCCTGTCGGTGCAGCAAGGATATGAAGCGGCCCTCGGCGCGGCTTTTGGCGAAGAACTAGATGCGTCGACCGACGGCAAGGCGCAGATCCACTGGACAGAACTGCCGCCGATTCCAGGCGCCGCAAGTTTTCCGGCGGGCGTAACCCCGCTGTCGAAATTCGTCGATGGACCGAAGGCACTTTCACGGCGCCTATCCTATATCGGCGTGGTCCAGGACAGCGCGACCGGCGATGCGCTTCAGAAAGACCTGGGACCCGGTCAGCGGCTGGTTTCGCGTGACGGCGGCTTGTGGCGCTGGGACGGCTACAGCATGGCCGCCGGCGCCCCGACGGCAGCGGCAAAGCGCCTTGAGCAGCGAAACCGTCTGGCGGAAATCCGCGAGGAATTCGCCAAGGTGGACATCGACCTGACAGCGGAACGCGAGGCGGCCGACGCACGGATGGAAGAAGCCCGCGCCAAGGCCGACGCCAAGGTGCAGGAAGCGACCCGGTCGACCGAAGCCAACCTGGCCGAACTGCGGCGGCAGGCCACCGCGGCGGAAGCTGACGCGGCGGAAAAGGCTGCGTCCCAGCGAGCGACCTCGCAAGCCCTACAGGAAGCCTTCGCAGGTCTGAACAAGGCCCAGCAGGCCCAATCCGCCCTGGCCGGCAAGGCCGCCGACCTGCGCAGCCGTCTGCAAGGCATCGCGGAGAACAGGGAACGCCTGACATCGGATGCCGCTGAGGCGCGCGATCAGATAGACGGAGCGCGGAAAGCGCTGGACGTTCTGGAAGACCCGCTGGCCGCGCGCGAGCGTATCAACGCGCTGCGGGCGACCGTGGCGGAACTTCGGTCGACGCTGATCGACAAGCGGGGCGCCGTTGAGCGGTTCCAGCGGGAATCCCAGGCCCGCGCCGCGCGCCTTGGGGCGATCGCGCAGGAGCAGGCTTCCTGGCAGCAGCGCATGTCGGGCGCGGATGGGCGGATGAAGGCCCTGGCGGACCGTGCGCAGCAGGCCGAAGAGGAAAAAGCGGCCTTGGAAAGCCGGCCCGGGGAAATCCAGGCTCAGCATCATGCGCTGAACGACAAGATCGTCACCTCGGAAGCGAAGCGGAACACGGCCGCCGACGCCCTGGCGCAAGGCGAGAAGAAACAGCAGGAAACCGACAAGGCCCTTCGGGAAGCCGAAGCCGCGCTTGCCGCCGCCCGCGAGGACCGGGTGCGCCGGGAATCGGAAGTGGAACAAGCGGACCAGGCCGCGCAGACTATCCGCGAGCGGATCGCGGAGACCTTGGATTGCGCGCCCGATGCCGTCCTGCAAGCCGGCGGCGTCGAACCGGATGAGGAATTGCCGCCGCGCGACGACATCGAGGGCAAACTGGATCGCCTGACGCGGGAACGCGAAAACATGGGCGCTGTGAATCTGCGGGCGGAACAGGAAGCGACCGAACTGGAGGAACAGATCACCTCCATGCATACGGAACGCGACGACCTGTTGGCGGCGATCAGCCGGCTGCGTCAAGGGATCAACGCCTTGAACCGCGAAGGGCGGGAAAGGCTGTTGGCCGCGTTCGAGCAGGTCAACACCCACTTCAAGGATCTTTTCGTGCGGCTTTTTGGCGGCGGCGAGGCGCATTTGACGCTCACCGAGGCGGATGACCCGCTGGAAGCCGGCCTGGAAATCATGGCGAGTCCGCCCGGCAAACGGATGCAGATCATGTCCCTGCTGTCCGGCGGCGAACAGGCCCTGACGGCGCTGTCCCTGCTTTTCGGCGTGTTCCTGACCAACCCGGCGCCGATTTGCGTGCTCGACGAGGTCGATGCCCCGCTGGACGACAGTAACGTCGACCGTTTTTGTACGCTGCTGGATGAAATTGCCCATAGCGGCAAGACGCGGTTCCTTGTGGTGACCCATCACCGCATGACCATGGCCCGAATGGACCGGCTTTTCGGGGTTACCATGGCCGAACGCGGCATCAGCCAACTGGTATCGGTGGACTTGCGAGAGGCGGCTCGTCTGCGGGATTCCGCATAGCCTTGAGTTTTCAACCCCATTTGCGTCCTTTCGCCGCCCGATTCGGCCCGAATCCGGCTTGACGGTGCGAGAGCGCCCCCCTATTTTCCCCGCGACTTCGGCAAGGGTGGTGGATGGACTCCCCAGACTCTGGTTCCTCGATGCAGGATCTCGACCGGCGCTTACAGGCGGCGAGAAAAAAGCATGAGCCAAAGAAACAGGTGGAGGATTCGCCACGCAACATGTCCGGGGTCGGCGTGGGTCTTCGGATCGTCGTCGATTTGGTTGCCGGTGTAGCCGCCGGTGTCGGGATCGGCTGGTATTTGGACAGCGTATTGGAAACCAAGCCTTGGCTTCTGCTGCTGTTCACGATCGTGGGGTTCTGCGCAGGTTTGCTGAACGTTTATCGGACGGCACGCCAGTTGGAAGACAAGAAGTCGCAGGCGGATGCGACCGCGGGCCCCGGGGACGACACCGACAAAGGTGGCGCCTAGAGGGCCTTGGGATATTCGCCAGGGGTTTGAGAGCAGACCGGAACCGTTCTAAACATACGGAACCCGGTTAGAGGCCAACCGGCACAGGCCGCGCGGCGAAGGACAATTTTGGGGGATTGAACGTGGCAGCTGATCCACTTCAACAGTTCCGGATAACGAAGATCGCCGAGATCGATGTCGCGGGCATCGATATTTCGTTCACGAATTCCTCCTTGTGGATGGTTATTGCCGTTGTCGCGGCGACCCTGTTCCTGACGATCACGATGCGCGCGCGGGGGACGATCCCCACACGCGGTCAAATGATGGCGGAGATGCTTTACAGCGCCGTGGCCGGAATGGTCAGGGACAACGTCGGCAGCGGCGGGCAGGCCTATTTCCCCTTCATCTTCACGCTTTTCATTTTCGTGCTGTTCGGCAACCTGTTGGGCATGGTCCCCGGCAGTTTCACGTTTACCAGCCATATCGCGGTGACCTTCGCGATGGCGGCGATGATCTTCATCGCGGTGACGTTGATCGGCATCGCCAAGCACGGTTTCAAGTTCTGCTCCCTGTTCTTCCCGCATGGGGCGCCGCTTTGGACAGCGGTCATTCTTATTCCGATCGAGCTCGTCTCTTATCTGTCGCGGCCGATCAGCTTGTCCGTTCGTCTTTTTGCCAACATGACGGTCGGACACGTCATTCTGAAGGTTATCGGCGGTTTCGTCGTGGCGCTCGGCGTCTTCGGCATCGTCCCGCTGTTGGGCTTGGTCGCGATCACGGCTCTGGAGTTCATGATCGCCGTCATTCAGGCCTATGTCTTCGCCATCCTGTCGTGCATTTACCTGCATGACGCCCTGCATCTGCACTGAGATAGCGCAGTCTAGGCGTCGGGGTGCGAAATAGTTTCGGCCAATAGGAAATCCTTCCACTGGTCGAATTGGTGTCAACTTGTGTACGCATACTTTTTTGCGAACGTAACGAAGAGGGTGAGAAACCATGGAAGCTGATGCAGCCAAACTGATTGGTGCGGGCCTTGCGGCGATCGGCATGATCGGGGCCGGTATCGGTGTCGGTAACGTCTGGGCTAGCTATATTACGGCCCTTTCCCGGAACCCGGCCTCCAAGGGCGAAATCGGCGCCAACATCTGGATCGGCTTTGCCGTGACCGAGGCGATTGCGCTCTTCGCGCTCATCGTCGCCTTGATGGCGCTGTTCAGCTAAGCCCGAGTTCGGACGGGTTTCGGGGTGTGATTGCCGTTTCGGCGTTTCACACCTCGAGTCCCACCGTAGTGCCGAGTAGGGCTTGGACGGCGTAAGGCGTCGCGGGAAACCTGGGTTCGCCCGGCGTCGACCGCCCTATATTCGGCATCCTGGTCCGAACAGAGGCGTGCCTTCGGGTCGCTAATGTCTGCCGGACTAAGGCTCAAGTGGCCGAAACGCAGGGCCTATGGGGAAGCTAAATGCCTCAATTTGAACAGCTCGATACATTCGCCAGTCAAATCTTCTGGCTGATCGTCACCTTCTCGGTGCTGTACATTATCCTGTCCAGGATGGTGCTGCCGCGTATCGGAACGGTGGTGACCACGCGCCAGAAGAAGATCGACGACGATTTGAGCCGTGCGGAAAGCCTGAAACAGAAGGCCGCGTCCGTTCAGCAAGCCTATGAGGAATCCCTCGCCAAGGCCGCTGAGGATGCGCGGGCCGTTCATCGCCAGGCAGCCGACGAAGTCGCGGCAAAAAGCGCAAAAGCTCACGCCAAACTCGGCGAATCGCTGGCCGATGACGCCAAGCAGGCCGATGAACGCATCGCAGCCTCGAAAACGGCAACGCTTGAGGAACTTCAAGCCAGCGCCGTTGGGGTTGTGCAGGCGGCAACCGAAAGGCTGATTGGCGTTTCCGTCGACGAGGGCTCGGCACGCGCCGCCCTGGAAGCCGCCGGAGGATCGAAGTGATGGAAGCAGCCCTTCAAAATCCGTCATTCTGGGTCGGCGTATCCTTCTTCATTTTCCTGGCTATCGCTTTCAAGCCGGCCAAGAAGGCCATTCTGGGCTCCTTGGACGGGAAGATCGCGGAAATCAAGGAACAGGTCGAAGAAGCGGCCCGTCTGCGTGATGAAGCCCAGGCCTTGCTTGCCGAATACGAGCGCAAGCAGCAGCAGGCATCGAAACATGCGGAAGAAATGATCGACGCGGCACGCAAGGAAGCCGAGGAATCGAAGGCCCGGTCCGAAGCGGACTTGAACGCCAGCCTCGACCGCCAGCGTAAACTGGCGCTTGAGCGCATTTCCATGGCTGAAGAAAAAGCACTCCGCGAAGTACGCGCGGCGGCTGCCGAAATGGCCATTGCCGCGACCGAGAAACTCGTTGCGGAACGTGTCGCGGGCGCCGACGGCGACACGCTGATCGACCGTGCGATAGAGGAATTGGGTTCGAAGCTCCACTGATCGGGCTTTTACCCAAATGCCGTAAGAATTTAAGGGCCGGGACTTTCCCGGCCCTTTTCTTTTTTGCTAGAGCTTTTAGAGAACTAGGTGGATCATCCTGTCATGCCTTACGTATCGCGCGACGAGAACGGCCGTATCAACGGCATCAGTGAACGCCAGACGCGGATTGCGGCGGAGTTCCTGCCGACAAGCGATTCCGAGGTTCAGGCTTTCGTCCGTGGCGCCTCGCCCGACACGATGCGCCAACGGCTTTCCGGGACGGATACGGAAATGGCACGTATCACGGAAGATCTGATCGATGTGCTGATCACCCGGAATATCATCAATTTCACCGATTTGCCGATCCAGGCGCAGAAGAAATTGGTCGCCCGGCAGAAGATCCGGCGAAACCTGTCTGCATTGTCCAACCTCGTTTCCGATTCAGACGATATTTTCTGATTCAAGTCGCCAGGTGCGCCGCCCCTCTCCTTCTCTCCCTTGCTCTCGCCGTTTCGGTCGCATACGGTGTCGTCATCTCAACGGGGTGCTTTCCCGGACGCGCTGGTGCGAACCGACGATTCCGGGCAAAGCTGAGAGGCGCAGGGCCGACCCGTCGAACCTGATCCGGTTAGGACCGGCGTAGGAAATTGAGATGCCAGCGCAGAAGAAGAACACCTCTCCGCCGACACCCCGATCATCCGAACGCCCCCTGAAGGATCCCGACATGCACGGGAAACGATGGCACTTGAACTATACATTTCCGCGGAAGCGTGCCTGACGAGCCTGACCCGGCTTCGAACGGAACGCCCGCGCATTCACTGCATCACCAATGCGGTCGCCGTGAACGTCGCCGCGAACACGCTGCTGGCCGTGGGGGCACATCCTTCCGTCACCTATGACCCGCGCGAGGTTGAAGCATTCACGACAAGCGCGGCCGCCCTGGCCGTCAATATCGGCACGCTGGACGCGGATCGCCGCGAGGCGATACCGAAGGCCGTGTCGGCCGCGGTGCGGGCCGGGCTTCCCTGGGTGCTGGACCCCGTCATGGCGACGCGGTCCGAGGCGCGCCGCACAGTCGCCGAAACCCTTATTGCCGCGTCGCCGACCGTGATTCGCGGGAATGCCGGTGAAATTGACGCTTTGGGGGTGACGGGCAGCGCCGAAACTACAGTGGCTAAGACCGGGCCGATCGATGAAATCACGAATGGTGAGAAGACTCTCCTGATCAGCAACGGCCACCCGCTGATGGACCGTGTCACCGCAATGGGCTGTGCCGAGACAGCCTTGGTCGGCGCTTTCCTGGCGGTAGCCCCGACACCCATCGCCGCCGCGGCGCAGGCCGTCCTGATATTCAACATCGCAGGCGAAATCGCGGCAGAAAATTGCACCGGCCCAGGGAGTTTCCAAGCGGCCCTTCTGGACGCCCTTTACAACATGAGCGAGGCCGATATCGAAACGCGGAGTAAGGTCGAATGAGCGGGAGTTTCTTCAATGCCCTCACCATTGCCGGGTCGGATAGCGGCGGCGGCGCCGGGATCCAGGCGGACCTAAAGGCGTTCTCCGCGCATGGCGTCTATGGCGCCAGCGTCCTGACCGCCCTGACCGCCCAGAATACGCGCGAAGTGCGAGGCATCCTGGACGTACCGCCCGACTTCGTCCGCCAGCAGATCGATACGGTCTTCGACGATATCGACATACACGCGGTCAAGATCGGCATGTTGAGCCGGCCTGAGGTCATCATGACCGTCGCCGACGCCCTTGCAGCCAAGGCCGCCTGCCCGATCATCTTGGACCCCGTCATGGTCGCGAAGAGCGGCCACAAACTGTTGACCGACGAGGCGGTGGAGGCCCTGCGCACCCGCCTGATCCCGATGGCGGACCTGATCACGCCGAACCTTCCCGAAGCGGGCGTCCTGCTGGACCGCGACCCGCCGGCGGATGAAGGGGCAATGGCCGAAGCCGCCCGCATGCTTTTGCAGCAAGGGGCGAAGGCCGTTCTGATGAAGGGGGGCCATCTCGACACCGCCGCCCTCACGGACGGCCAGTTGGTGGATCTGCTGGTGACCGGCGACGGCATCTACCGGTTCACATCGGGCCATATCGCAACCAAGAACACCCATGGAACCGGCTGCACGCTTTCCTCCTCCATCGCCGCGCGTCTGGCGCGGGGCGACACGATGGAAAAAGCGGTCGACGCCGCCCGCCTTTACCTGCACGCGGCGATCGCCGCGGCGGACGATCTTTCGGTCGGCGAGGGGCATGGCCCGGTTCACCATTTCCACGCCATGTGGGGAAAGGACTGATCATCATGGAAATCCGAAAACGCGACCGAAGAGCCTTTCTGGCTGCCGGCGCCGGGGCCGCCATCGGCGCCCTGGCCGCCCCGGCCGTCGCCAAAGCGCAATCGAATTTGGATTGGCGCATGGTTACGTCCTGGCCGCGCAATTCGCCCGGTCCGGGATGGACCGCCCAACGTCTGGCGGAAAAAATCACGCGGATGAGCGGTGGCCGATTGAAGATCACCCTGCATGCGGCCGGTGAGATGGTGCCACCGTTGGAAGTTTTCGACGCGGTCGGCGCCGGCACGGCGGAAATGGCGCATACCGCCTCCCTCTTCTGGAGCGGCAAGGCGCCCGCCGCGGCGCTCTTCACGGCAGGCCCCTTTGGCCTGACGGCCGTGGAACATCACGCCTGGATTTATCATGGCGGCGGCCAGGCCCTGTGGGATAGGCTGTACGAGCCCTTCGGCGTCAAACCCCTGATGGCCGGCAATACCGGCATGCAGATGGGCGGTTGGTTCAAGAAGGAAATCAAGGGCCTGGACGACCTCGCCGGTCTTAAGCAACGCATTCCGGGCCTTGGCGGGGCCATTCTGGAGAAATTGGGCGGAACGCCCATCACCCTGCCGCCCGGCGAAATCTTCGCCGCCCTGCAGTCCGGGTTGGTGGACGGCGCCGAGTTTCTCGGCCCCTGGAGCGACAGCGCCTTCGGCTTCTACAAGGTAGCGCCGTACTACTACTGGCCGGGTTATCACGAACCGAATGGAACCGGCGAATGCCTGGTCAACGCGGAGCGGTTCGCCTCCCTGCCCGAAGACCTGAAGGAAATCGTTGCTACCGCCTGCGCGGCGGAAAACTCGATCTCGCTCGCCGAATCCGAGTGGCACAATGCGGAAGCGCTCAAGAGGCTTGTGGCGGATCGCGGTGTGTCCCTGCGGGCATGGCCCGAAGATGTCCTTTCGGCGGCCCGCAAGGCCGCTGGTGAGGTTCTGGACGACCTTGCGGCAACGGACGCCTTGAGCGGGGAGATCGTCTCCTCCTTCCGGGCCGCGCGC
>CAYGKA010000028.1:0-58285 GCA_964350445.1 uncultured Flavobacteriaceae bacterium
ACGGTGATTTCCTTTTATCCGGAAAGTGCCGCCTATTATCAGGAATTCCCATTGGCGTCCGGGCGGACAGTGCAACGCGGAGCGACATATCGGTACGCGGAGGAAAGCCGCGCCATGCGCTTGTCGCGTTACCTGTCGGAACGGATCGACAGGCTGACGACCGAAGAAGACACCCAATTGATCAAATGGACCTGCGAAGCGATGGAATCCAGCGCTTTCGACGGTATCATCCTGTCCGACCGGGAATACGGGGTGCGGGCTTATCACGACAAGCTGCGTGAGCAGCTGCCGGTGATGGCGTTACCGGAAGCGCCGGCGCCGGGCACCGTCGCCGCCGTCAATGACAGGCTTTCCGCGGAACGCGCCGAAGCCGCGGAATAGCGGGTGGCGGCATCAGGGATTCGGCTTGGCCGCTCGGAAATGATGCGGGCAATGCTCACCGGTTTCCAAGACGACAAGCATGGCGCGCCAGGTCGCGATTTGCGACTCAAGGTGGCCCGGGGGAAGGACGGCTTCGAACTTCTCCCTGTCCACCTTTTCAAGGCGCTCCAATTCGTCCCTGGCAATTTCCCGGTACCAGGAATTTCTGTTCTTCAAGGAAATGTCGACGAAGCCCGCCGCCTCCAGAGCCTTGCGATAGCGGCTTGGCGACGCCATGCCGAAATCCAGGTCTTCCTTGGCGATGTAGTCCGCCATTTCCGGTGACGGATCCCCGTCATGGGATATGAGCCAGTCGGACGCCACGAACATGCCGCCGGGCTTCAGCACGCGGAAGGCGTCCCGGGCGAGAGTTTCCTTGTCCGGTATGTGAACAATGGAGTCCTTGCTGAAGACGATATCGACCGATGCATCCGGCAAGGGCATCGGGCCCGGCTCCACCTGCAGGATTTCAATCCGATCAGAAAACCCCGCTTCTTCCGCCCGTTGGCGTGAGAGGGCACAGACAGGCTCCTCTACATCCAGTCCGGTGACTTTCGCGGCACCGTAGTCCCGAACCAGGGCAACCGTGATGCCGCCCGTCCCGCAACCGATATCGACAACCGTCTTGCGGGTCAGGTCGACGCCGTCGAGCAGGCGCGCAACTTCCTCGGGGCCCCCGGGCGAGAGAAATCCTTCACCCCAGAGTTCCTCGAGAAACGCTATAGCGTCCCTGTCGTAAAGCACTTCGCCCGACTGCACGGTTCACCTTCCCTTCAGCCCTCTGGCGTCGCCGGCCCATCGACAGACAGCCGCGGGAGCCTTACTCCTCGGATATTCGCGCCAATTCCAAATCACGCTGGCGCTGCTGCCGCATCAAGATAATGCCGGCAATCGCAACGCCGATGGCCACGACAAGTATGATGATGGTGGCAAGCGCGTTGATGTCGGGCCGGAGGCCGAGCCGAATGCGCGAATAAATCAGGATCGGCAATGTGTTCGACCCGGGTCCGGTCACGAAACTCGCGATCACGAGATCATCGAGAGACAAGGTGAAGGCCAGCAGCCATCCGGCCATCATCCCGGGCGCAAGCCGGGGCAGCGTGATATCGGTCAGGACACGGAAGGGTTTCGCGCCGAGGTCCTGCGCCGCCTCTTCCAATGTTTGACCCATCCCGACCAGGCGCGACTGGATAATTACCGCGACATAGGCCAGCGAAAAAGTGATATGGGCGATCGTGATGGTCGAAAAACCGCGTTGCGACGGCCAACCAATCAAATCCTGCATGGTGATGAACAACATCAGCAGGGACAGACCGGTGATCACTTCCGGCATCACGAGCGGTGCGGCCAACATCCCGCCCAACAGCATGCGCCCCTTGAATCTGCCGAACCGCACCATGGCAAGACCGGCAAGAGTTCCCAGCGCCGTGGCGAAAGTAGCGTTGACGACCCCGATTTTCAGGCTGAGCAAAACGGCTTCCCAGACCTCGGGGCTTTCGAACAACTCCGCATACCACCGCACGGACCAACCGCCCCAAACCGGAACCAGTTTGGATTTGTTGAACGAATAGATGACCAGAAGGAACATCGGGATATACAAAAACGCCATGCCCAGGACGAGCATCCAGGTCAGGAATCGCGAGCGCCCTTGTCCCATCGTCAGCGCGCCTCCGCCTGTTTGCCCTGGTAATGCTGGTAGGCCATCATTGGCGCAACCAGCAGCACCAGAAGCGCAATTGCCACCGCGGCCGCGACCGGCCAATCGTGATTGGCGTGAAATTCGTTGAACAGCAGCCGCCCGATCATCAACACGTTCCCACCCCCGAGGAGATCCGGAATCACGTATTCGCCCGTGGCCGGGATAAAGACGAGCAATCCGCCGGCGATGATCCCCGGCATCGTCAAGGGCAAGGTGATCGTCAGGAAGATCGATACGGGCTTCGCGCCCAGATCCGCGGCAGCCTCGTTCAACGTGTTGTCCAATTTCTCCATGTTCGCGTAGAGCGGCAGCACCATGAAGGGAAGATAGGTATAGACAATGCCGACATAGACGGCGAACTCCGTATAGAGCATGCGAATCGGCGTTTCGATCAAACCGAGTGAAATCAGCATGTTGTTGATCGTCCCCTGGTCGGACAGCAGCCCCATCCACGCATAGACGCGCAGCAGGAACGACGTCCAGAACGGCAGGATGATCATGAACAGAAGCAGGTTCTTGGTCGTCGGCGGCGAGCGGACGATACCGTAGGCGATCGGATAACCGAGCAGCAGGCAGAGGATGGTGGAAATGGAGGAAATCTTGACCGAGTTCAAATAGGTGCTGACGTAGAGATCGTCTTCGAAGATGTACAAAAAATTGTCGATGACGATCCGAATTGTGAGGATGCCCTCATCCGTCCATTCGATCAGCGATGAGAACGGCGGACTCGCGATCAAAGCTTCGGCCAAGCTGATCTTCGCGACGATGACGAAGGGCAGCAAGAAGAAGATCAGCAGCCAAGCATAGGGCAGGAAGACGACAACGCCCTTCCAGCTCGATTGAATTTTCCGGGATATCCTGACGCCCAAGGGCACGCCGAGCGCCGCAGCATCGCCGCCTTCCCCCGGATTGTCGCGTATCGTATCGGTCATTTCGTCAGCAGGATGGGGCTGGAGGCGGACCAGGAAAGGTAAACGTCCTCCTCCCATGTAATCTTGTGAGTGCGGTTCTTCGGGCGCACCAGGTTCGGGGCCGTGACATCCACCAATGTGCCGTTGTCCAAACGCACCTTGTAGATGGATACGTCTCCCAGATAGCCGATATCCTCGACGGTTCCTTTTGCTTGGTTGGGCCCGCCCTTCGCCGGGGGCTCCTTCGTCAGTTGGATCTTTTCCGGGCGAAGCGCGATATAGACAAGGGCGCCGGTCTGCACCGACATGCCGGAATCGATGACGATTGACCCGGCCTCCGTATCCACCATGACATGGTCGCCGCTTTCTTCGGACACCCGGCCTTCGAAAATATTGGTCGAGCCGATGAAATCCGCGACGAAGCGGGACTCCGGAAACTCGTAAATCTCCGTCGGCGTCCCGGTTTGCGAGAACTGCCCCGCATCCATGACGGCGATGCGGGTGGACAGCGTCATCGCCTCTTCCTGATCATGCGTCACCACGATGAAGGTGACGCCGACCTTGTCCTGGATGTTCATCAATTCGAACTGCGTCTGCTCGCGCAGGCGCTTGTCCAGCGCGCCGAGCGGTTCGTCCAGCAACAGGACTTTCGGCTCCTTCACCAGGGCGCGCGCCAGGGCGACGCGTTGCGACTGCCCACCGGAAAGCTGGTGCGGCTTTCGCTTTTTGAAGTCTTGGAGTTCGACGAGTTTGAGGATGTCGTTCACGCGATCCTCAATCTCGGATTTTGGAACGCCGCTCTGTTTCAAGCCATAACCGACATTCTTTTCGACCGTCATGTGCGGGAAAAGCGCGTAGCTTTGAAACATCATATTGGTGGGGCGTTCATAGGCCGGGACATTGGCCATCTCCACACCGTCGATGGAAAACGATCCCGAGGTCGGTTGCTCGAAGCCTGCGAGCATCCTCAGCAACGTGCTCTTGCCGCAGCCGGACCCGCCCAGCAGACAGAACAGCTCGCCTCTATAAATATCCAGATCGACGTTGTTCACGGCGGTGAATGCGCCGAATTTCTTGGTGATCCCCCGAACCTTGATAAAGGGTTCGGCATCGGGGTCCAACCATGGCGAGTCGCTATACGCCTGCTGTACAGTCATGAACCCTCCCACATCCTGTTACGCATGGATGACCAAATCATGACAAAATTCTAAGAGAATGGCCGGCAACGCTGGCATGCGCTGCCGGCCGATAACGAGCACTTAGTTTCCAGCCTTGAAATCGGTCCAGACACGGGTCCGGATGCGTTCGATCTTCGGCTTCGGCGGCGTCATCGTATACATCTGCGCAACAGATTCCGGCGTCGGATAGGAGGCCGGGTTACCCGTCACGGCGGGATCGATCATATCGACCGCATCCTTGTTGGCGGACGCATACCACGTGAAGTTGGTATCACCGGCGGCAACATCGGGACGCATCATATAGTTCAAGAACTTGTGAGCGCCTTCGACGTTCTTCGCGTCAGCCGGGATAATCCAGCCGTCGACCCAAAGCTGGGCCGCGCCTTCGCCCGGCGGAAGGAAGAAGTCGAGCACGACGCCCGTATTGGCTTCCGCGGCGCCGGACATCGCCAGCAGGCCATCCGGACCCCAGGTCACCGCTACGCAGAATTCCTTCTGCGGCATGCGCTGATAGGCGTAGTTGTCGAAGGTTTTGACGTAAGGACGAATGGAGAGGAGCAATTCCTTCGCCTTTTCATAATCTTCCGCCTTGTTCGAATCCGGCTCCAGCCCCAGATAGGCCAACGCCATGGGAATGACGTCGCCGGGCGAGTCCAGGAAGGACACACCGCACTTGGCGATTTCCTTCATGTGCTTCGGATCGAAGATCATGTCCAGCGAGCCGATCGGCGCGTCCGGATAGGTTTCGAGCACCAATTCCTTGTTATAGGTCACGCCATGGGTTCCCCACATATAGGGAACGATATGCTTGTTGTCCGGGTCCCACTTCGCGGCGATCTGGCTCATGATCTCCGGCATTGCGTGGGACAGGTTTGGAACCTTGGACTTGTCGATCGGCTGCAAAATGCCGGCCGGGATGAGGCGGGCGATTACGCTGGAGGAATGCGACACCACATCGTAACCGGACCCGCCGGCGAGTAGCTTGGAATCGATCGCCTCGACGGAGTCGTAGTTGTCGTAGACAACCTTGATCCCGGTTTCCTTCTCGAAATTCGCGATCGTCTCTTCGCCGATATACTCGGCCCAGTTCGTGACGTGCAGAACTTCTTCCGCCTTGGCCATGCCGCTCAGCGCCGCGACCGCTGCCGCGCCGAGCAGGACGCATTTAAGAAGTTTTTTGACCTCTAACATTAACATCTCCTGTTCGTTTGTTTTTTCTGTTTGTTTATTGACGCCCAAAACGCGCGTTTGCACAAGGGCTTCGTTGCGGTGCGGTAGCCTCCTAATCTTCACCCGTTTCCTTCGCCAGAATATCGATGGCCCGCGCAAGGATATCAAACATATCGTCGATCTGTTGACGCGTGATAACCAAGGGCGGCGAGAAAACGCACATGTTGAGCAACGGGCGAACGATAAGGCCCATCTCCTCACATTTCTCATCGATGCGGGCGCCGAATTTCTGATCGAGCGCCAGTCTGCTCTCGTCCCCGGCCGTGAGGCGGCCCTCCACACAACCGACCAGTCCAATGCCGCGCGTATCGCCGATGATCGGTGAAGCCCGCAGGGCATGAAGCCGCTCCAGGAAATACGGCGAAACATCCTGGACATGCTGCAGGATATTCTCCCGCTCCAGAATCTCGATATTCTTCAACGCCGCCGCACAGGAAACCGGATGGCCGGAATACGTGTAACCGTTCGAGAACATCACCCCTTCCTGCCCTGCCCCCGTGATGGGCTCCAGGATCCGGTCGGAAATCAGGCACGCGCCGAGCGGCAGATAGCCGGAAGTCAGACCCTTCGCGCAGGTGATCATGTCCGGGACGATGCCGAAAACGTCCTCGGAGGCGAACCAATGCCCCAATCGCCCGAAACCGGTCACCACCTCGTCCGAGATATAGAGCACGTCGTGGGCGTGGCAAACGTCGAGACACTTCTTGTGGTAGCCCGCGGGCGGGATGATCACGCCGCCGGAAGCCAGGATCGGTTCGGCGATGAAGGCGCCGACATTCTCCGGCCCCAGATCAATGATCGCCTTCTCAAGGTCCGCGACCTTCAGATCGCACCACGTATCCATGTCCATGCCTTGCGGACGCAGATTGGGATTCACATCCGGCAGCAAATGGGTCTGGTCCGTGTCGACATCGAACCAGCTCTTGCTCCGTTCCTTGCCCGTCACCGAGGCCGCGAGATAGGTCGAGCCGTGATACGCCTTCTCCCGCGAGATCACGATCTTCTTGCTCGGACGGCCGAGCCGGTTGTTGTAGAAATGGACGAACCGCATGGCGGTATCGACCGCGGTCGACCCCCCCGTCGTGAAGAAGACCGTGTTCAGGTCGCCGGGGGCAAGCTCGGCCAGTTTCTTTGCCAAATGGGCCGACGGCGCACTCGCGGTGTTCCATGGGGAATGATAGGAAAGCTGCATGACCTGTTCTGAAATGGCGTCTGCGATTTCCTGACGGCCATAGCCGACTTGGGTGCACCACATGCCACCAGGCCCGTCGATCAGCTTCTTGCCGTTCTGATCATAAATGTAGATTCCTTCCGCCCGCGCCGAGATCGTCCGGTCGGCGCCATTCGATTCCCACATCGCTTCCCAGGGATGCATGTAGTGTTTGTTGTCGTACTCACGGATCGCCGCGGCGGAATTGCTTAGGCCCGTCATCATGCCTCCTTGCGCTTTTGCGCGTCACTCTTGCATATCAATTCTGGAGCGAACCGGATCGGGAACCGTTCCCTATTCCGTCGGTCCAGCGCCGGATCGACATGATCCGGAAAGTGGTTTGCCTTAAGGCGATCGGCCCTCATGTCAGAACCGTCCCGGCGGCGTCGCCGAGCGCCTTCCGTTCTTGAAGAAGGGGCGTTCGACTATCTTCGCCTTGGCCATGACCTTTTCCCATTTGCCTTCTTTGGGGTGGTAGATTTCGACCCATAAATCGTCGGTGACCGATATCCCGTAGGGCGTGCGCAGTTCCGCCAACGCCAAATTCCGCTTACAGGTCGGGGACCACAGGGCGGAGGTAACGTGCCCGGCTTCCTTTTTCTTACCGTGATAGACGAATGCGTCCTGGGCCGGCTTGTGCCCTTCGATTTCGAGCGCCACCAGCATTGTGCGCGGCCCGCGCTGTTTGGCCGCCATCAAGGCGCGGCGGCCGTTGAAATGACCCTTGTCGAAGCTGACCAGCCAGTCCAGCCCCAATTCGAAAGGCGTTCTGCCGCGGCTGGGCCGCTGGGCGTGATGGATCGGCTGGAAGTCGACCCTGGCCGCGATGAATCCCGCTTCGATCCGGGCCATGTTCAAGGCTTCGTTTCCAATTGGGCGCAGGCCAAAATTCCGACCGGCCGGCCAGAGTTTTTCCCACAACGCGTCGGCCCTATCGGCATCGACCCATAGTTCGTAGCCCAAATCGCCGGTGAAGCCGGTCCGGGAAATCTTCATGCCCGGCGCAGCTTCCATGACGCCGAAAGGTTTCAGCTTGTCGACGCCTGCGAAACCGGCCGCTTCGAGCACGGCAAAACTTGTCGGTCCCTGCAGGGCAAGGCCGGCAATTGTGTCGCTTTGATCTTCGATCGAAACATCGAACCCCCAGGCAACGTCATGCAGCCAGGAATATTGCGGTTCCTGGGAGCAAAGCCGGAACGCGTTTTCCGAGAACCGAAACAGCGTCCCATCGTCGATGACGTATCCATCCTCGTCGCACCAGACGGAATAGCCGACCCGATTGTCACCCAACTTCGCGGCGTTGCGCGTCACCAGGCGATTGACAACGGCCAGAGCATCCTTGCCGGTGATCGCGTATTTGTGCATCGGCGATATGTCGAACACTGTCGCTTGGTTGCGGATCGCGAAATATTCGGCCTCGACCGTTTCGAACCGGCGCGCCGATACGTAACCGGCCCATGGCATCCAGTCTTCCGCCAAACTAAACGGACGCAGATGGCGGCCGAACGGCGTTTCAAGCAAACCGCGGCGTACCGGCAGCGCATCCTCTCCGCTGGGGCGATGGTTCGTCATGCTGCGGCCCTCCCCAACTTAGCCTGCAGGGACGCCTTCGCCGCATTGCACCCCGGCACGCCGGTCACGTCACCGCCCGGATGGGTCGCGGAGCCGCACAAATACAGCCCCTCGACCGGCAAGGCATAGCGTTCAATCCCGGGTGCGGGACGCAGCATCAGCATCTGATCCGCGATCATCTCGCCATGATGCCAATGCCCGCCGGGCGTGCCCGTTTCCGTTTCGATATCCAGCGGGGACATGACGTGGCGCGCGACGACGGAGGCTTTCAATCCCGGCGCAAATCGCTCAAGGCAATCCACCACGACATCCGCCAGCGCCTTGCGGCTTTCATCCGTCCAACCCTGCTTCAAGGCATAAGGAACGTATTGCACGACCACCGACAGCACATGGCCGGCACCATCGACCAAGCCCGGATCGGACAAGCTGGGGATCGTCGCTTCCAGCACCGGGTCGGTCGGCAACTCGCCGTATTTGGCCCGGTTGAACGCCTTTTCCATTGCCGCCAGGGACGGCGCATGAACAAACCGGCCGCGATGCTGCGTGTCGGACAAGCCCGTGAAGGACGGCGCGGCGGAAAGCGCCAGATTGACCTTGGCGGCGCAGCCCTTGCTGCGGATGTTTCGGGCCCGGCGGATCATTTCCACATCGAAATGGGCAACACCCGCCAGAAGCATGGTGGTTTTCGGATCGAGGCTGGAGAGAACCTTCTCTCCGGAAATCTCCGTTCCGTCGGCAAGGACCACGCCGGCGATCCGGTCGTCTTCGACAATCATTCGGCTGACCGCGGCGCCATAGCGGATTTCCGCCCCGGCTGCTTTGGCCGACGCTTCGAAAGCCCGCATCACGGCACCCATTCCCCCGCGCGGCAGGTGCTTCGCACCACCGTTCGCCAAACGGTACATCAACGTCAAAACCGTCCCCGGCGAGCGCGGGCCGATATGGCCGCCCAGGACGGAGTCCAAGGCAAAGGCGCCCGCCAACGGGCCGTCCTCGATCTCATCCAAAATCGTGTCGTATGAGTTGGAAAGCAGAACCCGGAGGAATTCCCGCGTGTCCTCCTTACCCATCCGGCGAATGCCGAGGGCGAGCTTTCCCAGGGACAGTGCCTCCCCCCAATCGATGCCGGACAGGCTGGGCGGCGGCTTGCGTTTCAATTCCGCCAGCCTTTCGGCGAAACGAATCAGACGCGCGCGCAGGGCCAGAAACGCGTTTTCTTCGGAATGCGTTCCGCCGTCGGCGTACCGTACGCCTTTGGCGTCCGACAGAATGTGTTTTCCATCGGCGGCGAGGGACACGGTCGGCAGATCGGTCGCGGCGTAAGAAAGACCGTGCTTGTCCAATCCCAGTGCCGCGACCTCAACCGCGTCCAGATTTGACAGAAGATGCGCCATGGCGGGGCACTCGAAACCGGGTGCGATCTCCCGGTTGATCGCCATGCCGCCCGGCACGTCGTTCTTCTCGAGCACAATAACTTTTTTGCCGGCGCCGGCGAGGGTCGCCGCTGCCGCGAGACCGTTATGGCCGGCCCCGATCACGATCGCGTCGAAATACGTCATGCCGCCCTCCCATGGCCTTTGCGGCCGAGGTCGATCAGCACTTCCCGCGCCGCGTTCGCGCCCGGTGCCGCCATTACGCCACCGCCGGGATGGGCGGAGGACCCGCAGAGATAAAGCCCGCGGATCGGGGAGCGATAATCTGCATATCCCGGGACCGGGCGGTTGAAGAGCAATTGGTCGAATGTCAGTTCACCTTGGAAGATATTCCCCTCCGTCAGACCGACCTCCTGTTCGATATCCCAGGGCGTGCGCACTTCCTTGTGCAGGATCAGGTCCTTGAAGTCCGGGCTGTATCGCGAAATTTTGTCGATCACCGTATTCGCAAAGGCTTCCCGATTCGGGCCGTCCCAAACCTCGCCATTGGCCAGTTCATAGGGCGCGTATTGGATGAACAGGGTCATCATATGCTTGCCCGGCGGCGTCATCGTTGGATCGACATGGGTTGGGATCAGCATGTCGAAATAGGGATCTTCCGACCAACGCCCTTCCTTCCAGGCGTCATAGGCACGCTCCAGCTCGTCCAGTGATTCCGAGGCATGAAGATCACCGCGCAGGAAGGACGCGTTCGCGGGCACTGAATTGAAACTCGGCGCGCCATCCAGCGCGATATTGATCTTGCCGGAGGACCCGCGGATCTTGAACCGCTTCACCGCTTTCACGAAGTCGCCAGGAAGTTCCCCGTCCTCCACATGGTTCAGGAAGGTGCGGCGCACATCCATGTTGGAAATGACGGTATCCGCCGTGTAGGTGTCCCCGTTGTCGAGGACGACGCCGTCCACCTTGCCGTTCTTGATCAGGAAACGGTCCAGGCCGCTGCCGGCCTTGATGGTCCCGCCGGCCTCCTCGAACGCGCTGCCCAATGCTTTCGAGACACCACCCATGCCGCCGCGCGTGAAACCCCAGGCGCCGATGCTGCCGTCGACCTCCCCCATATAGTGATGAAGCAGGACATACGCTGTGCCCGGCGAATAAACGCCGAGGCCGGTGCCGATGATACCGGAGCCCGCGAGATGCGCCTTGATCACGTCGCTTTCGAAGAACTCCTCCAGGAACTCGCCGACCGACATGGTGTAGAACCGCAGCGTATCCGCCATGTCATGGGCGCCGAGGTCATGGAACCGCTTGCCGAGATACAGGAGTTCCTGAATATCGCGCGGCCGGAAACGAACCGGGTCCGGCGGCGTGCGCAGCAGCAGCGGTTTGATGAACCGGCACTGTTTCGTAACGAATTTCGAAAAGCGGTCATAGGCGTCGACATCCTTTTTCGAATGCCGTGCAATTTCCCGCCTCAAGGCGTCATGGTCCGAGTAGTAGGCGAAGTGATCGCCGTTGGACAGGAAGGTCGCGCCGCTTTCATAGGGGACGACCTGAAGGCCGTGACGGGCGAGATCCAGATCCCGGACCACTTCGGGTCTAAGAAGGCTGCACACATAGGAGCAGTTAGAATAGGTCCAGCCGGAATAGAGTTCCCGGCTGACCGCGGCGCCGCCGATATAGTCGTTTCGCTCCACGATCAGTACTTTCAGACCGCTCTTGGCCAGATAGCACCCCGTTGTCAGGCCATTATGGCCCGCCCCCACAACGATCGCGTCATACCGTTCCGATTTCATTGCGCCAACCAAACCCAAAGTGAATGAACCCAGTCGACGAAACGTCGAACAAGGCCGCCAAACCAGGAACCCCCAACGCGATCACTCGCTAACCTTTTCCTAGGATGGCTTCCGGGACCAGGATCTCCCCCGTCACGCTAAAGGCTATGCCAACCGGTTTACCTCGTCCATATTTTTTTAAACACTTAGTTAAATTAATAATCGACAGATGCGCTGAACCGCGTTACGGCTTATTCTAAGGTGGTGTTTGGGGAGTGTTTCCGAATGGCGGAACAGACGAACAAGAAGCCGATAGGCCGCCCCAGGGGCGAGCAGGTGGAGAATGCCGCGCGGCGGCGCAAACAGCTCGTCGAAGCCGCAATCGACTCCATTGTCGAGCTTGGCATGTCCGCTACCACGTTGGCGACCGTTGCCAAGGCCGCAGGCCTGTCGCAGGGGGTCGCGGTCTTCTATTTCAAAACCAAGGAAAACCTTCTCGTAGAGACGCTGAAGCATCACTACGAAGAGTACGACACCGTCTGGCGCAAGGCGATCGCGGATGCCGGCAGTGACCCGGTGGACCGGCTTATCGAACTCGTCTTCGCCGATCTGGAGCCATCTTTGTGCTCACCCCGCAATTTGGCGCTGTGGAACTCCTATTGGGGGGAGGCCGCCGCAAGACCGCGATTCGCCGCCATCTGCGACACGCACGACAAGGCCCGATACGACGTGCTGGTCGCATTGTGCGATGAAACCAAGGACAAGATCGCCGGTAATATCTGGACGCCGACGGCGGTCGCCGACGCGTTGGACAGCATGACCGACGGCATGTGGATACGCCTGCATATCACGCCGAACTTCATGGACCGCCAAGAAGGCCGGCGGATCCTGGCGAAGTTCATGGCCACGGTATTCCCGGCCGAGGCAGCGCGCATTCTGCGCCGTGCCGAATCCTACGAATAACCCTTCCTGCAACTGACTTACCGAATGGGCGATGACCATGCGCGACCCACGCTATGACGTTTTGTTCGAACCGATCCAACTGGGCCCGGTGACGGCCAAGAACCGTTTCTACCAGGTGCCTCACTGCAGCGGCATGGGTTGGCAGAGGCCGAAGATGTTGGCCGCGATGCGGGGCGTGAAGGCCGAAGGCGGCTGGGGCGTGGTTTGCACGGAATACTGTTCCGTCCATCCCACATCGGACGACAGTTACTATCCCTATGCCCGTTTGTGGGATGAGGACGATATCCGCGACAACGCCCTGATGACCGACGCCGTCCACGAGCATGGCGGCCTTGCCGGAGCGGAACTTTGGATCGGCGGTAATTATATCGCCAATATGAGCACGCGCCTGCCGCCGCTCGGCCTGATGAGCCGCCCGCCGACCAATCCCGACATCCATCACCCGGTGCAGAGCCGACGGGTGGACAAGAACGACATCAAGGAGATCCTCACTTGGCAGGCCGACGCGGCGCGCCGCGCGGTCCAGGCCGGGTTTGATATCGTCTATGTCTATGCGACCCACGACTATCTGCTGTCGGAATTCCTGAATCCGGTAACGAATCAGCGACAAGACGAATATGGCGGATCGTTGGAAAACCGCGTCCGGATCGTTCGAGAGCTTATGGAAGTGACCCGCGACGCCATAGGAGACAAGGCCGCGCTGGCCTGCCGCTTCTCCGTCGACCTCGCCGACAATGAAAGCTACGACGCCTTTGGCCTGCTCGCGGATTTGCCCGACCTCTGGGATCTGGTTGTGCCGGACTATGGGATCGAAATGGGCGCCTCCCGTTTCGTGAAGGAGGCTGCCCTGCAGGACAGCGTCGCCCGTGCGAAATCCCTGACGACGAAGCCTGTCGTCGCGGTCGGGCGGTTCACCTCCCCCGACACCATGGCGCGGGTGGTGCGCGACGGTACGCAGGACATGATCGGCGCCGCCCGGCCGTCCATCGCCGACCCCTTCCTGCCCAAGAAAATCGAGGAAGGCCGTATCGAGGATATCCGCGAATGTATCGGCTGTAATATCTGCTACGCCCATAATTCCTTGGGCGTTCCGATCCGCTGTACGCAGAACCCGACGATGGGCGAGGAGTTTAGAAAAGGCTGGCACCCGGAACGCCTGCCAGCAGCAAACGAGCCTGGCAAGGCGCTGATCGTCGGCGCCGGACCGGCGGGACTGGAAGCCGCCCGTGTGCTGGGTGAACGTGGCTATCAGGTCATGCTCGCCGAAGCATCGCGCGATCTGGGTGGGCGCGTCACACGCGAAAGCCGGTTGCCCGGCCTGTCGGAATGGGCCCGCGTTCGTGACTGGCGCATCGGACAAATCGAGAAGCTTTCGAATGTCGATATCTTCCGCGAAAGCCGCATGGGGCTGGACGACGTTCTCGCCGTCGGCGCCGATCATGTCTTCCTGGCCACCGGGTCGGCTTGGACCACCGACGGGATTGGACGCCGTCGCTACACGGCGATCGGTTTGGGGGACGGCGCGCGGGTCTTGAGCGCGGACACCATTCTGTCCGGTGACGAGACGCCGGCGGGTCATGTCGTGCTTTTCGATGACGACCATTACTATCTGGGGCCGGTTCTGGCTTTGGCGCTTGCGGCCCGTGGCAACACGGTCACCTTGGTGACGCCGGCGGGGCGGGTCGGCGCCTGGGGCCGCTACACGAATGAAGAATACGAATCCGCGGCGGCGCTGATTGATGCCGGCGTAGAGATCGTGACAAACCGCAGCATCGAATATGTCGACGGCCGCTCGGTTACCACATCCTGTATCTTCACCGGGCGGGAATCGACGATCACGGCTGATTGGGTCCTGCCGCTGACGCGACGGGAGCCGGAGGACGCGCTGTTCCAGTCCCTGCGCATAGCCTGTAACGAGGGTCGAGAAGGCGCGCCCCGCACGCTGCACCGGGTCGGCGATTGCGAAGCGCCCGGCATGATCGCCGCCGCTGTCTATTCAGGGCACAAGGCGGCCGTAGAATTGGACTGACAGGCGGTATTGCGGGCTAACGGTCAGTATTCGATGGTCGCCAAGGCGCGCAGCTCTTCCGGCGTTGTCTTCGGATAGCCGTAGAATTCCAGGTAGGCGGGAATCTGCTCGAACAGCATGTCCGTGCCGATTTGGGTCACGCAGCCGCGCGCCTTGGCCGCGGCGAGGAAGGCCGTTTCCGCTTGCTTCATCACCACTTCGCCGACGAAGGAGGATGAGGCGATCCGGTCCGTGTCCATCGGCATCGGATCCCCGTCTTTCATGCCGAGCGGAGTTGCGTTGACGACGATGTCCCAACCTTGCGGATCGTTGGATCCGACTTCGACGGTCAAAGCCGGATAGTGCGCCCGCAGGCTCGCCGCCAGTTTCTCGGCCGAAGCCGCGTTAACGTCGAACACGCCGATCCGACCCGCGCCGCCCTTGGCGAGCGATGCCGCAATCGCCGACCCGACGCCGCCGCTGCCGACGACAAGCGCGGAAGCGCCGGCAATCGCCCTGCCCATGCGCACGACCCCGCGAACGAAACCTTCGCCATCGAACATATCGCCGATCAACCTGCCCTCCGAATCGCGGCGCACGGCGTTGCAGGAACCGCAAACCTTCACCGTCGTGCTCATCTCGTCGAGCAGGCCAACGGTCGTCACCTTATGCGGCATGGTGACCAATGCACCGGCGATGTTTCGCAGGCGAAAGACAAGCCGCAGGAAGTCCGGGAAATCCTCCGCCTCGCAGCCCATCGGGACGACAACCGCATCGATGCCCTTGGCCTCGAACCAAGGATTATAGATCATCGGGGCCTTGAACGTCTCTGTCGGCACGCCGAGATGAGCGAGAAATTGGGTACGGCCGGATATCATGATCTTCCCTGAACGTCGTTGAATTTTTCTATCGATTTACCGTGATCGCGATGGAACGCAGGCAGCATCGTTGCAAATGGTTCTTGCCCAAGCAATGCTGATATGCCGACGAAACCGAGCCGACAGGGACCGACAATGAAAACAGCGATAGCCACCGTCTCGATTTCCGGCGACCTGAACGAAAAAATGGCCGCGATCGCCGAGGCAGGCTTCGACGGTATCGAAATTTTCGAAAACGATTTCCTGACATTCGACGCTTCCCCCCGCGACGTCGGCGCCATGGCCCGCGATTTCGGTTTGGAAATATCGCTGTTTCAGCCCTTCCGCGACTTCGAGGGCATGCCCGAACCGCAGCGCAGCCGCGCGTTCGAGCGCGCCAAACGCAAATTCGACCTGATGAACGAGTTGGGAACTGATCTGGTCCTTGTCTGTTCCAACGTATCACCCCTGTCGCTGGGCGGCATTGATCGCGCGGCGGATGATTTTCGTGCCTTGGGCGAGTTGGCCGCGGCGCACAACATTCGGGTCGGCTACGAAGCGCTGGCCTGGGGGCGGCACATCTCGGACCACCGCGATGCCTGGGAAGTCGTTCGGCGGGCGGATCACCCGAATATCGGCCTGATCCTGGATTCCTTTCACACCCTGTCCAAGGGAATCGATCCCGACACCATCCGTTCGATTCCCGGTGACCGGATCTTCTTCATCCAACTGGCCGACGCGCCGAAAATCGACATGGACCTGCTGCATTGGTCCCGGCACTACCGCAACATGCCCGGCGAGGGCGACCTGAACGTAACGGGTTTCATGCGCGCCGTCGCGGCGACGGGCTATGACGGGGTCATATCGCTGGAGATTTTCAACGATCAGTTCAGAGGTGGGTCGCCGAAATCCATTTCCGTCGACGGTCACCGATCACTCGTCTATCTGATGGATCAGGTCCGCCGCCTTGAACCGGACATCCGGATCGACGTCGACGACATGCCGGACCGGATTCCCGTCGGCGGCATCGAGTTCGTCGAGTTTGCGGCCAGTGAGGAAGAAGCCAACACCTTAGCCGGTCTTCTGCGCGGCCTGGGTTTCGCCAGGACGGGCCGGCACATTTCCAAGAATGTCGACCTTTGGCGGCAGGGCGACATCAACATCGTCATCAACACGGAACGGACCGGCTTCGCCCATTCCTCATACATCGTCCATGGGACGACGGTTTGCGATATCGGCCTGCGTGTCGATGACGCCCAAGCCACCATCAAGCGCGCGGAGAGCCTTGGGGCGGCCTTGTTCACGCAGGACGTCAAACCTGGGGAGTTGAATATCCCCGCGATCCGCGGCGTCGGCGGCGGCGTGATGCATTTCATCGACGGCAAGAGCGACCTGTCGCGTGTTTGGGAGATCGAGTTCCGGCCAATCGATGACAATGAGCCGAAAACGGTCAATGCCGGGCTTACCCGCATAGACCATATCGCCCAGACCATGAATCTCGAAGAGATGCTGACCTGGCTGCTTTTCTATACAAGTATTTTCGAAACGCATAAGACCCCGATGATCGACGTCGTCGACCCCGCCGGACTGGTGCGAAGCCAAGCTGTTGAAAATGACGCGGGCACGCTGCGCTTGACGCTGAACGGCGCCGAGAATCGCCGGACGCTGGCCGGCCACTTCATTTTCGAAAGTTTCGGGTCCGCGGTTCAGCACATGGCTTTCGCAACCCGGGACATCTTCGCGTCGGCGGAAGCGCTAAGGCGGAACGGGTTCTCCTCGATCGCGATATCGCCCAACTATTACGACGACTTGGACGCCCGGTTCGGTTTGGACGACGCCATGCTGGAGGCCTTGAAGGCCAATAGCATCCTGTACGACCGAGACGGAGACGGTGAGTATTTCCAAATCTACAGCCCGATCTATCGGGAGGGATTCTTTTTCGAGATCGTGGAACGGCGCGGCGGCTATAACGGCTACGGCGCGGCGAATGCCCAATTCCGGATTGCCGCCCAAAAACGCCACCTGCGGCGCAGCGACATCCCCAAACGCTAGGACGGCATGTCCTGCCCTACCCGCCAACGATCCGGCGCAGCAAGACCACTTCGCTGGTCGGTTCGATCGGCTGGAACCAGCTGTCGTTATAGATCTTGCCGTCGATGGAAACAGAAACGCCGCGTTCCAATTGCGGACGGATCGCCGGATACTTTTCCGACAATCCGTCCAGCAATTCCTTCAACGTCTTCGCCTCGATCTCGACTTCGGCCTGGCCTTCGGTAGCCGATGTCAGCGACCCCCAGATCCGAACCATGACCATGACAAGCGCCTAGCCTTTCTGAATCGCCGCAAGAACCTTCGGCGGCGACATCGGCAGATCGGTCATCCGCACGCCTGCGGCGGCGGAAACGCTGTTCGCGATCGCCGCCAACGGCGGCACGATCGAGGTTTCCCCGACGCCGCGCACCCCATAGGGATGTCCGGGATTCGGGATTTCCAGGATCACCGTGTCGATCATCGGCAGGTCCGAGGCAACGGGAATTCGGTAGTCGAGGAAGCCCGCGTTCTGCAACCTTCCGTCCTTGCCGTAGATGTATTCCTCGTTCAGCGCCCAGCCGATGCCCTGCACGGCGCCGCCTTGGAACTGTCCTTCCACATAAGCCGGATGGACCGCTTTACCGGCATCCTGAAAAACGGTGTAACGCACGACCTTCACAGCCCCGGTCTCTGGGTCGACTTCCGTATCCACCATATGGGTGGCGAAGCTGACGCCCGCGCCTTCTGCGTTCACCTCGAAATGTCCGGCAACCGGGCCGCCGGTATTCGCGGCGATCGCTGCCACTTCCTTCAGGCTCATCGGCGGGAACTTGCCGGCATTTTCCCCGGCGGGGCGGGCGCAGCCGTCTTCCCAGACGACAGCTTCTGGATCGATCCCCCAAACCATGGCGGCCCGTTCGCACAACACCTTCTTGGCGTTGCGGGCGGCCTTGATCGTCGCCAGGCCGACCGCGAAAGTAACGCGGCTTCCGTCCGTGACTTCATTCTGGCCGAGCGAGCCCGTATCCGCGATCACGGTGCGGACCTGGTCATAAGGAATACCGAGTTCTTCCGCCGCCATCATGGACATGGACGCCCGCGATCCGCCGATATCGGGGTTGCCTTCCGTCAGGGTCACGGTGCCGTCCGGTGTGATGTTCAGCGATACGCATGTGTCGCCGCCGAAGTTGAACCAAAAACCGCAGGCTACGCCGCGTCCTTGGTTCGGCCCGAGGGGAGCCGTCCAATGCGGATGTTCCTTTGCCGCCTTCAAGGTCGCTTCCAACCCGATCGCCGGAAAGGTCGGACCGTAGGACGACTTCGTCCCTTCCCGCGCGGCGTTCTTCAACCGCACGTCCAATGGGTCGAGCCCAAAACCCTTGGCCAATTCGTCGACCACGCTTTCCACCGCAAAGGCCGCCATTGGCGCACCCGGCGCGCGATATGCGGCCGCCTTCGGACGGTTCGTCACGACATCCCATCCCACGGTCCTGACGTTTTCGAGATCGTAGGGCGCGAAAGCCGTCATCGATCCCATATCCGCCGGCGACCCCGGATAAGCGCCGCCCTGATAGCGAAGATCGGCGGCAGCCGCGGTGATCTTGCCGTCCTTGTTCATGCCGATCTTCACATCGATCGAGGTCGATGAGGTCGGCCCCGTGGCGCGCAGGACTTCCTCACGCGTCATGACCATCTTGACCGGCCGGTTCGTCTTACGCGACAGCGCCAACGCCACCGGTTCCAGGAAGACCGTCGTCTTGCCGCCGAAACCGCCGCCGATTTCAGATGCCGTCACGCGCAGCTTGCCTTGGTCGATGCCCAAGATCGCGGCGCAGGTGTTGCGCACCATGTAATGACCCTGGGTACAGACCCAAAGGTCGGCGATACCGTCCGCGCCCATTGTGGCAAGACAGGCATGCGGTTCGATATAGCCCTGATGCGTGGCTGCGGTCTTGAAGCTGCGCTCCAGCACTTTGTCCGCCGCGGCGAAACCGGCATCGACGTCGCCATGGCCGAACTCCACACGGTGAACGACGTTCTGCGACACGCCATCGGGCACGGTCTCGTCACTCAAGCCGTCGTGCAACACCGGCGCGTCCGGTTTCATCGCCGCGTCCACATCCGTGACATGGGGCAGGATTTCGTAATCGACCTCGATCAGTTTCAACGCCTTGCGGGCGATGGCGGCGCTGGTCGCCGCCACGGCCGCCACGGCGTGGCCGTCATACAAGGCTTTTTTGCCGGCCATGCAGTTGTCGAGTATGTTGGCCACGCTGTCGTCGGCGGCATCGAAATCGACCCGTGTGACGACACCCTTCACGCCTGGAAGCGCTTCCGCCTTTGCGGTGTCGATGGCCCGGATCCGAGCATGGGCATGCGGGCTGCGCAGGATACGGCCGATCAGCATTCCCGGCGCATTCATATCAGCGCCGAAGCGGGCGCGTCCCGTGACCTTGTCTATCCCATCCGGACGGAGCGGGCGTGTTCCAACAACTTTGAACTGCCGGGCGTCGCCGGCTGTGTGATCGTCGAGCGGCATCAGGAAGCCCTCCTCATCTCTTCGGCCGCGTCCATCACGGCACGGATGATCTTGTCGTATCCGGTACAGCGGCACAGGTTGCCGGCCAGCCAGTAGCGTGCCTCTTCCTCGGTCGGAGAGGGGTTCTTTTCCAGCAACGCCTTGGCCGCCACCAGAATGCCCGGTGTGCAGATGCCGCATTGCAGGGCGGCATGTTCCAGGAACTTCTGCTGCAGCGGATGAAGTTTCTCGCCGTCGGCCATGCCTTCGATCGTGTCGATCTCACGGCCCTGGGCTTCCGCACCCAGCATCAGGCAGGAGCAGACCAGCCGTCCGTCCACGGTGATCGAACAAGCCCCGCAATCGCCGGTGCCGCAGCCTTCCTTCGCCCCGGTCAGGCCAAGGCGGTCGCGCAGCACGTCGAGCAGGGTTTCTTCCGGATCGCAGAGATACTCAGTCGTATCCCCATTTATTTTCGTCGTTATGTGTAACTGGGTCATTACCAATTCCTCACTCGCCTCTCGATTACCCTTGGGCCCGGGCCAGGGCGATCTTTGCGGCGCGCTTGGCCAGCACACCGGCAATATGCGTTCGGAACGCAATGGTCCCGCGTTTGTCGTCGATCGGCTTGCAGGCTGCCGACGCGGCAGCCGCCAGCTTGGCCAACGCCGCGTCATCGACCTTCGTTCCGACCAGCGCCGCGGCGCCGTCATCCACGGACAGGACCGTTGCCGCAACGGCGCCAAGGCCGACCCGGGCCGCCGTGCAGGTGCCGGCATCGTCCAAAGTCAAGGACACGCCGCATCCGACGACCGCGATATCCATTTCCGTTCTTGGAATGAAGCGCAGATAGGCGTCCGCGGATTTTGCGTCTCGTGCAGGAAGGAAGACGGAGGTGACGAATTCTCCCTTGGCGAGCGACGTCTTGCCCGGCCCCTTGGGAATTTCTCCGACCGGTATATCCCGTGTCCCGTTCGGACCCGCGACCCGGACCACGGCATCCGCGGCGATCAATGCCGGCACGCTGTCCGCGGCGGGGGAAGCGTTGCAAAGGTTTCCCGCCAATGTCGCGCGGCCCTGCACCTGGGTCGAGCCGATAAGCTCCATGGCTTCGACCACGCCCGGCCAAGCGGCACACAGCCCGCCATGTTCACCCATTTCGGCGCCCGAAACGGCAGCGCCGATGCGCCAGCCCCCATGTTCCTGCGTGATCGATTTCATTCCGTCGATCCGCTTGATATCGACGATCAGGTCGGGTTCCACGACCCCAGACTTCATCTGCACCAGCAGATCGGTGCCCCCCGCCAGGATCCTCGCGGACCCGGTTTCCCCCGACAGCAATGCAACGGCGCTGTCCACCGTTTCCGGTACTTCGTATCTCATGAATGCCGCACCATAGGTTTGGAGTTTTCGGACCCTGCCCCGGATCGCTTCCCGGTACGCGGCGGCCCTTCCCGTATGCCTTGAGACGGAACCATAACCGGCTGTATGGGAATCCGCCAGCACCGGAAATCATCCATAGCGTGAGGCGTTTCGACCCTGGCCGTGGACCGACGATGCTGGATGTTCAAACAGCGACGGGTGGTGCGTGCATCACTCCGGAAAGTCGTCGACGTCGATCTTTTCCAGGAACTTCCGCAAGGCGCCGTCGAGTTGGGCGCACTCATCCTTCGACAGCACGGCCAGAAGCGTCCGCTGCGTTGCCACATGCTCCGTTACCGCTTCGTCGATGAGGCGGAATCCCTTTTCGCTCAAACCGATGAGGAACCCACGGCCGTCCTCCGGGTTCGGTGTCCGCTCCACCAGCCCAGCCGCCACCAGCTTGTCGATCCGGTTGGTCATTGTGCCCGACGTCACCATCGTCGACGCGATCAGGTCGCCCGGTGATAGACGATAGGGTGGCCCCGCGCGGCGCAGCGTCGCCAGAACGTCGAAACTCGCCGGGTTCAAATCGAATTTCGCCCAGGTCCGTTCCATTTCGGTGCGGAGGATGAGGGAGAGGCGGGATATCCGCCCGATCAACCCCATGGGGCCGACGTCCAGTTCCGGACGTTCGCGATTCCATTGAGCCAAGATTTTGTCGATGCGATCCATACGGAAGCTTTCCGTGATTTTATCTTGACGTCAAGACAAATATATATATCTTGACGTCAAGATACTATGAAGGAGTTCGCTATGACCCGCGGCACTGACATTATTTTGACCGCCCTTGCCCCCGCGATCTGGGGCAGCACCTATTATGTGACGACGGAATTTCTCCCACCCGGATATCCGATCACGGTCGCAATGCTGCGCGCCTTGCCGGTAGGGCTTCTCTTGCTGGTGATCGTCGGAAACTTGCCGAAACCCGATTGGCTGCTGCGCGTGTTTGTCCTGGGTGCGCTCAACTTCGCTATTTTCTGGGTGCTGCTGTTCATCACGGCCTACCGGTTGCCGGGCGGTGTCGGCGCGACCGTGGGCGCGTTGCAGCCGTTGATCGTCATTCTGCTTGCTTATTTCGCCCTCGGCACACCGATCAGGGCATTTTCCATCATGGCTGCCCTTTCGGGTATCGGCGGCGTGGCCCTTCTGGTGTTGACACCGGAAGCCGCGCTGGACCCCATCGGTGTGCTCGCCGGGCTGGGCGGCGCCTTGTCCATGGCGGCCGGAACCGTCTTGAGCCGCAAATGGCGGCCGCCCGTCTCCCTGCTGACCTTCACGGCCTGGCAGCTGACCGCCGGCGGATTGCTTCTGCTGCCCTTGGCCTTCTACCTGGAACCGCCTTTGCCGGTGCTAAATGCGAACAACATCCTGGGGCTCAGCTATCTCGGTCTGATCGGGGCGGCCTTCACCTATGCGCTTTGGTTCCGGGGGATAGTCCGCATGGAACCGGCTGCGATCTCGACCCTCGGATTCCTCAGCCCTGCGACCGCTTTGACGCTCGGCTGGCTACTCCTGAACCAGCAGCTAGGCGGCCTGCAGATCATTGGCATCGCGATCATCCTTGTCAGCGTCTGGATCAGTCAAAGGCCGCCGCGCCGTCAACGGGTGGCAGCCGCCGCATCGTAAAAAAGCCAATTGAAAGGAGTTGGATATGAAAATCATCGTTTTCGGCGCCCGTGGTGAAGTGGGTAGCCGCGTCGTTTCGGAAGCTCTGTCTCGCGGGCACGACGTCACCGCCGTTGTGAGATCGCCATCCCAAGTAACGGGACATCCCGCCACACTTGAGATCGTGGTCGCGGACGTTTCCGACACGAATGCTATCGCATCCCTGTTGGAGGGATTCGATCTGGCCGTCAGCGCCATCCGCCCGCCCGATGGAAAGGAAGGGGATCTGGTCCCATTGACCGCGTCGATCCTGAAAGCGGCGGCGCAGGCGAAAGTCCGCGTCCTGATCGTCGGCGGGGCGGCAAGCCTGCTTGTGCCTGACCGGAACCTGCATTCCGTTCTGACCGCACCGGGCTTCCTGCCCGATGAGGTGGTGCCCATTGCGCGGGCGAGCTACGCGCAGTTCGAACTTTGCGCCGCCGACAGTCATGCCGATTGGACCTATTTGTCGCCGCCGGCCATGCTTATGCCAGGCGACCGCACCGGCCGATATCGGGTGGGCGGCAATACCCTGCTAATCGACGAAGACGGTAATTCCGGAATTTCGATGGAGGATTTCTCGGTCGCGCTGATCGATGAAGCGGAAACCCCGCGGCACCGCCAAACGCGCTTCACCGTCGCCCATTGAGGGCCCGCCGTCCGGCGATCAGTCCTGAAGCACATAGCTGCCCGGCGCCGTGCAGATCGCCGGGTAGCCCGCTTCCGTATTACCGACCGGGTGGGCGTTCGCCTTGCCGCTCGATTGCCCGGCCAACCAGGCTTCCCAGGCAGGCCACCAGGACCCTTCCGAAACCGGCGTCTGGTC
This sequence comes from uncultured Flavobacteriaceae bacterium, assembly GCA_964350445.1. Lineage (GTDB taxonomy): Bacteria > Pseudomonadota > Alphaproteobacteria > UBA8366 > Aestuariispiraceae > Hwanghaeella. Next base: position 23,638 of record CAYGKA010000028.1, read on the forward strand.
CAGCCATTGTTCGGGCGCGACATAAGGGGCGTGCTCCTTCTTTTCCGAGATCCGGAAATGACGGTGCGGATGGCCCGGCTCGCTGATAATGCCCGCATTGTGACCACCGCTGGTGAGCAGAAAGGTCACATCCGTATCCGCCAACAGGTTGATCTTGAAGACCGATTGCCAGGGCGCGACATGGTCCCTTTCCGCCCCGACCACGAAGACCGGCAGCTTGATATCCGTCATCGCGACCGGCTTGTCGCCGACATAGTAACGGCCTTCCGCGAAATCGTTGTTCAGGAAGAGGGAGCGCAGATATTCGGAATGCATGCGATAGGGCATCCGCGTCGCATCCGCGTTCCAGGCCATCAAGTCCGTCATCGGGGTCCGCTCGCCCATCAGGTAGTCCTTGATGAGTTTCGACCAGATCAGATCGTTCGACCGCAGCAGTTGGAAGGCCCCGGCCATTTCCTTGGTGTCGAGATATCCCCTGTCCCACATCAGATCTTCCAAATAGGCGATCTGGCTGTCGTCGATGAACAGCATCAATTCCCCGGCCTCGGTGAAATCCGTTTGGGCGGCAAAAAGGGTCATCGATTTGATCCAATCCCTGCCGTCCCGGCAAATCGCCGCGGCGGCAATCGACAGCAAGGTGCCGCCGATGCAGTAGCCGACCGTATGGACCGGGATTTCGCCGATGATTCCGCGCACCGCGTCCAAGGCGCGGTTGACGCCAAGATCAATATAGTCGTGAAACCCGGTATTGCTGTCCTCCTCGGTCGGGTTCTTCCAGGAAACCATGAAGACCGTATGCCCCTGATCGACTAGAAACTTCACCATGGAGTTCGTTGGCGAGAGGTCGAGAATGTAGTATTTCATGATCCAGGCCGGAACGATCAGGATCGGTTCCGCGCCGACCTTCTTGGTCGTCGGTTCGTACTGAATCAATTCGATCAGACGGTTGCGGTAGACGACCGACCCCTTCGTCACCGCCAGATTACCGCCGACCTTGTAGGCTTCCGTCCCGAGCGGCGGGCGCTGCAGGACGGCGCGCTCCCAATCCTCCAGGAGATTCTGGGCGCCGCGATAGAGGTTGAGGCCCTTTTCGTCCATCGTCCGGCGCAGCACCGTGGGATTGGTGAGCGGAAAGTTCGACGGTGAGAACATGTCCAGGATCTGCCGCGCCGAGAAGGAGACGACATCCTCGTGATGCGGGGTGACCCCGCCAATCCCGACCGTCGCGTTGTGCCACCACTGCTGCGTCAGCAGAAATCCCTGATACCAACAGGAGAAGGGCAAGGTCTGCCAATCGGGTGATTGAAACCGGCGGTCCTGCGGAAGGGGATCGATACAGGGATCCAGCTTCCGGCCGAGCATCGCCTGCTGAACATGGGCTGCGTAGCGCAAATTCTTGCGAACCGCCTTTTCGACCAACTCCGCCTGCTTTCCGGGTGAATTCGCCAGATGCACGATCCAGTCGAGATAGGCCGCCATGACAGAGGCCGGCGACAGGCCTGACGTCGCGCGCGCTTCCGCCGCATGCAGAAACCTGTCGATCGGGTGAATCTTCCCGCCATGCGCAGTGCTTCTAGCCATCGAACGAAGTCTCTTTCCCGCTCTGCATCATGACTGCGTGCAAAAACGGTCCTTGAACCAGCAGAGCTTCATTGCCGCAGCATGACGGCATCAATGCCATACAACAGATCGTATCGACATTGACCCTGGTCAAGGCGGCAGAATGCCCGGTCGATATAGCTACTCATTAGATTGAAACTCTCGGGATGTCGCCTGACACCATGAATAATGCGGAAGCAGAGGTAGACGGGACGATTGGCGCCAGCGGCCACGTGGTTGCCGTGAGCGGCTCCGTCGTTGATATCGCCTTTCCTAGCAAAATGCTTCCGGCGATCGGACACGCGGTGGAAATCCGCATGGATGACGGGCGCATCCTGACGATCGAAGTGCAGCAGCATATCAACCAACGCAAGATCCGCGGTGTGGCGATGCAGGAAACCGCCGGATTGGGCGGCGGCATGGCGGCAAGAGATACCGGCGCGCCGATCCTCGTGCCGGCCGGCAATGCCGTCTTGGGCAGGCTGGTGAATGTCGTCGGGGAACCGATCGACCACGGCGCCCCTTTCCCGCCTGATGTGCCGCGCCTTCCCATTCACCGCAAAGCGCCGAAAATCAGCGAACAGAAAGGCCGCCGGGATATCTTCCTGACCGGCATCAAGACCATCGACCTGCTGGCGCCGCTGATCCAGGGCGGCAAGGCCGCGATGTTCGGCGGCGCCGGCGTCGGCAAGACCGTGTTGATCATGGAATTGATCCGCTCGACGGTCGAACACCATTCAGGGATTTCAGTATTCGCCGGCATCGGCGAGAGGACCCGCGAAGGCCATGAATTGTGGCTGGACCTGAAAAAATCCGGCGTCCTGGAACGGACGGCTCTCGTCTTCGGTCAGATGAACGAACCGCCGGGCGCGCGCTGGCGGGTAGGCATGTCGGCCCTGACGATCGCCGAATATTTCCGGGATGTGATGGAACAGAATGTCCTGCTGTTGATCGATAATGTCTTCCGCTTCGTCCAAGCAGGTAGCGAAGTCTCCGGCCTGCTCGGCCGGCTACCGTCGCGCGTCGGCTATCAACCGACCCTGTCGACGGAAATCGCCGAATTGCAGGAACGCATCGCGTCGGTCCGGAACGCGTCGGTCACCGCGATCCAGGCGGTTTACGTGCCGGCGGACGATTTCACCGACCCTGCCGTCGCGGAGACCTTCACCCATCTCGATTCCTCAATCGTGCTCAGCCGAGAGATGGCCTCACAAGGCCTCTATCCGGCGATCGATCCCCTGACATCGACCTCGGTGCTGCTGGATCCAACCCTGGTCGGCGCGGAACACTATGAGACGGCGGAAGACGTTCGCCGTCTGATCGAGCACTATCGCGAATTGCAGGAGATCATCTCTCTCCTCGGCATGGAGGAATTGAGCGCGTCGGACAGACAAGCGGTCGGCCGGGCGAGGCGCTTGATCCGGTACATGACGCAGCCTTTCGCCGTGACCGCGCAATTCACCGGCATGAAGGGCGTTTCCGTGCCTTTGGAACAGACCTTGCGCGACTGCCGAGCGATCATGCGCGGGGACGCGGATAATATTCCGGAAAGCGACCTTTATATGACCGGCACCTTAGACGACGCTTCGAGGAGAAGCGCGTCATGAGGCTTGTCATAACCACGCCGACGACGGTCATCCTGGACAGGGGGGATGTCGGATATGTCCGGGCGGAGGACGAAACCGGCGCATTCGGCATCATGCCCGGTCATGCGGATTTCATGACGGTGCTGACCGTTTCCGTGATCACTTGGCGCAACAGTGACGAAAAGGACCACTTCATAGCGGTGCGGGGCGGCGTGCTGACGGTTCAGGACGGATCGACCATCGAGGTCGCAACGCGGGACGCCGTCAGCGATCAATCGTTGGGTACGCTCGACCACAGCATTCTGGATCGTTTCCGCCGCGATGAAGAGGCTGAGGAACAGACGCGCGTCTCCACAACCCGCCTTCACCTGGCCGCGATCCGAAAGATCCAACACTACCTCCACGCGGGTCGGCAAACCGGCGGACGCCAAATCCTATCTGCCGAGGCATCTTCGGATCGGGAGGAAAGCGACTGATGGCGGAACCTCCCCCCAATGGCGGTCAGAAGGAACTGCACCAAGCGGTCAAATTGCGTGAGGAGCGCAGCGAACGCTGGCGACGCGAAGGAGAACGGTCAATCTGGCAGAATCTGTCGATGATCGGCGCCCTCGGCTGGCTGATCGTAACGCCGATCCTGATCGGGGTCTTCGCCGGGCGCTGGCTCGACCAGACATTCGCAACAGGAATACTCTATTCCGGTGCGTTGATTTTCTTGGGCGCCGCATGCGGCGCCTATCTGGCATGGCATAGGATTCAGTCGAAATGACCTGGACCGGCCTAATTGAAAGCAGCCCCTATGCCGTGGCCGGCGCCGCGATGGGAGCAGCCTATTTCCTGCTGCTGTTCGCCTCGGTGCGGATGCATGCGGCAGGGGCACCGTTCTTCCGGGTCCTGCCGCTATACGCCTTTCGCCTGGCAGGCGCCTTGGCCGGGTTTTGGTATTTCGCCCAGCAGGGAACGGCGGAACTGTTGCTGGCCTTGGCCGGTTTCATCCTTGCCCGCACGGTGACGCAACGCTTCATCGGAAAGGTGACGAGATGGATCTAAGCCCCCTCGCCCCGGATATCCTGCTCCACCTGGGCCCCGTGCCGGTCAGCCGCGCGGTCGTCACGACCTGGGCCATCATGGCCATACTGACCCTGGCGTCATGGCTGGGGACACGCCGCGCGTCCATCCATGCGGGCGGGTGGCAAGCCGTCATGGAAATCGTGGTGGAAACCTTGGAAAAGCAGATCAAGGATGTCATTCGTCGGGATCCTTGGCCCTATTTGCCGATATTGGGCACCTTGTTCATCTTCCTTGCGACCGCCAACCTATCCGCCACCGTTCCGGGGGCAAAGCCACCCACGGCGCATATAGAAACGCCCGCCGCCCTGGCGTTGATCGTGTTCTTGTCGGTGCATTATTTCGGGGTCCGCTCGCTTGGCGCCGCCGACTATCTGCGGCGCTACATCAGGCCAAATCCGATGCTGCTGCCGTTGAACCTTCTGGCCGAGGTCACGCGGACCTTCTCCCTGATGATCCGCCTGTTCGGCAATATCATGAGCCATGAGTTTGTCTTGGCGATCGTGGTTTTTCTTGCCGGCCTGCTGCTGCCCATACCCTTCATGCTGCTCGGCATCATGATCGGCATCATACAGGCCTATATCTTCACCATCCTCGCCGCCGTGTTTATCGGCGCAGCCGTCAGCGGCGAGACTGAATAACGGAGGGATCATGGACGGAGCAATTGAGATGCTCAGTATCGTCTGCGCGGCCGTCGCTGTTTCATTCGGCGCCATCGGCCCTGCCTTGAGCGAAGGGCGGGCGATCGCTGCGGCGATGGACGCCATCGCACGGCAGCCGGAAGCGGCGGGCACGGTTTCACGGACGCTTTTCGTCGGGTTGGCGATGATCGAGACGATGGCGATCTATTGCCTCGTGATCGCCCTGTTGCTGCTCTATGCCAACCCGTTCGTGGGCTGACGATGCAAATCGATTGGTGGACGCTTGCCCTGCAGGCGATCAACTTCATCGTCCTCGTCTGGCTGCTGCGCCGCTTCCTCTACGGTCCCGTGAAGGAAGTGATCGCACGACGCAGAGCGCTGTCCGAAGAGGCGTTGGCGAAAGCCACGGCGAAGGAAGCCGAAGCCGAGACGGTGCGACTGCGCCTTGAGGACGAGCGCGCTGCCCTGGCGCAGGACCGCCGCCAGATGCTGAAAGAGGTTCAGGATCAGACATCCGAGGCGCGCGAGAAGGCCGCCGAAAAATCCCGCGCTGAAGCCAGACAGATGCTGGACGAGGCGCGGGCCGCGATCGCCAAGGAGAGGGAAGACACCCTGGCCGGCATGAAGGAAGAAGTCGCCCGACTGGCCACCGATTTAGCCGCCGATATCCTGAAGAAATCCGATGCAGCTGTGTTGGCGAATGCCTGTTTCGACCAACTTGATACCCAGCTCCGCGGTTTGAGCGATTCGGACCGAGACCAATTGCGGGAAGACGCGTCGGACGGAGATGCCGGTATCCTCGTGGTCACGGCGGAGCCGCTTGCGGCAGAGGGCCGGGACAAATGGAAAGCAATGATCGCCTCGAATCTCGGCGATGCGTGTGACCTTCATTTTGAAACGGACCCTGCGCTGATCGGCGGCGCGGAACTCCGTTTCCCGCATACGGCCCTGAAATTCTCCTGGGCCGACCGATTGGAACGGGCAAGAAGGGTGCTGCAAAGTGACGACACCGCTTCGTGACGCGCTGGCCGACTGGCTGCCCGAGGCCCGCGCCCGGCTGAGCGCTCTGCCGGACAAACCGGTTCTGGAGCATGTCGGCATCGTCGAGCAAATCGGTGACGGCGTCGCCATGGTTTCCGGCTTGCCCAGAACCCGCCTGGACGAGGTGCTGCGGTTCGAGGACGGAACCCTGGGCCTCGCCTTCCGTTTGGAGGAAGGGAAGATCGGCTGCGTCCTGTTGGGAAGCGGCGATGCAATCGGCGCGGGCCACAAGGTCTGGGGGACTGGCGAAATCATTCGTGTGCCCGCGGGCGAAGGCTTGCTGGGCCGTGTTGTCGACCCGATGGGGGTCCCCCTGGACGAAGGCCCCCAGATATCCGCCGCCCGCCACGACCCTATCGAGCGCCCGGGGCCCGGCATCGTCGACCGCGAACTGGTGACTGAACCGCTGATGACCGGCCTTACCGTCGTGGACGCGATGATCCCGCTGGGCCGGGGGCAGCGCGAGTTGATCATCGGCGACCGGAAAACCGGCAAGACCGCTATCGCGGTGGACACGATCATCAATCAACGCGATACGGATGTCATTTGCGTCTATGCCTGCATCGGGCAGAAGACCTCGACGATCAACCAGATCATCGAAGCGGTGCGGAAGCACGGCGCGATCGAAAAGTGCATCTTCGTTGTCGGCGCGGCGGAAGCGCCGCCGGGCGCCCAATGGATCACGCCCTACGCGGCCTGCACCATGGCGGAGTATTTCCGCGATCAGGGCCGGAGCGCCTTGCTGGTAATCGACGACCTGACGAAACACGCGATCATCTACCGGCAACTGTCATTGCTTCTGCGCAAACCGCCCGGCCGGGAAGCCTATCCCGGTGACGTCTTCTACGCCCATGCCCGGCTGTTGGAACGTGCCGCCAAGCTGTCGGACGAATTGGGCGGCGGATCGCTGACCGCCCTGCCGATCGCAGAGACACAGGCGGAGAACCTGACCGCCTATATTCCGACGAATTTGATATCGATCACTGACGGGCAGATCTACCTGGAACCCAAACTATTCTATGAAGGCCAGAAGCCCGCCGTGAATGTCGGCATGAGTGTGTCCCGCGTCGGCGGTCAGACGCAGGCCAAAGCGATGAAGAAGCTGGCGGAAAAGCTTCGGCTAGAATATGCGCAGTTCCTGGAACTGGAGGTCTTCACCCGGTTCGGCGCCATGGTCGACGAGCGCACGAGGCGCACCATAGAGCACGGCAAGCGCATCCGTGCCGTTCTGGCCCAGCCGGAATACCAACCCATCCCCCTGTCCGTTCAGATCGCCTGCCTGCTCACCTTGGGCGACGGGAAGCTGGACGACGTTCCGTTGGACGCCGTGCCGCGCTTCAAGGCCGAAATCGGCACATGGCTTCAGGACCATTGCCCGCACACGCTTTCCAATATCGAGGAGAGCGGGGAACTGTCGGACCAGGACCGGGATGACTTGAGCTCGGCGCTGGACCGGTTCCTGACCCTTTTCCATAGGCGCGCGACCGGGGCGGCGTGAGATGGAACAGCTTTCCCGCCTCAAGGAACGCATCGACAGCCTGCACGATTTGGGCGGCCTGATCCGGGCCTTGCGCGCACTTTCCGCCTCGCACGTCCAGGAAGCGCAATCGGCCCTGGCTGGCATCAAGAGCTATGTGGAAACGGTTGAGGACGCCGTCGTCCAGGGCATCGATCTTCTGCCCGAGTCTCATCCGCCGGAGCTCACCGACGGTAAGCCGCGGTCGGACGTATTGATCGCCGTTTGTTCGGAACATGGTTTTGTCGGCGCCTTCAACGAGCGTGTGCTCGACAAGGCCGCCGGGCACCTATCGGAAAAGCCGGGTTCGGACCTGGCCATTATCGGCCGGCGCGGGGCGATCCTGGCGGACGAACAACGGATGGAGGTGGACTGGAGCTTTCCAATGGCGACGGATGTGGCGGGCGTGCTGCGGTCGGCGCGTCATGCGGCCCAGACATTCGCCCAGGTGACCCATGCCACGGTGATCTATGCCGACTATCGGCCGGGCGGGAATTACGAGATCGTCACCAAGGATATATTGCCGCTCGACCCGGCCCTGCTTGCCCGCACCGGCAAACGAAGCCCGCCGCTGCACCACCTTCGGCCGAAAATTCTTCTGCAGCGTCTGGCCGATGAATACCTGCTCGCCGAGATCACGCGCGCTATCATGCAATCCCTCGCCAGTGAGAACGGCGCGCGCCTGCGGGTCATGGAGGCGGCGGACCGGAACATCGACGACAAACTCAACACACTGCGCCGCAACGAACGCGCCCAACGCCAGGAAGCGATCACCGCCGAATTGCTGGATGTCATCACCGGCGTCGAGGCAATCGGCGACACTCAATAACGGCTTCAAAGCCGCCGCTGTGCGTCACTCGGCTGGAACAGGATCCGCTTCCGTCTTCTTCCGGCTGGGCATTATCCGGCGGACGATGACGAAGAACAGCGGCACGAAGAGAACGCCGAGCACCGTCGCCGAAATCGTTCCGCCGAGCACGCCCGACCCGATGGCGTTACGGCCGCCGGAACCCGCACCGCTGCTCAAGACCAGCGGCAAAACGCCAAGCGAAAAGGCGACCGAGGTCATGATGATGGGGCGGAACCGCTGACGCGCCGCCTCGACCACCGCCGTCAATAGCGGCTCACCCGACTTTTCCTGCCGGTCCCGCGCGAATTCGACGATCAGAATCGCGTTCTTTCCGGTCAATCCGATCACGGTGAGCAGGCCGACTTGGAAGAAGACGCCATTCTCGAACCCGCCGAGAAGCGCGCCAAGCAAGGCGCCCAATGCGCCGATCGGCATGGCCAGCATCACGGCGAAGGGAATTGCCCAGCTTTCGTAAAGCGCCGCCAGACAAAGGAAAATCGCGGCAAGCGACAGGACATAGAGCATCGGCGCCTGATCGCCTGACCGACGCTCCTCGTAGGAAAGGCCGGTCCAGGAAATCCCGTATCCTGTCGGCAGTTCCGCGACAAGCCGCTCCATTTCCGCCAAGGCCTCGCCCGAGGAAACGCCCGCTGCCGGCGTCCCTTGAATCTGCATCGCCGGCACACCGTTGAACCGCGTCAGGCCCTGTGGACCATAGCGCCATTCGCCCTTGGCGAAGTTTGAAAACGGTACGAGCTCCCCGTTCGAATTCTTCACACGCCAGCGTTCGATATCTTCCGGCGACGTGCGGGCAAAGGGCTCACCCTGGACATAAACGCGTTTGATCCGACCGCGGTTGATGAAGTCGTTCACGTAGGATCCCGCCCAAGCAATCGAGAGAACATCGCGCACATCGTTCGCGTTGACGCCCATCGCACCGGCCGCGCGCCAATCGATGTTGAGCCGGAACTGGGCCGCGTCCTGCAGGCCGCTGGGACGAACCGAGCCGATCAAGGGGCTTTGTTGCGCCATACCGAGCAAACGGTTGCGGACCTCAAGCAATTGCTCATGGGTTTGACCGGCGCGTGCCTGAAGGAACATGTCGAAGCCGGCAACGTTGCCAAGTTCCCGCACCGCGGGCGGCACGACCGGAAAGACCTGGGCGTCGCGGATCTTGGAGAAGGCGCCGAAGGCACGGCCGGCGATCGCCTTGGCGTTCTGCCCGGGAGCCTGCCGTTCGGACCAATCCTTCAAGCGAACGAAACAAAGTCCCTTGTTCTGACCGGATCCCGTAAAACTGAAACCGACGACGGAGAACATTGAGGCGACCGTCTCCGTCTCGTTGTTCAGGAAGTGGTTTTCGACTTGCTTCATCGATTCGAGGGTCCGGCCCGCCGTTGCGCCTGTCGGCGCCTCCGCGAGGCAGAACATGATGCCCTGGTCCTCTTCCGGCAGAAATCCCGTCGGCGTGTTCATGAACAGCCAGACCACCCCGCCGGTCAGAAGCAAATAGATCAGACCGATCCGGAACGGGCGTTTGACGATGCCGCCGACACTTTTCGCATAGCCATTCTGTGTTCCGCGAAACCCAGCGTTGAACCAGCCGAGCGGCCCTTTCGTCGCGCCATGGGCGTCTTTCGGCTTCAGCAATGTGGCGCATAGCGCCGGCGTCAGGGTCAGGGCGACGAGAACGGACAAGGCCATCGCCGAAACGATTGTGATTGCGAACTGGCGGTAGATGACGCCCGTCGACCCGCCGAAAAAGGCCATCGGCACGAAGACCGCGGACAAGACGAGCGCGATGCCGACCAGCGCGCCGGTGATCTGACCCATGGATTTCCGTGTCGCCTCTCTTGGCGAAAGGCCTTCCTCTTCCATGATCCGTTCCACGTTTTCCACCACGACGATGGCGTCGTCGACCAACAGGCCGATGGCCAATACCATGGCCAACATGGTCAGTGTGTTGATGGAGAACCCGGCCGCAGACAGAACTCCGAAGGTGCCGAGCAGCACGATAGGGACGGCGAGGGTCGGGATCAGCGTCGCCCGAAAATTCTGTAGGAAAAGGAACATGACCGCGAAGACGAGCACGATGGCTTCGCCCAGGGTCTTCACGACTTCCTCGATCGAGATCCGGACGAAAGGCGACGTGTCATAAGGAATGACGTATTCGATACCTTCCGGAAAGAACTCGGCGAACTCTTCCGTCCGCTTGCGAACCGCATCGGCCGTTGCCAGCGCGTTCGCACCCGACGCCAGACTGATCGCCATGCCGGCCGCCGGCTGTCGGTTGTAGCGCGCAATCGTCTGATAGGACTCGGCCCCGATTTCGACCCGCGCGACATCCTTCAGCAGCACGAGGCCGCCGTCGGTTTCCGCCCGCAAAACGATTTGTTCGAAATCGGCCGGCGTCTGCAGAAGCGACTGCGCGGTGATGGTGGCGTTCAGCTGCTGGTTCTGAACCGCCGGCAAATCGCCGAAAGACCCCGCCGAAATCTGGGCATTCTCAGCGGAAACGGCGGAGACCACGTCGCTCGGGGCAAGGTCGTAGGATGCGAGTTTGGAAGGATCGAGCCATATCCGCATGGAGTATTTGGACCCGAAAACCCGGACTTCTCCGACGCCTTCGATGCGGCTGAAATCGTCAACCATGTTGGAGGCGAGATAGTCCGACAGATCTACCTGGTTATATGTCCCGTCCTTGGAGATCAACGCGACCACCATCAGAAAACCGGCCGAGGTCTTGCGCACCGTGATGCCCTGGCGCTGAACGGGTTCGGGCAGCAGCGGCTGCGCCTGCGCCAGTTTATTCTGAACCTGCACTTGGGCGATATCGGGATCGGTTCCCGTCTCGAACGTGATCGTCGTTTGTGACTGCCCGGATGAGGTCGAATTCGAGGTGATGTAGCGCATCCCATCCAGGCCGGTCAGCTGCTGTTCGATCACTTGTGTGACCGTATTCGCGACCGTTTCAGCCGATGCGCCCGGAAAGGTCGCCGTAACCTGCACGGTGGGCGGCGCGATCTGCGGATACTGCGCCACCGGCAATACGGCGATGGCCAATACACCGACCCCCATGATGAGGATGGAGATGACCCAGGCGAAAACCGGACGGTCGATGAAAAAACGTGCCATGGGGCGGCGTCCTGAGAGCTAGTCGGTTATCGGGTCAGTTTACGGCGGGGCGCGCGGCGATTTCTTCCGGCGCTTCTTCCGGCGCGACCGTTGCACCGGGGGCGATCTTCTGCAGCCCTTCCACGATCAGCCGGTCGCCTTCCTGCAAACCCTCGCTCACCACCCAAAACGCGCCATGCGCCTGAACTATGGAAAGGTTTCGCTGTTCGACGGCATCGCCTTCCCCGACCACATAGGCGAAGGGCTCACCCTGCCGGTTGCGCTGCACGCCCTGCTGCGGCGCCAGAACCGCGTTCCGGATGATGCCTTGCGGCATCTCCACCTGAACATACATGCCGGGCAGCAAAAGATCGTTCGGGTTGTCGAAAGTCAGACGGAGCGTCACCACGCCCGTCGATTCATTCACGTAAGGCTCTGCCGCCGTGACTTCGCCCTTCCGTTCAAAGGTTTCTCCGTCAGCCAGGATCAGGGAGACCGAGGTATCTAGACCGGCGAAGCGACCCTGCATCGTGCCCTTGCGCCAAGCCAGGATTTCCGCCGCCGATTGGGTCACGTCGACATAGACGGGATCGAGCGCGCGGATGACGGCCATCGGCTCGTCCTGAGCGGCCGTGACGAGCGCGCCGCGGGAAACGAAGGAGCGGCCCAACGTGCCCGAAAGCCGGGCGCGGATCGTTGTTCGGTCGAGGTCGATTTCAGCCGCCTCCAATTCCGCCTGCGCGACCTGAAGCGTTGCCGCATCGACATCGCGCTGCGCGACCGCCTCTTCCAGGCGCTGTTCGCTGACCGCGCCGCGGCCGATCAATTCTTCGGCGCGCTTCGCGTCTTTCACCGACGCTTTCAACCGCGCCGCCGCGACGGCCACCTGGGCTTTCGCTGCGGAGACTTTGGCTTCATAGGTGGCCGGGTCGATCAGGTAGAGCGGGTCGCCGGAATTGACCTTGCTGCCTTCCTCGAACGTGCGCTCGACGATGATCCCGTTCACTTGCGGCCGCACTTCCGCGACACCCGACGCGACAACACGGCCCGGCAGGCGGGTCGTCAGCGTCACATCCTGGGACTTCAGGGTAACGACTGTGACGGGCTGCGGTGGGCGGGCGCCGCCTTGTTGGTTCTGGGCGACGGCGTTCCCGGCATTCGCCGTTATGCCGATCGCCAGTGCCACAAAAGCAAGTGAAGCGACAAAGTTCTTCATATCCAAATCCGTGCCGGGGGCCATAGCCCAAATGAGTTTTACAAAACTGATCGGTTTTGTTAATTGAAGCCAATGCCGGAAGCAAGTGGATTCATTCGCAAGTGCAACAGAGAAGTAGGAGGGAACCGTTGCTCGGCAACACCTTGAACGACAGCCGGGCCAGAAAGCGCGGACGCCCGATAGAATTGAGCACGGCGGAGCGTGAAGCGGCGATACTGGATTCGGCGGAAGTGCTGTTGGCGGAAACCGGCATCAAGGGCGCAAGCATGGCGGCGATCGCAAAAGCCGCCGGCATGTCGAAACGCACGCTCTATGAGGTCTTTCCAAGCCGCGCAGCCTTGTTTGAGGCGTGCATTCGCCGCATTCGTCTATCCCTGATCCGGCCGTTGGACGGGAAAGACAGCGGCCTGCCCCTCAAGGAGCGTTTACTGAAGATATTCGAACCCGAGGCGCGGAACGCGGACCTGACTGTCCCGTCCGCGATTGTCAGGGCCGTGATCAACGAGGCCCACAATCATCCGGAATTGGGTCAAATCTTCATGCGCGAGGGACCGATGATCGCCCGCGCGGCCGTTCGTGACGAGATAACACGCGCCATTGACGATGGAGAGATCGCCTTGAGCAATCCCATGCTTGGCGCGGAAATGCTGTGTGACATGGTTTTCGAAAACCCCATTGATCGACTTGTCGAACCCGATCGCGCACCGCGCACCGCCCAACAGGCGCAAGACCGACTGCGTCTGGCCATCGACGTCTTCCTGAACGGCTGCGCCGCTGAGGCCTGTTAGCGGGAAATGCCTACCGCGCCTTCCCGAACAGTTGGGACAGGATCATCAGCAAGGACGTCACAAGCACCATGATGGTCGAAATCGATGCAATTGTCGGATCGATCTGATCCCGCAACGCGTTGAACATATTGCGCGTCAGCGTCGCATTGTCCCCGCCTGAGATGAACATGGCCACGACGACCTCGTCGAAGGATGTCAGGAAAGCGAGGAGCGCGCTGGTGATCACCGCGAATCGGATCTGCGGCAGCGTCACCGTCAGGAAGGCTTTCCAACGCGGCGCGCCCAGGCTGCGGGCCGCCATTTCCTGGTTCATGTCATAACTCTTCAGGGCGGAACTGATGACGATCAGAACCAGGGGAAGCGCCAACAGGCTATGCGCCAGGACAAGGCCGAACAGGCTGTAGACGATCTGCACCTTGACGAAGACATAGAACGCGCCGATGGCGACAAGGATCAACGGCACCATCATCGGCGTGATCAGAAGTACGAAAATCAACCGGGTGAAGGCCATGTTCGCCGTATGAAGCCCATAGGCGGCGAGAATGCCGATCGGCGTCGCAACCAGCATGGTCAGGATCGCCGCCTTGAACGACGTCGCGGTGGCGGCCATCCATTCGGGGGAACTGAGATAGTGTTCGTACCAGCGCAGCGACCAAGTTTCCGGCGGAAATTCCAGATATTGGGAATCTGAAAACGACATCGGCACCACGATCAGCGTCGGCGCGATCAGCAGAAGCATGATCACTGACGCCAAGATATAAAGCCACAGTCGCCCGCCATGTGTGATCTGTGTTTCGGAAGCCGGATCCCGCAGCCATTTCAACATCAATGACCACCCCCGACAATTTGCTCCAAACGCACGAACCGGGAGGCAATCCACAGCACGCCGATGGTCAGGGCCAAGAGCACGACCCCCAAGGCGCTCGCCGCCCCCCAGTTCACGAAGAGTTCGATATTCGACGCGATCTTCATCGACACCATGATCACCTTGCCGCCACCGAGGACGGCCGGCGTCACGTAGAAGCCGAGGCAAAGCACGAAGACGATCAACATGCCGGCGAACAGACCCGGCGCGGAGAGCGGGAAGAAGACGGTCCAAAATGCGGAAACAGGGTTGGCGCCCAGGTTCGACGCCGCTTTCATATAGTCGCGGTTCACCGATTTCATGGAGGCATAGAGCGGCAAAATCAGGAAGGGCAGCATGATATGGACCATCCCGATCAGGGTCCCGGTCATGTTGTGGACGATCTTGATCGGTTCGTCCCACAGGCCCAACTCGATGGCGAGGTTGTTCACCAATCCTTTTTTCTGCAGCAGCACCAGCCATGCATAGGTCCGGACCAGGAGCGACGTCCAGAACGGCAAGAGCACCGTGATCATGCACAGGTTGGCGATCCGACTGGGCAATTGGGATAGGAAATAGGCGAGCGGATATCCGATGGCGACGCAAATGGCGGTCGTCAGAATGCTAACCTCGAACGTTGTGATGAAAATCCGCAGATAGGACTTGCGGCTGATCATCCGGGCATAGTTCTCCATGGAGAACTGTCCCTCCGTACCAAGGAAGGAGACGTAGGCCAGCCAACCGGCCGGCACCACCAGGATGACCAGAACAAGCAGCACGGCGGGGGAGCAAAGGCCGAACAGACGTAGCCGTTCGAGGAACCCATCCCGGCGGAGCCCATCCTCGTTCGCCTCACCGGCCGTGCGCAGGGCGATGGTGTCGACCGCGGCCATGCTATCCCTCCTCGCCGGAGATGATAACCGTATCGTCGGCATGTACGCCAAGCGTGACCGTGTCGCCGGTGGCCGGAAGTTTGGCAACGGTGTTGCCGCGCACAACCCCCCGCATGCTGACTTCGATGCCGTCGGCAAGCTGGGCATAGAGCACGAAACTATCGCCCTGATAGACGACATCCTGCACCTTGGCCTGGAACGTGTTGATCCCCTCACCCGCCGGTTGATCCAAGATCCGGACTCTCTCCGGCCGCAGCAGCAGGAACAGCGACTCCGTATCCGGAACCGCTTCCGAAACAGTGAGGGGCGTACCCGCGTATAACAATTTACCACTGTCCCGAGTCACGGGAAGGAAGGTCGACTCCCCGATGAAATCGGCGACGAAGCGATTGGCCGGCTTTTCATAAATCCCGACCGGGTTGTCCAACTGCATGACCTTGCCGAAATTGATCACCGCGATCCGGTCCGACATGGTCAGGGCCTCACGTTGGTCGTGCGTGACGTAAACCGTCGTCATGCCGATCTTGTCATGAAGGTGGCGCAATTCGATTTGCATCCGGTCGCGCAGCTTCTTGTCCAGCGCGGAAAGCGGTTCGTCCATCAGCAGGATCCGCGGTTCGAAGACGATGGCACGGGCCAGGGCGACGCGCTGCTTTTGACCGCCCGACAGTTGATCGATGCGACGGGCGCCGTATCCGCCCAGTTGAACCGTGTCCAAGGCGCGTTCGATCCGCTCAGCCGCCTCGGCCTTCGGCACACCGCGCAAGCGCAGCGGGTAACCGACATTGCCGGCGACCGTCATATGGGGAAACAGGGCATAGTTCTGAAAGACCATACCGACATCGCGCAAATGCGGCGGTTTCCGAATGACCTCGTCCTCACCGAATTTCAGGCTGCCGCGATCGGGGCGCGTGAAACCGGCCAGCACCATCAGCAAGGTTGTCTTGCCGGAACCCGACGGCCCCAAAAGGGTCAGGAATTCGCCGCTGCGGACGTCGAGGCTGACGTCGTTCAGCGCGAATATGTCACCATAGGCTTTCGTGACATTCCGGATCGTGATGGGAAGGGCTTCGGAAGCAGTCGTCATACACGGTACTCATTCTGGTCTGTAGTGAACTGCACTGGGCAAAAAGGAAATGAAGGCGGGCCAACCGAAATCGGCCCGCCTTCACCGAACAATAGTCTATCCTATTCGGTCAGCATTTCCTGGTACATTTCCGCGGCAATGGTCTCCCATTTCGAATACCAGGCGATGTCCACCGGCAACTGCATCGCAGCGTTGGACGGATGGGACGGCAGCGTCTTGGCGACTTCCTTGTCGATGGTCGGGTAGTCGTAGGCCGCTTTGTTGGTAGGCCCGTAGGTGATGTATTTCGGCAGGTTCGCCTGGTATTCGGCCTTCGAAATCTCGGCCAGGAACTTCATCGCCGTATCCTTGTTCGGCGCGCCTTTCGGAATGGCGAAGCAATCGTAGTCCAGCAGGGCCTGATTGAAGCTGTAGGCGACCTTCGCACCATCCTTCTTGGCCACATCGAAACGGCCGTTCCAGCCGGTGGTCATGTCGACCTCGCCGTCCTTCATCAACTGGGCATGCTGCGCGCCCGAGGCCCAGAAGACGTCGATATGCGGCTTCAACTCGCGGATCTTGTTGATCGCGCGTTCGATGCCTTCTTCCGAGTCCAGCACCTTATAGACGTCTTCCGGCGCGACGCCGTCGGCCATCAGGGCCGGTTCGAGCGCACCGGCCACCTTGCCGCGATAGGCGCGCTTGCCCGGGAATTTCTCGACGTCCCAGAAATCGGCCCAATTCTGCGGCCCCTTGTCACCATAGGTCGCGGTGTTCCAGGCATAGACGGTCGAGAAGACGTCGCCGCCGACGCAATGTTTCGTATACAGATTCGGGTAGAAGGTGGATACGTCGATGATGCCGTAATCCAGTTCCTCCAGCAGTCCTTCCGCGCCGGCGCGGGCGGCGGAACCGGAACCGCTGGCGACGATGTCCAGCGTGACGGCCCCGGTCTGAACCTGCAGGCGCACGTCGGACATGCCGCCATAGGTTTCTTCCTTCACTTCGATCCCCGTCTTGGCGGAGGCCGGCTGGAACAGCGCCTTGCTCTGCGATTCCTGATACGAGCCGCCCCAGGACGCGATCGTCACGGATTCAGCTTTCGCGGCGCTGATGCCGAAGGCCGTGATGGCGGCAACGGCGGTTGCGAGTAGTTTCTGTCTCATTCCTGTTCTCCTTGTTGTTAGGCCTTGCAGCCTATTCCCCTTTGGTTACGCCCCTGCGTCACCGTCAAATCACGGTATCAGCGGCTCACTCCCCGGTCCTCGGTACGACCAAAGCAAATCATCACCCCCGAGT
The DNA here is from genome assembly GCA_964350445.1 of uncultured Flavobacteriaceae bacterium. Classification (GTDB taxonomy): domain Bacteria; phylum Pseudomonadota; class Alphaproteobacteria; order UBA8366; family Aestuariispiraceae; genus Hwanghaeella. Next base: position 41,156 of record CAYGKA010000028.1, read on the forward strand.
TCCCAATGCCTTGCGGCATTCCTGCTGGTCGCGCCAGCGGTACCAAGAGACAATCCAAGGCAAGAACCATGGATTGCCGGTATAAAACGGCCGCGTCGGAAACGGCATTCCATCGAAGCCTGTTTTCCCTTCGGACAAACCCAAAATTTTCTGACCACTGCGCATGCCCAGGTAACTGGCCATGGAAACGCCCGAACCGCAGTAGCTGAGCGCGTGGTGGACCCGCCCCCTGGATCCGATATGGGCGAGCTCGTCGAAACTATAGGCGACCGTGCCGAGCCAGGAACGGGAAATGCGCGTATCCCGCAGTTGCGGGAATATCCGGGCCATATCCCGATGCAACAGCGGTCCGCTGATCCGCGGATCGACTTCATCGGCTGAAACCCGCCCACCGAAGACAATGCGCTTCCGGTCGGGTGATGCGCGGTAGTAGTAGACCACGCGGCACGTGTCGCTCGCGATCCTGTCCGTGGGGAACAACTCGTCCACCAATTCCCGCGGCAATTCCTCGGTCGCGATAATGTAGCTGCCGATGGGGATGATCCGCCGCTTGAGCCAGGGCGTGAGGTTGGTGGTATACCCATTCGTCGCCACCATGACGTCCCGCGCGCGAATTTCGCCCTTGGCCGTCACCACGCGCACACCGTCCTTCTCCTCGATCAGGCCCGTCGCTTCGCAGTTCGGCATAAGGATGGCGCCGGCCTCTTGAACCTTTTCAAGCACCCCCCGGTGGTACTTGGCGGGATGCAGGGACGCATGCCGGGAATAGACAATCCCGCCGAAATAGGAATCCGTTCCCAGTTCGCGCCTTTGTTCCGCCCGCGGCACGACGATGGCTTCAGTGCCTTCCTCCCGCAGTCCGCGCTCCGCCGATTGGGCCAAGTCCTCGTAATGTTCGGGCGTGTGCGCAGCGTGGAAACGTCCGACCTTACGGAAATCACAGTCGATTCCCTCCCGGCCGACGAAGTCCTCGATCCAGTTCAGCGCGTTGACGCCTTCCTGGCGGATAGCCTTGGCTTTGTCCGCACCGACCTTGCGGGTCAATGCCTCCAAGCCCGGCTTCACACTGGTGCTGATCTGGCCGCCGTTTCGGGTGCTGCACCCTTGGCCCATGTCGCCGACATCCAGGACGACGGTCTTCCGTCCGGCGCGGGCGGTTTCAAGTGCCGTGTTCAATCCGGTATAGCCCGACCCGATCACGACGACATCCGCACTTTCCGGCAAATCCGCCGCCACGGCGGTAAACGGATCGAGATCGTCGAGCCAGCATGGCGCTTCGCGGTAATCGTCGGCAAAGACGCCGCGGCCAGCCAAAGGATTCGTGCCGCCATTCCCCAGAGGGGACTGCCGTTCCGCATTTTCCGGGATGTTTCCCTTTGTTCCAGCCGATTGGCCGGATGCCTCCACAACGCTCACGATCACTCCCGCCGTCTTATTGGATTTATTTTTCCCCAGATGAAGCGTTAGGTGGGTGACGAATAAAGTCAATTTAAATAGAGTTATATGAAATTTCGATTTCCTTATAGATTGGTTTCTATCATCGGGGGCGGAATGCGGGTCAAACGTCGACATCTGGAAGTCTTTCACGCTTTGATGGAGGCGGGTTCCGTCTCCCGCGCGGCGGAAAGGCTTAACCTGACACAGCCGGCCGTCAGTCTGGCGTTGTCTGCATTCGAAAAGGAACTCGGCTTCGCCTTGTTCCATCGTTCGAAGGGGTTCTTCGCGCCGACGGGCGAAGCCCAAGCCCTGCATGCGGAAACGGAAATCGGGCTTCTCGCCATGGCGCGGATCGACCGGCGGGCGGCGGAAATATCGTCCGGCCGTGTAGGCAGCGTGAGCATCGCCAGTAACGGTGCGGTAGCAATAAACCTGCTTCCCTGGCTGATCGCCGACTTTCAGAAACACTACCCCGACATTTATATCGACCTGAAAATCCGAAGCTCACGGCAGATCGCCATGTTCACCAGCGGCCGGCAAGTCGATATCGGCCTGCTCGACGCGCCCGTACCTGTCACCGGTCTGGACAGCAAAATCTTCAAACTTCCCTGTGTCTGCGTCTTTCCGGAAGGCGACCCCTTGGGGGAGGCTGAGGTCATTCACCCTAAAATGCTGGAAGGCCGTTCGGTTATCGCGATCACAGGGGACCACAACGTGGACAAGCGCGTCGATGAATTGGCGACGGCGGCCGGCGTGCAGATTTTGCGGCGGGTGTCGTGTTCCTACTTCGCCATTGCCAGGAACCTCGTTCGCGCCGGGGCGGGCATCGCCCTGGTCGACTCGCTGAACGGTACAAGACTGCTCGAAGACGGCGTCGATTGGCGCCCGTTTGCGCCTCGCATTGAGTTCGAATTGGCGATGGTGACGCCGGCGGGCCAACCCATGGAAACGGCCGCGAGCACCTTCTATTCCGTATTGGTCGACTATCTGACCGCCTGCACGGAACTATCGGCCCCCCGGGACATCGGAAGCCTTTTGGAAGATGCCAGGCGGCGTATCGAAGGGTGACCAGGGTCTATAGGGCGGTGACTTTATCCAGGCTTCGATCATGCCATCGCGACAAGAACAGCAGCGATGTCACCGCCCCAACCAGTGCCAGGAACATGTCCCATTGCGTGTCCCAGACATCGCCCTGGGTCCCCAGGAACTCCTCGGCCCCCTGCCCAAAGGCAAGGGCGCTCGCCCATTCGAGCAACTCATAAAAAGCGCTGAAGGCAAGACAGAAGCAGACGACAAGGAAGGGCAGCCAGCGGCTCCCTTTCAAAGGCGATTTTCGGACCAGGATTTCCCGGGCCAACAGGGCCGGTACAAAACCCTGTGCTATATGCCCGATCCGGTCATACGGGTTCCGGTCGAAGCCCAGAACATCCTGAAGCCAGAAGCCGAGCGGCACATTCGCATAGGTGTAATGCCCGCCGAGGAGCAGGATCAGGGCATGCACGAAAAGCAGCGCGTAGACCAATGTGGTCAACGGGAACCGCCGATAGCTGAGGACCAGCACGGGCAGGCCGGCAATCACCGGCCCAACCTCCAACAGCCAGGTCAGCCGATCGTATGGACCGATTCCGCTGGCGATCAGGGCCGCTAGGCACAGCAACAGCAGAGCAACCGGTATCTGTTCTTGCTTCGTCATCGGCAGCTCCAGAAATCTCGAAAGGTAAATGTCGACCGGGCCGCGGCGCTGTGCAGGCGCCAGGACTGCGACTGAAACGCCGAAGGCGCGCGCGAGTGTACCGGCCATCGGTTATGGCATACAAGGCAACCGGAAAGGCCCGCCTCAGCGAAGATCCGCGAAGCGCGACCTAGCGGCCGCGATGGCGTTCTCCGCACTACTCAGAATATGTTTTTCCACCAACAGGGAACCCGCTTCAGCCTGGCGGTCCGAGAGATGAGTAACGATCTGCCGATGCTCACCCAACGTCTTCTCGCGCCGGTCGTCATCCTTGAGTTCCAGGTTCCGAAACACCAGAATTTTGTCCTCAATCTGCCGGAGCTGCTTGAGGAGGATCGGATTGCCAGAAAGCTCGGCCAACGCGAAATGGAATTCCGCGTCGTAAGCATCCAATGACTTGAACCGTGCCGTTGCGCCTTTCGAAGACCAGAATCTGCAGAATTTCTTCAGCGCATCATCGGTCGCGGTACCGCATGCCGTCTTGAAGGACCACATCTCCAGCGCGGCACGCACTTGATAGAGGGCCAGGATTTCGTCTGAATCGATATCGCGGCAGAAGAACCCCCGGTTAGGGATGAAACTCATGAACCCTTCAGTGACGAGGCGATTTAGGGCTTCGCGCACGGGAATCCGGCTGACGCCGAATTCAGCCGCCAGTTCGCCTTCTTTCACCTTCTGTCCGGGGTCGAAACCGAAATCCACGGCCCGCCGTTTGACGTGCTCATAGACCCGTTCGACCCCGTCCGCCTTCCGCTTCGTCATCAATCATTCCCGTTACAGGAAAACTGTATACACTTTAAAGGGGCTATGTTAAAGCGTTTCACTCGGCTGCGCCAAGCTGGAGCGGCCTACTAATTTTATGGGAGATCAACCATGACCATCGAACGCCTTCATACCAACGACCGCATGAGCCAGGTCGTCATCCACAACGATACCGTCTATCTGGCCGGCCAAGTCGCGTTGAAAGCGCCGGGCGCGAGCGCGGCGGATCAAACCAAGGCAATCCTCGATCAGATCGACGCGCTGCTCGCCGAGGCCGGTACCGACAAGTCGAAGGCGCTGTCCGCCACCATCTGGCTTTGTGACATGGGCGATTTTGACGCCGTGAACGGTGTTTGGGACGCATGGGCCAAAGGCGGGGCGGCCCCGTGCCGCGCATGCGTGCTGTCGCCGAAACTGGCTGCGCCGCAGTTCACGGTTGAAATCGGCCTGATCGCAGCCAAGTGATCAACCAAGCGACCCCGTAAACCGGGGATTGGAACGCCATAACGCAGTCCCTACGGAAGGGCGCATCATGCATATCGTTGTTCTCGGGGCGGGAATTGTGGGTATCACGACCGCCTACCAACTCCTCAAGGACGGCCATGCCGTCACGGTCCTCGAACGCGAAGATGCGCCGGCTCAATTCACGAGCCATGCGAATGCCGGCCTTGTCGCCCCCGGGCATGCCTATGCCTGGGGGTCGCCGGCCGCGCCGGGTATGATGCTGCGGTCGCTGTATCGCGGCGACCAGGCGATCCGCTACAAGCCGCAACTGTCCCTGCGGCAGTGGAAATGGTCGCTCGCCTTCTTGCAGCAATGCACCGCCGAACGCGCCGCCGCCAACACACAGATCAAGGCACGCCTGTGCCTCTATTCCCAGTCCAAGCTGGATGAGGTCGTGGCGGAGACGGGCGTCGGCTATGACGGCCTGTCCGGCGGATTGCTCTACTTCTACCGAAGCCCCGACCGGCTGGCCGCCGCCAGTCAAAAGGCGGATATCCTGCGCAACCAGGGTGTCGCCGTGCGGGAAATGTCGCGGGACGAGGTCATCGCCACCGATCCGGGGTTGGTCACCGCGCGCGACAAGATCGCCGGCGGCCTGTTCGCCCCGACCGACGCAAGCGGCGACGCGCATCTCTTCACCAGGGAACTCGCCAAGGTTTGTGCCGAAAAGGGCGCGGACATACGCTACAATACGGAGGTCACGGGACTGACCCGCAAGGACGGCGCCGTCCAATCGGTCGAAACGACGACGGGGTCCATTGCCGCCGACGCGGTGGTTCTTTGCCTGGGTGTGTACAGCCCGCATCTCGCCGAAACATTGGGGCTGAATCTCCCGATCTATCCGGTGAAGGGATACTCCGTCACCGTGCCGTCAAAGGATCTCGACACCCCCCCGGTCATCGGCGGCGTGGACGAGGAGAACCTTCTGGCTTATTGCCCGATGGGCGACCGCATCCGCCTGACCGCGACAGCGGAGATCGCCGGCTATTCCACCGATCACAAACCCGCCGATTTCGACGTCATGCTGGAAAAGGCGCGCGAATTGTTCGGAGATAATTTGGGGCGCTCCGGCATCAGCTATTGGGCGGGGCTGCGCCCGATGACGCCGACCGGCCTGCCGATCGTCGATCGCTCACCCATCGACAACCTGTTCATCAATACAGGTCACGGCCATATGGGTTGGACCATGTCGAACGGCTGCGCCCGGATGATCGCCGACATGATCGGCCAACAGGCTGCATCCCATTCCAACGAAGGCATGCGCTACGTCGGTTGAGGCGGAGAGGCATAGAATAGAGCTGAATTCATGGGTATGGGGACAATGGTGGGCCCGGCAGGACTCGAACCTGCGACCAAACCGTTATGAGCGGTCCGCTCTAACCAACTGAGCTACAGGCCCCCATCAAAGGATGGCCCGGACACCCCTAGCGCGCAGGGCCCCGGATCCAATCCGCATATAGCAAAGCCGCACCCGGTATGCCAGCCAAAGGTTGGACTGGCGGCGCTTCGCGGTACTACCGGGTGGCTTCGATCCGGCGGATGAAGTCACGCACGATGATGCGCCACAGTTCTTCCTTCAACAGCTTGTCCTCGACCCCGCCATCCAGATTCGGGTTGTCGTTCACCTCGATTATCACCGCGCGGTCATCGATCAACTTGCAATCGACCCCATAGAGCCCGTCGCCGATCGGCCGCGCGGCCGCGAGCGCGGCGTCCAGGATGGCCGGCGGCACTTCCTCGATCGGCACCGTGGAAAATGTGCCTTCGTCCGGCCCGCCCTTGGCCGCGTGATTGACGATCTGCCAATGTCCGCGCGCCATGAAATACTTGGACGCGAAGATCGGCGTGCCGTTCAGGATGCCGATGCGCCAGTCGAAATCTGTCCGCATGTATTCCTGAGCCAGGATCAGGTCGGAATGTTCCAGCATCTCCTTCGCCAGCGCGATCATCTGGTCCTTGTCGTCGGCCCGTTTCACACCCTTGGAAAAGGCGCTGTCCGGCACTTTCAAGACAACGGGATAGTCGCTTTCCGCGGCAATCCGTTCCAGGTTGTCCTTGTCGATCACAGCGGTCTTCGGGGCCGGGATATTGTGGGTGCGGAACAGCTCCGCCAGATAGACCTTGTTGGTGCAGCGAAGGATCGACACAGAATCGTCCATGCACGGAATGCCTTCCTGTTCCGCGCGTTTGGCAAACCGGTAGGTGTGGTGATCGAGCGCCGTGGTCTCGCGAATGAAAAGCGCGTCATACTCCGCCAGTCGCGCCAGGTCCCCCTTGTCGATCGTTTCCACCTTCACGCCCAGCGACGCGCCGGCGCGGATCAGGCGTTCGATGCCGAGCTTGTTGGTCGGCGGCATCGCTTCCTTGGGATCCAACAGAACCGCCAGCGTATAGCGCGGCGGGCGGACCTGTCCGGCCAGTGGCCGGCTGCGTTTGGTATAGGCATCCAACCCGGCGGCGAACAGTTCCCGGTCCGCGCCGCGCAAGGTGCGCCAGTTCGGCACCGTCACGTCCCGGATGCGGAAGATCGGCTTGCCGCGTTCCGTTTCCGCCTTTTCGAATTGAATCCGCAGGATCGGACAGCGGAACGCATCGAAAATCACCCGCGCCAAAATCTTGAAACGTTCGTCGCCGGCCATGCCGAAACACACCGTGATCGGGCCTTGCGGTTCGGCTTCCGCCGCCTCGTCCCCCGCGCGACGGACCATCGCCTTGGTCAAAAGCCGTTCCAGGTCGCCGAGCGCCCGGCGGTAGATGCGCTTCCAGCCGACCCAGAGCATTGCCTCCGCCGAGGGGAGAATTTTGTCTCCGCGGGCTTCCGCCGTCAGCGCGCAGTAGTATCCCTTGCTGAGATAACTATAGTCTGTGCACAGGTTCACCAGCCGCGTCCGCGTGGAATAGGGCTTGTCCCGGCCCAGATAGTCGCGGGCGGAAATCGTTTCCCGGCCCGGTCCGGCGAAGGGAAAATCCTTCGGATCATCGAGAATGAAGACGGTTCGGCTCACAGCCTTTCCTCCGGTCAGGTATTTTGTATGACGATGGCGGCCCGCTGGCGGGCCCGGCCGTATCGGGACATGCGCTCGAAATCCTCACGCGGGATGGGAAGCGCCATCCGGTCTGTCTGGCTTTGGATCACATCGGGATCCACGAAGGGGTCGTGGACATAGACGAAGCGGTCGTCCAACCCGACCACGACGACCCAATGCGGCACCTTTTCCCGGTCCAGCGCGTAGGTCGAAATCAATACGATGGGAACCCCGCCCTTCGCCACCACGGACCGTAATTCCTTCAAGGTCAGGGTTCGGGTCTTTACCGGTATCTTACGGGCCTTGAGCCGGGCGAGGTAGTCTTCCTGCACCAGACGGATAATATCCTTCTTGGTCGGGTCGCGCACGGAGTCGACAAACATCACGTCCGGATCGTGCACGTTAACGCCAACCTTGAACCCCCGGTCGGCGGCGGCAAGCGCCATGCCATAAGGTGAGCAGCCGGCCGGGCCGCGGGTCATGAAAATGGTTGTCGATTCACGCCACAGGCGAAGTTCCTCGACCTGCGTCGGCGTCATCCCCGGACGCAATGCGGCAAAGGCCATCAGCAGGCACGCGGGTCCACAGGTAAAATTCAGGCTTTGCGGATAGTACGGAAAACGCTCCAGGCCCGGCGGCGGGGTGCCCGCCAGCGCCTTTTCAAAGCGCAGGGCGTCACCGCCGTCTTCGTAATAATCGGGAATCCGGCCAAACGGCTGGTAACCGGCCTGCCGGTAGAGATCGATCGCGACCTCGTTCCGCGCATGGACCTCCAGCCGTAGGAAAGCGGCCTCGTCGGAGGCTGCCTCCTCCGCGGCGGCAAGGAGCTTGCGGGCAAAGCCATGCCCCCGCTGATCGGGCAGAACAGCAAGGGAATACAGCCGCGCGAGCGACGTGCCCCGGTGAAACAGGATCATCGCATAGCCGATGATCCTGCCTGACGGATTGCACAACACGCGGGTTGCCTGATGGCCTTTGGTCAGTAGGTGGCGAAAGCTGCGGCGGCTGATACGGTCGGTCTCGAAGCACGCTTCTTCACAGACGACAAGGCTATCGACATCGTCGAGCGTCGCGGGTCGTATGTCGTGTGTGGCGAGGACGCCATCCATATCAGGCACCTTCAATCCGGTGCACTGATGCCGTCATTGGCACGGCCGGATAATTGAGACCGCCTATAATGCCATTCCTTACCCGGGAATAGCGAAATCCATATGCGTTCCATGCACGGCGGACAGGGGCAATTTGCATGGCCCCCTCCGTTACCCCCGACAGGTCGCCGAACTTCCTAGTAGTCGAGGAAGCTGCGGAGTTTCCGGCTGCGCGACGGGTGCTTCAACTTGCGCAGCGCTTTCGCTTCGATCTGGCGGATACGCTCGCGGGTCACCTTGAACTGCTGACCGACTTCTTCAAGCGTGTGGTCGGTGTTCATGCCGATCCCGAAGCGCATGCGCAGCACGCGTTCCTCACGCGGGGTGAGCGATGCCAGGACCCGCGTCGTCGTTTCACGCAGGTTGGACTGGATCGCCGCATCCGCCGGCAGGATCGCGTTCTTGTCCTCGATGAAATCGCCGAGATGGCTGTCTTCCTCGTCCCCGATGGGGGTTTCGAGGCTGATCGGCTCCTTGGCGATCTTCAGGACCTTGCGGACCTTTTCCAGCGGCATGTGCAGCTTTTCAGCCAGCTCTTCCGGCGTCGGCTCACGGCCGATTTCATGCAGCATCTGACGCGAGGTTCGGACCAGCTTATTGATCGTTTCGATCATGTGGACCGGAATACGGATGGTGCGGGCCTGGTCGGCGATCGACCGGGTAATCGCCTGTCGGATCCACCACGTGGCATAGGTCGAGAACTTGTAGCCACGGCGGTATTCGAACTTATCAACCGCCTTCATCAGGCCGATATTGCCTTCCTGGATCAGGTCCAGGAACTGTAGGCCACGGTTGGTGTATTTCTTGGCGATCGAGATCACCAGACGCAAGTTCGCCTCGACCATTTCCTTCTTGGCGCGCGCCGCTTCGCGCTCGCCCTGCTGCACGGTCGAGGTGATACGCCGGAATTCCCCGATCGGCATCGCCGCGTCTTCGGTGATTTCCGCCACATCGTTGCGAATACCTTCGATCTTCAACCGGCTGCGGTCGACGAAATGCGCCCAATTCTTGTTGATTCCGCCAACTTCGTCGATCCAGTTCGGGTCGAGTTCGTTGCCGTAGTATTTTTCCAGGAAGTCCTCACGCTTGACTTTGGAATCAAGTGCCAGGCGAAGCAGCTTGCCCTCGGAAGCGGTCAGCCGCTTATTCAACTGATAGAGTTCCTCGACCAGCTGCTCGATCCGCATGTTGTTCAGGCGGACGGATTTCAGCAGTTCAATGAGGTCCTTCTTGTGCTTCTCGTAGGTCCGTTCGGTCGACGCGGAGGCGCTCTCGCCCTTTTGCAGCGACTGCAGACGCTTGTCCTGCGCCCGTTGCAGCTTTGCATAGGTCGACGCAATCTGTTCGAAGGTTTCCAGAACCGTCGGCTTCAGAAGCTGTTCCATGGCCGCGAGGGACATGTTGTTTTCTTCGCCGTCCTCGTCGGAATCGTCGCCGTCTTCTTCTTCCTTTTCGGAATCGGCGGATTTTTCTTTGTCTTCGTCTTCGTCTTCGTCTTTGTCTTCCTCGTCGTCGTCCTCGGAGGCGGCACCGGCAACCGCGGCGCCGGGCACCAGATCGCCTTCGCCGTCGGGCCCGCCGCTCATCGTGGCGTCCAGGTCGATGACGTCGCGAAGCAACATCAACTCTTCAACAAGGGAATCGTGCCATTCAGTGATCGCGCGCATGGTCAGCGGGCTTTCGCAAAGCGCGCCGATCATTTTTTCCCGCCCGGCCTCAATCCGCTTCGCAATGGCGATTTCGCCCTCACGGGACAGCAGTTCGACCGAGCCCATTTCGCGCAGATACATGCGGACCGGGTCATCGGTACGGCCGACATCGTCATCAGCGATATTGCCGGCGACGGCCTGGGGTGCCTCGGCTTCGCCTTCCTCGGCGGGTTCAGCGTCGTTGTCCGACTCTTCGGTATCCACGACGTTGATGCCCATTTCGGAAAGCATCGTCATCGTATCTTCGATCTGTTCGGAAGACACCTGCTCCTGCGGAAGCGCCGCGTTCAGCTCGTCAATCGAGATGAAACCCCGCTCCTTCGCCTTCGCGACAAGCTTTTTGACAGCCTGTTCGATCACATCCAACAAGGGTCCGTCGGTCTGCTCATCACCGGATTCGGAACGATCAGTCGCTTCTGCTTTTGTTGCCATTGGCTATTTCCCTATCGCCTAACCGCCACGCGATATTGACGTATGACTATAACTGAAGGGGTCGCTATCCAGCCTGTCGCCGAACCGTCGACCGTACCGTCCCCTGCCCGTCCACCCGCCAGGAAAGCGGCACACAATACACTAACGCGACGACACTCTATCGAATGTCGTCATCCCCGTCGCACAAATCCCTTTCACCGTCCGAAAACGTGTCGTGAAAGGCCACCACCCGAGCTTCGGCCACTTCATCACTCGCTCCGCGAGCCGCCGTTTCCAACTCACTCTGAAGAGTTTCCTGGGAGCGTAAGCGCAAGATATGTTCGATCAGCGCTCTGGCTTCCGCGTCGGGCGCGTCGGCCCGTGCCTGCCGGGCAAGATCCAGGACCTCACGATTGCGGACCAACCGCAAGAGCTGCTCGCCCCCGTTCTCAGCGAAGTGGTGGTTAATGGCCTCGACGTCAAGATCTACCCCGATGGTCGCCATGTTCTGAAGGGCCTGCAATAGCTTGTCAAGATCGGCATCAAACTCGACCATCCGCAGGTCTTCGTCGAAATCCGCCAGCAATGCGGGGTGATTCGACAACGCCGCGAGCAGCACCTGTTGGCGACGGCGCGACATGCCTGGCCGCAACCGCATGATCCGCTTGGACATGGGCGGTTGGACCGGCCTTCCGTTAGCCGTTCTGCCGATCCCGCGGCCGCCGCGAAAACCGTTGCCCCGGCCGCCACCGCCTTGCCCGCCCGAACCGCCCCGGTTCTGACGAAAAGCCGCCCAGGCCCGGTCGTTGAAGGTTCGAAAATATTCGCGGCGGACCGTTTCGTCCTCGATTTGCCCGGCAAGTTTCTTCAAACGGTCTTCCAGGGCCGCGCGTCGCTCCGGCGTGTCCACCGGCTGGTTCCCTGTCTCGGACCGCCACAGCACAAGGTCCAGCGGCTCCGCCGTGTCGACCAGGGACGTGATGGCCTTCGGGCCCTGGCCGCGCACCAGCGTATCGGGATCTTCTCCCGACGGCAGGAAAGCGAACCGCAAGCTCTTTCCGGGTTTCAGCAGCGGCAACGCCCGTTCCGCCGCACGCAGGGCCGCGCGCAAACCGGCGTCGTCGCCATCCAGGCACAGGACCGGTTCGTCGGAAAAGCGCCACAGAAGATGCAGTTGGTGTTCCGTGATCGCGGTGCCCAAGGGGGCGACAGCCGCCTCCAGGCCGAACTCGACCAGCGCGATGACATCCATATAGCCTTCGACCACCAGGACGGTCTGTCCGTCATGCGCCGCGTGCCGTGCATTCTGCAGATTGTACAGCGTCCGGCCCTTGTCGAAGAGCGGCGTATCCGGGGAATTGACGTATTTGCCCACGCCCGCCGCTTTCGAATCGCCCATGAACCGCCCGCCAAAGGCAATGACGCGCCCACGGGCATCCAGGATCGGGAATTGGATGCGGTCCCGGAAGAACGAATAAGGGCTGCGGGCGTTGTCGGATCGGCGCATCAATCCGGTTTCGAGCATGGCCTGATCGCTGATTCCCGCCTGGGCCATCGCGTCTTTCAGGGCGCCCCCGTCACCGGGCGCATAGCCGAGACGGAAGGCGGCGATCGTCTCGTCCTTCAAGCCCCGGTCCTTCAAGTATCGAAGAGCGTCCCGGCCCGCTTCGGACCGCAGCGCACGCTGGAAATAGGCGCATGCGGCTTCCGTCGCCTCGGTCAGTCCGCCACGCCGCTCATCCGCCGCTTTCTGTTCAGGCGTCCGTTCCGGCATGTCCAAGCCGGCATCCTGCGCCAGCCGTTCCACCGCTTCCGGAAAGCTCAGCCCTTCCAGTTTCATCAACCAGGTGAAATGGTCGCCGTGTTCACCGCTGGAAAAGCAATGGAAGAAGCCCTTGTCCTCGCGGACATGGAAGGACGGGGATTTTTCATTCACGAAAGGCGACAACCCCCACCAGTCGTCCCGGCCCCGTTGCTTCAACTGGACTCGTCGACCGACCAGGCCGCTCAAGGAGACCCGCGCCCTCACTTCATCCAGGAAACCCGGGGGAAACGCCATAACTCATGCCTTCGCGGTTCATCGGCCGCCAAACGACCGTTCCGCCCATACTTCAATTCAAAGCCATTCAAAAATTCGCCGTCTCCCATCGACCGGCCTGCCGATAGTGCTGGCCGATCATGCTTACAGACGATTAGACATGAAAGTAGACCACAGGGGGCGGAGAAAAAGTACCGCCAAATCCCCTGGAAGCCCGCGGCGGCGGGCCAACCGGCGGCGAAGCGCCGCCCGTGATCGACCCTGGAATCAGGAAAGGCTAGCCTTCACGATGCCGGCCGCCTTGCCGAAATCCATCTGACCGGCGAATCGGGTGCGCAATTCGGCCATCACGTTGCCCATTTCCTTCAGACCGGACGCGCCCAGTTCACTGATCAAGGCATCAATGGCGGCTTTCATTTCCGCCTCGTCCATCTGTTTCGGCAGGAAGCGCTCGATAACGACGATTTCGCCGCGTTCACCTTCCGCGAGCTCCAGACGACCGCCCTGCTCATACATGGTGATGCTCTCACGGCGCTGCTTGATCATCGTCTGCAACATCAGCAGAAGCTCGTCGTCGGAGATCCCCTCGGTCGCGCCTTTGCCGCGCGCCGCGATATCACGGTCCTTGATCGCCGCGATGATCAGACGCAGCGTTCTGGTGCCGACGGAGTCTTTCGATCGAACTGAGTCTTTCAGCGCCTGGTTTATGGAATCGCGCAATGACGACATGTCCCCTCCACACTATTCCCATACGCGGGCCGACAAGCCTGACCCGGCAAGCGAGAGACCCTAATTGAAAGCGCCTTGCCTAGCAACCATTGCCATTCCGGTAAGCAACTGAAATAGAATGATAATTTTATTGCGTGTCGGCTTGATTTTTATGCCGTGCTGACATATGTGTCTCCCGCGACGCGCAAAAGGACTGATTCCGATGACAGACACCGCTTCCGGCCTGACGCCTCCTCCGGGCGCCACAGCTGTTCTTGTGCTTGCAGACGGCAGTGTCTTCTGGGGCCGCGGGGTCGGTGCGGCAACCGCCAAGGTCGGCGAAGTATGCTTCAACACCTCGCTGACGGGGTATCAGGAAATCATGACCGATCCGTCCTATGCAGGGCAGATCATTACCTTCACCTTCCCCCATATCGGGAATGTCGGCGCCAACCTGGAAGACATTGAGACGACGACACCGGCCGCGCGCGGCTGCATTCTGCGCGCCGATATCACGGAACCGTCCAACTTCAGGGCGGTCAGCCATCTGGACGGCTGGCTTAAAGCGCACGATCTGCCCGGTATCGCCGGGATCGACACCCGCAAGCTAACACGGCGTATCAGGGACGGCGGCGCGCCGAACGGTGTCATCGTTCATGCCCCCGACGGCGCTTTCGACATTCCCGCTCTGCTCAAACAGGCGCAGGAATGGCCGGGTCTGGAAGGGATGGATCTCGCCAAGGACGTCACTTGCCTGCAGACCTACGAATGGTCGGAAACGGCCTGGACCCTGGGAACGGGATACGGGCAGATCAAGGACCCGAAATATCACGTCGTCGCGGTCGATTACGGCGCCAAGCGGAACATTCTGCGGTGCCTGGCCAGCCTGGGCTGCCGTGTCACGGTGGTTCCCGCGACGGCGACAGCCGAGGACATCCTGCGGCACAAGCCGGACGGCGTATTCCTGTCGAACGGCCCCGGCGACCCGGCGGAAACCGGGAAATATGCGGTCCCCGCGATCAAGCAGGTGCTGGCCGCGGATATCCCGGTTTTCGGCATCTGCCTGGGTCATCAGATCCTGGCGCTCGCGCTTGGTGCGGAGACCAAGAAAATGCATCTGGGTCATCGCGGTGGGAACCATCCCGTCAAGGACCTGCAGACCGGCAAGGTCGAAATCACCAGCCAGAACCACGGCTTCATGGTGCGGGACGACACTCTGCCGGACAATTTGGAAAAGACCCATGTGTCGCTGTTCGACGGAACGCTTGAGGGTATCCGTCTGAAAGGCCGTCCGGTCTTTTCGGTGCAATACCACCCCGAAGCGTCCCCCGGACCGCAGGACTCGCACTACCTTTTCCAGCGCTTCGTGGACATGCTGGAAGAGCGCAAAGTTCCCGCTTAATCGCGGGGCTGTCCGCCCTCGTTCTCCTGGGTGGTTCGCGCCCTGGCCAACCCCGTCAGCAGGGCTGCGACGAGCAGTTGCGCGGACACCCACCATCCCTGCCACGCCCCGAAACTTATCGATGAGATGGTAAGGGCGGAAACGATGAACGCTATGCCAGGGCCCAACAGGCCTGCCGGCTGCAGCAACCGCGCGAACCGGCAGCCCACCACGGACAAGGTCGCCGCGACCAGCGCCATGCCGATCAACCCCATTTCCAGCAGGATCTGCACGAACGCATTATGGGGGTGGAGCGGAATCGCCTCTCCCTCGCCATCGACCGTGCCGTCCGGCCTCAGGAAGACCGCGCGTGTATCGCCGCCCGGGATGGACCGGCTCGTCCCGATGCCCCAACCGAGAAGCGGTTGTTCCACGGATTTCTCCGCGCTAAAGGCCCAGATATAGGCGCGATGGCGGATACCCGCTTCCACATCCGTGGTAAGGGCCCATTCCTTCAAATCGGCATGGAATGTGGCCAAGACCAGCGGCTGCACGACGGTGAAGAGTAGAACCACAGCGACCACGATCGCCGGCCCGAACCGGCGCAAACCCATGTAAAAGACCCATGCGCCAAGCCCCAGGACCAGTGCCAGGACCGACGCCTTGTTCGTCAAGAGCAGGACGGCCGCCACCGAAAGGGCGACCAGGGCCAGAGAGACCTTTCGCCCGAAGCGGCCGTCGATGATCGTGATCGTCGGCAGAAGCAACAGCACGAATAGCGGGCCGGTCCGGTCATAAGGGTCACCGCCCTTCTTCAAATGCGGCCCGATCGCGAAACCGAGCGCGGCGTCCAGCACGATCAACCCGGAAGCGCAGAACATCGCCGCGGCGATGATCAATGCCCCTCGTTTGCCGACCCTGACATTCGGCAGAACGATGCCCACCACTGTCGCCATCGCGATCATCAGGAATAGGCGCAGCGTCCGCTCCAGACTAAGGCCGGGATCCAACGACCAAAGTGTGGTCGCAAACGCCCAGGCCAACAGAGCCGCCGACAAACCGGCCGGGAAAGCCGTCGCGCGCCAATGGTCGAAATTGCGCCAGTTCAGCACGGCGATCCCGACGGCATAGAGCATCACCAGCGGCGCCATGGCCTGCGGCGATAGGACGGAGGCCACGAAACTGCCGGCGAACACCAGAACGGTGAACACGTTGCCATAGATTCTAGACTTTTCGGTCACACCGGCCTCGATAGGAGGGTCGTTAGCAGAGAACGCATCCGCCGACCGGGCGAGCCCAGCGCGGCGAAAGCATCAAGTCCGGCAAATTCCGGCACGAAAAGTCCGTACGCGGCGGCGCAATGATTTGCAATGCCGACTGGTCATATCGGGGCCCATACGATAAATGAAGCGCCAAACGCGGGATCACCCCATTCGGTTCAAAAATTTCTCACAGTTCTCAGGATTTCATCATGCCTAAGCGGGAAGACATTGACGCTGTCTTGATCATCGGTGCCGGGCCTATCGTAATCGGCCAGGCCTGCGAGTTCGACTACTCCGGAACGCAAGCCTGCAAGGCCCTGCGCGAATGCGGCTACCGCGTGGTGCTGGTCAACTCGAACCCGGCAACGATCATGACCGACCCCGAAACGGCCGACGCCACCTATGTGGAACCGATCACGCCGGCGACCGTCGAACGCATCCTGGAAAAAGAACGCGCCGCCTATCCCGACGAAAAGCTGGTCGTTCTGCCGACCATGGGCGGCCAGACCGCATTGAACACCGCACTTGCGCTGGACAAGTCCGGCGCATTGGAACGGCTTGGCGTCGAAATGATCGGCGCGAAGGCCGATGTCATCGACAAGGCCGAGGACCGGCAGCGTTTCCGCGAAGCGATGGACAAGATCGGCTTGGAAAGTCCGCGCTCCGAGATGGTCGCATCCCTCGATGAAGGGCTGAAAGCCCTGGACATGGTCGGCCTGCCCGCGATCATTCGGCCGTCTTTTACCATGGGCGGCACCGGCGGCGGCATCGCCTATAACCGCGATGAGTTCACCAACTTGATCCACACGGGCTTGCGGGCATCGCCCGTCGGCACGGTCCTGGTCGAGGAATCGGTTCTTGGCTGGAAAGAGTTCGAGATGGAGGTCGTCCGCGACAATGCGGATAACTGCATCATCATCTGCTCGATCGAGAATATCGACCCGATGGGGATCCATACCGGGGATTCGATCACCGTTGCGCCGGCACTGACGCTGACGGACAAAGAATACCA
>CAYGKA010000029.1:0-57857 GCA_964350445.1 uncultured Flavobacteriaceae bacterium
GCTCATGCGAGGCATTACCAACCGTTCACCCGGTCCCAGGTTTCCACCACCTCGGTCCCTGTGAGGATACCATAACTGTCATAGGCCGCCGCCGTCATGCAGGCGTGGTTCGGCAGGATGCGGACCTTGGAGCCGACCGGCAGGCGGTCGTAGGCGGCCGGGTCGGTCACTTTGACATGGCCGTGTTCCTGGCTGACGCCGGTGACGTAAAGTCCTTCGATCGGCTCGGCGGTTTCCGGATCGCAAACCTCGCCATAGCCGACCTCGGGCCGGAAGGCGTTGGCGCCCCGGTCTTTTGAGAGCGCCAATCCGCCGCTGTCCAACAGGATCTTGCCCGCCGCCTTGTTGTGGCCGATGACGCTGGCCAGTACGCTGAGCGCGATGTCGTGCCGGTTGCAGATGCCGCGCGATTGCTGGTCCAGGTCGAAGAAGACGAAGACGCCGGGGCGATATTCGGTGAGGCCGGTGGCGTCCTTCGAAAACAGCGCCGTCGGGGTCGATCCCGCACTGACGATGTCTATACGGTGACCGGCCGTGCGCAGCCGCTCCGCCGCCCGGACGACCGCCTGTCGCTCGTCCTCCGCGATCCGTTCGATCTCCGCGATGGAGTTCACGCCATAGGAATGGCCGGCATGAGTCAGAACACCGGCAAGGCGGGGCGCTTCCCCAGGCTCGGCGTCGGTCTCGAAGGCGGCGGCGATCTGCATCAGTTCTTCGCCGTCGGCCTGCACGCCGCCGCGATGATCGCCACAGTCGATTTCGGCCAGCAAATCGAAAGGCGCGCCATGGGCGGCGACTGCGCGGGCGACATCCGGGCTGTCGGTGATGATTTTCAGCTCCACGCCGCGCTCCATCAACTGGGCGGCCTCATCCAGCTTCGCCGGCACGATCCCGACCGCATAAGTGATGTCCAGGAAACCATGGTCGGCGAAGTAACGCGCTTCCTTCAGCGTCGACACCGTGATGCCGTAGCGCAGCCGGTCCGTCGCCAGCGTGCCGACCGCCGCGGATTTGGCCGTTTTCAGATGCGGGCGCAGGGCGACGCCCAGATTGGCCGCTTTCTGCAGCATCCGCTCGATATTCGCGGTCAGACGGGCCTTGTCGAGCAACAGGCTCGGCGTCGGAAGATCGGTAACATGCATGACGTTTACTGTTCCTGTATGGCGCAGTCGGGCCGTTGTGCCGGGCCAACTACGAATGTGATTGTCTATTGGTCCGCATCGGCGGATTCATTGCCGGACCGTTGCGTATTCCCCAACTCATCCTGGGCGGCGAAGCATAATGCGCTGAAGAGGGCCCTGACCAGCGGCGTTTCGGACTGCCGCCGCCGCACCACCAGGCCGACATTCCGTGTGACGCCGGCCCCCTCGAACGGAAACGTTTTGACCCGACCGGCAAACTGTTCGGTCAGGCTCCGTTCCGGAACGACCGCCGCGCCGAGACCGCGGGACACCATCATCAGGATGGCTTCTATCGAATCCAGCTCCATCGTCTCGGCCACCCGAATGCGGCGGGTTTGCAGGGTCGTTTCGATGATGCGCCCGACACCGGTTCCCCGGTTGAAGCGGATGAAGGGCAGCGTCTCCAGCAATTCCGGCCCGCTCCTGCCGACCGCTTGCAAGGGTACCGCGATCAGCAGCGGTTCGGAAAAGATGGTCAGGCTGCGCAAACCGGACGGCAATCGTGCCGGTTCCGTAACGACCGCGGCGTCGATCACCCCGCCGGAGACGAGGTCTTCGAGCCGTGTGGACAGGCCCCCCTCGATTCTCACCTGCATACGGGGGTGCTCGTCGCGCAGCCGGGCCAAGGCGCCAGGCAGGATGGATGTCGTGGCGCTCGGAATGACGCCAAGGGTGAGGGAGCCGAGCAACTCGTCGCCCCCTGCGGCGGCGCGGCGGAAGTTCTCCACCTGATCGACAAGGTCGCGCGCCCGGTCCAGCAGCGCCCGGCCCAACGCGCTCAACACCGGCGGGCGCTTTCCCCGGTCGAACAGTTCGGCCTGGAGGCTCTCCTCCAGCGCTTTCATCTGCATGCTGACGGCGGATTGGGTCAGAAAAAGTCTTTCGGCGGCAGCCTGGAAACTGCCGGTTTCGGCAATCGTGACGAAGGTCCGCAGATGCCTGAGATTCATATAAAACCAACTTCTTTGAAGTTAATTATCAATATAATTCGTTTGTTTGAAGAAGGAAACCATCACAAACTTGTGAGCATAAGAACGAGCAGGAAGCGAGGCGACCCAAATGACCACTGGCATCAAGGCGGCCATCCAATTCGATCTGACCCCCGAACAGAGAGCCCTGCAGGCGCGGGCGCGCGATTTGGCACGGAATTTCGTCGCACCGCGCGCGGCCGAAACGGACCGAACGGAACAATATCCGTGGGATGTAGTCGAGGCGCTGAAGGAAAACGGCTTCACGGGCATGACCGTGCCGGAAGCCTATGGCGGGCAGGGTCACTGTTTCCTGAATGCGGCGATCGTCATCGAACAGTTCGCGCAGGTCTGCGGCGTCACCGGGCGAATCGTGGTGGAAGCGAATATGGGCGGGATCTCCGCCGTCTTGCGCTACGGCACCGAAGAACAGAAGAAATTCGTCGCACCCTTCGTGCTGGGCGGGGACAAGCCGGCGATCTGCATCACGGAACCCGATGCCGGGTCGGCCGCGACGGAAATGACGACCCGCGCCGACAAGCGCGGCAACACCTATGTGCTGAACGGCAAGAAGCATTGGATCACCGGCGGCGGCGTTTCCCGTCTGCACCTGATTTTCGCGCGCGTCTTCGATGAGCAAGGCGCCGAACAGGGTATCGGCGGGTTTCTCGCCGTCCGCGACGAGTCGAAGGGCCTGCGCATCGGCACGCGCGAACCAACCATGGGCCTGCGCGGCATTCCGGAGACCGAGGTGCATTTCGAAGACCTTGAGGTTCCGGAGAACATGGTCCTGGTGCCGCCCGGCGGGTTCAAGCGCGGCTTCGCCGAATTGATGGATGCCTATAACTCCCAACGGGTCGGTGCCGCCACCGTGGCGATGGGGATCGCGGCCGGCGCCTATGAACACGCACTCGACTACGTGCAGGAGCGCGAACAGTTCGGCCGACCGATCGCGGAATTCCAGGGCCTTCAATGGATGCTGTCGGACATGTCGATGCAATTGGATGCTGCCCGCATGCTGATCTGGCGCGCCGCTTCCAGCGCTGCGCCCTTCCCCGATGTGCAATTGGCCGCCCAGGCGAAAATCTTCGCGTCGGAAATGGCGATCAAGGTCACCAACGATGCTCTGCAGCTTTTCGGCGCGCGCGGGTATTCCCGGAATCTGCCGCTTGAACGGATGGTGCGCGACGCACGAATGTTCACAATCGGCGGCGGAACGGCTCAAATCCTGAGAACCGTGGTTGCCAGCCGGTTGCTGGGCCGTAAATTGCCCCAGACACGGGATGGGTATGACCGTCTCGCACAGCGGGCCGCCAAGGCGGCGGCTGAATAATCGCGTATCAGAACCCGGCGTCGATAGGCGCCGAAAAACGGGCTGAGGGCATCATGGCTGAGAGCAGTTCCGACACGCTTGCCGTGGATATCATTGCACGGCGTCTTTACGACGCCGGATGCCGCTTCGCCTTCGGGATTCCGGGCGGCGAAGTGATCGCAATGATCGACGCCCTGGACCGGGCCGGCATCCGTTTCATCCTGACCAAACACGAAAACAATGCCGGATTCATGGCGGAAGGCGTCTACCACATGACCGGCGCCCCAGGAATTTTGGTGACGACGGTGGGCCCGGGCCTTGCCAACGGGTTCAACGTCGTCGCGAACGCAGAGCAGGATCGGGTTCCCCTGATCGTCCTCACCGGCTGCGTCGATCCCGAGGAAAGCCTGACCTACAACCACCAGGTCTTCGATCACGGCGCCGTCCTGAAGCCCGTCACCAAGGGCAGTTTCACGTTGGGCGACGGGGCGGTGGACGTGCTGGCGGACCGCGCCGTGTGTCTTGCCTTGGACGATCGCCCCGGCCCGGTCCATATCGATTTGCCGATTTCCCGGCAGACGAAACCGGCCTCTTGCGTCGGCTCGGCGCAGCGCGCGCGCAACAGCGCAACGGCTCCGGCGCCGGGACCGGAACTCGATCAGGCGCGGGCCTGGCTCGCGGCGGCGGAACGACCGATCATGATCGCCGGGTTGGATGTGTTGAACAGTCCGGGCGGCGCGGCGGAAGTCGCCGATTTCTGCGGCCGCCATAACGTGCCGTTGATCACAAGCTATAAGGCCAAGGGGATAGTGCCGGAAGACGCCGCCATTGCGCTAGGGGGCGCCGGTCTGTCGCCGACGGCGGACAGGTCCCTGTTGCCTTTGCTGAAGAATGCCGACCTCATCCTGCTGGCCGGGTATGACCCGATCGAAATGAGGACCGGCTGGCGCAATGTTTGGGACCCGCGTCATCAGAACGTGGTGGAGATCGCGGCGGCCACGAACGATCACTACATGCATCACTCCGGCGTCAGTTTTGTCTGCGACGTAGCGGCAGGCTTGCGCGCGCTTGGAAATGGCATTGATCCGCGCGATACCTGGGTTGACGGCGAACCTGCGGCAGCCAAGGAGACGCTCTCCGGCGCCTACGGACAGAACGAAGCCTGGGGTCCGGCCGCGATTGTCGAGACTGTCCGCGCCGCCTTGCCGCGGGACGGCGTCGCCACGGTCGATAGCGGGGCGCACAGAATTTTGTTGAGTCAGGTCTGGTCCTGTTTCCACGAACGTCAATTGCTGCAATCGACCGGGCTATGCACCATGGGCTGCGCCTTACCGCTCGCCATCGGCGCGAAAGTGGCCGAACCCGCAAGGCCCGTTGTCTGCTTCACCGGCGATGCGGGGTTGGAGATGATCCTGGGTGAGTTGGCGACTTTGCGCGATCTGAAACTTGCGGTGCCGGTCGTGGTTTTCGTCGACCGTTCCTTGGCGTTGATCGAGTTGAAACAGCGCGGCGTCGGCATGAAGAACCTCGCCGTCGACTTCGACGGCACGGATTTCGCCGCGGTCGGGCAGGCGTTGGGCGGACGGGGCGTCACCGTGGAGTCGCGGGAAGAACTGGCCACGGCCATGCAGGATGCCCTGGCGGCCGACACCTTTACGGTGCTTGCATGCAAGTTCGATCGCAAAGCATATGATGGTCGGCTTTGATCCATTGCGCCGCACTATTCAATTCACCGTTTCGACAGTCGCCGACTAGACCGGCAGGGGGAAAACCATGACAGGCATGCCGCTGGAAGGTATCCGCATTTTCGATCTCACCCGGATCCTCGCCGGACCGACTTGCACGCAGTACCTCGGTGATCTGGGCGCGGACGTTATCAAGATCGAGCGGCCGGATCAGGGCGACGACACGCGCAAATGGGGGCCCCCCTATGTCAAGGGGCATGACGGCGACGATACGACGGAAAGCGCCTATTACCTTTGCGCAAACCGGAACAAAAGATCGGTGACGATCAATCTCGCCAGCCAGGAAGGTCAGCAACTGGCCCGCCGGATGATCAAGGAATGCGACGTTCTGGTGGAGAATTTCAAGGTTGGGGGATTGAAGGGCTACGGCCTCTCCTATGACGATTTGAAGGAAGAGAACCCTTCCCTGATCTATTGCTCCATCACGGGTTTCGGGCAGACCGGCCCTTACGCGCCGCGCGCCGGATACGATTTCCTTGCCCAGGGATTGGGTGGGATCATGTCGATCACCGGAACGCCGGGCGTGGAACCGGTCAAGGTCGGCGTCGGCATTGCGGATGTCATGTGCGGCATGTATGCGTCGACAGCGATCCTGGCCGCACTGCGCCACAGGGACAAGACGGGTGCGGGGCAGCATATCGACTGCTGCCTGCTCGATACACAGGTGGCCTGGCTGATCAACGAAGGCGTCAACTACCTTGTATCCGGTGACGTCCCAAAGCCGCGCGGCAACGAGCATCCCAATATTGTACCCTACAAGGTTTTCGAATGCGCCGATGGGCATGTGATCCTGGCGGTCGGCAATGACGGCCAATACCGGAAATGGTGTGACTTCGCGGGCGCCGGGGACCTCGCCGCTGATCCGCGGTTCGAAACAAATTCCAAACGTGTCCAGAACCGGGAGGAACTATACGCGTTGATGCCGGCCTATATGGCGCTGAAAACGGTGGCGGAATGGGTCGACGGCCTGGCGGGCCGCGGGGTGCCGTGCAGCCCGGTGAACAACATTGCGCAGGTCTTCGACGACCCACAGGTCAAGGCGCGGGGCATGCGGATCGACCTGCCGCATCCGGCGGCCGGCGAGGGCACGGTGCCGCTCATCGCCAACCCGGTGAAAATGTCGGGAACCCCTGTCCAGTATAGGCACGCGCCGCCGACATTGGGTCAGCACACGGACGAGGTTCTGCAGGAACTCTTGGGCGCCGATGACGCCGAGGTCGAGGCATTGGCCGCGTCCGGCGCGACGACGGTCAAACAGTAGGCGCGCGCCGGTCCACGATGCCCCTTCACGCGTCCGGTTGAATGACGTCCCGGTACATGACCAGGAATACCTGATCGACGGGGCCGTCCGCGGATTTCCGTACCGGCAGAAGAATGCGTGACGCCAGGAAATGACGGCGTTGGAAAACCATCATGCGGTGAAAGGACGGCTTCTTCGAAGCAAGGACTTCCGTCATATGCGCAACCAGCTGCGATCCGTATGTCTGATCCACGCCGCTGGCCATTCGGCCGGTCCAATTTTCGCCGGTCATCTGAACAATAGCCGACCCCTCAAGCCGGATCATGAAATCCCCGCCGTCGACGGCCTCGTAAATGCTGATATGGCCCAGCCACGGTTTCAGGGTGAAGGGGTCCAGTGCTTGCCGTAGCGGCGGTTCGCCGTTGCTGGCGACGTTCTCCCATAGGGCGAGCACTTCACCGAGCGCCGGGTCGCAGGCTTCGTCAAGACCGAACAATTGGAACTCGTTGGTACGGTCTTTGCCGTCATTGCTGGTGTCGTTCGTATATGCCATGGCGCCGCATTATATCTGAAAGTCCCATTAGCCTAGTACGATAATCTTCGTATTCGGATCGGTTATTGGGCCATTATTTCGAAGAGCCAATATAGACGATGCTGTGGATAAATCTTGCAATCAATTGAAATGCAGCGTTTTTTCTAATGCTTGCAATACTGCCATCGGCTAGGGTCGCGGCTAGATTGTGAAAGGTAAGGGTAATATCATGCGCACGCGATTGGGCAGGCGTTTGCGCTGGCATCTGAAGGCGGGCACCGTTTTGGCCTGTCTGGTTTTGCCGGGCTGCATGCTAACCGGTGAACAGGCCAAACTGGCCGGTTCGGCACCGTCGACCGCGACGTTCGACGCCGTGATGAATGCAGGTGAAGAAAAGTTGCAGGCTGGCGACTTCGCCGCGGCAGCGTCTCTTTTCCGCAATGCGCACTCCGTGAACCTGGAATCGCCAGAACCGCTGGCAAAGCTCGGTCTTGCCCTGTCCATGGGCGGTGCGCCCGAGGAGGCGACCGAAGCGTTCCGTGCGGCTTTGAAGCGCGCGCCGAAGGATGTCGAAGCGCGGCGTGGATTGGCGAACGCTCTTCTTTCCATCGGTGAACCCGGATTGGCGATCCCGCATTATTTGGCGGCTGTGGAAGCGGCGCCGACGGATTACCGCGCCTATCTCGGCCTCGGTGCCGCCTACGATCTGATGGGCGATCATCAGGCCGCGCAATCGACCTACCAATCGGGTTTGGCTCAGGCGGATGGAAATCTCGACCTGCAGCACAATCTGGGCCTCAGTCAATTCCTGTCCGGATCGGAAGAGGAAGGGATCGCGCGGTTGCGCAAAGTGATCGCGCTGGATGGCGCGGCGCCTCAGCATCGGCAAACTCTTGTCATGGTTCTGGCTTTGGCGGGGCAGGAGGCCGAAGCGAGGGAACTTGCATCCTTCGACATGGATCCTTCGTCGGTGGAACGGAACCTGGACTATTTCCGGACGATCCGGGGGCTTCAGGATCCCAAACGTCGGCTGGAGTCCATCCGCACCTTCATGGCGAACGGCCGTCCGCCGCAATCCTGATTTCATCTCATTCGAGTTCTTGGCGGTATGGAGCCGAGCGCTTGCGCCCGATGGCGGAGGCTCACCCGTCAGGGGATGTCCGTCTGAAGGCGCGTCGCTCTAGAGGTTCCCCAACGCATCGACGGTGCGCAGGATACCCGGGCCGATCAAGACGATGAACAGGGCCGGCATGATGAAGACGACCATCGGCACTGTCAGCGTCGCCGGCAGCTTGGCAGCCTTTTCCTCCGCTTTCATCAGCCGCTCGGTCCGCATCTCGGCGGCCAGCACGCGCAGGCTTTGGGCCAGGGGCGTACCGTATTTCTCGGCTTGGCCCAGCGTGCCGACCAGGGCGGTGACAGAGGGGAGGTCTGTTCTTAGTTCCAGGTTTCGCAGCGCTTCGCGGCGTTCCTGAAGAAATCCAAGTTCTACGGCGGTCAGTTCAAGCTCGTCGGCCAGTTCCGCGCAGGACAGCCGCATTTCCCGCGCAACGCGGATAAGCGCCGAGTCCAGGTTCAATCCTGCTTCGACGGAAATGACCAATAGATCCATGGCGTCGGGCATGGCTTTGGACAGTGTGGCCTTGCGCTTGTCAGCGGCGTTCCTTGCATACATCTCCGGCAAATAGAAACCGACCATGATCATTGTGACGGAGACCATCAGCTTCACCAGCGGCGGCATGGGATAAAGGCTCGTGCCGTAAAGCAGGATGGCCGTAATGCTGCCCAGGATGATGGGCATTGCCAGTTTCATGAAAAGGAACAGGACAACGGCGTCCTTCGACCGCTTCCCGGCCCGGAGCATCTTCAAGTGCGCGGCCTCGGCCTGGCCGCTTCCCAGCAATTCAAGGCGCTGAACCACCTGCTTGGCGACACCGATCCCTTGTCTCCCCAGGCCGCGCCTCTTCGGTTCCCGCGCTTTGGTCAGCAGGTCGGTCCGGCGCTGGCGGATGGCGGCGGCTCTGCGGCTGCTCGGCTTGCGCTCCATCAACGGAACCCAGATCGCGATGACGGCGAAGAAAGTCGCGGCCCAAGCCAGCACGAAAACCACGTCCGCGCCGTTCCAGCCACTGGGAAGAAGATCGTTGAACGTCATGTCAGATCTCAAACCTCACCATTTTCATCATCACGCCGATACCCAGCGCCATGCTGCCCAGCCCCGCGGCCAGCAGCATGTGGCCGCGCGGGTCGTGGAAAAGCTCGGTCGCGTAGCTCGGATTGACCAATAGCAGGATGCCGAACATCACGAAGGGCAGGGATCCGAGGATGGTTGCGCTTGCGCGGGCTTCGGACGAAACCGCCCTGATTTTCATTTTCATCTGCCGGCGCTTCCGCAGAATCTCGGACAGGTTCTCGAGCGTCTCTGCCAGATTGCCCCCGGTTTCCTTCTGCACGGAGAGTGTGATCGACAGGAATTTGAGTTCCGGTGCGGCAATGTTTTCCGCGGCCTGGGCGAATGCTTCGTCGACCTGGGCGCCGACGCGCACCCTATCCGCGACTTCCGAGAAGATTTCCTTCACGGGCGTTTTTGCCTCGTTGGCGACAGCCACGACTGTTTCGGAAACCGGCAGCCCGGCCTTCAACCCGCGCACCATGACGTCGATGCCGTCCGCCAGTTTGTCGACGAATGTTTCGCGGCGTCGCCGGATCAGTGTGGAAATGAAGAAATTCGGTAGCAGCAAACCCGCTGCCAACCCAACGACAAGGGAGGTCGACGGCGAGAGCCCGCCGAGCCGCCACATCATCACGAACGCGACAATCGCGGTGAGCAGCACGCCCAGCCCGAATTGCCCCGGCGAAATCTTGCGGCCGGTTTGGCGCAGACGGACGCGGAGCTTTTCTGGCTTAGGCAACAGCGGGCCGAAGAATTTGTCGAACCGGCTGGTTGGGTCCAGGCGACGCAGAGAGACCACTTCGTCCGCCTGCTTGGCGCCGCGCCGACGCGACACTGCGCGTTCCAGTCGGCTGCGGCGGTGTCCCCGCTCGCGCACGTTCACGGAGGCGATGACATAGACACCGGCAA
This sequence comes from uncultured Flavobacteriaceae bacterium, assembly GCA_964350445.1. Taxonomy (GTDB): domain Bacteria; phylum Pseudomonadota; class Alphaproteobacteria; order UBA8366; family Aestuariispiraceae; genus Hwanghaeella. Next base: position 10,061 of record CAYGKA010000029.1, read on the forward strand.
GCACGGCGACCGCCACCAGAACGGCGACGGCGGCGAACATGACGTCCGGGGTAAGGTGATTGAGAAGGTCGGTCACGACATGGCCTCCACCAGCGGGCGTTCAAGGCCGAAATAGGACGCCTTCTCGGAAAAATGCGGACGCAACCCGGCCGGTTCGAAATCGCCGATCAAGTTGCCGTCCGCGTCTTCGCCCTTGAAGCGATACGCGAACAGTTCCTGGGTTGTGATGATATCACCTTCCATACCGACGACTTCCGTCACGCTGGTGATCCGGCGCTTGCCGTCGCGCATGCGGCTGACCTGCACGATCAGGTCGACGGCGGACGCGATCTGCTGACGCATCGCCTTGGCCGGCAGATTGAAGCCGGCCATGGAGACCATATTCTCAAGCCGGGTCAGCGCTTCACGCGGGTTGTTGGCATGAATGGTACACATCGACCCGTCATGGCCGGTATTCATGGCCTGCAGCATGTCGATCGCCTCACCGCCACGAATTTCGCCGAGGATGATGCGGTCGGGACGCATACGCAGCGAATTCTTGACGAGGTCGCGCATGGTGATCTCGCCACGCCCTTCCAGGTTCGGCGGGCGGGTTTCCAGTCGGACCACATGCGGTTGCTGCAGTTGAAGTTCGGCCGCATCCTCGATCGTGACGACGCGCTCCCCGGTGTCGATCATGCGGCTCAACGCGTTCAGCAAGGTCGTTTTACCGGACCCGGTTCCGCCGCTGATCAGAATGTTGAGACGGCTGCGCCCGGCGATTTTCAACACCGTTTCCATCGGCTTTGAAATGTTGTTCTGGCCGGTCATCACTTCCAGCGTGATCTTCTTTTCAGAGAACTTACGGATGGAGACCGACGCCCCGTCGAGGGCGAGAGGGGGAATGATGATGTTGACGCGGCTGCCGTCTTCCAGGCGCGCGTCGCACATCGGCGAGCTTTCGTCGACGCGGCGCCCGATCCGGTTAACGATCCGGGTACAGACGCCCATCAGGTGCTGGTTGTCGCGGAACCGAATGTCGGTCAGCGTCAGCTTTCCCTTGCGTTCCACGTAAATCTGCGCGGGGCCGTTGATCATGATGTCGGTGATGCTCTCGTCCGCCAGAAGCGCTTCGAGCGGGCCTAGCCCCAGCATGTCGTTGATCAACAGCGTCACCAGATCCCGCTGCTCCATGGTATTCAGCTGGATCTGTTTTGCGCGCAGGATGTCTGACAGAATCTCGGTGATTTGCGAGGCCAATTCACCGCGCGACAACTTTGCCGCGGCACTGACATCGATTTGTTCTGTCAGCGGGCCGCGGACCACCTCGGCGGCGGCTTCCACTGTCGCGCGACCCATGTCTTCCGGCTTGGCCGGAGTGGCTGCGGGTTCCGCATCCCACATCAGATCGGAGAGCTTCGTGCCCGGCAGGGTCTCTCCACCGGTCGGGGCGGGCGCGAGCGTTTTCTCCGAACGTAGCGGGGCTGATTCAACCTTGGAGGCGGGCCGGGACGGAATCTGCTGCCCGCCGATGCGGATCGACGGCCCGCCCGGCGGTTTTGGGGCCACGGGGGCGTCGTCCTCGAATACCGCGTCGGGCCGGCCGCCGGAAGCGATCCATTCGTTCAGCAGGTCGGTGATCAGATTGCGTTCCTGCAATAGGCTCAACGCGAGCCCCTGCTTCCGCGCCTCGCTGTTGATGGTGTCCTTAATGATCCGGCTCAGGTCCGAGCGTTTCGCGAATCGCGGATTGTGATCGGACAGCGCATTGGCAATCACCCGGGTCAAATCGTCCCGAAAGCGGCGCAGCGCAACGGTAGCCGTTTGAACCTCCGCCTTCTCGCCGCGCCGGCCTCTCAGGCTGTCTACCAGCGCCATAGTTTCTTCCCTTTCGCCTGATCATCGGAAACGCCGGCATAGTCGCGCGCGATCGTGCTGTAAGCCTTGGTGATCGGATTGCGCGGGCCTGCGATTTCCGGCAGGGATTTCCCTTGCGTTGCAGCGGCGACGGACGTTTTTGCGTCATGTGGGATCCAGACATGGACCGGACCGCCGAGACCTTGTTCCATCTCCTTGCGCGTGACCTGCTGTTGCGGCTTCGGCCTTTCGATGACGGCGATCTGGATATTGCGGGCGTTCATGCCGTCCGCAATGTTTTCCTGAAGGCGGACCGTATCGCGCAAGCCGGCAATGGAAGAATCGGTGACGATCGTGACGCTGTCGGCAATTGCGATTAACGGGCGCGCATAGTGCAGGGCGTGTCTGGGAATATCGACGATCACCGATTTGAAAGTCGAGGACACCGCCTCGTAAAGCGTCGTGATCGCAGCGGGCGAAGGATCAACATGGTGATCCAGGCTTTCTTCCGCCCCCAGCACGAACAACTTGCTCGTCGCGTTGATCATGGCGCTTCCGATGAACAGCGAGTCGATTCTCTCAGGGTGCTGCAGGGCGTCTCGAAGGCCCGAGCCGGGCAGTAAATCAAGCGCAAGCGCACAGCTTCCAAAATGAAGGTCCAGGTCGATCAACGCGGTCTCCCGCCCGAAGGTTTCAGCGGAAAGCCATGCTGTCGAAACAGCAAAGCTCGTCGCACCCACGCCGCCGCGCGCGCCGATCACCAAATGCAGGCTGGTGCCTTCCGGTTCCTCCTCATGTACCGGGGCCCGGGCGGCCGGCGCCCGCGCCCGGGTGATGACCTCGGTCAGCGTCGCTTCGTCCAGCGGCATGACCAGGTAGTCTTCCGCGCCGGCCTGCAAGGCTGCCCGGTACATGGAAACGTCGTTCACGTCCCCGACGGCGACAACCCGTCCGGTGGAGGCGTCGGCCATGCGGTGGATGGTGTCCATGGGGTCGAGGTCGTTGGTGACGTCCAGCAGGATCAAGTCCGCTTGCCAGTCCGAAAGTTGTTCCGGCAAGGTCGATCGCGGAAGAACCTCGGCCGCCGCGTTGAAGCCGCCGTCAACCATTCGCGCCAACACGTCGGTCAGCTGCGCGTCGTCACTGACGGCAATCAGGCTGAGAGTGCGTTCCTGCGGGGTATTCATACGATGTCTCCGCCTAAAGTCGGATTAATTTTCGGACGAGCCGCCGGTCGTGGCGTTTTCCTGAACGGTAATCTTGAAACGCTCTTCCCGGACTGCCTGCAAAATATCCGTCGGGATCTCAGCGTCCATCGGGCCGCCGGCCTTGCCTGTCGTCAGGTCGCGCGGGTCCGCGACCATTTGCGCAAGGCTCATATCGGTTGCGCATCCAAAGCCGGGCATGGTCGCCTGATCGGCGCCATCGACGACCGGACGGTCGAAATAACCGCATTCCGTGGTGAAAGCGACCGCGCGCTCCAAAACAAGCGTGAGCGGCTTCGGATCGGCCTCGCCGCGCAACACGATGCGAAGTGCGGGATGGTTGCGGCTCAGATAGGCAGCCAATTCGCTGCGCCGATCGGTTGCCCCACCGCTGACAAATATCACATCCCCGTAGCGGGCCCGGAAGGCGCGCAGGAACCCATCGGCGCCCGCGACGATATCGGCCTGGCCGGAATCGGCAACGACATGGGTGAAATGGGTGAATTCCACCTGCGCCTGGGGGCGTTTTTCAATACTCGCCATTTCCTGCCCGGTGAAACAGCCGGAAAGGCTGCCCGTGAGGCCAAGTGCAACAAGTGCGGTGGCGGCTTTCTTCAGCATAGCCTTTGTCCTCAGCGCAGTATGAAGCCGGCAGAGCCGGCATAGCCGCGGCGGCCCTGGCCATCGAAGGCGGCCGTGGTCACGTTGGCGGGAATGGACTTGTTCAAGTCGCCCATCAGGATTCGATCGGATTCCTTGGACGGCTGGTAACGGTCCGTCGGGTCGGCGATCCGCCCGGATACGGGCCGGACCAGATACGGCGTGACGATCACCAGCAGTTCGCTTTCGGAGCGCTGAAAATCGGTCGAGCGGAACAGGGTGCCGAGGATCGGCAATTCGCCAAGGCCCGGGAAGCGGTCCAGCGCGTTGTTGGTCGTGTTTTGCAACAGGCCGGCGATTGCGAAGCTTTGGCCGCTGCCCAGATTGACCGTCGTCTCGGCGCGGCGGGTCGACAAGGCCGGGATCGTCAATGTGTCGATCGTGATCGCGCCGGCGGCTGAGAGTTCGCTGACTTCTGTGAGTATTTTGATGGAGATCTGACCGTCGTCCAGCACGATGGGAACGAAACCCAGGCTGACGCCGAATTGTTTGAATATGACCGCCAGATCGCCGTCGCTGTCCCGGATCGGGATCGGGAATTCGCCGCCGACCAGGAAGTTGGCTTCGCTGCCGTTCTGCGCGGTCAGGTTCGGTTCCGCAAGCAGGGTGATCAGGCCGTTCTGGTCCAAGGCGTCGAGCAGAAAATCGATGCTGGTATTGCCTGAGTTCAATGCGCCCTGAATGACTTGCGTTCCGGTCGCCGCGCCGCCGTTCACGAACAGTCCGGTCGCGCCGTTGAGAGTCAGGTCACCGATCGTCTGGGCGATGCCCAGGTTGATGTTGAACTGCTTCGTGATGTCGCGGCTGACTTCGGCGATACGGACGCGCAGATTCACCTGCTGCGGCTTGGCAATGGTCAGTCGGTTGATGACTTGGCCGTTCTTGCCCAGCAACTGGGCCGCAAGGCCGCGAAGATCGTCCGATTCCTGCGCGCTGCCGACATTGCCGGTGAGCACGATGGAATCGCCCAGGGAAGCGACTTGAATGTTTGCGTTCGGGCGAACCTGACGCATGACTTCGCCGAGGCGGGTCAAGTTGTGACCGACGGTGACGCGGTGGCTCAGGATGATGTTGTCGCTGGCATCCACGGCGAAGATCGCCGTTTCACCCGGCGTGCGGGCATGCACGAAAATCAGTTTCGGGGACTTCAGCTGAACATCCGCAATTTCCGGGTTCGCGACGAAGACGGCGTTGGCGGCCCTCGGGAGGCGCAGCATGGTTCCGCCATTAATGTCCAAGGCGATGGCCGAGTTTGGGCCCTCCGTCGCGGCATAGGGCATCGGCTGTTCGGTCACGGCGGCCAACTCGAAGCTGGCGGCGAGAACCGGAAACGCCCCGGCGGCGCCTGCCACAAACAGGAAAGCGAAGGCCAGGACGACTTTCATCGGCGACCGGGCCGTGGACCGGCGGAAGATGCGGCGCTTGTAGGGCGCGCGGCTCATCATCATCGAATGGTTGCTCATCGGCGTATCCGTTGTCCGGCCCATGGTGTGGATTGTCAGCATTACTGAACCCTCCGGAAGGCGAGTGTCTGGGATTCGGACCCGCGCACGACCTTCACTTCCGTGGTCGCGGGCTTGCCGTCGGAATTGACCGACGCCGGTGATTGCAGAACGCGGCTGACCTGGCTGTCCCAGGTCAGGGTCGGGCCGAACGGCTCGACGATTTGATCGCCGTTCTCGGCCTCTTGCGGCAGGCTGCGCAGGGCGAGCGACAGCCGGCCGATTTCCATCACCACCGCAATTTCCTCGGCTTGTTTCGGCGTGACCTCAAGCGTCGCGGTCTTGGCGATTGTGGGGGTGCCTTCCTGATCGCTGACGCGCTGATCGACGGCCAGAACGCGAACTTCCCGCAGCACGGTTTCGCTGGCATGGCGGGTCGTTTCGCCGCGTTTCAATGACTGGGTCAGCAGCAGGTCGACGAAGTCGCCTGGAAAGATGAAACCGGAAATGCCGGTCGTCGCATTGATCGGGACCGAGATTGCCCGCATGCCGGGGCGCAGAACCGCGGCCAGGAAACCGCGGTCACCCGGGCGGACGATCCGACCCGCCGTCAACGGCTCGCCGGACGTCAATCCGGTCCGGACGACGGCGCCGGACAAATCTTCCAGGGTGGTTTCTTCTTCGACGAAATAGGTGTCCGCAACGCCATCTTTCGGCCAATCGGCCCAACGGACGTTGTCTTCCTTGAGAAAGGCGCCGGCGGGCAGATCGTCGCGCGCAACCAAGACTCTTGCCGTTTCAACCTTCACCGGCTCCTGCTTGTTGGCGGCCAATTGGGCCTGCAAGGCTTGCTGCTGGGCTTGAAGCCAATCGCGCGCCAAAGTCGCGGCGCCGAATGCCGCGCCGACCGCGACCACTGCCAGGACTATCGTTCTTACGCGCATTGGTTAATCCTTTTGATCAGGAAAGGCTGGCCATGCGCGCGGCAGCGAAGATCGCGCCGACGGCGATGGCCAGTCCATAGGGAAGTTCACGGGTTGCGGTGACTTGAACGTCGATGCCGCCACGTGCGAGGGCGAAACGCACCGGCTCTTCAAAGCGCCAAAGCAACGCCAGGGCGCCGCCGGCAAGGGCGGTGTGAAACAGGAAAGGAAAGATCTGTGCCGGTCCCATCCACAGCGCGCAGGCCGCGAGCAGTTTCGCATCGCCGCCGCCAAGAAACCCGCCGGAGAAAGCGGCGATGCCCAGGACGAGGATAATTAAGCCGGTGATGAAGGGATAAAGGAATTCCCCAGTCACGAAGATCGCGTAGGGAACCCACAGGGCCGCGATGATCAGACACAATGTATTGGGGATTAGACGGTCTTTGATATCAGTGACGGCGGCGGCGAATACCGTGAGGGCGAATGCGCCGAGGAATAAAACGTCCGGATTTGCCGCCTGTATGTTCATTGTCTTTTCTTGAAACTTTCTGTCCGGCTGACCGGCGCTCCAGGCTGCAAGGTGAAGTGCGGATGGCGAGGGGAGATACCCGCTGTTTCATCCTTGCAGCGCTGGAGCGCAGCAACCGGTCAGTTACGCGGTTGAGTACTTATTCCGTTGCCGGCGGGGTGGCCGGATCGGTCGTGCCGCCGGTGACGGCGCTGTCGAGCGTGCCGGAGACGTTCGTGAAGATCTGCTCCAGCGAACCGCCCATGGCTTGCAGGGCGCCTATTGCGGCGACGGACACGAGAGCGGCGATCAGGCCGTATTCGATGGCGGTGGCGCCGGATTCATCATTAACAAACGAAATCAACTTATTGCGCGTGATCATTGTGGTGACCTCCTCTTGCTAGCGCTACAACGAAGCTGTGCCCCGTCGTGATGGGCTAAGAGAACGGCCAAATGCGTTTTGCCTCAATGAGTATCGTTCGGGATTATCGGCGCAATTCCGTAAAAATGTGGAAACTAAAATTATCCATAAAAACCAACTGGATGTACGAATATTTCAACGACGGAATGCCGGTCAAATGATCCGATAAGATACCTAAAATTCGATGCAAATACGGCAAGCTGCGGCGCAGGGCAGTTGTGAATGGATAAGCGCTTGTCCGCACAGGGGTTTTTTCACATTGTAGGGGTCAGCGTATCTGAGTGCCGTCATCAGGCGCCTGATAAACCCGACCGAAAATTTGGAGTCTAACATGACAAAACCTGCCGTTTTGGTAGTGGGGGAATTGCCGCCGAAAATCATGCAGGCGCTTGATGATGCCTACATCCTGCACCGCTACTGGACCTTCGAAGACAAGAAAAAAGGACTCGCGGCGGTTGCGGATTCGGTGCGCGGCATCGCGACGACAGGCCATTACGGCGCCTCGCGGGAGATGATTTTTGCTCTTCCGAACCTGGAAATCATCTCCAGCTTCGGCGTCGGCACGGACGCGATCGACATTCCGGCGGCTTCGGAACGGGGCGTTCCGGTGACCAACACGCCTGATGTCCTGACCGACGATGTCGCGAATACCGCAGTCATGGTGCTGCTCGCCGTGTCGCGGGACCTGGTTCAGGCGGATCGCTACGTGCGCGCCGGAAAATGGGCATCCGACGGAAACATGCCGCTGACGCGCGCCGTGCGGGGTAAGACCGTTGGAATCATCGGCCTGGGCCGGATCGGGGCCGATATCGCGCGCAAGCTTGACGTCTTCGGCGTGAAGATTGTCTGGCACGGCCCGCGGCCGAAGCCGGACGTTTCGTACAAATATTATGATGACGTGGTGCGCATGGCGGCCGAGGCCGACTACCTGGTCGTCGCCTGCCCGGGGGGCGCATCCACCCATCATGTCGTGAATGCGGAAGTTCTAAAGGCGTTGGGTCCGCAAGGATCTCTGATCAATATTTCCCGCGGCTCCTGCGTCGACGAGGACGCGCTTGTTGCGGCGGTCAAGAATGGCGCGATCGGCTGGGCGGGATTGGACGTTTTCGCCAAGGAGCCGCATGTGCCGGCCGAGCTGGTCGCTTCGGATCGTACGGTACTGCTGCCCCATGTCGGCAGCGCGACGGAAGAAACACGGGCGGCGATGGGCAATCTGGTTATAGAGAACTTGGCCCTGCATTTTGCGGGCAAGCCGCTGGTGACCCAAGTGCCGCCGCAATGACTGTGGGGCGGTGACGGCGATGATGTCCGGCATTGAATTCAGCACCGGGCCCGTACCGGCGGAGGAGGAGATCGCCGCTTTGTATCTGGCCAATAGCTGGAGTTCCGGCACGAAGCCGGATTTGGTCCGTAAAGCGCTGGAAAACAGCGACGGACTGGTCCTGGCGCGGCATCGCGGGCCCTTGATCGGGCTGGTGAACGCACTGTCGGACGGGCATTTGGTCGTCTACTACCCGCATCTGATCGTTCACCCCGATTACCAGGGCAAGGGCGTCGGGAAAGCGCTGATGACGCGCATCATGGAACGCTATGGCGACATTCACCAACAGGTGCTGATCGCCGACGACCATGCCGAACCATTCTATCGGAAGCTCGGTTTTATCCTGGCTGAGGGCACCAAGCCGATGTGGATCTATGACCGCTCCGCGGACGGGGCCGGCTGACCCGGCCCCGCCGCAGCAAACTCGGTACGTTTGGTCGACTAACGGCCGCCGGTCACTTTCAGGACCGTGCCGGTCACATAGGTCGCCTGATCCGACATCAGGTATATGACGGCGTCCGCCACCTCGTCCGCCGTGCCGCCGCGCTTCATCGGAACGGAACCGCCGAACTTCTCAATACGATCCGGAATTCCGGCCGAAGCGTGAATATCCGTATCAATTAAGCCGGGCGCGACCGCATTAACGCGGATGCCCTCGGCGGCAAGTTCCCGCGCGAGGCCCAGGGTCAACACGTCGATCGACCCCTTGCTGGTGGCGTACCAGACGAATTCGTTCGGGCTGCCGACCCATACGGCGGCGGAAGACAGGTTGACGATGTTGCCGCCCTTGCCGCCACGGCTGGTCATCATGCGCACCGCACCTTCCCGCGCGGTCAACAGGGCGCCGGTGACGTTCAGGTCGACGACCCGTTTGATCATGTCGGGATCCGCATCGGCCAATTTGCTGGCTGTGCCGGTGATCCCCGCATTGGTTACCACCGCGTCGAGCCGGCCGAAGGCGTCGTCGCAGGCCTTGAAGACCTTTTCGACGCCCGCCTGATTGGCCACATCGGCCTGAACCGCGATTGCCTTGGCGCCCGCCGCTTCGCAAGCCGCGACCGTCTTCTTGGCTGCGTCCGCGTCCCCGGCATAGTTGACGACGACGTCGTACCCTGCCTGTGCCGATTTAACCGCAACCGCGGCACCGATCCCCCGGCTGCCGCCGGTGACGACGATGACTGGTCTATCGCTCATTTTTTCTTCCTCTCACGCGGTTTCGTTCAGCGCTTTCAGCACCGCCAGCAACCGCTTATCGCGGATCGCCGCCAATTCCTTGACGCTTTTGCCTTTGGTTTCCTCGGCAACTCCCTCGATCAGCATCTTCTTCACGGCATCGGTGAAGCTCGGCGAACCCAGATCCGCCCACCAGCTCGCCGTCGGCGGGCCAAGATGTTCGACGAAATTCTCCATGCCGCCTTCGCCGCCGGCCAAATGGAAGGTCAGGTTCGGCCCCATCAGCGCCCAGCGGATGCCGGGACCGTAGGCGATGGCGGCGTCGATATCCTCGACACTGGCCACCCCTTCCTGGGCCAGGTGGATCGCCTCACGCCAGATCGCCGCCTGCATCCGGTTGGCGACATGGCCCGGGACTTCCTTGAACAGTTTGATCGCCTTCTTGCCGATGGCGTTATAGAAGTCGACCGTCCAATCGACGACCGCGGGGTCGGTTTTCGATCCGCCCAAGACTTCCACCAGGGGAATCAGGTGTGGCGGGTTGAACGGATGACCCAGGACGAACCGTTCCGGATGCTGCGTGTTTTTCTGCAGGTCGCTCATCAACAGGCCCGATGTCGATGTTGAAATCACGACCTCCGGGCGTACCGCCGGTTCGAAGTCTTTATACAGCGCCAGTTTTACGTCCAATCGTTCCGGCGCGCTTTCCTGGATGAAATCGGCAGGCCCGGCAGCGGCGGCAGCCGTGCTCTCGACCGTCAGCTTGTCGGGCGACGCCCCGCTGACGACCACGCCCAGTGCCTCCAAGGCCGGCCAGGCGTTCTCCACGAAGGCGCGGATTTTCTTGTCCGATCCCTCGGCTGGGTCCCAGGCATGAACGGCGCGCCCGGTCGCCAGGAAATAGGCGGCCCAACTGGATCCGATCGTGCCGGTCCCGATGATGCCGATGGTTTTGATATCTGCTGCGGATGACCCGATCATCTCACTCCCCATTGCGGTTTTTTTGACTATCGGGCGTGAGAATAGCAGAGCCTTCCCGGCACGCCAGATCACCGGTCAGAATAGATCTGTTTCTGTGCGTTGGAGAGCGCGGCAGGGGCCATGCCCGCTAGAGCCGGAAACCCCAATTCCGTGCCGGGTCGATTTCCGGCTCGAATTTTCCCAGCGGGCGGGCTGATTCCGGCTTTTCGCATTCCAGGAAAGCGCCGCTGCCCCGTTCGGCATGCAGGTCACCATCGTCAACGACGATACGGCCCCGGCTGACGACCACCTCCGGCCAACCCGTAAGCTTGCGGCCTTCGTAGGGTGTGTAACCGACCGCGTCATGCAGCAGGTCATAGGTCACCGTGATCTCTTTCTCCGGATCCCAAATCGCGAAATCGGCATCCGCGCCGACGGCGATCGTGCCCTTGCGCGGGAACAACCCATAGAGTTTGGCGGCATTGGTGGCGGTGAGCGCAACGAATTCGTTCAACGTGATTCGGCCCTTACGCACGCCTTCGGAAAACAGCAGCGGCAGGCGCAGTTCCAGACCCGGCACGCCATTGGCGATCTGCTTGAAATGGGCATTGGGGCCGTGTTTCAGCTTGGCGGTTTCATCGAAACGGTAGGGCGCATGGTCGGAGGAGAACACTTGGAACGTGCCGTTCTTCAATCCGCGCCAGATCGCTTCCTGGGCGTCCGCGTCGCGCGGCGGCGGGCTGCAGCAGAACATCGCCCCGTCCATGCCGTCCCGGTCGAGGTCCTGCGCGGTCAGGAACAGGTATTGCGGACAGGTTTCACCGTAGATCTTAAGCCCCTCAGTTTGGGCACGGCGGATCGCATCTGTCGCTTCCTCGGCCGAGACATGGACGATCAGCAATGGCGCGTCGATCAGTTTCGCCAGTTGGATGGCGCGGCTTGTCGCTTCGCCTTCCGCGACGCGGGCATGGGCGACGGCATGGTATTTCGGCGCGCGATGCCCCTGCTCCAACAATTTTTCCGCCAACCAGCGGATGACGTCGTGGTTTTCCGCATGGACCATGACGAGCGCGCCCAACCGGCGCGCCTCGTCCAGCACGGTCATCATCTGATAGTCGTCCAGCTTCAGCGCGTCATAGGTCATGTAGACCTTGAAGGAGGTGATTCCGTCCTCAATCAGTGCCGGCAATTCCTGGCCCATAACCTCCGGAGTCGGGTCGGAAATGATCAGATGGAAGGCGTAGTCGATCACGGCCTTCGGCCCGGCGCAGGCATGATAGGCGTCCACGACCTCGCGCAAGGACTGGCCGCGCATCTGGGCGGCGAAGGGAATCACCGTTGTCGTGCCGCCGAAACAGGCCGAAACCGTGCCGCTGTAAAAGTCGTCGGCGGTCATCACGCCGCTGGAAGAGGCTTGCTCGATATGGCAGTGGCTGTCGACGCCGCCGGGCAGGACCAGCTTGCCCGACGCATCCAACTCACGCGTTCCGGGGCCGAGATCCTCCGCCATGGCGACGATGCGGCCGTCCCGAATGCCGACATCGCAGCGGATGATGTCGCTGGCCGTGGCGATCGTCCCGTTCCGAACCACCAGATCGAAATTTTCTGCCATTGCGCCCTCCCCATCATGCTGCCTTGCGGCTAATCTCGCGCAGAGTGACGGAGCAACGCGTCAGCGGCAAGGGCCGGCGAGGCACAGGACGACGTTGGGGGGTACGAATGGATTTCTACGACACCGAGGATGCGCTGGGTCTGGCGCGGCGTGTGAAGTCGGGCGAGGTCTCGGCGGAAGAATTGCTGGATGAAGCAGCGCGAAGGATCGACGCGGTGAACCCGGCGATCAATGCCGTGACCGTCGACGGGATCGATTTCGGGCGCAAGGCGATCGCTGCCGGGTTGCCGAACGGGCCGTTCACCGGCGTCCCCTTCCTGTTGAAGGACCTGGGCGCAATCTGTCCCGGCCTGCCTGCGACCAACGGTACCCGTTTCAACCCGCCGGGCGAGCCACCGATGGATGACGAGGTCGTGCGGCGCTTCAAGGCGGCGGGCCTCGTCATTGCGGGGCGGACGAATTCCCCCGAATGGGGTTTGACCACGACGACGGAGCCGGTGCGCAACGGACCGACACGGAACCCCTGGAACCCGGACTATTCCCCGGGCGGGTCCAGCGGCGGTGCGGCGGCCGCCATCGCGGCGGGCATCGTGCCCGCAGCCCATGGCAGTGACGGTGGTGGATCGATCCGTGTGCCGGCCTCCAACTGCGGCCTCTTCGGCCTCAAACCTTCACGCGGGCGGGTCAGTTCCGGTCCCTATTCCGGCGATGGATGGAGCGGCTTCGCGACAAGCGGCGTGCTTTCCCGGTCCGTGCGGGACAGCGCCGCCTTGCTTGACATTCTGCAGGGGCCGGCGCCGGGGGATCCCTATGGCGCTCCGACACCCGCAGGACCTTATCTGGCGGAAGTGGGCAAGCCGCCCGGTGCACTGAAAATAGCGATGACGGATCAACCGTTCAGCGGAACCGAGAAGAACAAGCTTCTGTCGGAGTATGTTGAAGATGCCGCGCGCCTCTGCGAAACGCTGGGGCATGATGTTGTTCCCTTTCCCTTGGAGATCGATGGCGAGGAATTCACCAACGCGGTCATTACCATCATCAATGTCCACACCGCCGCATTGGTCGATTGGCTGGAAGAGCTGCACGGCCGCAAGGCCGGACCGGGCGATTTGGAGACCTGTACGCTTGTCTTCGCAGAGATGGGACGCGCCACGACGGCCGTTGAATTTCAAAACGTGATTGAAATCCTCCATGAACTGGGACGAAAGATTGGCCGGCTGTTCAACGAAGTCGATGTCATCCTGTCACCGACCCAGGGGATCGAAACGCCGAAGTTGGGCGTCCTGGACATGATGCAGCCGGCCGAAAACTATATGAAACCGATCGCGAAATCCGTCGGTTATACAGCCTTCTGCAACGCGCTGGGCCTTCCGGCGATGTCGGTGCCGTTGCATTGGGCAGCGGATGGCCTGCCGCAAGGAATGCAGTTCGCGGCGGCTTATGGGAACGAAGCGCTGTTGTTCCGCCTGGCCGGTCAATTGGAAGGGGCGAGGCCCTGGGCGGGCAAGCGCCCGCCGATTCACGCTTGAAGGGCTATTCAGCCGCCTGTCGACTGAGCAACGCGCCCTTCGCCAGAAGGACACGGCCTAGCGCCATGGCAACCGCCGCCTGGGTTGGGTCGACAACCGGAATGCCGACCGCCTGTTCCAAATCGGCGCGCAGATAGGCCATCCCGGCACAGCCCAGCACCAGGACATGTGCGCCGTCGATGTCGCGCAGGTCCGACGCGACGGAAACCATGCGGTCGAAAACACGGGCGCGGTCTGCCAGTTCGACGACACCAAGGCCAAGCGCCCGGTCCCCCGCCATCCGGTCCCACAGCCCCATTTGCCGCACGGCGCGCAAATGCCGCGGGATCGATCCCGACAGGATGGAGACAACCCCGAACCGCTCGCCCATCGTGCAGGCTGTGAGCAAGCCACATTCGGAGATTCCCAGCACCGGCTTGTCGGTCACTTCCCGCGCCGAGTGCATTCCGGGATCGCTATAGCAGGCGATGACATAGGCGTCCGCAGCCTCGCGCCCGATCAAGGCGCAGAGCGGGCCGACGACGCCGTCCACATGCTGTTGTTTTTCGATGCCCGGCGGGCCTTCCGCCAGGGTCAAGCAGTCGATCCTTGGCCCGCCGGGCAGGGCGAGCCCGGTCACGGCTTGCGCGATGCCGTCGGTGACGGCCTGCGTGCTGTTCGGATTGATGACCAGGATACGGGCGTTCATTGGTCAGATTTCCTCATCAGTCTTCCGGTGGCGGGGTCACTCCCGCCTGTTCGGTGATGATCTTATAGTGTTCCGGCCTGCGATGGGCGGCAAAGTTGAAGATGGTATTCTTTCCGAAGTTGCACAGGTCGAGATCGCAATCGGCGACGATCAATTCGTCGCCCTGTGTGCTGGCCAGCGCGACGATCTCCCCCTGCGGCGAAACGATGCAGGACCCGCCCATCAACTCGTGCCCGTCCTCGACGCCCGCCTTGGCAACAGCGACGGCCCATGTGGCGTTCTGGTAGGCGCCGGCCTGGATGCTCAGGTGATTGTGGAACATCCGCTGATGCGGCGGCTCCATGCCGCCATGCTGGTTCCCGGTCGGCGTATTGTAGCCCAGCATAACCAGTTCCACGCCCCGCATCCCCAGACTGCGCCAGGTTTCCGGCCAGCGCCGGTCATTGCAGATGCACATGCCCATGACGCCGCCCATGCTGCGCCAAACCGGGAAGCCCAGATCACCCGGCTCGAAATAGCGTTTTTCCAGATGTTGACGGGTCAGGCTGGCGTCGAATTCCCTGTGGCCGGGCAGGTGAACCTTCCGATACTTGCCGACGATGGTTCCCGTTTGGTCTACCAGGATGGCCGTATTGTAGCGGTGCAAGGTGCCGTCGGGCTCTTCCGCCAGTTCCGCGTAACCCAGATAGAATCCGATGCCCAGATCGCGGGCACATGCGAATAGCGGCTGCGTCTCCGCCGATGGCATCTCGCGCTCGAAATAAACATCCATTTCCGCGATGTCGTCGGCAAACCAGCGGGGGAAGAAGGTTGTCAGCGCCAGTTCGGGGAAGACGACGAGGGTGCAGCCGCGGCGATGCGCTTTCTCAAGCAGGGAGATCAGCCGTTGAACGACATGCTTGCGTGTGTCTGCGCGCTGGATCGGTCCCAGTTGCGCCGCACCGACCGTAATGTTTCTCGGCACTCTCTTCCCTCCCTATCATCGGTGGGAAGTTTAGGCAGGCCGAGACGCGCCGCCAAGCCGAACTGAATTTCGCGGCAAGTCATGCTGTTTGCCTTTTACGGTTATGAACGCGACGCAGGTAGCCTAGGCCGAGGATTCCGGCGATGTAAATCCAAGCGGCAGCCGGTAGTGGGACAGTCGAAATAGGCTCTCCGGTCTCCGCGTCGGTCAGCGTGAAGGAAAAGGACGAGGTGACAGCGGTTGCCGCGGACAAAAAATCGGAGGTTCTCAATCCGATCCCTGGGCCCACGTCGTCCGAGATGCCCTCAATCGGTTCGAGTCTGGTAAGCACGTCGAAGAATATTGTGAAGGTTGACTGGGTCAGGGTGACGCCTGAAAAGAAGGTCTGCTCATTGGTCGAATAGAGACTGTCGCCGTCCAGATCGTCGAATTCCAAGACGAAATCCGAAAAGGCGCCGGCTTGCGATGTCGCCTCGATCCTGAGCACCGCGGCATTGGCCGGCCCCAGCAGCAGGAGTGCCGCAAGCAGTGTTGCGATTGCAAAAATTTTCACCATTGATCGCCTCCGTTATGCTCTGAAATTCCTGGCAATACGGATTAGCAAACAGGTCTTCGCTGAAACAGACACGCACGGGCAACGAGTCGTTGCTCTACGGTTAATCAGCGGATTGTTGTCGGCTCTTGTCTCGGGAGGCCCCTGCCGTCGGTCACCGCCCCGGGATATGATTCCAGTCCATACCCTGCGCGGTCTTCAAGGCCAGGGCGACGTTGTTGGTGTGTTTGCGGCCCGCCTTGGTGACGATGCTGACGGTGCGGGTCACTTCCGGTTCCACAATCGGGCGTGTTTCGATACCCGAAATCAAGGTCAGATGTTCCGGCAGAAGGGTCATGCCCAAACCCGCCGCGACCATGGATTGGACCCAATCTTCCCGTTCCGTCGCATAGCGGACGCGAACCTGACTGTAGGGTTTGGCGATGCCGAGCTTCGCGAAATTCGACGGAAATTCGCAATGCATGCGCTTCACGTAGTCCTCGCCCTCCAACTCACGCATCGGAACCGCGTTCATGGCGCCATAGCGATGGCCCGGCGGGAAGGCGACTAGGTAGGGTTCCACATAGAGCGGAACAGCCCGGAACTGATCGGGATAGTCGGGCAAGGTCATGATCGCGATGTCCAGGTCGCCCCGATCCAAGGCATCGGCGATGTCGGCGCAATGGCTTTCCCAGATATCCAGATCCAGATTCGGCGCCGCGGCACGCAGCACTTTGAGGTAGGCGACAAGCCGCGGTGCCGACATGGTCGAGATGATACCCATCCTCAACCGCGTTTCGCCAACCCTGAACTTGCTCGCCTCGGTCTGTGCGGTATCGGCGGCTGCCTGTGCCTCGCTCAGATGAACCTGCATCAAGCGGCCCAGATCGGTCAGATGCGTCAGCCGGCGTTCCCGCCGAAACAATTGCCCGCCGAATTCGTCTTCCAGCTTTTTGATCGCACGCGTCAGCGCCGGCGTGCTGACGTTGCAAGCCTCCGCGGCGCGCGTGAAATTGAGTGTTTCGCACGCCGCCAGGAAATACCGTATCTCGTTGAATTCCAAAGCAACCCCCGATGCCGTTGAAACAAGGTGACGATACCGCCTTCATTTCGACAGTCAACGCAGGTCTCGGGATGTTCCTGTGATTGTGATCTAACCGCGTGCAGCTTCCTCGATGGCCTGGATCAAAACGGAATTGTCGCCGATATGATTCGCCAAAAGAAGGATCAAACGGCTGTTAATGGCGGCACTTTGCTCGTCGTCCAGGTCACGATGGGCGGCAATGAGGCGCTCGTAGAAACCATCCGGGTCCGGAATGTTGGGGGCGGTGATCAAGCCCGCTTTCTCGGTCGTGTCTGTCGCCATATCGCTATTTCCCAATCGCGTGGTTCAAGGCGGCCTGGACCCGGGCGGTTGTCGCTTTTCGCCACCGTGCCGCCACGTGCTGGTCAGGACGGATGAGATAGACCGTGCCGGCCTCGCCGTCGAACCGCTTCCGGGCGACGCCGTCCGGATCGGACAGCATTCTCCAGGCATCTCTCCGGTTGCCGCCGATGGCGATGCACCGGATCGGCGGGTCGAAGGCAGCGACGTCCGTTGCCAATGTCGATAAATCGGCCGACGGGTCGAAGGCCAGCAAGACGAACTCGCCGCCCAAATGATGAAGCAGCCAATCCGGTGCTCCATCGACCAGGACCGGGGCGTCTGGGCAGGGCGTGCCGGGAATGGGTCCGGCCGTGAATGCATCTGTGTCGGGCGTATTGAGGGGCGAACCGTCCAATGTCGCGGGCAGGGATAGACGGCCGCTGTTTACCATCCGCCTGGCGAAGGGATGTTTACGGGCAAGCGCCAGGGTCGCGTCCCGGAACCGGCGACTCGCGGCGTTCTTCGGGGTGATGAAGTCGGTGGCGCGGGTGGAGTTCAGGATGTTCTCGTCGCCTGCATGGACACGTTCGGCGTCATATGTGTCGAGCAGGCTTTCGGGCGCCTTGCCCGCCATGACGAGATCCAGTTTCCAGATAAGGTTATCCGTGTCCTGAATACCCCCGTTGCCGCCGCGTGCGCCGAAGGGCGAAACCTGATGCGCGCTGTCGCCGACGAAAAGAATGCGGTTGTGGCGGAATTTCTCCAACCGGCGGCATTGGAACGTATAGACGCTGACCCATTCCAGGTCGAAATCGGCGTCGTCGCCCAGCATCCGCTTCAAACGGGGTATGACCTTCTCCGGCTTCTTTTCCTCATCCGGGTCGGCATCCCAGCCCAATTGCAGGTCGATGCGCCAAACGTCGTCCGCCTGCTTGTGCAACAGTGCCGATTGTCCCGGATTGAACGGCGGGTCGAACCAAAACCAGCGTTCGGTCGGAAAGTCCGCCCGCATGATGACGTCGGCGATCAGGAAGCGGTCCTCGAACACCTGCCCCTTGAAGTCCAAACCCATCTGACGGCGGACGCCGCTGCGCGCGCCGTCGGCGGCCAGGACGTAGTCGGCCTCCACGTGGTAGTTGCCTTCCGGCGTCTCCACTTCCAGGACGACATGGTCCCCTTTGTCTTCAATCGAGACGACCTTGCTTTGCCATCGAAGATCGATCAGGTCCGATGTCTCCGCCGCTTCAACGGCAAAAAGCTCGAAATAGTACTGCTGCAAATTTACAAATGCAGGGTATTGATGGCCCTTCTCAGGCAGAAGATCGAAGTTGTACAGGTTCTCCTCGCCGAAAAAGACCCGGCCATTCTGCCATGTAATGCCTTTTTCCCTGACCGGGGCACCGATACCGAGGCGGTCGCAAATTTCAAGCGTGCGCTTCGACCAGCATATCGCCCGCGACCCGACGGACACGGTATCGACGCCGTTCAGGACGACGCATTTGCGTCCGTGTTTGGCGAGATCAAGTGCCGCGCACAGCCCGACGGGCCCGCCGCCGATGACGATGACCTCATACCGAACCGGCCGGCCGGCCGTCTGGTCGGCCGTCGCCCGGAACGGGTAATGGGGATAGTCGAAGCTTTTCAGCACAACAGGTCACCCGGAAAAAGGCGTGAAGGGTAAGACCGGCGGTGCCGGCGGCTTAAGCCGCCGACTGATCCCGCTCCAGCGCCAACCACATTTCGCGGTCGCGATCGGCCGTCCAAATCTGCGGATGTTCCTGGCCGCTGGCCTCTTGAAAGGCGCGGGTAACGTCAAAGGGCATGCAATGATCGAAGATCACCCAATGGCCGTATTTGGGCCGCAGCACCGTCATCGTTTCCTTGTAGGTCGCCGTCAGGTCCATGCCGTCGGCAACGCATTTCTTCACCGTGTTGAACATGTCGCTCAGGAAGGCGCGGGTATCACCGACACCGGCCTTTACTTCTTCCGGTGTCTTAAGTGCCGCGCCGCGGCCGGGAATCATCTTTTCCGCGCCCAGCGCCATCAGATTGTCCAGCGTGGTCGGCCAGTCGCTCAAATACGCATCGCCGGTATATGGCGTGGCCCCGTATTCCACCATGTCGCCGGCGAAGCAGACCTTGCAGTCGGGGATCCAGGCGACGATGTCGCCCTTGGTGTGGCTGCGGCCCAGATGCAGCAATTGCACTTCGCGCTTGCCCATCCACAGGGACATTTTCTTTTCGAAAGTGATGGTCGGCCAAGTCAGGCCCGGAACCGTCTCGACCTGTTCGAAAAGACGGGGAAAACGGCCGACTTCGCTGTCGAAGTCTTGCTGGCCGCGCTCGACCACATTGTCGTAGGTCAGCGAACTGGCGATGATCGCGTCTGCGCCATAGGCCGACGCGCCCATGACGCGGACCGCGTGATAATGGCTCAGCACGACGTATTTGATAGGCTTGTCGGTGACGCCTCGGATACAGTCGATCAGCTTCTGCGCTTGGATAGGGGTCGCCTGTGCGTCCATGACCAGGACGCCGTCTTCACCCACGATGACGCCTGAATTCGGGTCGCCTTCAGCGGTGTAAGCATAGACGTTCTCGGCGATTTCCTCGAATGTGATCTTCTTTTCTTCGAGGTCGGCGGTTGAGGCGAAATTAGCCATGGCTTGTGTCCTTCCCTGATTTTCAGGGGGCGCTGTACCAGGAAGGATCGCTTCCTTTCCCGGCTGAGCGGCCCCGCAATGCGCTTACGCTTGACCTTGCCTAAAGTTAATAGTTTCATTTGAAACTAGTGTCCAGAAGGGGATTGCTGAATGTCGGTCAGAAAGAATTTGCGCGGCAGTCCGCAATCGGAAGCCCTGTGCCTGGAGGAGTTTCTGCCCTACCGGTTTTCCGTTCTGACCAACCGGATCAGCCGCCACCTCGCCAAAGCGTACGAGAAGCAGTTCGGGATCACGATTCCCGAATGGCGCGTCATTGCGAACCTGGCGCGCTTCGCCCCGATGACGGCGAGTGACGTCGCCGACAAGAGCAGCATGGACAAGGTGAAGGTCAGTCGCGCGATATCGAGACTGCTGAAATCGGGTTTGATCGAACGCGATACCGATGAACAGGACAAGCGCCGCGGTCAATTGCGGCTGAGCAAGGTGGGCGAGGATGTGTTCGAGGAAATCGCACCCCTGGCGCTTGGATGGGAAGCGGATCTGCTGGCGCCGCTCTCGGCGGACGAACGCCGTACGTTGAACGGCATCATGAACAAACTGCAACGGGTGCTGGACGACGCGGGCGCTTGAAAGTCGGACTCTCCCGACAGTGAGCCTTGACTTAAAAATAGTTGCAAATGAAACTAAACAGGCGGTGGCCAGGAAGAGTCGACCGCCGAATAAGGGAGGAGAAAGCAAATGCGCTTCATGAAAGGCGCCCTGGCGGGGGCTGTTCTAGCCGCTGGTATGACACTGGGTATGACTGCGGGCCTGTCGACGGCCGGGGCTCAGACGATTGAGTTGAAGCTCGCCCATTTCTTGCCGACGATTAACGGCATGCATTCCGATTTCCTTGAGCCGTGGGCGCGGGAATTGGAAAAGCGGACCGATGGCAAGGTAAAGGTCACGATTTATCCGGCCGGGACCCAATTGGGAAATATCGCGAAACTCTATGACAGCGTCCGGTCCGGCGTCGTCGATATCGCCCATGGTCTGCGCGGCATCCCACGCGGTCGGTTCCCGCGGACGGAAATCATCGAACTCCCCTTCATGACCGGCAGCGCCGATGCGGCCAGCAGGGCGTTATGGGCGGTGTATCCGAAATACCTGAAGGACGAGTATCCGGGTGTGAAGGTGCTGGGGCTGCATGCCCATAACGGCGGCCTGATCCATACCCGCGACAAGCAGGTCGTGACCATGAGCGACCTCAAAGGCCTACGCATCCGTTTCCCAAGCGCGCCGATCAAGTCGATGCTGGAAAGCCTGGGCGCCGTGCCGCAGGGTCTGCCGCCGGGCAAGGTCTATGAGAACACGCAGAAGGGCGTGATCGACGGTACCGTCTTCCCGTGGGATCCGATGAATTCCTTCAAGCTTTCGGAAGTGATGAACCATCACTTGGATATGGGCGGGATTTACACCGTCTCTTTCTGGTTCGCGATGAACGAGAAGAAGTACAACAGTCTTCCGGCCGACGTCCGGAAGGTCATCGACGATATGTCGGGCGACAATCTGGTCGGCAAGTTCGGTCCCTGGTGGGACAAATGGGACAGTTGGGGCATCGAGAAGGTCAAGGCCAAGGGATCGACGATCACCAAGCTGGGCCCGGAAGAAGCCGCACGCTGGAAGGAAGCCACCACGCCGATCGTCGAAGATTGGCTCGCCAATATGGAAGCGAACGGCATTTCCGACGCCCGCGAAATCTATGACGCCATGAAGGCCGAAATCGCAAAGGTCGAAGGCAACTAAGTCTAGACCGTGTACCGCCGCCTTTTCCGTTGCCCCGCTGCTGGGGTGCGGGAAAGGCGGTGAACGTTGTGGGCACCTTGCGGAAGGCGATATGGGCGCTATTCTTTACCGGGGATTTTACATCGCTACGCGCTGGCTCGCCTATGCTGGCGTGATCAGCCTATTCGTCGCGATGGGGGTGACCATAGTCGACATCGTCCTGAGAACCGCGTCGCGGGCCGTCAATCTGGTCGCCGATACCATCGGCATAGAACCGGTCGGTTGGGCGATTCAGGGCGTCGTTGAATTGGTCCAGTTGTTCGTGATGGGTGTCGCTTTCGCTGTCCTGCCTTTCGCCTTCATGCAGTCCAGCCATGTTTCCGTCGATTTGATCACCGCCCGGCTCTCCGCCCGGGTCCAATCCTTTCTGCGTGCCGCGGCCGCCTTGATAACCGTTTGGTTCCTGGGTCTGATCTTCCGGCATGGCTGGGAGCAGATGGTCAATCAGATGGAATACGGTGACGTCTCCATGACCTTGGCGATTCCGTATTCCTGGTTCTGGGCGCCATTATTGTCGGGTATCGCCATGTCGGTCGCGGCAACCGCGCTCCTCGCGATCGCGAATGTTGTGTTCGCGGCGACAGGCCGTGGCGGCGATCTGCTTGCGCCGCATCACAACGCACCGGTCGAGTAAGGCCATGTCGGATCCCGTCATCGGACTGCTCGGATTTCTGACCACGCTCGTCCTCATCGGGTTCGGCGTTCCGGTCGCCATCGCCATGGGGGTCGTGGGTGCCGTGGGATTCGGTCTGTTGAACGGGTGGGACGCGGTCGGGTTCATCATGGGGGGCGCGCCGTTCGAAGCGACATTCCCCTATACGCTTTCCGTCGTGCCTCTGTTCCTGATGATGGGGGTCTTCGCGGCCCATGCGGGGCTCTCCGGCAGTCTTTATCAGGGCGTGAACGCCTTTGTCGGCCATATGCGCGGCGGGTTGGCGATGGCGTCCATCGGGGCCTGCGCCGGGTTCGGCGCGATCTGCGGGTCCAGCCTGGCGACGGCGGCGACAATGTGCCGGGTGGCGCTGCCGGAAATGCGCCGGCACGGATATGACGATAGTTTGGCCGCCGCCTCCATCGCGGCGGGCGGCACGCTCGGCGTGTTGATCCCGCCTTCCATCCTGCTGGTGATCTATGCCCTGTTGACCGAGCAATCGATCGGCGCGCTTTTCGCCGCAGCGCTGATACCGGGCGTTCTCGGCACGGTTTTGTATATGGCTGCGGTTTGGGTTCAGGTCCGCCGCAAACCCCATCTCGGCCCGGCGGGGAAGCGCTATAGCTGGAGTGAGCGCCTCACCACGATACGCGCCATTTGGCCGGTCGCCCTCCTCTTCGTGGTCGTGATCGGCGGCATCTATCTGGGCTTCTTTTCACCGACGGAGGCCGCCGCCGTCGGCGCCTTCGGCGCCCTCGTCCTGGCGTGGGCCCGGGGCGCCCTGACGCGCCCGGTGCTGCGGCAGTGTTTCCAGGAAACGGCGGAGATCACGGGCATGATCTTCCTGATCCTGATCGGTTCGGCCGTCTTCAACTATTTCATCGAAACGGCGGGTTTGCCGCAATTGCTGGTCGGTCAGGTGGAAGCCCTGGGCTTGTCGCCGATGGCCGTCATGCTTCTGATCATGCTGTTCTATATCGTGCTCGGCTGCTTCATGGACGCCTTGAGCATGATCCTGCTGACCGTGCCCTTCGTCGTTCCCATGGTCGCCACACTGGGTTTCGATCTGGTCTGGTTTGGCGTGATCATCGTGACGGTCGCCGAACTGGGCCTGATCACGCCGCCCGTGGGCATGAACCTGTTTGTCATCCAGGGCGTGGCCAGCGACTTGCGGATCCAGACCATCGTCAAAGGCGTGGTGCCTTTCCTGGCCGCCGATGTGGTTCGCCTTGCCATCCTCATCGCTTTTCCCGCCCTCGTCCTCTGGCTGCCGCAGCTCGCCGGGTTTTAAGCTCGACTGCGGCTGCGGGCCGGGTTCTTGCTGCTTCGCACAAATAACTGGGCACACGGTTCGGGCCGGGGCTTGCCGGACAGCGCCGCATGCGCCAATAACAAAGGCTTGGGGATCAATCGGTCGAGCGTGCCGTGAACGAAAATCACAACGACCCGTCGACGCTGCTGCTGCAATTGAGCGGCGTCAGGAAGGCATTTCCCGGCGTCGTTGCCAACGACGACGTATCCCTGTCTATCAAGCCATCGGAAATTCATGCCCTGCTGGGCGAGAACGGCGCCGGAAAATCGACGCTCGTGAAGATCATCTATGGCGTCCTTCAGCCGGACCAAGGCGAGGTGCTGTGGCAGGGCAAGCCCGTGCAACTGGCCGGCCCGTCAGCCGCGCGCGACCTGGGCATCGGCATGGTATTCCAGCATTTCTCGCTGTTCGAGGCACTGACGGTTGCGGAAAACATCGAACTCGCGCTGCCGTCGCAACGGCAAGGCGGCCTCGACCGTTCCGAACTGTCTGACCGGATCACACAGGTTTCGGCGCAATACGGACTACCGCTGGATCCGCGGCGCACGGTGCTCGATCTTTCGGTCGGTGAAAGACAGAGGATAGAAATTGTCCGTTGTCTGCTTCAGAACCCGAAACTTATGATCATGGACGAGCCGACATCGGTGCTGACGCCCCAGGAAGTCGGCCGTTTGTTCGAAACGCTTCGGCGGCTGGCGTCGGAAGGCTGTGCGATCCTCTATATCAGCCACAAGCTTCAGGAAATCCGGGACCTTTGCGAGACGGCGACGATTCTGAGAGGCGGCAAGGTGGTCGCGACATGCGACCCCCGGCAGCAATCGGTGCAGAGCCTGGCCAAAATGATGATCGGGGAAACACCCTTGAAGCCGGAACGTCCGGCCGGACGAACCTTGGCGCGAACGAATCGGCTGGAAGTGCGTGGCCTTTCCCTGCCGGCGCAGAGAGTATTCGGAACCGCGTTGAAGGATGTCAGTTTCTCGGTCCGCGGCGGCGAAGTTGTCGGCATCGCGGGGGTAGCGGGCAATGGACAGCCGGAACTGATGGATGCCCTGATCGGCGAGGTCCTGACCTATCCGGAAGCTGTGCGGATCGACGGGAAAGCGGTCGGCCGTCTTGGCCCGCGCCGCAGGCGGGAAGCGGGCGCCTGTTTCGTCCCCGAAGAACGGAATGGCCATGCGACCGCACCGGACATGCCTTTGGCCGATAACGGCTTGTTGAGCGCCGATCGCCGCATGGGTTTGACGCGCGGCGGGTGGATTCTATCCCGGGCGCGGGACGGGTTCGCCGGGGATGTGATCAAGCGCTTTTCCGTGAAAGCGAACGGGATCGGTGCGGCGGCCAAGAGCCTGTCGGGCGGCAACCTGCAGAAATTTTCGGTCGGGCGGGAAATAGCCCAAAATCCGGGCGTCC
The DNA here is from genome assembly GCA_964350445.1 of uncultured Flavobacteriaceae bacterium. Classification (GTDB taxonomy): domain Bacteria; phylum Pseudomonadota; class Alphaproteobacteria; order UBA8366; family Aestuariispiraceae; genus Hwanghaeella. Next base: position 35,062 of record CAYGKA010000029.1, read on the forward strand.
TCGTCATCAATCAACCGACTTGGGGCGTCGATGCTGGGTCTGCCGCGGCAATTCAGGAATCGATCCTGGCGCTGGCCGCCGGTGGGGCGGCGGTCGTCGTGATATCCCAGGATTTGGACGAGTTGTTTGCGATCGCGGACCGGATCGCCGTGATGTCGGAAGGCAAGCTGTCGCGGCCCAAGCCCATCGGTGACGTGACGATCGAAGAGATCGGCCTTCTGATGGGCGGCATTCACGGCGAAAAGCCGGGGGTCCGGGCATGATCCGGCTGGAAGCGAAAGGCGAACGGTCGCGTCTTTTTGCGTATCTCTCGCCCGTTCTGGCCGTGATCCTGACCGTCGGGACAGGTGCCGTCTTGTTCGAAATGATGGGCAAGCCTGCCGGTCCGGCGCTCTATGCCTATTTCATCCAGCCGTTCACAACGCTCTACGGCGCCTCGGAACTGGGGGTGAAGGCGACGCCGCTGATCTTGATCGGCCTGGGTCTGTCGGTCGGCTTTCGGGCAAATGTCTGGAATATCGGGGCGGAAGGGCAACTGACCCTGGGGGCAATTGCAGGCGGTGCGGTCGCCTTGGCCTTCTATGATGTGGAAACGCCGCTGTTGCTGCCGGCCATGATGATTGCCGGTGTGTTGGGCGGCATGGCCTGGGCGGCGATACCGGCCTTTCTGCGCGTGAAGTTCAACGCGAATGAAATCCTCGTTAGCCTGATGCTGACCTATGTCGGCCTGCTGCTGTTGAGCTATCTCGTGCATGGGCCGATGCGCGATCCGGACGGGTTCAATTTCCCCGAATCGCGCCTGTTTCACGACTCGGCGACGGTTCCCACCTTGATTCCCGGTACGCGACTGCATTGGGGGGCGGTATTCGCCTTGGCGGCGGCCGGGGTGATCTGGCTGATGTTGGCGCGGTCGATGCTGGGGTTCCAATTGAAGATTCTGGGCGACGCACCACGCGCGGCGCGGTTCGCCGGGTACCGGGAACCCAAGCTCGTCTGGTTCAGCCTGCTGCTGAGCGGCGGCCTCGCCGGACTGGCGGGCACCTTGGAAGTCTCCGGGACGGTTGGGCAATTGGTGCCGTCTATCTCGCCCGGCTACGGGTTCACGGCGATCATCGTGGCCTTCCTGGGCAGGCTGCATCCGGTAGGCGTGGTGCTCGGCGGGCTCACCATGGCGCTGACCTATATCGGCGGCGAAACCGCGCAGATCGAGATCGGCCTGCCGGCGGCGGTAACGGGCCTGTTCCAGGGTGTGCTGCTTTTTTACCTGCTGGGCTGTGACGTTTTGATCAATTACCGCCTGCGCTTCGGCCGCAAACTGGCGATCGGATGAGGAGAGGCGCGCGATGGATGTTCTGACCCTCCTGATCCTGTCGGTGATGACGGCCGCGACGCCGTTGTTGTTGGCGAGTATTGGCGAATTGATAACCGAAAAGTCCGGCGTCCTGAATTTGGGTGTCGAAGGAATGATGATCGTCGGGGCCGTTTGCGCTTTCGCCGTCTCCGTCAACACCGGCAGCGATGCCATAGGTGTGGTCGCCGGCGCCGTGGCGGGCGCGGCAATGGCGTTGATCTTTGCCTTTCTGACCTTGACCATGTTGGCCAACCAAGTGGCCACGGGCTTGGCGCTCACGATCTTCGGGATCGGGTTGAGCGCCCTGATCGGCAAGAATTATGTCGGCGTCGCGGTGCAACCGCTCGCGAAGCTCCATATCCCTGTTTTAAGCGACATACCCTTACTGGGACCGGTTCTGTTCGGTCAGGACCCTTTGGTCTATCTCTCCCTTCTATTGGTTCCCGCGGTCTACTGGTTCCTGACACGGACCCGTGCCGGGCTCGTTCTTCGGGCTGTGGGGGACAGCCATGAAGCGGCCCATGCGATCGGGTATTCGGTGATCCGCATTCGGTATTTGGCAGTCCTGTTCGGCGGGGCAACGGCCGGTCTGGCGGGCGCGTATCTGTCGCTGGTCTATACGCCGCTCTGGGCCGAGAACATGACGGCGGGCCGGGGTTGGATCGCCCTGGCGTTGGTCGTGTTCTCCACCTGGCGGCCTGGGCGGTTGCTTGCCGGCGCCTATCTGTTCGGTGGGATCACGATTCTACAGCTCCACGCGCAAAGCGCCGGTTGGGGCGTGCCGTCGCAGATCATGTCGATGCTGCCTTATCTGGCGACAATCCTGGTTCTCGTGATCATTTCCGGGGATCGGGCGAAGATTCGGTTGAATGCCCCCGCCTGCCTTGGCAAGGTTTTCCATCCGGCACAATGATCCGTCAGGACAGGCCGGTCCCCCTGGCAAGCATCCCGTTACGGGGCGTTGCGCCAACAGCGCGGAAGGGTGACGCGCGGGCGGCTGTACAGCAATGTTGCGATCGGAGCGATACTGTTCCGAGGAATCGGAATCCTTAAACAAGAAAAGTCAGAAACAAGAGAGTCGAGGAGAGTTCACGCATGAAGCAATTCCCGATAAGCCGTCGCGTTGCGACCGGATTGATCACCGGCGCGGCCGTTTTCGCCGCCGCCTTCGGTGCCGTGGGGGCCAGCACCGCGCAGGCACAAGACCTGAAGGTCGGTTTCATCTATGTCGGTCCGATCGGTGACCATGGCTGGAGCTACCGCCACAACGAAGGGCGTTTGTCGATCGAAAAGGCCCTGGGCGACAAGGTCGCGACCACCTATGTCGAAAGCGTTTCCGAAGGGGCTGACGCCGAACGCGTCATCACTCAATTGGCGAACAGCGGCCATAACCTCATCTTCACGACCTCTTTCGGGTATATGAACCCGACCCTGAAGGTCGCCAAGAAATTCCCCAACGTTAAGTTCGAACATGCGACCGGATACAAGCAGGCTCCGAATCTCAGCACCTATTCCGGCCGTTTTTATGAAGGTCGTTACATTCAGGGCGTCATCGCCGGTAAGATGACCAAGACGAATGTCGCGGGTTATGTCGCGTCCTTCCCGATTCCGGAAGTCGTCCGCGGCATCAACTCCTTCATCCGCGGCATGCGGTCGGTCAACCCGGACGCCACCGTGAAGGTCGTCTGGGTGAACTCCTGGTATGACCCGGGCAAGGAAGGCGACGCCGCCAAGGCGCTGATCGACCAGGGCGCGGACATCATCTCCCAGCATACCGACAGCCCTGCGCCGCTTCAGACGGCAGAAAACCGGGGCGTTCTGGGCTTCGGACAGGCGTCCGACATGATCAAATTCGCCCCGAAGGCGCAGTTGACGGCAATTGTCGACGACTGGGGTCCGTACTACACGGCCCGTGCGAAGGCGGTCATGGACGGCACCTGGGAAAGCATGGACACCTGGGACGGCTTGAAACCCGGCATGGTCGCCATGGCGCCCTTCACCAACATGCCGGCGGATGTCGCCGCGTTGGCGCAGGAAACGTTGGACAAGATCAAAAGCGGCGAATTGCATCCCTTCCAGGGCCCGGTGACGAACCAGGCTGGCGAGGTGGTCGCCAAGGAAGGCGAAGTGCTGGATGACGGCGTCCTGCTTGGCATGAACTATTATGTCCAAGGTGTCGAAGGAAGCCTGCCCCAGTAGTCGACGGGTTCACGCGATTAAAACAGCGGGCGCGTCCTTCGGGGCGCGCCCGTTTCGATTCGGGGGTCAGGAATTCGCCGTTACCAGCCTCGGTGTCTTGGGCCAGTCGTCCATCCAAGTTTCGAAATCGAGCGCGGCCATGGGGCGTCCGTAGTAGAACCCCTGCACCAATTCGCAACCCGCTTCGCGCAGCTTGGCCAACTGGCCCTCGGTTTCCACGCCTTCGGCGACGACCGTGATATTCAGAGAGCGGCTGAGACCGATGATCGCATTGACGATCTCCATGCTGTTTTCTTCAACCTCGATATCCTGCACGAAACTCTTGTCGATCTTGATTTTCTGGATCGGGAACTGCCGCAGATAACTGAGCGAGGAATAACCGGTACCGAAATCGTCCATCGACAGGCGGACGCCCATGGCGTCCAGTTCCTGCATCGTCTTGATGGCCTTTTCGACATCGGTCATCACGACGCTTTCGGTGATTTCGAATTCCAGGCGGTCCGGGCTGACACCGGTTCGCTCCAGAATGTCCCTCGTGCATTCCACAAGGTTCCCGCGCCTGAACTGGACCGAGGAGATGTTGACGGCGATCTTGATCGGCGGAAGGCCGGCCCGGTCGAAGATGCCGATTTGCTCGCAGGCGGCTCGAACGACCCATTCACCAAGATCGACGATCAACCCGCCTTGCTCCGCCACCGGAATGAACCGGCCGGGGGAAACGTGGCCTCGGTCGACATGATGCCACCGGAGCAGTGCCTCGGACCCGACAATGGTTTGATCCGCCAGTTGCACCTGCGGCTGGAACGCAAGCTGGAAACCGTTATTGTCCAGGGCGTCCCGCATATCGGCCAGCATCTGTTTACGGTCTTTCACCTCCGCGTTCATTTGCTCGGCGAACAAGCGGAACGTATTCCGGCCATCGGCCTTGGCCTGATACATCGCCATATCGGCGTGCGAAACCATGTGCTCGATATCGTGCCCGTCGTCAGGGTACAGCGCGACGCCGATACTGGTGCCGCACCTGCGGCTGGAACGCAAGCTGGAAACCGTTATTGTCCAGGGCGTCCCGCATATCGGCCAGCATCTGTTTACGGTCTTTCACCTCCGCGTTCATTTGCTCGGCGAACAAGCGGAACGTATTCCGGCCATCGGCCTTGGCCTGATACATCGCCATATCGGCGTGCGAAACCATGTGCTCGATATCGTGCCCGTCGTCAGGGTACAGCGCGACGCCGATACTGGTGCCGACTTGGACCTCATGCCCTTCGATCGTCATCGGTTCGCCGACGATTTCGATGATGCGCTTGGCGTAGGAAAGCGTATCGCTGGCGGATCGGAACTGTGGCAGGACGATTGCGAACTCGTCACCGCCCAGCCGCGCCACCGTGTCGGTGTCGCGCATGTGACCGCTCAACCGTTCGGCGACGTTCTGCAACAATCTGTCGCCGACGCCGTGCCCCAGGGTGTCGTTGATGTCCTTGAAATTATCGAGGTCGAGCAGCATCAGCCCGACCCGGCCGCCATTCCGACGCGCGAACGCCATGGCCTGCGAAAGGCGGTCGTTGAAAAGCGTCCTGTTCGGCAGTTCGGTCAGGGGGTCGTGATGCGCAAGGAAGCGGATTCGCTCCTCGGTCATTCTTTGTTCCGAAACATCACGGATAAAGGCTGTTACGAAGCGCCCATCGGGCGACGCCCAACCGGTCAAGGAAAGAGCGGCGGTAAACTCCGTTCCGTCCTTTTTCTTCGCCGTAACGGCGTCCAATTCACCGTGGTAGCGGGCGATCTTCCCGTTCAGGAACCTTCTTGCCCGGTTGATCTCGTTGGTCAGTGCCCCGGCCGCGAATATCGTGGCCAACGGTTCGCCGAAAATCTCGTCCTGCCGCCAGCCGAATGTCTCCTCGGCTGCAGGGTTCCACGTAATGACCATGCCCGCCGCATCAGTACAGGCAATTGCGTCAGGCGCCGTATCGGAAATTGCACGCAGATGTTCGCGGGAAGCCCGAAGCCGGATTTCCGCGCGTGAACGCTCTTCGATTTCGTTTTCCAGCGCGGTCTGCGCTTGCCGGACCGATCGCGAACGGGCGTTGATGAACTGACCAATGGCGCCGATTTCGCCCGCACTGTTCTCGTCCAGTCCAAGGTTCGGCGCGATGTCGTCAACGGGCGCGGACCTGAGCCTGACGACCATGTTCTCCAACGGAGTGATGAAACGGCGGCTGATATAGATATACCCAAGCCCCAGTACGGCGCCCAATCCGATTGCCACAAGAAGGAGCGGTATCAAGACGGTGGGGAACTCCCCCGCCTGGATCAGCGAGAACTCGACATAGATAAGGAGCAGGCTCGCGACATAGACGCCGCCCAGGTTGAGGAGGACGAGCGACCGCAAACGAAGGCGCGTGCGGCGGTCTTCGCTGCGACGGCGGTCCTCCCTTTTGTCTCCCGATAGCGTTGCATCGGAAATGTCGCGCACGGTGGTTTCACTCGGCACGTTTTCAACATCCTTACCCAAGTCGGCCTTCGCAATATGTTATTCGCGGCAGGTCGATTCTCTGACCAGGCAAGTTAACAATACATAAATTTTTGAGGAAAATAAAGAAAAACGCAATAAAAACCTAGAGTTGGGAGGTGTTGAAACCGCTTTGACTTCATTTTGGGGAAGTATTGTTTCAGTTTGATTGGTTAGCACGTGATTGAGATCGGCGTTTCTAGAAGGTGCGTGCTTGTGTAATCTTGAAGGCCCGGTTGCCGGGAAGGCTGCCAGCCGTGACGCGGCGGTGAGGGTATGATTTGGGATTCGAAGCGATGAAACGGTTTGGTGTGATCAGCGGATTGCGTGTTCTGGCGATAGCGATGTCGTTCTGCTCGATTGTGTTTATTCCGGGCCACGCGCCGGCCAAGACCGCATTGGACGGCAATTCGTTCGGATTGTCTTCGGCCAATTGGAACCGCACTTTGAACGCGGTCGAACATTATGTCGAAACCGGAGCACACAGTCCGGAAGACACGGCGGAGTACCGTGACAAGCTCCAGAAGATCAGGCAGGAAGCCGTCGATGTCTCCCAGGGTGCAGGCGAGGCGCTGAAAAGCCTGGAGCCCAGGTTGGAAGCGTTGGGCCCAGCCCCGGAGGAAGGGCAGCCCCCTGAGTCCCCGGAAGTTCAGGAAGAACGAAGGCGCCTCAACGACCAGATATCCCTCCATCGTGCGCGGCAGTCGCTTGCCGACGTGACGCTTGCCCGGTTGGATGCGTTGCAACTGGAAATGACGGCCCTGGACCGTGAACGGTTCCTTCAGAAAGTCTTCAAGGACTATCCCTTGCCGTTCGAGCCGACCGTGCTGGCCGAAGGGACGCAGCAGATTCTAGAAGCGGCGCAGGCCGTTCTGGAAACCGCTCCGGCATGGTGGCGCGACTTGCCGGAGAACCGGAAGAACATCCAGACAGTGCTTGCCTTTGTCGCGGTCTTGTTCCTGACCATCCTGATAGCTTGGGCCGTCAGGCGCACTTTGCTGTCGCGTTTCGGCGTAAGGGGGGATGTGGACGACCCCAGCTACACCCGCCGGCTTGTCGCTGCCGTCGCGGAAGGGGTGGGCAGAGGCCTGATTCCCGCTGCGATACTGGGCGTGATTCTGTTTCGCGCTGTGTCGACGGACACGTTGATCACCGGTCCGTTCGCCGAAGTCGTCGCCAACCTGTGTAAGGTGTTGATCGCCTATCTGATCGGTGTCCAAATCCCGCGCGCCGCTTTGTCGCCGGACAATCCCAACTGGCGGCTGACGCGGCTGACGCCGGCCTCCTCAGCCGCTCTGGTGCGGCAAATCCGCATTCTGGCGGCGGTATACGCGGCATCCGACTTTTCCATTGGCGCCGCCTTTGCGGTGACGCCGGATTTGATCACCCCCGCCGTGGTCTCGGTCTTCAATTTGGTCACCACTGTTCCGCTCGGATTGTTGATTCTGTTCCTCCTGCGGCCGAACCGCTGGCAGTTCGAAGAAACTGAATCCGAGGGCGCCAGCGAGGAAAGCGGCGACGACAAGACAAGTCCGGTCGCGGTGGGACGGAGCGGTTTCTGGTACGGTCTGCGTATCGTGCTGGTCTTGCTGACGATCGTTGCCATTCTGTCGCCTTTTGCCGGATATGCCGGATTGGCCAACTATCTGATCGGTAATCTGCTCTCCACCGGCTTCCTGGTCGGGATCATGTATATCCTGCGCGGTCTTCTGCGGGAGTTGATCGGCCTGTTCCTCGGCAGCCGCCTGATGCGCGAAACGGTCGGTTGGGACTACGGATTGCGCAGCCGGATCAAGATCGCGCTGCGTATCCTGCTCGACATATTGCTGGTGCCGGCCTTGGCGGCCGCGGTTTTGCCCGCCTGGGGCTTGCCTGCGGAAACGCTGTGGCTATGGGTTTCCGTCGCGTTTCAGGGGTTCGAGGTCGGTGGTGTTCGGCTTTCGCCGGCGGACCTGCTGCTCGGCATCTTTGCCTTTTTCCTCATTTTGGCCGTCGTTCGCGCCTTTCGGCGCGCCTTGTCGACCCGGGTTCTCTCGCAGACCATGATCGATCCGGGACTTCAGCACTCGATCTCCAAGGGGATCGGCTATGTGGGCTTCGTCGCCGCGGCGGCCATTGCCGTTCTGGTCATGGGCGTCGATCTGTCGGGGATCGCCATCGTCGCCGGCGCCCTTTCCGTCGGTATCGGTTTCGGTCTGCAGAACGTGGTGAACAATTTCGTGTCCGGCCTGATCTTGCTGATCGAGCGGCCGATTAAGGTTGGGGACTGGGTGGTGGTTGGGACCATCGAAGGGATGGTGAAGCAAATCAATGTCCGTTCGACGGAAATCGAGACCTTCCGGCGGGCTTCCGTCATCATCCCAAATGCGGACTTGATCTCCAATGCGGTGACGAACTGGACGCACAAGGATAAATACGGCCGGATCGACCTGCCGATCGGGGTGGCCTACGGCACCGACACGCGCAAGGTAGAAGAGATCCTGCTGGACGTCGCGAAGGGTCACGAACGGGTGCTGAGTTTCCCGGCCCCTTTCGTGGTGTTCCAGAACTTTGGGGACAGTTCCCTGGATTTCGAATTGCGGGCCTATACCGGGGACGTTTTCTATCAGGTCCTCATCGCCAGCGACATGCGGCACGAAATCGACAAACGGTTCAAGGAAGGCGGCATCGAGATTCCGTTCCCGCAGCGCGTGGTCCATTTTGCTGGTTCGCCACCCGAACAGAACACCGAACCGGACCCGGCGGAGAGTGCCGAAAAGGCCAAGGATTCTCCCTAACGACAGTTTATGTCGCTATGCGATAAATTGCTCATTCTGCGTCATGAAGCGCTCGCAACCGGCCCTTGGATATGGTTAGGATCGACCAAATCGATGGGAGGTCGCGATGCCGGATGTTGCCCTGAATTTTTCCCGTGACGAATTTGCACAAAGGCTTTCCAAGGTCCGTTCCGCCATGGCGGAACGGGGGATAGACCTGTTGGTGGTGACCGACCCGTCGAATATGAACTGGCTGACGGGATATGACGGCTGGTCCTTCTACGTTCACCAATGCGTGCTGGTGCCCGGTTCGGGCGAACCGATTTGGTATGGGCGCGGTCAGGACGCGAACGGGGCCGTTCGGACCGTGTATATGGCCGAAGAAAACATCCTCGGCTACCCGGATCACTACGTCCAATCCTCCGAACGGCATCCGATGGATCTATTGTCGTCGATCCTGACCGACAAGGGGCATGGCTCCGCGGTCATCGGGGTGGAAATGGACAATTATTATTTCTCCGCCGCCGCGTTCGCATCCCTGCAGACGCATATGCCGAATGCGCGGTTTGTCGATGCCACGGCCTTGGTGAACTGGCAGCGTGCCGTGAAATCCGAGACCGAAATCCGCTACATGCGCACGGCGGCCCGGATCGTTGAGCGGATGCATGCCAAGATTGCCGATATGGCGGAGCCTGGGCTGCGCAAGAACGAACTTGTCGCCGAAATTTTCAGGACGGGTGTTTTGGGAACCGATGAGGCGGGTGGGGATTATCCGGCCATCGTGCCCCTGCTGCCGTCGGGATCGGATGCGGCGGCGCCGCACCTGACCTGGGACGACAAACCGATGAAGTCCGGTGAGGGGACATTTTTCGAGATCGCAGGGTGTTACAAACGTTACCACTGCCCCTTGTCTCGGACCGTCTTCCTGGGCAAGCCGCCGCAGCATTTCCTGGATGCGGAAAAGGCGGTGCTCGAAGGAATGGATGTGGGGTTGGAGGCAGCGAAGCCGGGCAATATGTGTGAGGATATCGCCGGCGCGTTCTTTGGTGTGCTCAAGAAGCACGGGATCGAGAAGGACAACCGCACCGGATATCCGATCGGGGTCAGTTATCCGCCCGATTGGGGCGAAAGGACCATGAGCCTGCGCCCGGGGGACAAGACGGTTCTTGAGCCTGGTATGACCTTCCACTTCATGACCGGCCTATGGCTGCAGGATTGGGGCATGGAAATAACCGAAAGCATCGTCATCACCGATACTGGCGTGGAATGCCTGGCGAATGCTCCCCGGCAACTGACGGTTAAGGGCTAAAACCATGACGGCTGCTGTATCATCCATCAGCGCGACGGTCGATTTCGACAAGGACGGCATCCAGCACGGTCATCTCGTGCTGCCCTATTCCCATGACGAGTCGGCCTGGGGGTCGATCATGATCCCCGTTTGTGTGGTGAAGAACGGGTCGGGCCCGACGGTGCTGATGACCGGCGCGAACCACGGTGATGAATATGAAGGGCCCGTCGCGCTGTTTGACTTGGCCAGGACCATCGACCCCAACCAGGTGTCCGGCCGCATCATCATCGTGCCCGCGATGAACTATCCGGCCTTCAAGGTTGGTCGGAGGACCTCGCCGCTGGATGGCGGGAACATGAACCGGTCATTCCCGGGTACTGCGGATGGCGGAACGACAAGCAAGATCGCCCATTATTTCATGTCGGCCTTGCTGCCCTTGGCGGATGTCGTGGTCGACCTTCATTCAGGTGGCCGGACGCTCGATTTCCTGCCCTTCGCCGCCGCCCATGTCCTGCCGAACCAGGCGCAGGAGAAGGCCTGTGTGGACGCGATGATGGCCTTCCGGGCGCCTTATGCGGTCATGTTGCTCGAGTTGGATGCGGTCAGCACGTATGACACCGCCGCCGAATCCCTGGGCAAGACATTCGTCACGACCGAACTGCGCGGCGGTGGAACGTCCACGGCCGCGTCGGTTGAGATCGCCAAGCGCGGCGTGGTCAACCTGCTGAAGTATCACGACGTATTGCCGGGCGATGTGGAAGGGCCGGAAAGCCGGATGTTGGATATGCCGGACGGCCGATGCTACACGCGCGCGGACGCGTCCGGCCTTGTCGAATGGATGAAAGATCTCGGCGATGAAGTGAAGGAAGGGGATGTCCTTGCGCGGGTTCATGACATGTCCCGGACGGGCAGGGACCCCGTCGATCATCTCGCCCAGGTGGACGGTTTGTTCTTGGGCCGTCATTTCCAAGGTGCTGTCCAGTTCGGCGATACGCTGGGGGTAATCGGCGTTTCCGTCGAATAGGATTGGTTCATGGAACGCTACGCCGTCTATTTCGCGCCGCGGCCCGGCAGTGCACTCGCGGATTTCGGGATGCGTTGGCTCGGCTGGGACGCCGAGCGGGGGCAGCCGGCGCCGCGCGCCTTCACGAACGGGTTTGCGGAAGACGAATTCGATAGGGCCACCGCGTCCCCCTTGCGTTATGGCTTCCACGGCACGCTGAAGCCGCCTTTCCGATTGACGGACGGAACCACCTACGAAGAACTCAGAGATGCCGTCTGCGGACTTGCTGCGCAGTCGACGGTACTTGAACTGGGATTTTTCAAGTTGAAGCGATTGGGCCGCTTCCTCGCCCTTGTCCCCGAAGAAAAATCGCTGGCGCTACAGGACCTGGCAGGGGGCTGCGTCAAGTCTCTGGACGCATTCCGGGCACCGGCCTCCGCGACGGAAAAGCACCGGCGGCGCAAGGCCGGATTGTCGCCTCGGCAGGATGCCTACCTTCTCCAGTGGGGATATCCCTATGTCCTGAAGGAATTCCGGTTTCATCTGACACTGACCGGCTCGCTTGAAGACCCGGATCTCGCCCGGATGGAGAATCACGTGTCCGGTGTGCTGGCGCCGGTTCTACGGGAGCCGGTCACACTTTCTGACCTGTGTATTTTCGGGGATCCGGGGATCCACCGGCCGTGCCGGATCGTCGATCGTATTCCGCTTACGTCCGGTTAGGATTTGCCTTCCCGGGTAACGGCTTCCTTGCGGTTCTCGACCGCTTCGTTGAGCGCCTTATAGGCTGCGTCGAATTCTCCCTTGGCATCTTCCCAGGCTTCGCCGGAGGCGTTGCTCAGCTTATCGGACGCTTCTTCGGCATTTTTCAGCAGTTCTTCCAGTTCCTCATTCGCGGCGTCGGACGAGTCGTCGGCCAGTTCAGCGGAAGATGCGTTCAACTCTTCGATCTCGACGGCCATGTCGTCCATGAGGTCGCTGGTGGCCTTGGAGACTTCGTCCGCCTTTTCAGCAGAGTATTCCTTGACGCTCTCCCACCAGCCGGCGGCCCTTTCCGTCAGGCTGTCGTCGGCGGAATAGGCCGCGGTTCCCGCCCAAACGGTAAAGACGGCGGCAGTCAGGATTGCGATCGGCATACGGTTAAACATTATTGCCACTTTGCTGTTTCATGAGACCTTCCATATTGGGATGCGTCCGGGATTCCGCAACTGGGAAGCCTTCAGCGCAGCAGGTCCAAGAAGGCTTCGATGCTTGAATCAAGCGCCCCGTTATTGTCGATGGTGACGACGTCTTCACCGTCCGCGAAACCGAGGCCGGCCCGCTCTAGCCTGCGTTTGATTTCCTCGGCGCTTTCGCGGTTCCGCCCGGCCAAGCGGCGGGCCAATACGTCAGGCGAGGCCGTGACCGAGGCCACGGTGATGGTGGGATACCGGCTGCGCGCTTCGTCGATCACGGTCCTGGAGGCGTTGACGATAACCGTTCTGCCCTCTCGCAATTTGTCCTCGATAGACAGAGGTATGCCGTAGCCCAATCCATGGGCTTCCCAGGCGATGGCATATCCGCCACCGGCGCGGAGTTCGCGAAAACGCTCGATATCGATCGGGTCGTGATCTTCGCCCACGGACCCCGCGGGCCGCGTGATGGTGCGGCGAACGAAATGGTAACCGGGGTCATCCGCGAAGACATGCCGCGCGGCGTCTATCAAGGTGTCTACGCCGACGCCGCTCGGCCCGACGACCAGGACAAGCCTTCCGGCCGCCAAGCCGTCGCCGGGTGCGGACTTGGTCTTCTCGTCCGGCATTCCGGTCATGCGACGCGTTCTCCGTCACGCCATACACCGGTGATGATCGGGTGCAGGGCCGAACCCCAGATGCGCGCCAGATCAGCCTTTTTGCCCAGCGCGATCTCTCCACGGTCGGTCAGGCCGGCTGCGGCGGCGGGGTTTCTCGTCACGGTCGCGATGGCGCGGGCGATGTCATAGCCCTCGACCTCGTCCGCCAAAAGCATCGCGCCATGCAACAGGCTGGCCGGCGCGTAGTCGCTGGAAATCACATCCAGCACGCCGCGTTCGGCTAGGTCGCGGGCGGAAACATTCCCGGAATGGGAGCCGCCCCGCACAAGGTTCGGGCCACCCATCATCACCGCTAGACCCGCTTCGTGGGAAGCCTTCGCCGCATCGACGGTCGTAGGGAATTCGGCGATCGTCATTCCGTCTTCCACCGCCTCCCGTACATGATCCAGGGTGGCATCGTCATGACTCGCCAAATGAACGTTGCGCTGGCGGGCCTGTTCGACGACGAAATCGCGGTTCTTCTTTGAATGAATCTTTTGGTCTTCGCGGCGGGCGGTGATGAAGGCGCTCATCTCGCTGTCGTTCAGGTTGAATTTGGCCTGATAGTAGTTTCGATAGGTTTGCTCCGACACGAACTGACGTTGGCCCGGCGTGTGATCCATCACCGATAAAAGCCCCAGGTCCTGGGATTGCAGCAACGGCTCCAGCATGTCCTGCATGGCCGGGTCGCTCACTTCGCAGCGCAGATGCAGGATATGCTCCGCTTTCAGGACACCGTGTTCCTTCGCTTCGCGCAAAGCGGCCGTCATATCCTCCAGCCGCTTCTTGCGCATGCTGCCGGATTGTATGTCGCCGATCGCCATCGCGTCGTAGACCGTGGTGATGCCGGAGGAGGCGATTTGGGAATCATGCGCCACCACGGCGGCGATGGCGGGCCAATGAGCCTTGGGTCTGGGCAACAGGTGACGTTCCAGGTTGTCCGTATGCAGTTCGACAAGACCGGGGATCAGAAGATCGCCTTCCAGGTCAGTCGCGCCGGCCACGTCGCAGGCGCCGCTGTCGATTTCCGCGATTTTACCGTCGCGGACCACCAGCGACCCTTCGACGACGACATCGGCAAGGACGATACGGCAGTTCTTGAAGACATGCTCTTGCATGATACTCATTTCCAGTAAAATTGACGCGCAACTTGGCGAGTTTGATTGGAGTGCCGTCCGCGTCAGGCGGCCGCCTTGAATTGCTCCACATCCAGGAACCGGTTGCAGACCGCTTCGCGCGCGTCGCCGTCGTGGAAAATGCCCAGGATGGCGGCGCCCCGCTCCCGCGCTTCCATGATCAGGTCCAATACGACCTGGCGGTTCACTTTGTCGAGCGAAGCCGTTGGCTCGTCGAGCAGCAGGACCGGATAGGTATGCACGAAGCCGCGCGCGATGTTCACGCGCTGCTGTTCTCCACCTGAAAATGTCGTCGGGGACAGGTCCCACAGTGTTTCGGGAAGGTTCAATCGCGTCAGAAGTTCAGCGGCGCGCGCCCGGCTGTCCGCGTCCGACGCGCCGGCAAGGCGCATGGGTTCCGCGACGACGTCGATCGCCGGCACGCGCGGTATGACCCGAAGGAACTGGCTGACATAGCCCAGGCGGTGACGCCGCAGGCGGATCACGTCGCGCGGATCCGCCTGGGCGAGATCGGCCCAGCTTCCGTCCTCGTCACGGATCAGGATCTGCCCCGCGGCGCAGCCATAATTGCCGTAGACCATTCGCATCAAGGTGCTCTTGCCCGAGCCGGACGATCCCATCAGGGCCATGCATTCGCCTGCGTTGAGGCTCAAGTCGACTCCGGTGACGACAGGAATGGTGCGGTGCCCCTGATTGTGCAGGGTGAAAGTCTTCGTGACGCCGTTGAGACGCAGCATCTCCATTACTTCAGTCATCGCCGCGTTCCTTTCGAGAGGGGCATGTCCATCATGGGTGCAGTACCGAGGAGACGAGCAACTGCGTATAAGCGTGTTGCGGATCGTCCAGGACCCGGTCGGTCAGACCCGTCTCGACCACGTAGCCCTGCTGCATGACCATCAACCGTGTGGAGAGCATCCGGGCGACGGCCAGATCGTGGGTGACGACAATCGCCGACAGGCCCAGCCTGTCCACCAGATCGCGCAGCATGTCCAGCAGCCGCGCCTGGACGGAGACATCCAATCCGCCGGTCGGCTCATCCATGAAGACCAGCCTGGGGCCGCTCACCAGGTTCCGCGCAATTTGCAGGCGTTGTTGCATGCCGCCGGAAAAGGTGGTGGGAAGGTCGTCGACCCGGTCGGGGTCGACTTCCGTGCGCGTCAGCCAGTCGAGGGCGGCGCTGCGGATGTTTCCGTAGTTCCGGGCGCCGACCGCCATCAAGCGCTCGCCCACATTGGCGCCTGCCGACACGTTCATGCGCAGACCGTCACGCGGATTCTGATGAACGAAGGCCCAGTCGGTGCGCATCAAAAGGCGCCGCTCCGGCTCGTTCATCCTATGGATATCGGCGGTGCCGCTATGCCGTGTTTCGTACAGGACCACGCCACTCGTCGGTTCCAGTCTGCCAGCACAGCAGTTCAGCAACGTCGTCTTGCCAGAGCCGCTCTCACCGACGATCGCGAGCACCTCACCCGGCCACAACTCGAAGGAGACATCCGTGCAGCCCCGCTGGCGGCCATAGCTCTTGGTCAGATTCTCGACGCGAAGCAGGGCGCTCATTCCTCGGTCTCCCAATTCTCGCCAGTCCCATCCGCGGCGGGGCCGGTATGGCCCGCATCCCGGCGGCGTTGGCAGAAATCACTGTCCGAACAGACGAACATATTGCCGCCCTCGTCATCCAAGATCACCTCGTCCATGAAGACTTCCTCCGCACCGCACAGGGCGCAGGGTTCGTCCCAAGTTTGGATCGAGAAGGGATGGTCCTCGAAATCCAGGCTTTTTACTTCCGTATGAGGCGGAATGGCGTAGATGCGCTTCTCCCGTCCGGCGCCGAACAGCTGCAGGGCCGGCATGTTGCCCATTTTCGGATTGTCGAATTTCGGCGTCGGCGACGGCGCCATGATGTGCCTTCCGTTCACCATGACCGGGTAATCGTAGTTCGTCGTAATCCGACCATGCCGCGAGATATCTTCATACAGCTTCACATGCATCACGCCGTAGTCGGAGAGTGCGTGCATGCGGCGGGTTTCGACTTCCCGCGGTTCCAGCCAACGCAGCGGCTCAGGAATCGGAACCTGGTAGACGATGATCTGGTCTTCGGCCAAAGGCTTCTCGGGAATGCGGTGACGGGTCTGGATGATATCGGCGTCTTCCGTCCGTTCCGTCGTCGCCACGCCGGCCGTCTTGGCGAAGAAGCGGCGAATGGAAACGGCGTTCGTCGTGTCGTCCGATCCTTGGTCGATAACCTTCAGCGTGTCTTCCGGTTTCAGGATGGACGCCGTTACCTGTATGCCGCCCGTGCCCCAGCCATAGGGCATCGGCATTTCCCGGCTGGCGAAAGGAACCTGATATCCCGGCACGGCAACCGCCTTCAGGATGGCGCGGCGGATCATCCGCTTGGCGCCCTCGTCCAGATAGGCGAAATTGTAGCCGCTGCCTGTTTCCTCAGCAGGGTCGGTGCCCGTCATACCTTCCTTCATTCCGCGGCCTCCGCTTTGGGCTCGTCATCGTCGCCAAAGAATTCCGCCTGCATCCGGCGGATCATCGCCAGTTCGGACTGGAAGTCGACGTAATGCGGCAGTTTCAGATGTTCGACGAATCCGGTCGCCTGGATGTTGTCGCTGTGGGAGAGGACAAATTCCTCATCCTGCGCCGGTGCGTCCGCCGGTTCACCCAGTTCCCGCGACCGCAGCGCCCTGTCGACCAGCGCCATGGACATGGCCTTCCGCTCGCAATGTCCGAAGGCCAGACCGTAGCCGCGCGTGAATTGCGGAGCCGCTTCGGCCGATCCCTTGAAGGCGTTTACCATGTCGCATTCGGTCAGCTCGATTTCGCCGATCTCGATCGGGAAACCGAGTTCTTCGGGTACGAATTCGACACTCACCTTGCCCAGCCGTATTTCACCCGCGAAGGGATGGTTGCGTCCGTAACCGCGCTGGGTCGAATATCCCATTGCCAACAGGAACCCTTCGTCGCCGCGCGCCAGATTTTGCAGGCGCAAGTCACGGTTGGCCGGAAAGGCCAGCGGATCCCGCGTCAAATCCCCGACCTGTTCGGGTTCGGCGGCCGCGCCCGTATCGGTGCCGATGCCGCTGGGCGGCTCCATCAATCCGTTCCGCGCAAGAATATCGAGAACGCGCGGCGTTTCACCGGCATCGATTTCCGCTTGTTCCGGCGTGTCCACCTGCCGGCCTTCCGCAGCCAGCATGAAATCCAGAAGGCGGTGGGTGTAGTCGAAGGTTGGGCCCAGGACCTGGCCGCCGGGCAAGTCCTTGAACGTCGCGGAAATGCGCCGATCCAGAACCATGTCTGAGGTTTCAAGCGGTTGCGAATACCCGAAACGCGGCAGGGTCGTCCGATAGGCGCGGATCAGGAAGATCGCCTCGATCAAGTCGCCGCGTGCCTGTTTGATGGCCAAGGCCGCAAGGTCGCGGTCGTAAAGCGACCCTTCCGTCATCACGCGATCGATGGACAGTTTCAATTGTTCCCGGATTTGATTGATGCTCAGTTCCGGCACGTCGGGGTCGCCTCGTCTGTCCTCCGCCAACAGGCGGTGGGCGTTGTCGATGGCTTTTTCTCCCCCTTTTACAGCGACATACATGGCCTAGATCTCTTCCACGATGTTGGTGGGGTCAATTCTGGTGCTTCTGGGCAATCCGACGATGGCGCCATCGCTGACAAAAACGGTGTCGAAGCCAAGCGGATAACGGTTGCTGTTTTCCCGGAGCAATTTCCACAGGCTGCGCGGCGAATCCAAACCCAATGTTTTGTATTTGTAGATGCCGGGGCCTGTCAGACGGACAGTGTCGTCATTCGTAAAGCCCTCGACCAGGATCAACGCCGTCGCGGATTTGTCGGGATAGTCCGGGTTGCCACCCGAAAGTGCCGGCAAAACGGTCTCCGCTTCGGCAAGTGTCAGTATCGCGAAGGCGGCGTCAGCCGGGTCGTCGACGATCGGACAACCACAATGGAAGCGCAGGTTTGCCCGTGTTCCGGCGTTCCCCACCTTTCTGGACAGAAAGACGGGCGTATCCGTGTCGAGTAGCGTCAGCGCGGCGCCGAAGCCGGTCGTGCCCAATGCTTCCGGGAAGTCTATCGGCCCGAACGCAGCGACGATACGGCCGGGCTGGGACAGCGCCGTCAGAAAGGCGCGGAACATGCGGGACGAATCCCCGACAGGGTCCGCGAAGGGCCGGCACAGGGCGTTTGCGTCAGGCAATGTGCTGGATTGGAGTGTGGCTTCCATTTCCTAATCCTCCCCGCGAACCATGGTGAAGAAATTGACCTTCGTCGCGGCGACCTTTTCACGGCGGGTGCGCCGGTCCCTTTCCGCGTGCTGGGTCAGAGGGCCGATGACCGCATCCTGAATAATCGGCCGCCAATGATCCGTTTGGAGCAGGGCGTCCAGCAGTGCTGCGCTTTCGGCATGATGTTTGTCGCGGCCCGTGACATAGGCGTGCCCGATGACCGCGCCCGTTTCGTTGCCGCTCAGTTGGATAACGCATCGGGTAACCGACATTTCACCCAGATTGAAGGGAGACCCGGTCCCTCCCGCGCGTCCCCGCACCATCACCGACCCGGATTCCGCCGGACGGATCACTGAATATTTCGGCAGGCCCTCCAGGCCGGCGACCTTGACGGCAAGCGTCTTCGAATTGGCTTTTGCCAGAACCGACATCCATTTCTGACGTTCCTGCAAGGCACCGGCAACGGAACCGCCGTCCATGCGCGCATCCGCCATGGATTCTTGCTGGGATGCTTGGGCCTCATCCGACATTTGTTCACGTCCTTCCAGAATATCTACACAATTTCATAATTTGTATAGACGTCTATATCTCTTATGTGCTTAACGTAAATCGGAACGTGAAAGAAGGAAAGCGGAACCCGATTAAACTTTCGTGACGGTTGCGCACCGGATTGGATCTGAATTGGGCAAGGGAAACGGCAGGTTGTTGATATGGCTAAAGGAATAGCGATCTGGAAACAGATCGAGGAATCGCTGCTGAAGGATTTGACCGCCGGAACCTATGAACCCGGCGACCAATTACCGACCGAACACCAATTGGCGACACGGTTCGGCGTCAATCGCCACACAGTGCGGCGCGCCATTTCCTCGCTCGTCGATCAGGGGCGCCTTCGGGTCGACCAAGGCCGGGGAACTTTCGTGCGTGAACTGGCGGTGGAATACCCTGTCGGTCGGCGGGTGCGTTTCACGCAAAGCGTTTCCGCCGCGCACCGCATGCCCAACAGGGAAATCCTGCGGGCGGAAATCGTCCGATGCGATCAGGAAACGGCCGAGGCCCTGAAGATTGCCCCGGGCAGCAAGGTCGTCGTCATCCAATCGCTCGGCGTGGTTGACGGCAAGCCGCTCAGCTATGCGATCAGCCAGCTTCCGGCGGACCGGTTTTCCGGACTGATCCACCATATACATGAGACGAAATCCATTACCGCGGCTTTGGCGCGCCTCGGGGTGATGGACTATACACGGGCCTTCACGCGGATTTCCGCCATCGCGCCGACGGCGGAACTCAGCCGGCATCTGCAGATTCCGCACGGGCGGCCCATACTCCAAACCGAAGGGGTCGATGTCGATGCCAAGGGCAAACCGATCTCTTTGAATCTCAGTCAATTCGCAGGGGACCGCATCCAACTGCTGGTCGAGACGAAGGACGAACCGGTGCGGTGACGCGATCTGGCTCGGGCAATGTGCGCCTTGTCGCACCCGGGCGCGGCTCTACATCGCATGGTTCATATTGATCGCGCGGCCAAGACACGTTTCGACCTCTAACTCTACCTGTCTTTATCGCTCTTGAAGAGTCCCTGGAATTAAAATGCCCGATCCGATTATCATTCTCGGGGCCGGTCTGTCCGGCCTCAGTCTCGCCCGACTGCTCCATGAGGCGGGACGGGATGTCTTGATCCTGGAGTCCAGGCCCCGCGCCGGCGGCCGCATTCTGTCGGAGCCCGCGAAGAACACACCGGACACGGCAGGCCGGTTCGATCTGGGGCCGACGTGGTTCTGGCCGGACTATCAGCCGGCAATTGCGCAGATGATCGCCGAATTGGGATTGGAAAGCTTTGAGCAGTTCGCCGATGGCGAGGCCATATATGAGGATGGCATTCAGCCGCCGGTTCGCATTGAGAGGTTTCAGCAGTCCCCCGCGTCCCACCGGGTTCGGGGCGGGATGCAGGCGGTCACCGACGCCCTGATCCGACGTTTTCCTCGCGGGAACCTGCGGCTGAGCACGCGGGTCAGAAGCCTGGCGTTGCGGGATCGTTTTGTGGAGGTCACATCGGAATGCGGCGGCGAGCTTCGAATCGATCGAGCAGCCTGTGTCGTTTCCACGCTGCCGCCGCGCCTCTTCGCCGGATCAATTGAATTGGTTCCGGCGCCGGCGTCGGCGCTTTTGCGGTCGCTTGCGGCGGTGCCGACCTGGATGGCCGGGCACGCCAAGCTGATTGCGGTCTACGACCGGCCGTTCTGGCGCCAGGCAGGGCTGTCGGGGCAGGCCTTCAGCCGCAGGGGCCCGATGGCGGAGGTTCATGACGCTTCCGTTTCCGACCATGGGCCGTTTGCCCTGTTCGGATTCATCGGCTGGATCGCCCCGGCGCGGATCGAGAATCCCGAGATCGTCCGGAACCAGGCAATCGCCCAACTGACACGCCTCTTCGGCGACGCGGCAGCAAGTCCGAGCGACATTCTGTACATGGACTGGGCGGACGAGTGCGATACCGCCGTAAAGGCGGATTTCGTGACCCCCTTGCAGCATCCTGAATATGGGGCGCTTCCGGCCTGGACCGGCTATGCGGAGAAGACGTGGCAGGGACGGTTGATGATGGCCTCTACCGAACTCGCCGGCCGGAACGGCGGATACTTGGATGGGGCGGTGGTCGCCGCCGCTGAGGCCTTCGAACGGATTTCGGTGCGCGTGTCAGTCGACTAATCCCGCGGTTCGCGGTAAGGCAAGAAAAAGCGAAGGGGATTCCGCAGGTGGAAATGGACACTCAAACACTGGTTCTGACGGCAGTATTACTGCTTTTCACCGGCGCGTCCGCCGGCATTCTTGCGGGCTTGCTCGGGGTTGGCGGCGGCATCGTCATCGTCCCGGTGCTGTTCTGGCTGGCGCCGATATTCAAGATCGATCCGGCGCTCTCCATGCATATTGCGGTGGCGACGTCGCTGGCGACGATCGTTCCGACCTCGATTTCCTCGGCGCGGGCGCATTACCGCAAGGGGGTTATCGATGTCTCGCTGCTGCGTCTTTGGCTGCCCGGCATAACGCTCGGCGCCGCGAGCGGTGGATTGGCCGCGAAGTATCTGGACGGTGAGTCCCTGCGGCTCATTTTCGGGATCATCGCCCTCGTCGTCTCTGTCACCATGGTGCGCAAGCAGATGTGGGTGATCTCGGAGTCCCTTCCTAAGGGCCGGGCCACGAATGGCGTCATTTCCTATGTCGTCGGCGGGTTTTCGGCTTTGATGGGGATTGGCGGCGGGACCTTGTCCGTGCCCGTACTCTCCATGTTCGGATTTCCCATTCACAACGCGGTCGGTACGGCGTCGTCCTTTGGGGTGGCGATCGCCGCCGCTGCCGTTGGGTTTTATATCTGGGCGGGTTGGGGCCTCGACGGATTGCCGGAGGGGTCCATCGGTTACGTCAATCTGCCGGCCGGTTTCCTCATCGCCATCGTCACCGTCTTCGCCGCGCCCTTGGGGGCGAAATTCGCCCACGCCTTGCCGAAACTGGCCCTGCGGCGCTGCTTCGCATTGTTTCTTGCGATCACCGGCATCAAGATGATCCTCTAACGAAGGATCGCATCGGGAGAAGCGGGTGTCATGCCGAAGGCCGTCAGTATCGAAAAATCCCTCGCGGGGCGTCCCGTCCTGAAAGGGCGCACGCCGCATACGGCGTCGGCGGATATGGATCCCGTATTCGCGACCTTGGCGGATTCCGGAAAGACCGGCGTCTTCGCCGGCAGCTTCGAAGGGGAAAGCGCTTGGGAACGTCATCGCAACGGTGATGAACTGGTGCAAATCCTGGCCGGAAGCGCGACGGTTTCCGTCCTGACCGAGAGCGGCCGCGTCGATTTGGAAATGTCGGCGGGCATGGTGACAATCGTCCCGCAGGCGTGCTGGCACAAGTTCCTCGCGCCGGACGGCGTCACTGTCATGACCATGACGCCGCAACCGACCGACCACTCCACATTGGAAGACCCCACCCAGGAAGATTGAGCAATGAAACGTTTCGGACAATTCGCAAAGGCCGCTCTTCTCCTAAGTGCATTCGTGACGGGGATGGCAACGTCGGCTTCAGCCCACCCGCATTCATGGATTGATCTGCGCAGCGGCGTCATCCTGAATGCCGAAGGACAGGTGGAAGCCCTGACAATGGAATGGCGGTTCGACGAGTTCTATTCCGCTTTCGTCCTAGAGGATATCGCGCGGGCCGGAGAGGTTACCGGAGACGCGCTGCAGGCCCTCGTCCAGGAAAACCTCGTTGCCTTGCGTGACTACAACTACTTTGTCGAAGCCCAATACGGGGGCAATGTCGTCGCGCTCGCAGGCGCCCGTGACGGCACATTGGTCGAGAAGGGAAAGCGGTTGGTGATGCGTTTCGTCGTGACCCTCGCGGAACCGGTGGACCCGAAAGCGAAGTCGTTCGAATATGCGGTTTACGATCCGTCCTATTACGTCGAAATCCTGCACGTGGAGAATGATGTGATCACCG
>CAYGKA010000030.1:0-56736 GCA_964350445.1 uncultured Flavobacteriaceae bacterium
CAAAATTGGCTCCGGAGCAGGGATTCGAACCCCGGACCGATCGGTTAACAGCCGATTGCTCTACCGCTGAGCTACTCCGGATCAGAGCCTTACAGAGGGTTCCCCCTCACAGGTGCGGGCTTATAGCAACACGCATCGCCGTTGCCAAGCACCCAGTCAGGTCCGGAAAGGGAAAAATTGGGCCCTCTATTCGGCCCCCTTTCCGGGCCGTCGGAGGCGGTCGATGCGGCCGTGGAAAATGACAATTCAAAAATGCGTAATTCCGGTCGGGAT
The DNA here is from genome assembly GCA_964350445.1 of uncultured Flavobacteriaceae bacterium. Classification (GTDB taxonomy): domain Bacteria; phylum Pseudomonadota; class Alphaproteobacteria; order UBA8366; family Aestuariispiraceae; genus Hwanghaeella. The sequence goes on from CAYGKA010000030.1 coordinate 274, forward strand.
CGATCCCCAAACAGCCATGCAAACCGTCGTTAACAGTTTGAATACAATATTAGTAACATTCGCTTTCCCATCGGATTATGGTGCAGTTCGATACCGCAACATAAGACTATTCGAATCCAAGCGGAGACCAACGGTGCCATACTCAAAAACCTCAATCATTAGGGCCGCCGCCTTCGGCATGGCGGTTCTGATGGGCTCGACATCGGCCCAAGCGATCCAAGTCACGGGTGGCGCGGACGGGCTGACGCTGGCCGATACGCTATTCCTCAACGTACCCGGCCTGACCGTCAACTCGGTCGTTTTGAGTGGGTTCGGGGACCAGTTCGGCACCTTCACCAATGCTTCCGGCACCTATGGGCTGCCGACGCAGGGCATTGTGCTCAGCACCGGCAATGTGAACGACTACAGCGATGGCCCCAACAACGATTCGGGCAATACCACCGCTTTTGGGGACGGCGAAATCGGCGACAATCCGGCGACGCCCGAACAGGAAGCGTTGCTGGACCCGATCACGGGCGGCGGATTCGACCATCATGACGTTGCGCAGCTGACGATCAGCTTCGATGTCGGACCGGGCATAAGCAGCGTGACCTTCTTCGGCACGTTCGGGTCCGAGGAATTCCCGGAATTCGTTGGGTCCGAATTCGTCGATGGGTTCGGCCTGTTCGTGAACGGCCAGAATGTCGCCTTCGTCAACGGACAGCCGATCAACATCGATCATCCCGATATGCTGGGCGCGGTTCCCAATGACGGCGATGGCGGCGGCGAAGTCCCCTCCGACGGTCCCGTCTTCCTGGCCGCGGAGGGTGAGGAACCGCTACCGCCACCGCCACCGCCACCCCCAGCGCTGGTGGAGCCCGGCGATCCGCGCCTGGCGCTGGTGACGGGGACGGAACTGGACGGCGTCCTGGCGCCGGGGGTCAATCCGGTTCTGCGGTTCGACGTGCCGGTTACCGAGGGCGCGAACGTCTTCGATATCATCATCGGAGATACGTCGGATGATGTTTTGGACTCCGTGATCTATCTGAGCAGCTTCCTGCCGACCGAAGTCGACCTGAACGATGGAAGCACGGAATTCACGCCGCTGCTGCCGGGCGACGTCGACCCGAATACCGGCACGTTCACCTTCGAATTGCCGGAAGGGCTGGACCCGACGGAGGTCTTCTTCATCGATCCGCCGGTTTCCGTCGGCTACACCTATTCGGTCGACGATGCGGAATTCGCGACGATCGTCGCCCCGTCGCTGGCCACCGTTCCGGACGGCGATGGATACACGATCGAAATTGCCGGACAGACCTTCAGCCTGCTTCCGGGCGGAAGCCTGGACGTCTCCGGCCTGAACGCCAGCGAGTTCGTGCTGACCGGGATCGACGAGGCGCTGCTGATCGATCCGGCGAACTTCCTCGCCTTCCCGTTGGGCGTCAGTCTGCAGAATCTGACCCAGGGCGTTCTGCCGACCTTGCATCAGACGCCGATCGTGGTGGATGTGCCGCCGCCGTCGGCGGTGCCGCTGCCGGCCGGCCTACCGCTTTATATTGCGGCTGTGCTAGGTTTCCTCGGCTATCGTCGGTTCAGACGGGCCTGACGGAAAAGCCGAGTCGGTTTAATGAAACGCCGCCCGGAGCAATTCGGGCGGCGTCTTCATCAGTGAAGGGTGGGTAGATGACCTATCGTGCATTCTGGGCTTCCTGCGCCCTGGCGGCGGTTCTCGCCGCACCGGCCGGGGCGCCGGTACAGGCGGCGGACACGTCGGGGGATTTCGCCATTCGCGGCGTCGGTCGGATTTCCTGCACGGAATTGTCCGACGCGGTGGAGAAGAAGGACAAACAGCGTTTGAGCTTCTTCGGCACCTGGCTTGAAGGATACATTTCCGCCGCCAACCAGTTTTCCGACAAGACGTTCGACGTGACTCCCTGGCAGACCACCGAACTTCTCCTCGCCCTGCTGGGCCGGTCCTGCGCCCAGAATCCCGACCAGAACTTCATGGGCGTGGTGGGCCGCCTGATCGCCGAGATGCGGCCGCTGCGCTTGACCGAGAAATCGCCGCTTCTGAAGCTGCAGACGGACAATAATGTCCAGGTCCAGTACCGCGAAATCGTCGAACGCGTGCGCCGGCGGCTGGTGGATCTGGGCTATGCCTTCGCCGAGGAGGGGATCATCGGCGAGAGGGCGCTTGAGGAATTGCGCGCGAATCTCCGGGCCTATCAGCAGGCGAACAAATTGCCGGTATCGGGTGATCTGGACCAGCACACGATGCTGAACCTGTTCGTCCTGCCGAAAAAGACCGCGGAATAGCGGGGCGGACCCGCTGCGTGTCAGGCCTCGGCGAGCGCCGCGGTGACGATGATCTCCACCTTCAAGTCGGGCCGTGCCAGACGGGCTTCGCCACAGGCGCGCGCCGGGGCTTCGCCGTCCGGCACCCAGGCATCCCAAACCGCGTTCATTTCGTCGAAATCGGCGATGTCGGCCAGCCAGACGATGGCTTGCAGTATCCTGTCGGGTGACGACCCGGCCTTGGCCAGCAGGGCTTCGACCCGTCCCAGGCAATCGCGGGTTTGATCCGCGACGGTGGCGCCGTCCCCGACCTGGCCGCAGAGGTAGACGATGCCGTTGTGTTTGACGATTTTGGACATCCGCTTTCCGGTGTCGATGCGCTGGATCATTCGTTTTTTCCTTTTGAATTCGAGAGGGATGCAAGTTCGCCCAGGGTAACCGGTTTTATCGGCGGCCGGATACGGTAATAGCCGGTAGCGTCGGGGGAGGCGCCATGCGCCGCGCTCAGCAGCGCGGTCACGGACAATCCGCAATAGCGGCCCTGGCAGGGGCCCATGCCGGGGCGGCCGAAAGCCTTGGTCTGGTTCGGGCCCAGGCAGCCCATCCCGGCATAGCGCCGGATGTCGCCGGCCGTCACTTCTTCGCAGCGGCAGATGACGGTCGCGTCGCCGGGGGCGAGCGCTTCGCGGAAGGGCGGGTAGGCGGCGTCGAGGAAGGGGCGTGCGGCCAATTCAGCGGTCAGGCCGGCCTGAAGCGGCTTCGTCCCGCGGTCCCGGTCCGGTTCGGGGAGCATCCCCAGATCGGCGGCGATGTGCAGCGCGGCCAGCCGCCCGGAGAGCGCCGCCGCCTTGGCGCCGCCGATACCGCCGCCGTCGCCTGCGATATACACGGTGTCGACCGCGGTTCGGCCGCCCGCGCCGGTTTCCGGCACGAAACAGTTCTGTCCGGCGTGCCAGCGGTGGGGAATGTCGATCGACCGGGCCGCCTGGACATGCGGGACCACACCGTGGTGCAGCAGGACGGTTCGTGCTTCCATCCGCCGGTCGGTGCCGCCGGCACGGAAGCACAACGCTTCCGCCTGGGCGCCGCCCTCGATCCGCAACCGCGTTGCGCCGATGTATCGGGGTATTCCGGCGCGCCGCAATTCGGAGAGCAATCCCGCGCCCTTAAGCAGATAGCGCCATCCGGCGAGGGCCCCCGGCAGATGCCTCATGGCGCGGAGGAAGTCGCCGCGCGTCTGCGTTTCGACCAGGGCCACGGGGGGCGCGCCTGCCCGCACCAATTGCGCGGCGACGAGATAGAGCAGTGGCCCGGCCCCGGCCAGGACGGCGCGTTCGGGGACGACACCGGATTGCTTGAGCAGGATCTGCGCCGCGCCGGCCCCCATCACGCCGGGCAGCGTCCAGCCCGGTATCGGCATGGGCCGCTCCAGGGCGCCGGTCGCCAGCAGCAGTCTTTTGCCCTGTGCTTCATGGGCGACGCCGTCGGCCGTGTAGAACACGCTTGTCCCGGCTTCTATCTGCCAGACGGTCGCCGCCGGGACATGGGTGATTTTCGCGTGATCCAACCCGCGCGCCAAGGGCAGGCCCTCGGTATAGTCCCGGCCGAGGAGGTCCCCGCGCAACGGGGCCGCGCGTTCCACATCACGATAGATTTGGCCGCCGGCGCGGGGCTGTTCGTCAAGGACGAGGACCGTCAGGCCCTTGTCCGCCGCTTCCCGCGCTCCCGCCAATCCAGCAGGGCCGGCGCCGATAACGATCAGGTCAAACATCGACAGGACCCTGAGGTTTGCGGATTTCAAGGCCGTCCGTCACGGGGATGAGGCAGGCCTGACGCGTCGTTCCGTCAATCTCCACGAGGCAATCGAAGCAAGCGCCCATCATGCAGAAAGGGCCGCGCGGTGCGCCGGAGACCGGCGTTTCGCGAAAGGTCCCAAAGCCGGCGACAAGCAGGGCCGCGGCCAGGTTTTCGCCCTCGGGCAGGTACAGAACGTCGTCGTCGAAAGTGACGCGAACCGTCTTGCCGGGCAGGGTGGCGCTACGAAAAGCGGGCTTCACTGAAGACCTCCAGATCAGGGGCGTCGGGGGTGCCCTCCAGCCAGTCGGGCAGGAAGCGGGCATGCGCGGCGGAAAGGGTGACGCCGCTGTGGCAGGTGACGAGAAAGGCGCCGGGCATCGACGGGCTTTCCTGATAGATCGGCAGTCCATCCGGCGAGAGCACCCTGAGCGCTCCCCAGGACCGTATCAATTGGGCGCGTTCCAGGATTGGGTAAGCCTTCACGGCATCAGCGGCCAGGCGGGCCAGTGCCGCCTGTGTGACGCCGTTGTCGAAATCGACTTCCTCGTTCGTGGCGCCGATCTGAATGCCGCCTTCATCGACCTGGCGTGCGACCAGGGAGGGGCGGTTCATGATCTTGGGCATTTTCTCGGTGATCAGTACTTGTCCGCGTTGCGGGCGGATCGGGGCCTTGAAGCCCATGGCCGGCCCCAAGCTCATGGCGCCCAAACCGGCGGAGAGTACGGTCTTCCGCGCCCGGATCTCGGTCCCGTCGGTGCAGGTCAACCGGAACAGGTCCGTCTTGTCGACGCCGACGACCTGTTTGCCGTTGATCACATGGCCGCCCAGGCGGCGCACGTCCTGGGCCAAGGCCTGCAGCAGTTTCAGGGGATTCGTATGGCCGTCCTGGTGATGCAGGATCGCGCCGGCGACCGCCGGGCCGATATTCGGTTCTTCCCGTCGCAACGCATTGCTGCCGAGGACCTCGAAGGGATAGTCGCCACCCAGTTTCTCCTTCAACACCTCGTATTCCGAGACGGTCTTCGCCAGCGTCTCTTCCGAGAAATGCAGGTCGTATCCACCGTTTTGGCGCAAACCCATTTCCCGCCCGGTGGCGTCGCCCAGTTCCGCGGCGAAATCGGCCCAGGCGGCGGCTGATTGCTGAGACCATCGCGCGTAGCGGGGCTGTTTCATGCCCTTGGACTGAACCCAGACCAGGCCGAAATTTCCCCGGCTGGCCCGGAACGATCCATCCTCGCCGTCGAGGACCGTCACCGTCCGGCCCCGATTCAACAGGCCCCAGGCGACGGAAAGACCGACGACGCCGCCACCGATAATGGCGTAGTCCGATTCCATGGAGTTTCTCCGTTGCGGCGGTCCGGGCGGCTTAAGCGCCGCCCGGACGCGGTCCTTCCTGTTTGCGTGACCCGTTACCAGCGGTGTCAGTTGCTGGCGGCGGCGGCTTTGTCGAGGATCGCCTGGCCCCATTCCGCGCCGACATCGTCGAGCACGACCGGCCAGACTTCCGCCCGGACCTTCTTGGCCATGGCGGCGATTTCGGCGTCGGTCAGGGTGACGACATTGGTGCCCAACTCATCGACAAGGCGCTTTTCGTTCCGCGCCTGATCGGCTTCCGCCACACTCCAACGTGTTGCTTCGAACTCTTCGGCCTTTTGCGTCATGGCGGCACGGTCAGCGTCGGAAATCCCCGCCAGGCTTTCGTTCGAGGCGATCATGTACCAGACTTCGAAATGTGTGTTGGCGGGAATATAGGTCTTGGTCACATCCCGGAAAGACGCGAAGTAGCCTTCCGCGCCCGACCCGATCACGCCGTCGACGACGCCGGTCTGCACGGCGGTGAACGCTTCGGCGAAGGGAATCGGCGCGGGAATGTAGCCCAGTGATTCACCCAACAGCTGAAAGCTCTTGATGCCCGGCACACGCACCTTGATCCCGTTCGACGTGGTGCTGCCCGCATTGGGATTGTCGATGTTCAGGGAAATGCCGCCGAAATAGACCGGATAGGCCGCAAGGACGGTGATGTCCTGCTTGGCGAACAGCTCGACCATCGTTTCGCGGACCGCGCCGCCCGGTCCATAGATCGCGCGCGCTTGCGCCCAATTGCCGGCCAGATACGGGAAAGAGGAAATCTGCATTCGCCGGTCGGCGGCCGCACCGGCGGGCTGCGTCGCCATATCGACGGCACCCACGCTGACGCGTTCCTGGACGGTGGTGTAGTCGCCGAGCGCGGAGGCCGCGAATATCTCGATCTTCACATTGCCGCCGGTGGCCTTGTCGACCGCTTCGGCATAGGCGCGAAGTTCGAGGTCGATGGTCGCCCCTTGCGGGCGGACATGGCTCATCTTGAAGGTGTCGGCAAGCGCCGGGGAGGTTGCGATCAGCGCAGCAATAGCCGACGCGATTATCTTGGTTTTCATAGTCTTCTCCTGTTCAGTTAACGTTTATTGATAAGAGGGAGGAAAAACCTAAGCGGTTAGTCGTAGCCAAAGAACCGCGGCAGGAACAAAGACAGGTCCGGCCAGAACGAGGTCAGGAAAACGACCGGGACATAACCGGTGACGATCAGGAACATGGCGGGCGGGATCATCTTGGTGACCTTCACATTGCCCACCCGCGCGCCGAGATAGAGGATCGAGGCATAGGGCGGCGTGACGCCCCCCATCGCCGTGTTGACCCCCATGATCGCCGCGAACTGAATCGGGCTGACATCGATCGCGGTCATCAGCGGCAGCATCAGCGGGGCGATCAGGATGATCGCGGTCGCGTCGTTGACCACCATGCCGACAAGGAACAGCAGGATGTTGATGAAGATCAGCAGCAGGATCTTGTTTTCCGTGACCGAGAAGATCGCGGAAACCATCTTCTGCGGGATGCTCTCATAGACGAACATCTGGCTGAGGATCATGGAGAAGAGGATCATCACCATGATCGTGCCGACCGCGGTCGCCGCCTCTTTCCCGGCCGCCAGGAAGTTGGGGAGTTTGAGGCCCTTGTAGACCAGGAAACCGACCGGCACGGAATAGATCACCGCGATGGCGGCCGCTTCCGTCGGCGTCACGATGCCGCCGTAGATGCCCCCCAGGATGATCATCGGCAGCAGCAGGGCCGGGATGGCGTGAAAGCCGCGCCGCGCGACTTCACCGGCCAGTTCGCGGGGACTCGGCTTTTCGTCCAGGATCAGTGGGAATTTGCGGCTCATCCACAAATTTACCAACGAGAAGGAGGTCATGATCAGCAGGCCCGGCCCGATGGTCGCCAGGAAACATGCGGCGATCGAGGTATCCGTGACCCAGCCGTATAGGATCATGGTCACCGAGGGCGGTATCAGCAGGCCCAGGATGGACGAATTGGCGATCAGCGCGGTGGCGTATTCGCGCGGGTAGCCGCGTTTTTCCATTTCCGGGATCAACAGCGGTCCGATCGCCGCGATGCCGGTCAGCCCGGAACCCGAAATCGCGCCGATGATGGCGCAGCTGACCGCCGCGACAACGCCCAGCCCGCCGCGCACATGACCGATAAAGGCGTTGACGAAGCGCAGCAGCGACGCGGCGATCCCGCTTTCCGACATGATCGTTCCGGCAAGCACGAAAAGCGGGATGGCCAAAAGGATGGGGTTGGAAAGCTGTTGGACGCCCCAAAGCATCATGCCCTTCATGGTCACGTCGCCCAGGAAATACATCACCATCAGCGCGGCGCCGAAACAGTAGGGCAGAGGCACGCCCAGGGTCAGCACCAGAACCAGGACGCCGATGGACAGCATGGCTATTTCGATCATCGAACGGCTCCCGTCTGCAGCGCGCGGATGTGGCAGAACAGGTGCCAGGCGGTGAAGACCATCATCAGGGCGAGGCCAAACACCAACGCCACGTCGAAATAGAAGGTTGGGATGTAGAGCGTCGGGCTTTCCCGCCAGACGCGCCATGCGTAGCGCGTGAAGTCCCAGGCCCATGTCAGCAGCCAAAGTCCGACGACAAGGCTGACCACCTCGCCGATGATGGCGAGGATGGTATGCCCGCGGCTTGTCTTGATGAAGATTTCCAGGACGTTCGCCCGGATATGGGAATTTTCGCGCGAGGCGTTAACCGAGCCCAGGATGTAGAGCCAGATTGTCGGATAGATCATGGTCTCTTCCAGCCCCATGACCGGCAATTCGAGCAAGTAGCGCGTGATGACCTGCACGAACTGGCCTGCGGCAACGATGCAGACCAGGGTCGTCAACACGATCGACATGACACGGTTCATTAGCGCCTCCCCACGGTACCGCTTGAAATAACGCTGATGCCATGCACAAGTTCAAATTCGAAATATCGCTGAATCCATAAAATGATCTTATGGCTGACTTTCCAAATCTGACGATCCGTCAGTTGCAGACGTTCCGCGAAGTGATGCGCACCGGGTCGATTTCCGAGGCGGGCCGCACGCTGGGCCGCACGCAACCGGCGATCTCCAGCATGATCGCGGCGATCGAGACCCAGTTGGGATTTCCGCTTTTCGTCCGCGAACACAGCCGGCTGGTGCCGCGCCCGGAAGCGCAATACTTCCTGGAAGAAGCGGAGGAGGTGCTGAGCCGGCTGGAACGCGCCCAGCGCGCGATGATGGAATTGTCCAACCGTCGGCGCGGCAACCTGCGGATCGCCTGCTATCCAGCGGCGTCAGGTGTTTTTCTGCCCCGGCTGCTGGTCGAATTCTTGGCGGACCGCCCGAAGGTAAAGGCGGACCTGATGATGCGTTCTTCGCTGGTGGTGGAGGATCTCGTCGCGTCGCAAGAATACGATATCGGCCTTGCCGAAACGCCGCAGCCGCGCCCGTCGATCCAGATTCAGTCCTTCGAGATGGGAAGTGTCGTCGCCCTCGCGCCCGACGATCCGCTTGCGGCGCTGCCGGTTGTCACGCCCCAGGACCTGAGCGGCAAGCCGTTGGCGATGCTTTTCGAGGAACATGTGAACACGATTGCCCTGCGCGCGGTGTTCAGGCAGGCGGGCGCGACGGTCAACCAACGGTTCAGCCTCCGGACCTATCTGCCGACACTGGAACTCGTTGCCGGTGGGCTCTGCGCCTCCGTGATCGACAGGATCACCGTGGCCTCTTATTCCGGGACCGGCGTTGTGTTCCGGGATTTCGCACCGGCGCTTCCGACCGGCATATCCATCCTGATGCCGGCGCACAGGCCTCCGTCGCAAATCACACTCGCTTTTCATGCACGGCTCAGCCAGGAAATGCAGCGGCTGGAGGATCTGTCCTATCAAGCGGACCGGCCGGCATAGGGAAGTTGCCCCGGCGAGACGAAAAAAAGAGCCCCACGAAGGGGCTCTTTTCATTTCAATCCACTAGGTCGGCCGGGCTGATCGGTCGCGGATAGTGCGCGCCGGGGCCGCCGCCGTGATTAAGCCGAACGGTTTTTCCGCTTCCGGGCGATCATGCCGATGGCGCCCAGACCGACGACCATCAGGGGCAGGGCGGCCGGAACCGGGACGACCGTCGCGCCGCGCGCGGACATGAACGAGAAGTCGGATCCGCTCGAATTGCCGGACGTGTTGGTCAGCAGCGAGCCGGAAAGCTCCAGCTTGGTGAAAGTGCCGAACAGGTCGTCGCCGGAAATTTTCCAAACCCCGTCATCCGGCGATTTCGCCTGATGCAGGTTCGTCACGACACCCGGTGCGGAGAAGATCGCGGTGGTGAAGCCGGTGGCGCGCAGCGAGAAAGTGTTCAGAACGTTGTTGCCGGCGTCATAGGTCCGGAAGGACGCGACTTCGTCCCCGTTGTCGCCGTACTGGCCGTTCGGGAACAGCCAAGCGATCGTGAATTCGGTAAGGGACACCGCCTGATCGAAGGTGAAGAAGACGCTCGGGCCGGTGTCGATTTCCCCGTTCACACGGGTCGAGGTGCCGATGGCCGCGCCGACCGCGGTATTCTTGAAGGAAAGATTGGAGTCGGACGTGACGGTGACCGTCGGTCCCGACGTGTTTCCGTTGACCGTGCTCAAGTCGACAATCTGCGGCGTCGCCCCTGCGGTCAGGTCGTTGGCGTCGAAAAGCCAATTGGCGGCCGATGCCGGGGTGGACATGCCCATCACGACAACGATGGCGGATGCCAGGGCCGACTTTGTAAAGAACTTCATAGTGTCTTCTCCAAGGGGGCAGGGATAGCCCCCGATATAAACGAAATCTGAACGGAGCTTAGCCGATCCGGATCGGCGCCGTGTCAACGGAGGTACCTGTAGTTGCGTGTCTATTTTACTGTCTGTTGACAATGTAAGGTTTGGGACCGTTGCGTTGACACATCCCGGCTTTTTGCCGCCCGGTTAGGAAGACTTCCGTTCGACGGCCCCTAGCCGTGAACGAAATCGACCAGCCAGTCCGCGAAGGCGCGCGCCGATGGGTTGTCCGACGAATTCACGGCGAGATGGTAGCCGTCGATGCTGGGCGCCGGGGGGGCGTCGATCCGGACAAGCGCGCCCTCCCGCAGCGACGGCCCGGCGATCAGCGAACTGGTCAGCGCGATCCCCGCGCTCCGCCGGGCAAGGTCGACCGCCAGTCCATGGGAATCGACCTGAAGGCTCGGCTCGATGCGGATATCCAATCCGGTATGACGGGACCAATGCGCCCAGGTGTCCGACGTGCCGACGACCTGGATGAGCGGGTGATCGGTCAGACTGTCGGTATCCGCTGACAGGGCCGGCGCCGCCACGAGGATCAATTCATCCGGTTCCAGCGGGGTTGCGTCTTTCCCGACCAGGGCGGCGGCGCCGAAGCGGATTTCGACATCGGCCAGCTTGACGTTGAATTCGTCCGGCCAGGTCGTGTTGATGAAACGGATCGAAAGGCCGGGATGCCGGCGACGGAATTCGGCCAGGCCCGGGGCCAGGTGCCATTGGATGATGCTCACCGACGCGGCGATCGTCAAAAGCCGCCCGTCGGCGCGGTTGTCATAGGTTTGTGACAGAGAGGACAGCGTATCGATGGCCCGGCTTACGTCCGGGAACAGCCGCCTTCCTTCGTCGGTCAGGGAGATGCCGCGCGCGTGGCGGTGGAACAGTTTCAGTCCGAACCGGTCTTCCAGAGCACGGACATGCTGGCTTACCGCGGATTGGGTCAGGCCCAATTCCTCCGCCGCGGCGGTGAAATTCAAATGCCTTGCGGCCGCTTCGAAGGCGCGAAACCACGGCAGGGGCGGCATCTGTTTCGGCATGGCGCATTCCAGGCATTAGTCCAGCTTATGACTTAGGAGTGGTTTTGATCGTTTGTCAAAATTACCCGGGAACCGCATCGTTTCGGCTGCTCGACCGGTCTTGGTCAGGGTGATCCGGGGAGGTCGGTTTGAAACCTGAAATTCGAAAAATCGTCACCTATGACGAAACGGTTCTGATCGAGGGGTTCCGGCCGGTGGCCAGCCCGCACCGCATGATGGCCGTGGCGGCCGTGGTCGCGAATCCATGGGCGGGGCGCTTCGTCGAGGACCTGAAACCGGAAATCCAGGCCTACGGTCCCATCCTCGGTGAATTGCTTACCGACCGCATCGTCGCCCTGGCGGGCGGCGGGGGCGCGATCGAAGCCTATGGCAAGGCCGCCATCGTGGGGCTCGACGGGGAAATCGAACATGGGTCCGGCCTCATCCACACGTTGAGGTTCGGCAACCATTTTCGCACCGCCGTGGACGCGAAATCCTACCTTTCATTCACCAATACCCGGGGGGCCGCCAACGCCGCGATCGCCGTGCCGCTGATGGACAAGAACGACGCCGGCCGCCGGTCGCACTACCTGACGATCCAATTCGCGATCGCCGACGCACCGCGGGCGGACGAAATCGTCGTCGTCCTCGGCGCCGCGACAAGCGGGCGACCGCACCATCGGATCGGCGACCGGTACCAGGACCTGAAGGATCTCGGCCATGATGTGGACAACCCGGCCGCGGTCTGACCTGAGGGGCGGCGTCAAGGCGATCAGGAAGGGCGGGGGCGATCCCGTCATTCTGATCCACGGCGTCGGGCTGACGGCCGACAGCTGGGGCGGGCAGATCGACGCTTTGTCGGATCGCTTCGCCGTCACCGCCCTCGATTTGCCGGGACATGGGCAGAGCGCGCGCCTGGGCCCCACGGCCAACTTGCAGGACTGGATCGACGCCATCGCGGCGGCGATTGCCGATATCGAGCCGCCTTATCGCATCGCGGGCCATTCGCTCGGCGCGCTGCTGGCCCTTCACTTTGCCGTCCGCTATCCGGAACGCGTCGCCGGGGTCGCGGCGTTGAACGCGATCCACCGGCGCTCGGTGGAAGCATCAAAAGCGGTGAAGGCACGGGCGCTATCCTTGTCCGGCACGGGCCGCGCCGATCCGACGCCGACCTTGGAACGATGGTTCGGGTCCGATCTTGGCGGCGCCCCGGCACAGGCATGCCGGAAATGGCTGGAAATGGCCGACACGTCCGCCTATGCCGATGCCTATACACTCTTCGCACATGCCGACAGTCCGGAGGACAGCGCACTGTCGGGGCTGCGGTGCCCGGCCCTGTTTCTGACCGGGGAACGGGAACCCAATTCGACGCCCGAGATGTCCCGGGCCCTCGCCGCCCTGGCACCGCAAGGGCAAGCGCGCATCCTGCCGGGTGCGGCGCATATGGCGATGATGACCCATCCCGACGCGGTCAATGCGGCCCTCCTGGATTTCTTCACAGAAGCACCGGCGGGGGGACGGTCATGATTCTTGATAGGCAAGGACTAAGGGCCGCCTTCGGCAGTTTCCCGACCGGGGTGACCGTGGTCACGACCCTGGCGGATGACGGCAGGATGCTGGGGTTCACCGCGAATTCCTTCACGTCGGTATCGCTCAACCCGCCCTTGCTGCTGGTATGCCCGGGAAAGAACCTGTCCAGCGCCGCCGTGTTCCGGCATTGCTCACGGTTCGGCGTGAGCGTGCTGGCGGAGGGGCAGGAAGACGTCTCCAACACCTTCGCGGGATTCAAGGGCGACCGTTTTGCGGAAGTGGCTTGGACGGCGGACGCCGCCGGCATTCCCCTCGTCGATGGGGCGGCGGCCCAGTTTTCCTGTATCGCGCGGCAGGCCATCGACGCAGGCGACCACATCATCCTGGTCGGCGAGGTCGACGCCTTCCATCACACGGGCGAAAGAGGGCTGGGTTTCGCCGGCGGACGGTATTTCAGCCAGGGCCTGGAACGCGCGGCGGCCGAAGCGACCCGGGCCGGAAGGCTTTCCTATGCCGGTGCGATCGTCGAATCCGGCGGCGCCGTTCTTTTGAGCGAAAGTGCGGGCATTTATGCGGTTCCCCGGATCAGGATCGATCCGCAGGCCTCGACCCGCACCGCGGTCAGCGTCTGGTTCGAACAGGCGGGGCTCCCGATACGGTTGGGGAAGACCTACTCCGTTTTCGACGGAAAGGGCGGCGAGCATTTCATCTATTTCCTGGCTGAGAGCGAAACGTTTGATCCGGGACGTATCGGGCGCTTCGTCAGGATCGAAGACCTGGCGGCGTTGACCTATGCGTCCGACGCGGACCGCGCGATGCTGGAACGGTTCGCCCTTGAATCAGGCACGCGGCGGTTCGGTCTTTATGTCGGCGACAGCAACACCGGCTATGTGCACACCAGCATCAACGGCTCCTGATCGGAGGGATTTGGAATGGACTTCTCGCTTTTCGCGCATATGGAAAGGCTGTCGCCGGAACAGCCGCATGCGAAGCTTTACGAAGAATTCGTGTCGCTTTGCAAAATCGCCGATGACGGCGGCATGCGCGCGATCTGGACCGGTGAACATCATGGCATGGAGTTCACGATCGCCCCCAACCCCTTCCTGACCATCACCGACCTGGCGCATCAGACCAAACGCGTAAAACTGGGAACCGGCACGGTGGTCGCGCCGTTCTGGCACCCGATCAAACTGGCGGGCGAGGCGGCGATGACGGACCTGATGACGGGGGGGCGCGTCGAGCTGGGCATCGCCCGCGGTGCCTACAATTTCGAATACGAGCGGCTGATGCCCGGTCTGGACGCCTGGCAGGCCGGCCAGCGGCTGCGGGAAATCGCGCCGGCCTTGCCGAAACTATGGGCCGGCGATTACGCGCATCAGGGTGAGTTCTTTCAGTTTCCGTCTACGAGTTCCTCGCCGAAACCGGTCCAGCCCGGCGGGCCGCCGATCTGGGTCGCGGCCCGCGATCCGAACAGCCATGAATTCGCCGTGCAGAACGGCTTCAACGTCCAGGTCACCCCGCTATGGCAGGGCGAGGAGGAGATCGCCTCCCTGATGCAAAAGTTCGAGGCGGCCTGTGCGACGCATAACGGAAAGCGGCCCAAGATCATGCTTCTGCACCACACCTATGTGGCGAAGGACGCCGAGGACGCCATGGAAGGCGCGCGCCTGTTGAGCCGCTATTACTGTTATTTCGGCGCCTGGTTCAAGAACGACAGGCCGGTCTCGCAAGGCCATATCGCGCCGTTGAGCGACGATGAAATCGCCGGCAACGCCATGATGGCGCCCGAGAAGCTGCGCCGGGATCTGACCTTCGGGACGGCGCGGGAAGTCATCGACCGGCTGAAGCGGATCGAGGATTTGGGCTATGACGAATTCTCGTTCTGGATCGACAGCGGCATGCCGACGGCGATGAAGAAGGCGTCCCTGCGGCGTTTCATCGACGAGGTGATGCCGGCGTTTTCCTGAACGCGGAATCCGGAACCGGTTTTCGGGAGATTTGGAGGCGCGAGCCGGAATCGAACCGGCGTGCAAGGATTTGCAGTCCTCTGCGTAACCACTCCGCCATCGCGCCATCCGGGGGCGGGCCGATGACCCGCCGCGAAGGGCGCTACTGATAACGATCTTCTTCGGGCATTTCAATCACCCAAAATCATCCGGTTCGGATTATATTCAGGCCCCGATGAGTGGGGCGCGGCGGCAGGGTCCGGCCGATTGCCTTTCGATTGCCATTCGGGGGGCCGGTTTCTATAACAGACGGCGTTATCGGCCCGGAAATCGCAGGCGATGGAACGGGCCGTCCGACATATCGGGAAAAGGTGAGAAGGCATGGATTACGCGCTTGCACGCCAAAACATGATCGAGAGCCAACTGCGGACGAACAAGATCACGCAGGACAATCTTCTGGATGCGGTCCGCAAGGTGCCGCGGGAACAGTTCCTTCCCTTGAACAAACAGAAATACGCCTATCTGGACGAGGACATCCCCCTCGGCGCCGGACGGTACGAGACGGAGCCCATGGTGCTCGCCACCATGATCCAGGCGCTTGATCTGGAAGCGAATGACGATGTCCTCGTTGTCGGCGCCGCCGCCGGATATTCGGCCGCGGTGATCGGGCAGATCGCCAAATCCGTCTTCGCGTTGGAGAGCGAGCCGGATCTCGCCGCCCGGGCGTCGGAGCAGCTCACGCAGTTCGCCTTCGACAATGTGGTCGTGGTGGATGGTCCGTTGACCGCCGGCAGGGCCGATCACGGCCCCTATGACGCCATCCTGGTCAACGGCGCGGTCGCGGAAGCGCCGACGGCGCTGACGGCGCAATTGAAGGAAGGCGGGCGGCTGACGGCGGTCGTGCGGCCCGGGGGTGATACGGTCGGGACGATTCGGGTTTTTGAGAATATCGGCGGCACCCTCGCGGAACGGACCCTGTGCGACGCCAGCGTGCCGTTCCTCAAAGGGTTTGAACCCAAGCCCGCCTTTACGTTCTAGGCTGATTGCGGGCCGGCCGCGGCGCGTGCCTGCCACTTCTTGGCGGCTTGGGCCCTTGCGGGTGGCGTCAGGCAACTTACTTTCCCCATTGTGAGGGTGGACCGGACTCCGTGTCGGGATTAGGGTCTCCTCCAATGACGTAACATTGAGGGTGCGGCCCGGTCATGGGCCCGCCGTCGCGGTAACGGCCCGATGGGGGCCCCGGGGTACGGAGCAGATGATGAGTTCGGCGTTTGGTGCATTAGACAATCTTCCGCTTGCCGTGCGTGGAAAAGGCGCTCTGCGGCGCCGGTTCCTGCTGGGGGCGTATCTGTTGGGCGGCTCGCTGCTGCTGGCCGGCGGCGTGCACGCGCAGACGCTCGAGCAGGCGATGATCAGCGCCTATGAAAACAACCCCACGCTTCAGGCCGAACGCGCACAGGTCAGGGCGACCGATGAAGGCGTTCCGCAAAGTCTGGGCCGCTGGCGTCCGACGGTGGAAATCGTCGGCAGCCTTGGATACGACAGCACGACGACGGACCCCGGCAACACGACCGACAGCCGCAGTTTCTATAGCGGTGCGGCGCAGGTGACGCAGAATCTGTACGAAGGCGGCGGCACGACGGCGCGGGTTTCGCAGTCCGAAGCGGCGGTCAAGGCCGCCAGGGCGCGTTTGCTCGATACCGAGCAGACGATTCTGCTGGATACGGTCTCAGCCTTCATGGATGTGGTGCGCGACCGGGCGGTCCTGGATCTGAACCAACAGAACGAAGTCCGGCTGCAGCGTCAGTTGGAAGCGACACGCGACCGTTTCGAGGTCGGCGAAGTGACGCGGACGGATGTGGCGCAGGCCGAATCGCGCCTATCCCGCGCCCTTGCCGACCGGATCGCCGCGATCGGCAATCTGGAAGTCAGCCGCGCCGCCTACCAGCAGGTTGTCGGCGAGTTGCCCGGCAATCTGACCTCACCCGACAGTTTTCCGGGGATTCCCAGCGGCCGCGAAGAAGCGATTTCCTTGGCGCAGGACCGCAATCCCAGCGTCATCGCGGCGATTTTCGATCTCGAATTCGCGAAGCATTCGATTCGGATCGAAGCGGCGGATCTGCTGCCGACGGTCGATCTGGTCGGCACGGCGACGGCCAATCGCGACGTCGCCCGCAAGGGAACCGACACCGACGGCTTCCGGGTGACCGCGACGGTCACCGTTCCGATTTACCAGCAAGGGATCGCGACCAGCGAGATCCGCGAAGCCCGCCAGGATGCCGCCCGCGCCCAGCGTCTGATCGACGAAGCCCAGCGCCAGGCCGTGGAAGACGCGACGGCGGCTTGGGAAACCTATCAGTCCGCTCTGGCGCAGATCCGCGCCCGTGAGGATGAAGTCCGGGCGACCTCCATCGCCCTGGAAGGGGTCGAGCAGGAAGCCGCGGTCGGGTCGCGCACCGTGCTGGACGTGCTGGACGCAGAGCAGGAACTGCTCGACGCCCGCGTGAACCTCGTCCAGGCGCAGCGCGATGAAATCGTCGCCCGCTATGACCTGATCGCCGCGGTCGGGGGCTTGAATGTCTTCGAACTCAGCCTGCCGGTCCGGGCCTATGACGTGGAGTTTTATTACAACGCCGTTCGGAACAGCGTCTACGACCTGGGAACCTGGAACGAGATTTTCCCGGGCTTGGTGGAACGCAGCGAGGACTGACGGCCGTCACGTTTGCCGATGGCCGGTTTTCGACCCGGAATTGTGCATTGAAGCACCGCCGCCGCGTCTCCCGATTTCCCTTGTCGATGCCCGAATCGCGATATCTTATCGCGGTTTAGGTGACCTTGGCGCGGGGCGGCATGCTGCAAGGCCGGTGTGACGGACAGGAATAGTGACGCGCCAGCGTCGACGGAACAGGGTTCGGGCAAATTGGCCGAAACAGGCTGTAGAAAGCCTCTCGGCAGGAAAGCCGGGCCCAGGATTGCATTGGCGGCAAACGGCTTGCAGGATGAACCATCCGCTGTCGGGCGCTGTCCAGGTCCCGCTGGATGGGACGTTAAAGGGGCTAAGGTCGAGGCATGAGCGACGCACAACAAGAACCCTCAATGGAGGAAATCCTTGCGTCGATCCGGAAGATTATTTCCGAAGACGGAGAGGAAGAGGGTCAGGACGCCGCCGGTGACGATGCGGAGGACGAGGCCTTTGACCTTGATGATGAGGACCTTCCGGAGCCTGAGCCGGAGCCGGAGCCGGAGCTAGAGGCCGCGCCGGAAGAGGAGCTCCTGGATCTCGCCGAAGAGGTTGAAGACGAGCCTCTGGATCTCGACGAAGAACTCACCGAGGAGTTCGAGGAAGAAGAGCCCTTTGACCTCGAGGACGAGGTCGAGGAAGAGGACATCCCGGAAATCGAATTCGCCGATTTGGATCCCGAGCCGGAACCAGAGCCCGAACCGGCACCCGCTCCGCCACCGCCGCCACCGCCGCCCGTACCGGCGCCCGAGATGCCGGCGCAATCGGCATCGACCGATAGCAGGATCATTTCCGAACCGGCCGCAGCCGCAGGCTCCGCCGCTTTCCTTGCCTTGGAACAATCGATCCGGATGGGGCAGGCCGGCGAGACGCTTGAAGATGTCGTAAAAGGCCTTCTACGGCCGATGCTGCGCTCCTGGCTTGACGAAAACCTGCCGGATATGGTGGAACGCCTCGTCCGCGCCGAGATCGAGAAGATGGCGGGCGGTGCGCGGCGGCGCGGCGACGACGGAGACATGTTCGACTAGGCCTTCCGGCCGGATATTTTCTTCCGGCCCGGATCTCAGGCCCGTTCCCGGTTCACCAGCCCCGTACTTGCCTTTTTCAGGCGGAACACTCATGAAGTTGCCGCCATCGCGTTGTGGCGCTGAGCGCCGTTCGGACGCGGTGGCGCGTTTTACGTTTGAAGGATTGCTGCTGCCGGCATGAACGCGTCGCCGGCCGCTGTGGAGGACCTGATGCTGGAAAAAACCTATGCGCCGGAAACGGTGGAAGACCGCCGCTATCGCGAATGGGAAGAGGGCGGCTATTTCAAATGCGGCCAGAATTCCGGTGACGAAACCTTCACCATCGTCATCCCGCCGCCGAACGTTACCGGCAGCCTGCATATGGGCCATGCGCTGAACAACACGCTGCAGGACATCATGGTCCGCTATCAGCGTATGCGCGGCCTGGACGTGCTGTGGCAGCCAGGCACCGACCATGCGGGCATCGCGACCCAGATGGTGGTCGAACGGCAATTGGCCCAGGAAGGCAATGTGGGCCGCCGCGATATGGGCCGTGAGGCGTTCCTGGATCGGGTCTGGAAGTGGAAGGAAGAGTCCGGTGGTACGATCACCGGGCAGCTCCGCCGCCTGGGCGCATCTTGCGACTGGAGCCGCGAGCGATTCACCATGGACGAAGGTCTTTCGCGCGCTGTTTTGAAAGTTTTTGTAACTCTTTATAAAGAAAACCTCATCTATCGCGACAAGCGGCTCGTGAACTGGGATCCCGCGCTTGAAACGGCGATTTCGGACCTGGAAGTGCAGCAGCAGGAGGTGCAGAGCCACCTGTGGTATTTCCGCTATCCGGTCGAGGGAGAGGACGGCACGTATCTGACCGTCGCCACCACCCGGCCTGAGACCATGCTGGGCGATACCGGCGTTGCGGTCCATCCCGACGATGAGCGCTACAAGCACCTGATCGGCAAGCATTGCATCCTGCCGCTGGTCGGCCGGCGCATCCCGATCGTCGCGGACACCTATGCCGACCCGGAACAGGGATCCGGCGCCGTGAAAATGACGCCCGCGCACGACTTCAACGATTTCGAAGTCGGCGTGCGTCATAACCTGGAGATGATCAACATCTTCACGACGACCGCCCACATCAACGAGAACGCGCCCGATAAGTATCGCGGCATGGACCGTTTCGCGGCGCGCAAGGCGATTGTCGCGGATATCGAGGCGCTGGGCCTGCTCGATAAGATCGACGACCACACGCATATGGTCCCCTATGGCGACCGTGGCGGCGTGCCGATCGAACCCTATCTGACCGACCAGTGGTTCGCCGATGCGAAGACGCTCGCGAAGCCCGCCATCGAGTCCGTGGAACAGGGCCGCACCAAGTTCGTGCCGGAAAACTGGACCAAGACCTATTACGAGTGGATGCGGAACATTCAGCCCTGGTGCATTTCGCGCCAACTGTGGTGGGGGCATCAGATTCCGGCCTGGTACGGACCGGATGGCGCCGTCTTCGTCGAGGAGACGGAAGAACTCGCCTATGCCGAAGCGCTCTCCCACTACAAGGATAAGGGCGACGTGCAAGCGGTTGAAATGCTTGAGGAAGGCCGCGGCCTGGAACGCGACCCCGATGTGCTGGACACGTGGTTCTCCTCCGCCCTATGGCCGTTCTCCACGCTGGGCTGGCCGGACGAAACGCCGGAAGTGGCGCGCTATTACCCGACCTCCGTCCTCGTGACCGGCTTCGACATCATCTTCTTCTGGGTCGCCCGGATGATGATGATGGGCCTGCACTTCATGAAGGAAGAACCGTTCCACACGGTCTATGTCCACGCGCTGGTCCGGGACGAAAAGGGCGCGAAGATGTCCAAGTCCAAGGGCAACGTCATCGACCCGCTGGACCTGATCGACCAGTACGGCGCGGACAGCCTGCGCTTTACGCTCACCGCGCAGGCCGCCCAGGGCCGCGACGTGAAACTGGCGACCAGCCGCGTCGAAGGCTACCGCAACTTCATGACCAAGCTTTGGTCCGCCGCGCGCTTCTGCGAAATGAACGAGTGCGCGCCGGTGGCCGGATTCGATCCCGCTTCCGTGCAGCAGACGGTCAACAAATGGATCGTGGGCGAAACGGTGAAGGCGGAACGGGCCGTGCGCGCCGGTATCGAGAGCTATCGCTTCAACGACGCCGCAAGCGCGGCCTATCAGTTCGTCTGGAACGTTTTCTGCGACTGGTACATCGAATTCGCCAAACCCTACCTGATCGGCGAGGACGAGGCCGCGAAGGCCGAGACCCGGGCCACGGCGGCCTGGGCCCTGGAGCAGATCCTGAAGCTGATGCACCCGATGACGCCCTTCATCACCGAGGAACTGCACGAGCACCTGCTGGGCGCGGGCCGCGACAAGCCGCTGATCGTCAGCGACTGGCCGGTCTATGACGACGCCCTGATCGATGCGGATGCCGATGCGGACATGAACTGGGTGATCAAGCTGATCTCGGAAATCCGCTCCGCCCGGTCCGAAGTGAACGTTCCGCCGGCTTCGAAGATGGACGCGATCCTGGTCGAGGGCGGGGAAGCCGTGCTGGCGCGGGCGGAAGCCTATATGGACCTTATCGGCAGGTTGGCGCGGATCGAAGGCCTTGCGATCGGTGAGGCACCGAAGGGGGCGTTGCAGGTGATCGTCGACGAGGCGGTCGTCGCTCTGCCGTTGGCCGGCGTAATCGACTTGGACGCGGAGAAGGCCCGGCTGGAAAAGGCCATTGCAAAGGCCGACGGCGAAATCAACAAGATCGACAAGAAGCTGTCCAACCAGGGATTCCTGGCCAAGGCGCCGGACGAAGTCGTCCAGGAAAACCGCGACCGCATGGCCGAGGAACAGGCCGCGCGTGACAAGCTGGCCGATGCCCTGGCGCGGATTTCGGCGGCGCTCTGACCCACGCACCCCCGGTCGTACCGCCCCTCCAAGCGGGACCTTGCCGCGCGGCCATCCGCAGCCGTGCGACGAGAGTGCCGTTTTTTTCGTCTTAAATAAATTAGGCCTTGCGCATTTTCGTTTTAGACTATGTTGATACAGAGGGGCAGGTACCTGTGAACCGGTTGGGAGGTTTCACGGATGGTACAGGCTATTTTGAATAGAACGACGCTGCTGTTTGCAGCGGTTCTGCTCGTGGCGACGCTTCTTGCGGGGGCGTTTCGCAGCGCGCCGGTACAGGCGCAATCAACGCCCTGCCTGCGCATCGGGTCTTCCTTCAGCGAAAAACATTCCGTCGATCACCTTGTCGAGGAGAATATCCGGTTTGTCCTGGCAGCGCTGAACATCTGTATGGACATCGTGCCCGGCCCGCCGAAGCGCCTTACTGCGGAGTTGTTGCGCGGCGAGATCGACGGGGAGCTTATCCGCGTGAAGGAATATGCCCGCGCGGTCGACGAGGCGGCTATTCTGGTCAATGAGCCCCTTGCCGAGGCAACGGGATATTTGGTTGGCCGCGCCGGCCTCGATCTGGCGAAAGCCGCGGTAGAGGATTTGTCCATCGGAACCCTGCGCGGCGTCAGATGGCATCTGGCGGCGTCCAACGGCGCGCGCAAAATCGCTGTTGCCAATGATATGGAACAGTTGGTGGACATGCTGCGCAATAGGCGCGTGGACGCGATCCTGGTCGGGGGATTCCTGCGCGACGAGTATCCGCAACTAGCGAACCTGCCGGCGAAAGTCGTTTACAGAACGACACTCCATTTCGTTCTCCACCGCTCTCACGCGGCATCGGCCGATGCGATCAGCGCGGCGATACGGAATTTCAAGGGCAGGGGGTGCACCTTTCTGGCCGTCGCCGGTGGGACCGCGTGTTCGGAATCTGGCGATAGCGACGGGAACGACTCAAAGGACCTCGCCGCCAAACTCGATGCAGTGGAAGGTCACGGCCTTCTCCGCGTGGGCCTTCCCAATTGAATGGGCGATAAAGGTGCCGTCGGGGGAGCCGGACGAACCCGCGCCGCGCCAACGTGAGGGATCTTAATTGCGACGGCCAAAAGGGCGTGTGATCGACAGGCGTAGTCCCTTGGCCCGTTTGGAGTGGATGTGTTGAAGTTTGCGAGTGTCCTTTGTTTGGTGGCAGCGCTGGCAGCACCCCCTTCAGTTTTGTCTGCGGCGGACGATACCGGGTGCCTGACCCTCGGCCGTACGATGGACGACAGGGACGCTCTGTTTTCGATCGCCGTCAGCAATACGCTCTTCGCGTTGGTTGAAGCGGGAATCTGTGTTGTTGAGAAGGGGTTGCCGGCCAGACGTTTGACGACGGCCCTTTTACGCGGCGACGTCGACGGCGAATTTCTAAGGGTGGCCGCGTATCAAGACGTGGTGGGAGACGCTGCCTTTCCGGTCGAAGAGCCGATCCTCAACGCCATGGGCTTTGCCGTTTCACGGGATCTGGATATTACGTCATTGAAGGATTTCGGGTCGTTGAAGCTTGGTATTCTTCGCGGCATCGTATGGCAGTCCAATCTCAGTTGGAATATCGAAAGGGTGGTTCAAGCGAATAGCGTGGAACAGCAGGTCGAAATGCTGGTAAACGGCCGTGTCGACGCCATCCTGATCGACGAAATCAACATGGTCCGATTTCCGGGCTTGATGTCCCTTCCGCGTATATTGATCGCCCGTGAGGACGCGTTTATCTATCTGCATAAATCCCAGGCCGGGATGGCCGAACCGATTGCCAAGGCGATCAGGGCGTTCAAAGAGCGCGGCTGTCGATTCGAAATAGAACTGGGCGGTCCGGACTGCCATTTCGATGAACCCGCCTTGGCGGGCGACTAGGCCGGGCACTCGTTTTCAGCCAAGAACCGCGGCGCGCACCGGCATGTCGTGATTTGGCAAAATCCCTCCTCACTCCGGCCTTGCACCCGCGCCGGTCGGGCCTCATCGTGTTCGGAAATTCAGGGGTAGGGGTATTCAATGGTTGCGCCGATCGTGCTGGACCCGGGGTCCGGCGGTCTTGAGAGTTTCTACAAAGTTTTGAATGAAGGAGCGCCGGTCGTGCTGGCCGACGGCGCGCGGGAGAATGTCGACCGCGCCTCGGACCTTGTCGCCAAGGCGGCGGCCGGAAAAGCGCCCTATTACGGCGTGAATACGGGCTTCGGAAAACTGGCGCAGACGCGCATTTCGCCGGAAGACACGGAAACCCTGCAGCGCAACTTGATCCTGTCGCATTCCGCCGGCGTCGGGGGGATTCTGCCGGAATCGATCACCCGCCTGTTGATCGCGCTGAAGATCAATTCCCTGGGGCGCGGGGCGTCCGGCGTTCGATGGCAGGTGCTGGAACTGATGCAGGACCTGCTGGCGCGGGACGTCTGCCCCGTCATACCGATGCAAGGGTCGGTCGGTGCCTCCGGGGATCTGGCGCCGCTGGCGCATCTGGCCGCGGTCCTGATCGGCGAGGGGGAAGCCTTCTTCGGCGGTGAGCGCATGCCGGGCGGGTTGGCGCTGGAAAAGGCCGGCCTGAAGCCGGTCGTGCTGGCGGCCAAGGAAGGTCTCGGCCTGATCAACGGCACACAGTTTTCCACCGCCGTCGCGCTTGCCGCCTTTTACCGCGCCGCGGACCTGTTCAATGCTGCATTGATCACCGGGGCGATGTCGACGGATGCCGCGATGGGATCCGCCGCGCCGTTCCGGCCGGAAATCCACGCCCTGCGCGGCCAGCCGGGCCAGATTGTCGCCGCGATGTCGCTGCGCACCCTGCTGCAGGGCAGCGAGATCGGCGAATCCCATCGCGAGGACGACGAACGCGTGCAGGACCCCTATTGCATCCGCTGTCAGCCGCAGGTTATGGGCGCGTGTCTGGACCTGCTGACCCATATTTCCGGGACGTTGGAACGCGAGGCGAATGCCGTCACCGACAATCCGCTGGTTTTCCCCGACAGCGGGGAAATCCTGTCCGGTGGGAACTTCCATGCTGAACCCGTCGCTTTCGCCGCCGACCAGTTGGCGTTGGCCATCGCGGAAATAGGCTCTATCGCCCAGCGTCGTGTCGCCATGCTGGTGGACCCGGTCTTGAGTTACGGTCTGCCGCCCTTCCTGACGCCGAAGCCCGGCGTCAATTCCGGCTTCATGATCGCGGAGGTCACCGCCGCCGCGCTTTATTCCGAGAACAAGCAGAAGGCCGCGCCCGCCTCAATCGACTCGACGCCGACCAGTGCCAACCAGGAAGACCATGTTTCCATGGCCGCGCATGGCGCCTGCCGTCTGCTGCCGATGCTGGACAACTTGGCCGGCATCGTCGGGATCGAACTGTTGATCGCCGGGCAGGGGGTTGATCTGCGCGCCCCTTTGAAGACCAGCCCCGCGCTGCAAGGGGTATTGGACCATCTGCGGGCCCGCATTCCGATGCTGCAGGAAGACCGGTATATGGCGCCCGACCTGGAAGCCGCGCGCAAGATCGTCGAAAGCGGGGATCTGCCCGGCGCCAGCGGCATAGAGGGCTTTCCAAAATTCGGAGGAGTTGTTTGATGAGCACCGACGCGACCACAGACCGCAGAAACGCCCGCACCGTGCGCGCACCGACGGGCCCGGAGCTGCACTGCAAATCCTGGCTGACCGAAGCGCCCTACCGGATGCTGATGAACAACCTGGACCCGGACGTGGCGGAAAATCCGCACGAGTTGGTGGTCTATGGCGGGATCGGCCGGGCGGCGCGGACCTGGACCGATTTCGACCGCATCGTCAGCAGCCTGGAAGGCTTGAACGAGGACGAGACCCTGCTGGTCCAGTCCGGCAAACCCGTCGGTGTTTTCAAAACCCATGCGGATGCGCCGCGGGTGCTGATCGCCAATTCAAACCTGGTGCCCCATTGGGCGACCTGGGACCATTTTCACAAGCTCGACCGCGTCGGCCTGATGATGTACGGCCAGATGACGGCGGGATCCTGGATCTATATCGGCTCCCAAGGGATCGTGCAGGGCACCTATGAAACCTTCGTGGAGGCGGGGCGCCAACACTATCAGGGCGACCTGACCGGCAAATGGATTCTGACCGGCGGATTGGGCGGCATGGGCGGCGCGCAGACGCTGGCGGCGACCATGGCCGGCGCCTGCTGCCTTGCCGTCGAATGTGACGAGACCCGCATCGATTTCCGCCTGCGCACGCGTTATGTGGACGAAAAGGCGACGACGCTGGACGACGCGCTGGCCATCATAAACAAGGCCTGCGCGGAGGGACGCGCCGTTTCCGTCGGCCTCGTCGGCAATACGGCGGATGTCTTCCCCGAATTGGTAAAGCGCGGCGTTCATCCCGATATCGTCACCGACCAGACCTCGGCCCATGATCCGATCAACGGTTACCTACCGCAGGGCTGGACACTCGCCCAGTGGCGCGCAACGCGGGAGAGCGACCCCAAAGCCGTGGAAAAGGCCGCCCGGGCCTCGATGAAGGTTCATGTTCAGGCGATGCTCGATTTCTGGAATGCGGGCGTTCCGACGCTGGATTACGGCAACAACATCCGCCAGGTGGCGTTCGAGGAAGGGCTGGAACACGCCTTCGACTTCCCGGGCTTCGTGCCGGCCTATATCCGTCCGCTGTTCTGCCGCGGCGTCGGCCCGTTCCGCTGGTGTGCCTTGAGTGGCGATCCGGAAGACATCTACAAGACCGACGCCAAGGTGAAGGAATTGATGCCGGACGACGCGCACCTTCACAATTGGCTCGACATGGCGCGGGAACGGATTTCCTTCCAGGGACTTCCCGCCCGCATCTGCTGGGTCGGCCTCGGCGACCGGCACCGATTAGGTCTGGCCTTCAACGAGATGGTGGCGTCCGGCGAATTGAAAGCCCCCATCGTCATCGGCCGAGACCATCTCGATTCCGGATCGGTGGCCAGCCCGAACCGGGAGACGGAGAGCATGAAGGACGGGTCGGACGCGGTCTCCGACTGGCCGCTGCTAAACGCGCTGCTCAACTGCGCCAGCGGGGCGACCTGGGTGTCGCTGCACCATGGCGGCGGCGTCGGCATGGGCTTCAGCCAGCATGCCGGCATGGTCGTCGTCTGTGATGGGACCGAAGCCGCGGCCAAACGTGTCGAACGCGTGCTGTGGAACGACCCCGCCACCGGCGTCATGCGCCACGCGGATGCGGGCTACGACATCGCCATCGACTGCGCCAAGGAAAAGGGCCTGAATCTGCCGGGTATTTTGGGGTAGGGGGAAAAGGCTTGGATTGCATAATCAGCAACGCAACGGTTGTCACCGTCGATGGCCAGGGAACGGTCCACCAATCGGGCGCGGTTGTCGTGCGCGGGGACCGTATTGCCGATATCGGGCCGTCGGTTGAGGTCGAGGCGCGGAACCGGGATGTCGAAAAACGCATCGACGGGCGGGGACGGGTCGTGCTGCCGGGCTTTGTCAGCGTGCATAATCATCTGGGCTATTCCGTGTTTCGCGGGCGGGCGGAGGATATCGGGCATGACGCGGTACTCGGCCTTTACGTGCCGATGAGCACGGTTCTGGGCCGGGAAGAGCGTGGATTGCTCGCCGCGCTCTCCACCGCGGAATTGCTGCGCGGCGGGGTGACCACCGTGCTGCAGATGGAGGAGGACGCGGATATCTCCGCCTCTTTCCTGGAGGAGAGCGGCATGCGCGCGGCCTTGGGTATCATGGCCAGCGATATTGACGTGCCTGCGTTGAAGCAGGGCCGCATCGTCTTCGACGAAGCGGTCCGCGCGGCGCAGATCCAGCAGGCGACGGACCTGGCGGAACGGATTCATGGGCGGGCAGGCGGGCGGCTGACCGCGGTGATGGCGGCGAATACGGCGTCCACATCTTCGGTTGAATTGCTGCGGGCATTGCGCGACGTTGCCGACCGGCTGAACGTGCCGGTTTCCATGCATATGGGGATCGGGGAGGCGCCGGACGTGAAGCAGGTGCATGCCGGTGCCGGCGTATTCGATATTTGCCGCGATAACGGCTTCTTGGATGAACGCGCCATCGCCGTTCATTGCTATCAACTGGAGGACGGCGATATAGAGAAGCTGGTGCTTTCCGGCGCGGCGCTCGCCCATTGCCCGTTGATGAACCAGTTTCGCGGCGCGATCGCGCCGGCGGAGATCCTGCGGGAGCGCGGCGTGCGCGTCGGCCTGGGAATCGACAATTATTTCTCCGATCATTTCGAGGTGATCCGCGCACGCATCGCGGTCGCGCGCATCCGGGCCAACGACCCGTCGGTGGTGCAGTCGATGGACGCCTTGGCGGACGCCACGATCCGGTCGGCCGCCGTCATGGGCATGGCCGATGAGATCGGCTCGCTCGAAATCGGCAAGAAGGCGGATTTGCAGATTGTGGATGCCCGCCGGTACGGCCTTGCGCCGCTGAACGATCCCGTCCGAACGCTGGTCTATCACGGCCATGGCAAGGATATCGAAACGGTCATGGTGGACGGGCGGATCGTCGTCGAAGACGGCCGGGTTCTGGGCGTGGACGAAGAGGCCGTGATCGAAGAAGCCGCCCGGGCCGGCGCGGCGGCCTGGGCCCGGTTCAAGGATGCTCACGGTTCCTACGTCGCGCCGCATTAGGCGGCGCTGCAATCAAAGATCGTTGCACGGATTTTGTGAATCATATTGCCTACGGTTTCTTTAACGCGCATTGGGGCCGGGGGGTTCACTTGAAAATCATGCAATGGTTTGCCGTTGTCGGAATATCCGTATTCCTGACCGGCTGCATCACGGCTCAACCGACGATCGAGAAAGTGCCGGCGGCGGACGTCAATATGCTGGACCTGGCGGAATTGGCTGAGAAGGCCTACGCCGTCACCTTTACCCCTGTCGACCGGGACGTCCTGTTGGATGCGGTGACCAAGGTTCTTGCGGAAAGAGGTTATGACGTCGAGCAGTCGGCCCTCGACCCCTTCATTCTGATCGGCCGGAAAGACCATACTTTCACCACGGGCCAATTGATCGCCAAGGGGCTCATCACGGCGATCTTTTCCGGCGCAACGAATGCCGCGCCGGACAAGGGCATCGAATATTGGTTTTCCATCGTCGCGACAGATGTGGTGGTCAAGGGCGAGCCACGCATGAAGCTGTCTTCCACGGTGATGTATCAGGTCGGCCGAAGTGACGGCTCCGTGAAGCGCAGGTCGATGGCTGCGTTCAAGCAGGAAATACTGGATGAGATCGTTGAGAAAGCCGGCGCGCAGAAGGGGTGATGTCATGTTTGGACGGAAGACGGTATTGGCGCCGGCGGTGGTACTATCCGCGCTCCTTGCTGCGCAACCGGGCAAAGCCGAGCCCCGCGACTATTGGCAGGAACGGGTCTGCGAGTTCACGGACGAAGCCGGGGACCCTTCGGTTCTGCTTCAACCGGAAGAGCGGCAATTCCGTGTTGCTGGGGTTGCGCGGGAAACGCTTGCCGGTATCGCCGCGCAAACGATCCACGAATTTGGACTGGTGATCCGCAAGATGGAGTTCCTTGAAGACAAGGCTTGGATTGAAGCTTGGCGGTTCGCCCGGAAAAAGGACAAGTCGGCAACAGGACGCGGCATCATTCTGACGGTGGAGATAAAGGCCGATGCCGATGCCGAGGCCGCCCAGGGACAGAGGCTTGAACTCGCCGCAAGATACCAGGGCATAGAGCTTCGTGATCCGTGCATCTACAACACGATCGTTGCCAGAATTGCAAAAAATCTACCGGCGGGTATCGAGGTATCGACCCGGCCCTAGGCGCATCGCGTCAGCCCCGCTCCCGTTCTCAGCGGGTGGGCTTGGTTCGGCAAGATCGTTTGGCCACCAAACAATAAACACATCGTTAATCACTGATTTACCAATAGCCACTATTGTGGGGCTACTGGCCGTGCGCCTTGCTGCGCGATAAGAGCCAGAAGTAAGGAATTGCAGCGGAGGACGCTCGTGTTTTCGCGGAATATGCACATCGTGGACAGTTCGCTCAGAATTGTTCTTGGCGGTATTTTGGTTTGGATCGGTTTCTTCGACGGGACCTTCATTGCAAGCGTCTGGGTGGGCACGGCCGTCGGCTTGTTCGGTGCGCTCAATGTGATTTCGGCCTTGGTCGGCTATTGCCCTGTCTATCACTTGGCGGGATTAAGCTCGAGACCCAGAGAAGACTGACGTGCGCCGCGACACATTGACGGTCACGGCCGTCGCAATTGTCAGTTTCACGGTTTTCGTTTTTTTAGGTGCCGTCTCGTTCGAGGCGGCGACGTCACTCAGTACGATCAATCAACAAGGTATTTTGCGGTCGCTGCTCGACGGTATCGAGACGGCTGACGTCCCTCCGCGTACCGACGCCGAACCGTCCGCAGGGTCGAGGCTCCTCCCGTCCGATGCGTTTTCCGCCTTTGTCCTCGATGCCGCCGGCGATGCCGTTTTTCTCGACACTGACCGTCCGGGTGCCGCCTGGCTGGCGCTGGCCGATCACATTCGGAACAATCCGTCCTTGGAACCGCACCAAATGTCCTTCGAGGCGGACGGGACTTCCTTCGTGTGGATATCCGCTGAGAGTTCCCGGCACGAAGGCCGGTTGTTCCTGGCCTATCAGAACCGCGAAGACATGTTCGTGAAGTATGTGAAGCTCTATCTCGTGCCGGCGGTCATCGCCGCCTTGGTTGTGGTCTGGGTGAGCGTCTGGTCGGGACTGATTGCGAAACGGTCGCTCCAGGCCAGCGAGAAGCAGCGGGAACTGGAATTGGAGGTCGTTCGCCAGGAAGAGGCCAGCCGGGTCAAATCCGCCTTCCTGGCCAACATGAACCACGAATTGCGGACGCCGCTGAACGCGATAATCGGGTTCTCCCAAATGCTGCAGATGGAGATACTCGGCCCCATCGGTCACGCGAAATACCGCGAATATATCGACGACATCATTGGCGCGAGCGCGCATTTGCGGAAGCTGATCGGCAATATCCTGGACATCTCAAAGATCGAAGCCGGGGAGGAAACGCTTGAAGAGGAAGTCTTCTCGGTCAATGACATGCTGTCCGAGTGCCTCTCGATGACGGCCAAGGATGTCGAAGCCAAGCAACAGCGAGTCGGCGTTTATATCGACGACGATTTGCCGGACCTATACGCGGATCGGCACAAGCTGCGCCAGATTCTCCTCAACCTGCTCACCAACGCCAACAAGTTCACGCCGGTAGACGGCGGTATTACCGTCGCGGTCGCCGTCCTGCCGGAGGGTGGTTTGGAGATTTCGGTTGAAGACTCGGGCAAGGGTATCCCGACGGAGGAACTGGATATGGTTTTGCACCCGTTCAAACGGTCCGAGGACCGCGCGGACAAATCCAAGGACGGCTTCGGCCTTGGCTTGCCGCTGAGCAGCGCCTTGGCCGCCCTGCATGGCGCGTCATTCCACTTGCGCAGCCAAGTAGGGGTGGGAACCGTCGCGAGTGTGATCTTCCCCGAGGGACGGTTGGCCCGGAATGGTCAGCCGGCGATCAAGACCGCCGAAAAGAAAGAACCCGCCTGACCGTTGAGGGACACGGCCGAACGGGTTCAGGGGAATGGAGGATCAATCGGGTGGGACGTTATTCTTCGGCCTCATCCATCTGCTGTTTGACGTAACCGGCAGCTGCGCCGACGCCGGCGCCGATCGCTGCGCCGCAGCTGACGCATCCGCCGGTCATGAGCGTGCCGGCCGCGCCGACGCCCGCGCCGATCGCACCGCCGCTAAGCGTGCTTTCCTGTGTTTCGTTCAGGTTCGTGCAACCGGTCGCCAGCCCCAGGGTCAGTGCCGAGGCTGCAATGAGGGACATGCTGCGTGTCATCTGAAATCTCCTTGATCTGCTACGACTGTGATTCCAAGTCTGAGACTGGTTTGCGTCCGGACCTTGTGTGAGAAGAACGCGCGGGCTTTCGCCGGGTTGCTTGCGCGCTCAAGGCAATCGCGTCTACCGGTGCCTGTGTTGGCGCGTCTATTGTGCATTGGGCGCCAAAGGCTTTTTTGGGGCGGGGCGAGGCCAGACAGGAAACTTCATCCGGCCGGGGGCCTTGCCGCTGGCGGATAATTATGTGGTGCTGCTCGGCTGCTGAGAACGCGAGCTGGCTTATTCTGTTCGGCGCAACGATGCCGGCACCAGGTGCTGACGGTCCTGGGCCTCCGGTTCGCTTATCAGGCGGGCGCCCTTTTGCAGCAGAATGTCGACAGAGCTGTCCGCCGCCTTGGCGGACAGAAGCAAGGTCGCCAAGCAGAACGCCAATCCAACTAATGCTATTTGCCTCATAACGGATCTCAAAAAATTCCGTCTTTTTCGACTTTATGTGGTTTCGGTGTCCCGCGCCGGCAGCGACGATATTCGAAGCTGCCGGCGCGATCCTTAATCACTAGGTGGCGTACTTCATGGTGTTATCCACCTTTGAGTTCGCCCCAGGCGGCTTCCAGGCGTTCGATCGATTGATCGAACTTCTGCTTGGCCGCTTCCCAGTTGTCCTCGGATGCGTCCTTGGCGTCTTCCCAGGAAGCGCGGACGTCAGCCCAGGCTTCGTCAAGCGACTCACCGGCGGTTTCGGCGGCGTCCTGGGCGTTTTCATTCGCCGTTTCGGCATACTCGCCGATCTGAGTGACCCAACTCTCGAAGGTCTCTTCGGCGGCCTTCTTCTGCTCGGTGAACGTCGTTTCCGAGTCCTGCGTATTCCTCGCGATCTGCGTCGTGGGGACAGGGGCGCCCGTCGCCGGGACGGTCGCGCCATTCGTGTCGGCCGCATAGGCGGTGCCGGTGGCAAGGGCCAGGGTCATCGCAAGGGCCGGGGGTTTCATAAGTTTCAACATTATAGCCTCCTTTTGCTGTGGCATCTGACCCATCAACGCACGGGCGGTACGGCAGGTTGCGGGCGCTGCCCATTTTTTTGCCCATTTTTTTGCGTTGCCGGGTCAACCCGGGAAGGACGCCGTGCAAATGTCTGTCGGGCTGTCGAATACGCTGTCGGAGGAGGGGGCATGAAGTTCGAGATCGCCCCAGCGCCGCCAAGCGCCGCTATATCGCCGTCATCGTTCCAATCTTCGCAACCGTTACCCCCCGCCGCACGTTGTTTGGTCACGAGGCCGGTGCTGGAGCGTGACGTAATCGCCACGGGAACCGCGCGGGTGAGTACATGCAACGGACGAGAGGAGACCGCCATGAATGAGCAACTTTTGAAAGGCCGGTGGAACGAGGTAAAGGGCAAGGTCAAAGAAAAGTGGGGCCGGCTGACCAACGACGAGTTGGATCAGATCGACGGCAACACGGACCAATTGATCGGCGCCCTGCAGCAACGGTATGGCCTGGCGCAGGAAGAAGCCCGCAAGGAACTGAATGCGTGGATGAAGTCGAGCTGAACCAGCACGTTCGTCCTTTCGAATACTGAATTTCAAGAGGAGTTAGTTATGCTTAGATGGGCTATCCTGTCCCTTATTCTTGCGCTGGTGGCCGCCGTGTTCGGTTTCGGCGGTATCGCGGCGGCTTTCGTCGATGTCGCACAGATACTGCTCTTCGTGTTCATCGTATTGTTCATCCTGGCGACTGTTGTCGGGGTGATGCAGGGACGCCGTCCGCCGATGCAGTAATACGGGCCCTAGGGCTTACCACCGCCGTCCGGCCGCCGACTTGAAAAAAAACAGGCCGGCGCCGGCCCGGTGAGGGTGGACAATGGAACGAGGTCGGCCGCCCCACCTAGGGTCGGCCGCTTCGATTCATGCTATGGCGAACTATGGCGAATGGCGCGCAAACGGTCCCAGAGACATTGTAGAGGCAGATCATGTCAGCACCTTGGAAGCACAGCCGCCTGTCGATGACATGGCTCTATAACTACCTGATGGCCCTTCAGGCCAATTTGTGGCTGGTCCCGGCTTGTTATTGCGCGTTTTTCTTCGCAATCACAGCCGGGCTGTATCTTGCGGAAATGGCTTATCCGGAAATGCTGCACGGCTCGATCCGGCTGTTCCAGGGGGAGACGGCGGATGCGAAATCGGTTATCGCCACCCTGTTGTCGGCGATGATCACCATGGCGACGCTGGCGATATCGATCACCATCGTCGTCCTGTCCCTGGCCGCGTCCCAGCTTGGGCCGCGCCTGATCAAATCGGTCATGTCCGACCGACGGACCAAGGACTTCATCGGCATGTTCTTCGGCGCGATCGTCGCCTGTTTCGTGCTGACCGTCATTCTGCATTCTCGCCAGCCGGATCAACCGGTGCCGCAAACCACGATCGCTTTTGTCTTCCTGCTGGTCTTCGTGAACCTGTTCGTGCTGTTGGGCTTCGTGCACCACATCGCGCAGTCCTGTATCGCCGATAGCGTCATTTCACGCGAGTCGCGGGAACTGAACCAGGCGATCGGCCGCTTGGCCGAGGATAAGGGGGACGAGACGCGCGAGGCGGCTTCCTTGCCGGACGGTTTCGAAGAGTCGGGCATAGCCCTGACCCTGAAGAAATCCGGCTATATCCAGCAAATAGACTACAAGACGGCGGTGGACCGCGCGGCCGCCGCGGATGTTACCGTCCGGATCGACGTATCCGCGGGTTATTTCGTCATAGCGGGAGAAAAGATCGGCTGGATACACGGGGCCGGAGAGGGCGAAAAAGCGGAGAAAACCGCCAAAGCCATTGCCGGAACCTTCAACGTCGATACGACCCGCACGCCGACGCAGGACATCGAATACTCGGTGCGCCACATGGTGGAAATCGCGGTCCGCGCCTTGTCCCCGGGCATCAACGACAGCTTCACCGCAATCCAGGTCATCGACCAATTGTCAGCGGCCTTGGCCGTGTTGTTCCGAAAGACGGTCCCGCGCGAGGACCATACCGATGACGACGGCGTCATGCGGCTGTGCGCCGAGACGTCCGGAACGGACGATATTGTCTTCAATGCTTTTGACAGCATCCGTCATGCGTGCAGCGGCAAGCCCGATGTCTCCCGGCACTTGCTTGCGAAATTAAAAGTGCTGGCGTCATGCGCGCGGACGGCGCGGGTGCGATCGGCACTCGATGATCAGGTCAAGGCGATTGATCAAGATTTGGACACCAGCAAGGCCACGATCGTCGACCGGGCGGAAATCCGTTCATTGGCGAAGGAAACGTCGGCAATTCTGCGTGAAAGGGGCGATTGACCGCCCTGCCCACCACCGGCGGGCGCGTGCGGGACCGTAAATATATACGCCTTTAGCATATCGTTGAATTTGCAAAAATTAATAAATTTCAATTGGTTAATAGATTTTTGCTGTAGAAGACCCAGGATTTCTTTACGGAAATTATATGCCGAACCGCTGAATCGCACATCGTACCTTCACGGGGGCAGGCTCCATATCCAAAGCGTCGAACAAACAATGACGTTAAGCAGGAGCTTGATAGATGTGTGTCGTACGCGAACAACTTTCCGATCAATTGCCGCATCTGGAACGGTTTGCCATGTCCCTCGTCGGGTATGGGCGCCGGGCCGACGCCGAGGATCTGGTCCAGGATTGTGTGGAGCGCGCCCTTGTGAAAGCCGACCAGTTCACGCCCGGTACCAACCTGCGTGCCTGGTTGTTCACAATGATGCGAAATCAGTTCCTTTCCGGTAAGCGGCACGACAAGGTGCGCCGCGCCCATGTCGAACAGGTGTCAAAGCAGGATGTGAACGTGCATCCGGCCAACCAGAGTGTGTCCTTGCTGCTGAAACAGACGGACCGCGCGATCCGGGCGTTGCCCGAGAAAGACCAGGCGCTTATCCGCGATGTCGCGTTGTACGACATGCCTTATCAGCAGATCGCCGATACCCGCAACGAACGGGTCGGTACGCTCAAATCCCGCTTGAGCCGGGCGCGCGCGAAGCTGCGCTATCAGATCGGCTTTGCCGCGAACGACTGCGACTTCAGCTTGGCGGCGTAATTCCAGCGGACGGTTTATAACCGGTAGGGATTGGACCTAACCTGTCAGTAGGGCTCCTTCCCCCTTCCTGCCGGTTAAACGGGCCCGGTGTTGGATATGATTTTGTATCCGACGCCGGGCTCGGTCACTATCAGCGCCGGATTTTCGGAATCGTCTTTCAACTTGGCGCGCAGGTTCTTGATATAGACCCGCAGGTAGTGGGTCTGCGCGCGATAAGCCTGTCCCCAGCATTCCTCCAAAATCTGCGAATGCTGCAAGACCTTGCCCGGGTGACGCACCATGAAGGCAAGGATGTCGAATTCCTTCTTCGTCAAACGAACCGCTTTTCCGCCCCGTTCGACCGACCGCTGGGCCATGTTGATGCTCAGGTCGCCGACCGTGATGGATCCGTCTTCATTGGCATTCTCGACCTCTGAGAAGTCCCGGAACAACCGCCTCAGCCTGGCCAGCAGCTCACCCATGCCGAAGGGCTTGGTCACGTAGTCGTTCGCGCCGGCGTCCAATGCCAAAATTTTCTGCGTTTCGTGATGTCTGGCGGACAGGACGATGACAGGTGTATCGGAAAATTCGCGGATCGTTCGTAGAACGTCCAATCCGTCTTGATCCGGCAGCCCAAGATCAAGGATCATGGCGTCGGGGTGCCATGTCGTGAATTCCTTGATCGCCCCGTTCCCGTCCTCTGCTTGGCGGACTTCATTTCCATGCGCCTTGAGGCTTGCGCTCAGGAAACGGCGGATCGGGGCCTCGTCGTCAACAACAAGTACCTTCATGGGAACACCCTAACCGGCTTCCCCGTTCTTTTCCAATGCCACGTTGGCGTCGACCGGAAGTTCAAGGTTGAATCGCGCCCCTTTCCCGGGCCCGTCGCTCTCCGCCCAGACCCGCCCCTTGTGAAGGCGGGCGATTTCCTGGCAGATCGCCAGGCCCAGTCCGGGGCTGCTCTCGGTATGGGCGCCGTTCTGTACCTTGAACAGCCGTTCGAATATCCGTTCCAGGTTATCCTTTGCGATTCCGATCCCGGTATCGGCAACGGTAAAGACCACGGTTTCTCCCGAAGATTGCACGATAGCGGTAATGCTCGATCCGGCGCTCGAATACTTGGTCGCGTTTTCCAGGAAGTTCTGAACCACCTTCTCAAGCAGAATTGAATCGCCGCTGACAAGCGGTATTGGGTGGTCGAATTCACAAACGAAATCGAAATTCGCCAAATGCATCGAAATGGATTCCGCCACCGTATCGACGATGTCGACGATATCCACCGGTCCCAGACGGGATTCCAGGTCGTCGTGCTCCAGTTTGGTGATGTCCAGAACTGCCGCGACGAACCGGTCCAACCGTGTCGCTTCGTTATAGATGTCTTCAAGCAGGCTTTCGATCGTCTCGTCGTCGTATTTGTCCCGGAAGGTCTGAAGGCTCGTGGTACTGCCGATGATGGTCGCAAGCGGTGTGCGGAAGTCGTGTGAAACCGCTGACAGGACGGTGTTGTGCAAGCTCTCCGTCGTCTCTCTGGCCTTCACCTGTTCGACTTCCTCTTCGGCAACAATCCGTTCCAATGCGATCCCGCAAAGGTCGGCCACGACCTCTATCAACACACGGATCCGGGAATCCGCCAGTTTCTGTTCCTCGATCTTGTCGATGACGATCAATGCGAAGGGTGAATTGCCGCCGGAAATCGGCTGGAAGTGAAGGATCGTATCGTTCGCCACGCTGGTGCCGTATCCTGCCGGTTCCCCTGTTTCGATGGCGATCTGCGCGGCCAACAGATCGGCGGGAAGGACCTCGTAGCCGGTAAGTTCGGCGAGTTCCGACGCGAAGGATGCTTCGGTTCCGCGGTATTCGATCAGATAGACACGGGCGTTCAAGGGCGCTTCGATCTCTGCACGGACGAGGGCAAAGATTTCTTTGATCGTGACGGCTTCGGTCAGCTTCCGGGATATCGCGAGCACGATGTCGTTGAATGCCTGCTTCTCCCTCGCCGCGTTCAACATGTCCGACGCTCTACCGACCAACAGGCTGGTCAAGGACCCGACAAGCAGGAAGATGACCAGGGTCATGATGTCCTGAACGCTGTCGATCTTGATTGACCAGATCGGTATGACGAACAGGAAGTTCAGCAGAAGCATGCCGGCAGCCGCGGCCGCCAGTCCGGCCCATCTACCGAACAGGACGGAGGACAGTACGACGGACGTGATCATGACCATAAAGGGGAAGACCGTCGGCGTTATCGCGCGAAGTTGCCAACTTGCAAAGGCGCTCAGCCCGACCAAGGTCAGGACGCCCATGAGGTTCAGGAGCGTCCGCCCGGATTGACCGTCATCGGATGAGTGGACGATCGAATAGCCTGAGGTCAGCGCGTCGCATTCCATGCGGGCCAGACCGGCGGATGTCAGAATTCCCTCCACCCGGCGATGCAATTGGTAGCCGCGAAGTTTCCCGATCAATCCCTTGGGTTGGAGTATCAGTACATTCTTAAGGTTGTGATCGATCCCGCGCAGCAAATGGAAGAGTTCTTCGCGGGTTCCGAGAACGGTTTTCGAACCCGACCGTTCGGCCAGAAAGGCCACGTCGCCGGTCCATGCTTCCGATAGGTCGCCCAAAGCGTCCTGCGACCGGGTTATGATGAAGACCAGCCAGTTCTCCGGCGTTGTTCTGAATTGCTGCGATGCCATTCTGCGGACCGAGCGCCAATCGGTCGCGGTCTTCAGGATGACAAGATGCTGAAGACCGGCGTATTCGTCGAATTCGGAACCGTTGCTCAGCGCCTCTGCGCCCACAGATATGTCCAAGGTATTGCATTCCCGTATGTTCCGCCTTGCAGACGGAAAATTACCCCCACCCGCACAACGCATTTCAGGCCAAGTCCAAGCGACGCTCCCAACCTTTGGTCGAGGCCATAAAACCGGCTTTGCTCTGCGTCCTGCAAGAGTCTTTTGACACATTGAAATGCATTTAGGTAGCACAAACAGACGTTTGAAGGGGTCACCTTGCTTGTGACGGAAAGGAACTGTTTAGGCGGCGTGACGAGAAGTCAGCTTTCTTTCAAAAAAATTCGATTTTGCCGACCATGCCCAAAATTTTGCCACAATTCGGTGCAACCCTCTTCTCATCCCAGACATTATTGGGACATCGAACAGGGTTTGTCGGAGGAGATACTCATGTCCTTTACCCAGGAAAGCGTTCAGACCAAAGACATTGCATCCAACCGCGCGGCCGTCGCGGCGCGCACCTTGGAAAACCACCTGACCGGCACCGTCCTGGCGGCGGCGCTGACATCCGCGCTGTTGGTCGGCATGGCGCTGGCGGACAATAATTTCAATGCATCCTTTGATATGGCGTCGGCGCGGGTTTGGAACAGTGTGTCGGCGCTGGTCTGCGGCAGTCATTTGGATGCCGTCTCCCTTGTCGGACCATCCTGCGGCCGGGCCGCTCCCTGACATAAACCTTGAAGAGGCGGCGGGATGAAGCCGCCTCTTCATTCATGTTCCCTTGCGATTTTCTTCCCTTGCGATTTTCTGGGGCCGGAATCTTGTTTCCGGCCCTTTTGATTCATTGCGACCGGCATCGTCCGTCCGAATAAAAAGCGCCGAAATGATCGAGAGACGATGCAACGCTTCGGTAACGGGGGCGTTATTGACTCAAGGAAGGCAAGGGCGGCCGAGGCCCAAAAGCATTTGCCCCCGACGCACGCCTTCCACCGAAACAGTTACCCCGTGCCCTTCGGCATACATTGGAAAAAGGAGATCCCCATGAACTTCAAGATCAAAGCGACGACTGCTACGATGGCTGCTTGTCTCGCTTTCGCGGCCGTTCCGGCCAGCGCGGCAAACATTCTTTTCCCCGATTACGAGGAATTCAAAAGCCACAACATTGCGGGGTCGAATTTCAACGCGGAACTGGCCCGCCAGTATCAGACCATGAGCGCGTATGAATATCAGGAAATGTACGACTATATCGACGCGGAAACCTATGCCGAACGCGGCATGATGGCCGAGAAGGACATCACCCCGGCGCCGTTCCAGCCCGAACAGTGGAACATCGATGACCCGGCGGCGATGAAGGAACTTCAGGTCGCTCGTGTTGAACTGCTTGGCGCGTTGCAGAACGGCGCCGGCGATATCGCGCCGGGCCATGCGGCCAACGCCCAGGCCAAGTACGATTGCTGGGTCGAGCAGCAGGAAGAAGGCTGGCAGACGACGCATATCGCGCAGTGCCGTGAAGGGTTCCGTGCCGCGATGGTCGACCTGCATGAAGCGATGATGCCGAAGAAGGCCGAAGTCCAACCGGCCCAGGTTGCACAGCCGGTCGCCGAAGCGGCCCCGGCCGCGCCGGTACAGCCGCGTGTCGAACTGAGCCGTCAGGTCATCCATTTCGACTTTGACGTCGCCACCCTGTCGGCCGACGCCGAACGCAAGATCGACATGCTGACCCAACGGGTTGCCGATCTGGACGATATCAACGTCCATGTTGAAGGCCATGCCGACCGCGCCGGCCCGTCGGACTACAACAAGGCGCTGTCCGAGAAGCGGGCGCAGAACGTGCGTAACGCGCTGATCGCCAGCGGCCTGCCGACCTCCATGCTGAAGAACATGCTGACGGATTCGGAAGGTGAAACCGATCCGGCGATCGCGACGGGCGACGGTGTTCGTGAGGCGCGGAACCGCCGCGTGGAAATCTCCGTCACCGGCTTTGCCGAGAAGACGGCCTCCACCGGCAGCAAGACTGTCGCTTCCGCGGAGTAATCCCTTCGCAGAGTGGAGGTGGGTCGGTGTTGATCACCTGACCTGAACAAAGCGCAGGCTCCCCCGTTCCTTCATTGGGACGGGGGTGTTTGTTTGTGCGCGGAAGCGTCACTTCCCCTTCTGACCGAAAAGGATCTTTCTTTCCTCGTCGCTGGGCGGGGCGTTGCGGCGGGAGTCCTTGCCCAGGTCCACACCGCGCTGCACGGCGGGACGGCTCTTCACCTCGTTCCGCCAGCGGCTGAGATTGGGATAGGCGGAAAGGTCCATGGACGGCGTATCGGCCAGGGGGGATTTCGACAGCATCGGCTTGGCGATCAACACCCAGGGCCAGTTGATCATGTCCGCGATCGTGTAGTCGTCACCCAGGATGTATCGACGGGTTTCAAGCCGCCGGTCGAGCACGCCCAGGCAGCGGTCGTACTCATTCGCGTAACGTTGCTGGGAATAGGCGTGCTCGCCTTGGGCATAGTTCACGAAATGGCTCAGCTGACCGCCCATGGGGCCCTGGTTTCCGGTTTGCCAGAACAGCCATTCCAGACATTCCTTGCGCCCGCGTGCATCGATGGGAATGAATTTTCCGAATTTGTCGGCCAGGTAGATCATCACCGCGCCGGATTCAAAGACGCTGACCGGCTCCGTTCCGTATTCGGCGGGCGGGTCGTGATCGACGATGGCGGGCATCCTGTTGTTGGGGCTGATCTTCAGGAAATCCGGCTTGAACTGGTCGCCCTTGCCGATATCCACCGAGATGGTGTTGTAGGCGACGCCCAATTCCTCCAGCAGGATGGAGACCTTCCAGCCGTTTGGCGTCGGCCAATAGTAGAAATCGATCATCCGCTTATCCTTTCACTTCGGCCTTGGCCGCGCCGCCGGCGAGCAGGGCGTCGATCTCCGCCTGATCGTAACCCACCTCGCGCAGGACCTCTTCGGTATGCTCGCCCAACAACGGCGCGCCGTGGTTCAAGTCCAGCGCCGTCTTGGAGAATTGGGCGGCGGGCCGCGCCTGGCGCAGACGTCCGGCGACCGGGTGGTCCAGTTCCACCAGCATCTCGTTCTCCACAATTTGCGGATGATGGACCATTTCCTTCCGTTTCAGAACCTGCGCGCAGGGAATGTCGTGCCGGTCCAGATGCTCCAGCCAATAATCGGCGCTGTTGGTGCGCAGCACTTCCTGGGTCAGTTCAAGGCGGGCGTCGATATTCTCGTGCCGCTTTTCCGGCGTGTCGAAACGCGGGTCCTTGCGCCATTCGGGATGGCCGACCGCTTCGGTCAGCGCAAACCACTGCTTGTCCGTATTCACCGCGACGGTGATGTAATCCGTCGTTGTCTCATAGATCAGATCGATGAAGCTGTGCGCCTTCTCGCTCTCGATCTCGTCGCCGACGAATGTATGTCCGCCCATGTCCGAATGCCACAGGAAGGAGATGACGCTGTCCAGCATCGAGACCTTCACATGCTGCCCTTCGCCGGTGCGTTCGCGGTGGAGCAGGGCGGCGGTCACGGCCTGGGCGGTGGTGAAGCCGGTCAACTTGTCGGGCACGATGGTGCGGACCAGGCGGGGGCGCGCCTCGTCCGATCCGCCCTGGATGGTGGTCAGGCCCGACAGCGCCTGCACCAGCGGGTCATAGACCGGCTTGTTGGCGAAGGGCCCGTTCTCCCCGAAGCCGCTGATCGAGGCATAGACGATATCGGGTCGAATTTTCCGAACGTCGTCTTCGCCCAGGCCCAGCCGCGCGACGACGCCCGGGCGGAAATTATGGATGAAGACGTCTGCCGTTTTCAACAGCCGGTGGACGACCGCCAACGCCTTTTCGTCTTTCAGATCGAGGGCGATGGAGCGCTTGTTCCGGTTGTTGTTGAGGAAGGAGGCCGTCATCCCGCCGCGCCGGGTGGAAACCTGCCGCGTCACGTCGCCGGCGCCGGTATTCTCGATCTTGATGACATCCGCGCCCTGATCGGCCAACAGCATGGTCGATAACGGGCCGGAGACGACCTGCGTCAGGTCGACGATACGAAATCCCTGCAACGGTCCGGACATGAAAACTTTCCTGTTCCACAAACAAATTTCACCAAGATCGGCATCGCCGGTTGAACCTAACCCCTCGTTCCAAAACTATTAGCGCCGGAGAGGGAAAGGCAATCTTGCCGTATCCGGCGAACGAGTCGACCCTATGTCCGATTGTTTTATCGAGGGGGAAGTCATGGCTGCAATGAAACTTGGGATCGTCGGCGTCGGCATCATGGGGGAGCGGATGATGAACGCCGTGCTGCGCCACGACCCGTCGGTTGTGACTTTGGGCGGCGTCTGGGACCCGTCGGCCGAAACCATGGAACGGATCGGCAAGGAATATTCGGATGTCCCGATCAAGGGGACGGCCGATGCGGTGATCGCGTCGGCGGAGTGCCTATATATCGCGTCGCCGCCGGTCACCCATCTCGGCTATGCGCGCCAGGCGATGGCGCAGGGCATGGCCGTGTTGACGGAAAAGCCGCTCGCCGTGGATCTCGCCGATGCGGAGGCTTTCGTGGCCGAAGTGGTGCAGAGCCGGACCCGTGCCGCGGCGAATTTCATCTTCGCGTCGATGCCGGGGGTTCAGCACCTTCGGGATTGGATCGCCGATGGGGCCGTGGGCCCGGTGGAAAGCCTGACCATCGACCTTGCCTATGCGGGCTGGCCGCGGCCTTGGCAGATGGACGCGCTGGGTTGGCTCGACAAGCGCGAGCAGGGCGGTTTCACGCGGGAGGTCGCGAGCCATTTCCTGTTCCTGACCCGCCGCCTTTTGGGACCGATGGAGCTTGAAACGGCATCGGCCGCCTATCCTGGCGGCGACGCCTGCGAGACGGCGATTTCGGCCCGGATCGTGGCCGGCGGCGTTCCGGTCACCCTTACGGGGTCGGTCGGCACCACGGACAAGCCCGACCACAATCTCTGGACCTTGAAGGGCAGGGACGGATCGGTCCGGCTGGCCGACTGGACGCGCGGCCAGAAGCTGGGCGCGGATGGCGACTGGCACGAACATCCCGACTGCCTGCCGCTGGAGGAGACGCGGTCGATGATCCTGAAGGGACAGCTCGACAAACTGGCGGCGCTGACGGCGGGCACGCCCCTGCCGGCGGGCGCGTTCCCCTTGGCGAGCGTTCAGGAAGCCCTGGAGGTCCAGCGCATGGTGGAGACGATCCTGGCGAGCCACTGAAGGTCGCCTTGGTGCTTTGGCGACCCATCATCCGACAGCGATATGC
The DNA here is from genome assembly GCA_964350445.1 of uncultured Flavobacteriaceae bacterium. Classification (GTDB taxonomy): domain Bacteria; phylum Pseudomonadota; class Alphaproteobacteria; order UBA8366; family Aestuariispiraceae; genus Hwanghaeella. Next base: position 43,531 of record CAYGKA010000030.1, read on the forward strand.
GCCCCAGCCTGTTTTTTTTGGGGGGGGCACCGACGTTCGATAAAGGCATCAAGGGCCGTGTCGTAAGGGCTAAAGATGATGTCCGCCTCCGATAAAGCTGCAAGAACTTAAGAGAACGTTAATGTCTTTGCTTCAGTGTGCCGGTGGTTTAGGCATCCTTCGGCAGCAAGCGGCAACGGTTTTCTGATAGAACATCTGAATCGAGAAAGATATGCGCAAGAGCGCAAAAGAATTGGTTCGGGAGGCGACGTCGGACGTGTCTTCCCTGTCCGTACCCGATCCCCTGCAACAGAGCATCAGCAGGCATCAGAACAGTCTGCTCGGCTTGGCGAACGCTTTGTTGTCCGCGGGTAAAGAGGAAAGTGAAATCCGCGATGCCTTGGACTCCGTTTTTGCGTCATACAAGGACGAACTTGCTCGGACCATCGTTGCATTGAGGGAGGAGGCGGAATGAAGGAAACCAGAACCGCCGATGAAGAAGGGCGGCTTCTTGCCCTAGACCGCTATGGAGTCCTTGATTCTGATGAAGGTGAGAAACCGTTCGAGAATATCGTCAATCTGGTCCAGCAAACGCTGAAGGTTCCAATGTGTGCGGTGTCGCTCGTCGATCAGCACAGACAGTGGTTCAAGGCGCGTCGAGGTCTTGGCGTCAGAGAAACCGCCAGAAATATCTCCTTCTGCACGCACGCAATCCAACAAACGGAAGCCTACATCATTTCGGATGCCGCGCAGCATCCACTCTTTAAGGACAATCCCCTTGTGACAGGCGAACCCAATATTCGGGCCTATTTAGGTATCCCCTTGAAAACACCGGATGGATACAACATCGGAAGCTTGTGCGGGATCGATACGAAGCCTCGCGATTTCCAACCGCATGAAGTAGATATCATGAAAAGTTTCGCAAAGCTCGTGATTGACGAGCTTGAATTGCGAATGCTTGCTTCTTCGGACAGCCTTACTGGTTCGATGACTCGTCGCGCCTGGAACGAAGCTGCCGAAATGGAGATCAAGAGGGCAGTTCGTTACGGCTCGGACTTGAGTATCGCCATTCTGGACATTGATCGTTTCAAAGCGGTGAATGACACATACGGACATCCGGCCGGCGACAAAGTTATCCAGCTGCTTGCTGATCTTTGCATTAAAGAGAAAAGGGATTCCGACGTGTTCGGCCGATTGGGCGGTGAGGAGTTCGCTTTCGTATTGCCCGAAACAAGTGGCGCATGGGCAAAGTCTTTCATAGGGCGCGTCCGAGAGAAATTCTCCCAATCCGCTATCCAAATCGATAGTGATGCTACGATAAATTGTACATTAAGCGCGGGCGTGGCGGAGCTGGCATCCCTAGAACAGCTTGCCGAGATCGTCGCTCGTGCGGATCGCTGTCTGTATGAAGCGAAGGAAGCGGGGCGCAACCGGGTCGTGTTGGACAAGTCGGTGGCGCCTGCGCTCCAGCGGTCTTCGGCAAAGAGCCATTGACACCATTGCAGTGATTTGACGAGCCACGTTAGTTTGCGCGGATTTTGCTGAATTGTAGTTACCGGCGCTCCCATCCCGAATTATCCATACGGCCTTCAGGCGCTGCCTGGCCTTAAGCCTTTCACTCCGGACGAATCCTCGGCATCGCGGTCGCGCGGCCAGAAGCTGGGCGCGGATGGCGACTGGCACGAACATCCCGACTGCCTGCCGCTGGAGGAGACGCGGTCGATGATCCTGAAGGGACAGCTCGACAAACTGGCGGCGCTGACGGCGGGCAAACCCCTGCCGGAAGGCGCTTTCCCCTTGGCGACTGTGGAGGAAGCCTTGGACGTGCAGCGCATGGTGGAGACGATCCTGGCGAGCGGGTGAGGGACGCGTCAGTTTTTCCCGTCCCGCACAGCAGCGGCCACGCCAATTTTTTCCAGGATAAAGGCTTCGGCTGCAGCGCGGTCCAGAACTTGAAGGAGCTCGCTTCTTATACCGATACTGTCCAGGTTTTCTTGCGCCAGCTTGATGATATTGGGGTAACCCAGGTCTTTGGTAATAATGGCGCCGAAGTAATATTCGATGCCGTAATCAATTAGAATCTGGTCGAGCACTTTGATGTCGGCGAAGGAAACCGTGTTCTCGTGAGCCGCCGAATTGTCGATGATGCAGAAATAATAGGGCGGCAGGGAATGGCGCAAAGTCTCGTGATAGAGCGGAACACGGACCCTGAGGTCGATTGGGCCGACGACCTCAATATCGTGCAGGTAAAAGCCGTTAACACGGAATGTCGTGAACTTGTAGCTTTCGACGGCGCCATTGAAGACGACGGTTGCCCCACTGTCGATCATTCTTCCGGCCACCTCGGACCTGTGGTCGGCGGCCTTTGAAACTGCTGTTGGATCGCATCGGTCAAGGCTGCACCACCATCCCGAATACAGCACAGCGCTACCCCAAGTATCGCATGGCTTTCAGGCCGGCTATCTGATCAGTTTCTGTAACAATAATCCAGTACCTGTGGTTCACAGGTGATCGGATGGTGGCGTCGAATTCCGCCCGGGCCGCCTGAAGGGCCGCCACATTCTCCCTAGATACCGAATTTGATCCTCACGTCCGCGTTGTGTCCCGGTTCGGGCAAGGCGTCATGACGGTGCCGTGAACTGGGACATGTCGAGCATCCGGTCCCGAGGGGCGCCATGCGGTGTTGCAGGGGCCAGCAAGGGACGCCGGCGTTCAACCGATCTCGGTTTCGTACGTGACGGATCGACGGGCGCGTCAGGGGGCCGGGCTTTGTGCCGCGGCGGCTTCGGCGATCTTTCCGTGGATGAAATCCAAGGCCGAGGCGCGGTCGCCGACGCGGATGAGGGCGCCGTCCAGGCCGACCGTCTCCATATTGGTCTGGGCCAGTTTCACGATCTTGGAATATCCCCGATCCTTCGTGATTGTGGCGCCGAAATAAACCCTGATGCCCCGGTCGAGCAGCATGCCGTCCAACAGCTTGATGGCGCTCAGGGAAAAGTCGTTCTCAAAGCCAGCCGAGTTGTCCAACACGCCGAAATAGGCCGGTGCGATCGCATGGGGCAGTATCGCCCGATAAAGCTGGATCCGGGTGTCCAGATTGATGGGGCCGGTGACCCGCGTATAGCTGAAGCGGAAGCCCAGCCGCTCGTAAATCCCATACTCATAGCTTTCGTCGGATCCTTGAGTCACCAAGGTCCCGCCCAGGGCAGACATATCCCCCGCGTTCATACGTATATTTCCGTGATTTCGACGGAAGCCGGCCGTTCTTTGGCGGTTTCGTCCTGTATTCGTACCCATGAGCGGTGCTGTTCTGCGCCCGCTCGCCCCACGAAACAGCTACCGCAACAGGGCCGGCAAAGCCACCCTTCTGTGCCATAAAAAAATGCTGTCCTTGAAGTGGTTTTTGCCTGGGCAAAGACTTGGCCAACCCTATCTCTAGTCCTCTGCAAGGGTGCCCCATCGGGGCGGCACGGGGCTGGGACGGAAGGTCGCATGGATTCAGTTACGCAATTTGCCTTGGGCGCGGTGGTCGGTGTCGCGACGCTGGGCCGGCGGATCGGGCCGCGCAAGGCGGCGATCACCGGCGGTTTGGCGGCGACCTTGCCGGATATGGACGTCTTCCTGCCGTCGTCGGACCCGGTAACCTCCTTCGTCACGCATCGCGGCTTCAGCCATTCCCTGATCGTCCACACGCTTGTCGCGCCGGTGCTGGGGCTTGGGATCGGACGCCTGTTCGCGGGCCTCAGGGATGCGCCCCGCTGGCTTCCCATAGGGGCCGTGTGGCTGATGCTGACGACCCATGCCCTGCTGGATGCCTTTACGGTCTATGGCACGAAACTGCTCTGGCCGCTGACGGACTATCCCTTCGGTGTCGGGTCGGTCTTCATCATCGATCCGCTCTATACGATCCCGCTGGCCGTGGTGACGCTCTGGGCGCTGTTCCAGGGGGAATGGGGGCGAAGGATCGGCCGGGCGGCCTCGATCGGAATCGTCCTCAGCAGCATGTATTTGGGCTGGTCGGTCCTTGCCCAGCAATTGATGCGCGACAAGATCGCCTCGGTCCTGGAAAACAACGGCGTTGCCGCCGACCGTCTGTTGGTGACGCCGATGCCCTTCAATACGGTTCTGTGGCGGGGGATCGCTATCGACGGGGACCGCTATGTCAATGTCTACAGCTCGTTGCTGGACGGGCCTGACGCCCGCGATCTGCACAGTCATGCACGGCACCTCTCCCTGCGCGACCAGATGCCCGACACCGCGCCGGTCGACGCGGTCGCGCGTTTCAGCAAGGGTTTCTATGCGTTCAGCTTCGCCGACCTCGGCAATGGGGAAGGGGACATTCTGATCCGGGATCTGCGCATGGGGGCGACGCCGAACTACGTCTTCACGTTCAAGCTTGCGGAAGCGAAGGACGGCGCGGTGCGCCAGACCGTGCCCATCAAACTGCAGCGGATCGTAGAAGACGGCGCCGTGCCGTGGCTTTGGACCCGTATTTTCGACGAAAGCGCCGTGCGCGAGGAAACCAGTCTGCATCACGCCTATGCCGCGCCGCTCGGCGGCGATGCGGGCCGCGCCGCACAGTAAGGCGCGTTATCTGCTTGAACCGGGCAGGGGTTCGGCGTTACCCCTGCCTCACCGGGTAAACGAAATATTGCGGGTAAACGGCCCAGATGTCGCCAAGAGTCCAATTCCGTCTGTCCTATTCCGATGTCGAGGACCGCATTCAATTCAGCGGCACCTTCGCCGACGGGCAGGAGATGAACCTTTGGTTCACGCGCCGGCTGACCCTGGGGTTTCTGGACCTCGCGATCGAGGTTTCGGCGGCGACGACGCCGGCCTCCGGCGCGGCCGACCCGGCGGTGAAGAAGGAGATCGCGGCGTTTCAGAAGGATGCCGCGGTCCAATCGGCCGACCGGTCGACCCCCTATGACGCCGGCACGCCGCATCAGGAACTCGGCCAGACCCCCTTGCTGGTCAACCGGATCAGCGTGACGCCGCAGCGGACCGCGGAGGGCGAGGAGCGGATCACCCTTCTTTTCGGCCTGACGGACCAACGCCAGGTGTCCTTTCCCCTCGGCCGCGACGCGTTCCTGACGATCTGGGACATGATCGACGAATTGGTGCGGATGAAAACCGGCTGGCTCGCCGTCACGCCAAGGGCGGCGGGCGAGCGGCCGGGGAAAAGAAACGTGCTTCACTGACCCTGTTTGTTGTCCCGGCGCCCGCTTCAGGCCAAGGCCCGGCGCGCCAGTTCATGTTCAATGCAGCGGATCAACCAATCCTCCCGGGCCAGCAATGTCCGCTTGGTGGCACTGTCGGGTGTGGGACCGAGCAGCCGCTGACGCGCTTGGGCCTGCCGCAGGGCGCTTTCCAATTTGTGGCCCGGCGTGTCCGTAAGGAGACGGGCGGTCCAGGGACGGATGGAATTTCCGGAATTTCTTACCCCCAAACGCATCCGCCCCACCTCTCTGTCCTCGTGTCGGACAATCGATATGGCGGGATATAATTCCATTTAATGGAAAATACAAGAGGTTGGCGTTTGGAACCAAACCTTGGGATTCATGGGTACGGAATGGAAAATTCGGTAAATCGCCGCAGGGCGGGACGGAATCGCGCGGTACCTGGGCCCGCCGCGCGGCCGGCTGATCTGAAAACCGAGATTTCGAGGTCCGGCGTCAGAAGCCCAGAAGCTCGTGCAGCGGCATCACCTTATGAACGCTTTGAACACGCTCGCGCGGGAAGGAAACCTCGGTCGGCGGGTTGAATTGCTCGCAGACAATCTCTTCCTCGGACTGGCGCAGGAACCGCCGCAGATAGGCTTTTGGGGTGTCGCCGTCTTTCCCGGTCAGTCGGATCACCACATCGTCACCGGGGCGCGGCGGACGATGCGGGTGGATCAGGCATAGTTCGCCGTTGGGGTAGCGCGGGGCCATGCTGTCATCCATGACATAGAAGCCATAGGAGTCGGGAACGCTTTGCAGGCCGGGCGGGCGGCGCACGAATTCCACGGGATCGTGCGACAGCGTCATGGCGCCGTTTTCACCCGCCGGCGAGGTGCCGGAAACGGGCAGATCCCGCGGCCAGGCGTCAGTCCCTGGGGCGGGCGCGTCCGGTTTGTGCGAGCCTGTGGACGTCTTCAAGTAACGGAGCGTGCTGTCCTCCGGGGCGCCTTCCGGCTCCATCGGGTCTTCGCCGTAACGCAGCCAGGCAAGGCGGACGCCCAGTTCCCGGGCCATGTCCGCCATCAACGTGCCGCGCGGCTGGGCGACCTTGCCCTGTGCGCATTTGATCACGCGTTCGTAGGACGCGCCGGTGCGGCGCGCCAGTTCGGCGATGGAAATGCCGCGCATCCCCGCCACCATGTTCAGTCGGTCAGCCCATTCTTCCATGAGTGCCAAATGTCCCCCGATACAGAATACAAATTCCGTATCCGCCGGCGCTGCGGGCCATCGACGCCCCCGGTATTCGGTGCGCCGCATGAACGACGGGATTGAGCCTCCCAGAAAAATCGCGTCGTTCAAAGTGCCCCGCCACCCAATGCGGAAGCGGAATAACCGGCAATTTGCACAAGATATTGGAATTTGGGTATGGAAAAAACTTCTTGACGATTGGAGGAAAAGTATATAAATTCCATTCTCGTTACGAGGGGGTGGATTTATATGACATTTCTTCCAAGAGAAACGCAGGTCCCACAACGGATCGACCGCGCCGCCGAGCTCGTTTCCGGGCGCTCAGCCAGGAAGGATGGGGCCGTTTGCCAATGGATCGACGGACCCGTCACCGGCGATGACAGCTGCAAATGCGGAAAGACCGTGCTGGCCGGTTTGCCGGGCCGGGCGCCGTATTGCGCCGAACATGCCGGCCGCTGTTTCGAAAGCGCGGCGGCCTGGAAGGCGCGCAATGCCTGGCTTGGCGGATTGGACGGCAGCCTGGCGCCGGTCTCCCTGAAGGATTGGTTGGGGGACGGTGAATGACCGGCGCCGGCGCTGATGCCCCTGCCGCCCTGGCGCTTACCGATTATGCGGTCGACCCGCTGGGATTCGTCGAGGCGCTGTTCCCCTGGGGGGACGGAGAGCTTAGGGCGCATGACGGGCCCGACCTTTGGCAGCGGGAGGTCCTCACCGAATTGCGCGACAGTCTGCGCGCCGCCGCCGATGCCCGCCGCATCGGCGGTGCGGGGGCCGATCCGATCAGGATCGCGATCGCCAGCGGGCATGGGGTCGGCAAGTCGGCGCTGGTCTCCTGGTTGATCCTCTGGTCCGTATCGACGCGGGCGGAGTCCAGAGGCGTCGTGACCGCGAATACCGAACGCCAGCTGCGCACCAAGACATGGGTCGAAGTCGGTAAGTGGCATCGCCTGATGCGGGGGCGGGAGGTGATGCGCCTCGGCGCCACGGCGCTGACCGCCGCGGAGAAGGAAAAACAGAATACCTGGCGCATCGACATGGTGCCCTGGAACGAGCGGGCGACGGAAGCCTTCGCCGGGTTGCACAATCACGGCAAGCGCATCGCGCTGTTCTTCGACGAGGCGAGCGCCATCGCCGACCGGGTATGGGAAACGGCCGAAGGCGCGCTGACCGACGAAGACACGGAAATCCTTTGGTTCGTTTGCGGCAACCCGACGCGCAACAAGGGCCGGTTCAAGGATTGTTTTCATGGGCTTCGGCATCGTTGGATCCGCAAACAGGTCGACAGCCGGTTCGCGCGGCTGACCAACAAGGAACAGATCGCGGGGTGGATCGCCGACTATGGCGAGGAGTCCGATTTCGTCCGTGTCCGCGTGCGGGGCGTTTTCCCCCACAAGGGGCCCAATCAGTTCATCGCCACGGCGGATGTGGAAGCGGCGGCCGCCCGGAAAGCGGCCCCGGACAACGCGGCCGACAGGCTGGCGCCGCTGGTGATCGGGGTCGACGTCGCCCGCTATGGCGACGATCAATCGGTCATCCTGGTGCGCAAGGGCCGCGTGGTGCTCGAGGTCGCCAAGTTCCGGAACAAGGACACTTGGGAGGTTGCCCAACATACGGTGGAGAGAATCCGCCTGTGGCAGCCGGATGCGGTCTTCGTCGATGGCGGTGGGGTCGGCGGCGGTGTGGTCGACGCCTTGCGGCGGATGCGCTTCCCGGTGACGGAGGTGCTGTTCGGATCGAAGGCGCTGCGCGATACGGAATATGCCAATCGCCGGGCCGAAATGTGGGGCGAGATGCGGAAATGGCTGCTGACCGGCTGCCTGCCCGACGACCGGGAATTGGCGGACGATCTGACAGGCCCTGAATACACCTTCGTGCGGGAGAACGTGATCCAGCTTGAACGCAAGGCGGATATGAAACAACGCGGCCTGGCTTCGCCCGATACCGGCGACGCGCTCGCGCTCACCTTCGCCCAGCCGGTCAGAAGCCGGGCGTCGCATGAGCGGGACGGGACCCTGGCGGCCAACACGGATTTCGAGGTTTGGAATGACTGATCTGTTCGATAGGCAAGGTTCCGGCGAAACCGATGGGCTGTCCTGGCGGCTCGTGTTCTGCGACCCCGAACCGCTCGACGCCGGCAGTAACGGCTGGCGGGAGCGGCTGTTCCATCGCCTGCTGTGCCTGATGAAGCCCGGCTTCCGGCATTGCTTTCTGATGCGCCGCTCGACGGCGGATGCGGACGGGCCCGGTGGGTGGCTGATCGTCAACCCGCACGCGGCCCGGCTCGATATCTTCGAGGTCGCCGATACAGCGGGCAGGGAAAGCGGCTATGGCGCCTATCTGGACCGGCTGGCCCGCGCGGGGCGCGTGCATGTCTTGGACGTGCCGCAGCTTTATCCGTCGTCCTTGGCGCTGCGCCCCTGGTTCAGCTGCGTCGAGGTGGTGAAACACGTCACCGGCCTGAAACCGCCGGGATGGGTGATCACGCCGGGACAGCTCTATGGCTGGGTCCGGCGGCACGGAACCGCCTAATTCCGAGTTATTTCATTGAAGCGCGCCCTTCGGCGCCACGGCACCGGCTTGCCCGCCGCAGCATTGGGCGCAAAGGCCGACATTTTGGAAAGGACAGAGGATGGGTGGAATTTTCAGTGCCCCGAAACCGCCGCCGCCGCCGGAGGACGATTTGCTCCGCAAACAGTTGGATACACAGCGGCAGGAACGCGACCGCGCCAAACAGGCGAATGACGCCCGCTTGCGCAACCTGCGCCGCCGGGGTCAGCGCCGGCCGTTGTTGTTCGCCGGCTATACCGGCGTCCAGGACGGCGGCGGCCGCGCGGAAACCCTTGGCTGACGTCGGTTCCCGGTTTCCTGAACGAGGCTTACCCCCAACGAGGCTTACCCCCAACGAGGCTTACCCATGGATATGGACCCTTCCGCGACGACGAACGGAAACCGGCCTGACGGCGAGGCCGTGCTGGCGCGCTACCGCCTTGCCGAACAGCGGCGGCGGCGGTGGGACGCCATCCTGAAGGATGCCTATCGCCACACCCTGCCTGAATTCGAAACCGGCGACGGGGCGGATGGGTCGGATCCCGGTTCCGACCGGCGGGCGACCTTGTATGACAGCACCGGGGCGGACGCGCTGGACGAAAAGGCGGCGCGGACCCACGGGCAGTTGTTTCCGCCGTTCCAGCACTGGATGTCGATACAAAGCCCCAAGCCGGGCGCTGAAAGGGAGTCCGAGGAAAACGCGGCGTTGCTGGAGAGGGTCCGGTCGGCGGCTGTGGAACGCTTTCACGATGCGCTCGACGTTTCGAATTTCCATACCGAGATCGCGCCGGCCTTGCGGGAGGCCTATGTCTCGCTGGGGTGCATCAACGTGAATTTCGGTTCGCCCGACAATCCGTTGAATTTCGAGGCGGTTCCGATTTCCCGCGTGGTGCCGGAGGAAGCCCCCGACGGCATTCCCCGGACGGTCTTCATCAAGCAGCAGGTCCGCCTGCGCGACATGCCTGTCCGGTATCCCGCCGCACGGCTGCCCGAACGCCTGCGCCGGGAGAGCGAACGCGATCCGGATCAAAGCGTGCAGGTGCTTGAATCGAACATCTGGGTTCCCGGCGACAACGCCGCCGGACAGGCCCCCTATGTCGATTGGTCGGTCTGGCTGTTGGAAGGCGGCGACCTCATCCTGCGCGACCGGCTGGAGACCGAACGCACGATCGCCTTTCGTGTCGACAAGGCGCCGGGCGAAGTGATGGGGCGGGGGCCGGTCCTGAAGGCGCTGCCCGAAATCAAGACGGCGAACAAGATCGTCGAACTGGTGTTGAAGAACGCTTCCATCGCCGTCAGCGGCATCTGGCAGGCGGAGGACGACGGTGTTTTGAACCCCGCCAATATCCGCTTGGCGCCCGGCACGATCATTCCCAAGGCCGTGGGGTCGGCGGGGCTGACGCCGCTGGAAGCGCCGGGACGGTTCGATGTGTCGCAGCTGATATTGAAGGACCTGCAGCAACGCATCCGTACCGCAATCAAAGGGCCGGACCTGCCGCCGGCCGCGGCGGGTGTGCGCACGGCCTTCGAACTGGGAGAGCGGCGCGCCGACCAGACGGCGGTGGAGATCCCCCAGACGCTGCGTTTGCTGAACGAATGCTACGACCGCCTGGTGCGCCGCTGCCTGCATATCCTCAGCCATCATGCCATGGCCGGCAGCCGCTACTACATCGAACCCGTCGATATCGACGACCGCCGTGTCCGTCTGGTGCCGACATCGCCGATGGTGCGCGTGCAGGACGAAATCGCCGCGCGGACAAGTTTCAACGGTATCGCCGCCATCGCCCAATTCGCCGGGCCGGGACAGGTCGCGCGCTCGGTCAAGGTCGACGACTTCGCCCGCTGGTGGCTGCAGCAATCCGGCTTCCCGGCCGATCTGGTCCGCACGCCGGCGGAAATTGCCGATATCGACCGGCAGCAGGAAGAGGCCGGCCTTGCGGCGCTGGACGGTATGGCCGCGCTCGCCGGACAGGCGGAAGGGGGCGCGGATGGATGACGGCGCGCAACCGAGAACAAGGCCCGACCCGGATACGATCCCGCGTGTTTTCGCGCGCTGCTTCAAGGGGCGGGACGGCGCGCGCGCCTTGGCCTTCCTGCGCCGCTTGACGGTCGAAAGAACGCTGCCGGCCACCGCAAGCGCGGCAGAGTTGCGCGACTCCGAAGGGCAGCGGCGCCTGGTGAAAATGATCGAAACCCTAGTCCAACGAGGTAATGAGGATGAATAGAGACAAGCAATCGCTGGAGGTTCCGGCGGAAAAGCAGACCGGCATCGATCCCGCCACGCCGGCGGCGCCGTTGCTGGCCCGCAATCCAGATGCGCCGCCCGACGAAGGGCAGGCGGAATACGCGCTGACGGTTCCCGCCGACCTGGCCGAGACCGGCATTCAGCCGGACAAGGATCATCCGCTGTACAAGACCGCGGCCGCCTGGGCGCGGGAGCGGGAATTGTCCCAGCACGATTTCGACGAACTGGCGGCCGGCTTCTATCGCAGCATGGCGGAGGACGCGCAGCGCGACCGGGAAGCGGAACAGGCGGAGCGGCAATCCTTCATCGATGCTTTCGCGCCCGTTTCGATGCAGGGCCGGGACGACGAGGCGGCGCTGGACGCCGCGCGCCGGAATGCCCGCCCGGTTGTGGATTGGGCCGCCGGGCTGCTGGCGCCTTCCATTCGGCAGAACCCCGACCTCGGCCAGATGCTGGAGGAGTTGTTCTCCTTCGCCGACGGGGTCGCCCTGATGCGGGCGATCAAATCCTCGATCGGGGAACGCACCCCGGGACCGCAGCCGACGCCGTCCGGCGGTCCCGCGCCGCGCCCCGCCGAAGAAGTGCTCTACGGCGCGACCACGCCCGCGCGCGGCGTCTGACGCGAAACCCTTTCGGACCCTGTTTTCCAACCAAGGAGTAAACGATGCCGCAAATCGGTGACACCTATCTGAACCTGGCGGACGGCTTCAAGCGGTCTGCTTCCGGCGACTCGCGGGAGGCGATCGTCGCCGAACTGCTGTCGCAAACGAATGAAATCATGCTGGACGCCCATGCCATGCCGGCGAATGACGGGGCCAGCCATATCTCCACCGTCCGCACCGGCCTGCCGTCGACGACCTGGCGCAAGCTGTACAAGGGCGTTCCGGTTTCCAAATCGGCGACGCAGCAGGTGCGCGACACCTGCGGCATGCTGGAAAGTTTCTCAAGCCACGACCGCGACCTGGTGGACAAGCAGGTTCTGCCGCAGCGGTTCCGCATCATCGAAAGCCGCGCGCATCTGGAAGCGATGGGGCAGGAAATGGCGGCGACCTTCATCTACGGCGACACGGCGGTCGACCCGGAGAAGTTCATGGGCCTCACCCCACGCTACGACGCCTATCAGGACAGCGACGACGGCAAATCCAGCTTCAACGTCATCGACGCGGGCGGCGTGGTCGCGGACGCCAACACCTCGATCTGGTTTGTCAAATGGGGCGACAGCACGGCGCATTTCATCTACCCGAAAGGGTCCAAGGCCGGACTGCGCCACGACGATCTGGGTCTGGACACGGTGGAGGACGGCGAGGGCAATCCCTACCGGGCCTATCGTGACCACTACAAGCACGATATCGGCCTGGTGGTGAAGGATTGGCGCGCCATCGCGCGGGTCGCCAATATCGACGTGGTCGACATGCGCGCCGGCAATACCGCGATCGAGGACTTCATGCTCGAAGCCTTCTACCGGACCGACGATACCAGCGGGACCATGGCCGTCTATTGCAACCGCGAGGTTCAAGTGGCGCTGCACAAGCGGGCCAAGTCGCAGCAGAACGTGAACCTGACGCTTGAGACGTTCGAGGGCAAGAAGGTCGTCAGCTTCCTGGGCGCGCCGATCCGCCGTGTCCGCGCCATTCGGAATACCGAGGCCTTGGTGCCGGCGGACGTCTAGACGCCGGGCCCGCCCTCAACACGTTCCGGAAACTTCCCCAAGGAGTAACATCATGATCCTCGACAGCGAGCTGTTGCTTTCCGACAAACAGGCCGTCACCGCGACGGCGCCGTCGGACGACTTCATCGATTTCGGTCCGGGCCGCGATATCGGCCCCGGCACGGCGGTGCCCCTGTTGATCCAGGTATCCGCCCCGTTCAGCGACATGGCGGACCTGACCGTCGATATCGAAACCAGCGACGACCCGACCTTCGTTTCGGGCGTGAAGGTCCTGGCCGGCATGACGGCGCCGGTCGCTGACCTGGTGCAGGGCTACCAGTTTCCCGTGGCCCATGTGCCGAACCATTGCCGGCGGT
>CAYGKA010000031.1:0-55529 GCA_964350445.1 uncultured Flavobacteriaceae bacterium
TCTTCACTTCATGGATACGGATGGAAGTCGCGTCGCGCAGGGTTTCGCCGGCGACCTCGCCGAAGGCCGCGCTCACCTTTGCGATCATCGAACCCTTCTCATCGTCGGTGAATACGCCCTCCATAACCTGGATATCGATCAGCGGCATTCCGTCCTCCAGCACAAATGAGCCCAAAGAAACAGAGGATACCCGCGCCCAACCGGAAAGGTCTAGGAAAGCGGCGGCAGCCCTACGGCCTGTCGGCCTTCGTCGGTCTTCAGCGAAAAATCGCGCCCGGCATAAGCGGCCCCGCCATCACCCACCAAATAGGCGACGCCTTGGGCAACCCAGTCCGCCGGGATGTGAACGGACGGGTCGAGCTGACTGACCGGGTTGATTCCTGACGCCTTGATCGAGACCTGCATTTCCGTCGCCACCGTGCCGGGGCTGAGCCCCACCACGCGGATCCCCTGGCCGCCGTATTCCTTGTCTGCGCAGGCGGTAAGCGACAGCACCGCCGCCTTGGTGCAGCAATAATGGCTCCACCCTTCCAGCGCGTTTGTTGCCGCGCCGGAACTGATATTGATGACGGTCCCACCGCCGCGCGCAAGCATGGCCGGGATCGCCGCCCGCAGTCCGTGGTAAACACCCTTCACGTTGATATCGACGACCTTGTCCCATTCGTCCGGATCGCTGTCGGCGAGACGCGCGATGGGGTCGATGACGCCCGCATTGTTCAGCAGAATGTCGAGGCCGCCGAAGGTTTCCACGGTGCTCGCGACCGCTGCTTCGACATCGTTATACACTGCGACATCCCCCGTGCAGACGGAAACCGAGCCGCCGCTGCCGCGGATATCCGAGGCGATCCGCTCCAGCGCTGCCGAGCTGCGCGCCATCATCACCACATTCGCGCCCTTGGCCGCGAAATACCGCGCGGTCGCTTCACCGATCCCACGGCTGGCGCCGGTTACCAGGATGGTCTTGTCCGTCAAATCGGTCGTCATGTCTTCCGCCCCTTCTGAATTGTCGCTGCCCCGGATATTATTTGCTAAGCAGAAAACAACAATCCTATCCGCCCGCACGATATTCATGCTATTTTCACATCAATGGATACAAAACTTCTGACGATCTTCCTGGAAGTGGCACGAAGCGGCGGTTTCGCGGCGGCGGCGCGGGGGCTCGACCTAGACCCTTCCGCCGTTTCCCGCGCCATTGCCCAGTTGGAAGAGGGTTTGGGAGCACGTCTTTTTCAACGCACGACGCGTAAAGTGTCCCTCACCGACGCGGGCGAGCGGTTCCGTGCCAAGGTCGAGCCGATCCTGGCCGAGTTGGAGGAAGCCCGCGACGAGATCGCCTCCGCCGAGGCCGCGCCCAGCGGACCGCTGACGCTCACCGCGTCCGTCGCCTTCGGGCAGGTTTGCGTCATGCCGCATATCCCGGCCTTCCTGGAATTGTATCCCGAAATTGACCTGACCCTGCGGTTCACCGACCGCAATGTCGACCTTGTGGCGGAACGCATCGACCTTGCCCTGCGCCTGGGCCCGGCGGTAACGGGCGATGTCATCACGGCGAAATTGAGGGAGACTCACTACCGGGTCTGCGCCACGCCCGGCTACTTGGAACAGGGTCCCGCCCTGACCGAACCCGGCGACCTGACCGCCCATCGCTGCCTGTGTTTCGACTTGCCCGGTTTCGACACGCATTGGCTGTTTCGACCCGGCAGGGTCGATCCGGTCGTGGATGTTGCGATCACACCGCGCTTGAGAGTATCGGGCGCGCTCGCCCTGCGCGAAACGGCTCGCGCGGGCCTGGGCCCGGCCCTGCTGGCCGATTGGCTCGTCGATGAGGACATTCGCGCCGGCCGGCTGATCGACCTGTTTCCCGGCCATGACGTCACCGCGACGCGTTTCGATACCGCCGCCTGGATGATCTATCCCAGCCGGTCCTTCCTACCCCGCAAGACGCGCGTGCTGATCGACTTTCTGAGGGATAGGCTGTCCGGCGATTGACCGATATTCAACTCAACCGTCCCTCGAAGTCCTCGTAACCGAACTGTTTGACGACGCGGACGTCGTCCGTGCGTGGGTCCCAAAGAGCTATGGAGGGGAGCGGCGTGCCGTTGAATGTCGTCGCCTTCACCATCGTGTAGTAGGCCTGATCGAGGAACAACCTGCGCTCGCCGACCTTGGGAGCGCTCTCGAAACGGTAGGTGCCGATGACGTCGCCGGCCAGGCATGTCGGCCCGCCGACGCGGACGACGCGGTCGTTCTTCGGGTCCATGTCCTCGTCCCGATCGACAGTATCCGCGCCCAACAGGGCCGGGGTATACGGCGCCTCGATCACGTCGGGCATATGACAGGTGGCCGACGTATCCATCACCGCGACATGACCGTCGTTCCAGAATGTATCGAGCACCTGTGTTACCAGCGCGCCGGCATTCAGCGCGACGGCGGTGCCGGGTTCCAGATACAGGTCCAACTCGGTGCGGCGGCGCAGATCGCGCAACCGTCCGATCAACGCGGCTCTATCGAACGCCGCCGCGGTGATCAACTGGCCGCCGCCGAGGTTCAGCCAGCGCATTTGCTCCAGCAGCGAACCCGCCTTGGTTTCGGTCGCCGCCAACAGCCGGTCGAAGGGCTCGAACCCCTGATCGCAAAGCGCATGGACATGAAAGCCGGTCAGTCCTTCGAGGTCGGCGTCTGCGAGCGACGGGATCGGCGAGCCCAGCCGCGACCATGACGCGCATGGGTCGTATAGCGGGTTTTCCGCCTCGCTATGGCGCGGGTTGATCCGCAGGCCATAGGCGCAATCGTCGCCCATCCCAAGCTTGGGCTTGAACCGTGTCCACTGCTCCAGGGTATTGAAGATCAAATGGTCCGACAGCGACGTGATTTCGGCCAGATGATCCTGCTTCAGGCCCGGCGCGAAACTGTGCACCTCGCCCTGGAACCGCGTGCGCCCCAGGCGCGCTTCCCATAGCCCGCTGGCCGCCGTGCCGTGCAGGAAACCGCCGATCATGTCGGCGACCGCGAAACATGAAAACGCCTTCAGCGCCAAGAGCACCTTGGCGTCGGCCTTGGCAGAAACCTCCGCCAACAGACGCAGGTTCTCCTCCAGCTTGGCGATATCGATCACGTAACAGGGGGACGGCACCCGGAACGGGTCGAAATTCACGAAGTTTCCCGCGACTTCGTCCCTAGTCATGGAGACGGTCATGATACCCCCTGCCCCGAGACGTGCGTGGCCCCGGCGCTGTTATGCCCCGACATGCCGGGCCAACTACCGTCCAGCGGCAGGTCGATCACTTTCCAATCGATGCCGACTTCCGGCATCAGGTCGAGATACGGATCGGGGTCCAACTCCTCCACATTCACCATGGTCTGCGGGTTCCACTCTCCACGCGCCAGCAACAACGCGGCGGCGACCGCCGGCACGCCGGTGGTGTAGGAGATCGCTTGAGAGCCGACCTCCCTGAAGCATTCGGTGTGGTCGCACGTCGAATAGATGAAGATCCGACGCGGCTTGCCGTCCTTGTTGCCGCGGATGTCGCAGCCGATGCAGACCTCGCCCGCATAGCCTTCTGCCAAGGTGGCCGGGTCCGGCAGCACCGCCTTCACCATCTTCAACGGCGCCATCTTGACGCCTTCCACCTCGACCGGGATCGAGGAAATTAGGCCGAGATTTTCGAGCACGTCGAAGACGCGCAGATACCGTTCCCCAAACCCCATCCAGAATTCGATGCGTTTGGCTTCCGGAAAGGCGCGCGGCAGGGAATGCAATTCGTCATGCCCCATGGAATAGACATCGTGCTGGCCCACCACCGGCAGATCCACGGTCATCTTGCGGGAATGGTGCGGGATGGTCTTGAACGCCCCATCCTCCCAATAGATCACGTCCTCGCGGATTTCGCGCAGATTGGTGTCCGGGTCGAAATTGGTCGCGAAATAGCGCCCGTGGTCACCGCCGTTCACATCGATGATGTCGATGCTTTCGATCTCGTCCAGCAGGTGACGCTTGGCATAGGCGCAGAAGATATTGACGACGCCGGGGTCGAATCCGATGCCGAGCACCGCATTGGCGTCGGCCTTGTCGAAATCCGCCTTCCGGGGCCATTCGAAATTGGCGTACCAGGGGGCGGGCACGTTTTCGACATGCTCTTCCTCGGCAACGGCGGTGTCGATGTAATCCGCACCAGTTTCGATGCAGGCATCCATGATCGCCGTGTTGCAATAGGGCGTGGCGAGGTTGAGGACGATCCCCGCATCGAGTTTCCGGATCAATCCCGAGACTTGCTCCCTGTCCCTAGCATCCACGGTCTCGGTGACCAGGTCCTGGCCCAGGGTAATGTCCGGATTTCGGCCCGCCACATCCTGGGCAACCTGTTGAAGCTTGGCTTCCGTCCGGCTGGCCAGCGCGATGGATCCGAAATCCGCCGCGAACTGGGCCGCCTTATGGGCTGCGACAGCCCCCACGCCGCCGGCGCCGACAATCAACAGGTTCGGTTTGGCCATGAAATCACCCTTTCCCGGTCGTCAAATAGAAGAATGCCCCTTGGTCTAGGAAATCGGCACCGGCGGTGACAAGCCCATGGCTGGAAAATTTCACAAATCTCCCGGCCGCCACCTACATCGCAAACGGCTCCGAATTGGTAATGCTTTTACGGGGCTGAGATCAGTAATGCGGCGGCGGTTTGTCGTCCGCCGCGCCGGGACGCCAGTCCTGCTGAAGGTCCAGGACACGGGAGGACAAGCTGCTGACCTGTTGCCGCAACCGTTCGACCTCCTTCGATTGCCGGGCGACAACGTCGGACAGGTCTTCGCTCAGGCGTTCGAAATGGGCCAGCCGCATTTCCATGTCGTGCAGGCGCGCGGCCAGTTCCTCATCCATTGGAAAACTCCATCCCGGTGATTGGCGCGAAAGGTGCGCGCCGGCCTCAATACGTGGCGGAGGCTTCGCGCGCAATCTCCAGCAGCGGGCCGATATCGACCTCGTCGATCTGGGACGGGTCGAGATATTCCTCCGCGTATCGCAGATAGATCTTCTGCTCCAGGAAAAGCGCGAAGACGTCCGGATCGATGTGATTGTCCCGGCACATGAAGCCCAGGATCTTGAGGGCCTCGCTCAACGGTTTCGGCTTCTTGTACGGCCGGTCGGAAGCGGTGAGCGCCTCGAAAATATCCGCGATCGCCATGATCCGCGACGGCACGGACATTTCTTCCCGCGTCAGACGGCGCGGATAGCCCTTGCCGTCCATCGTCTCATGATGACCGCCGGCATATTCGGGCACCCGTTTCATATTCTTGGGGAAGGGCATCGTCTCCAGCATGATGATCGTCTGGATGATATGCTCGTTGATCGTGAAACGTTCCTCGTCGGTCAATGTCCCGCGCTGAATGGTAAGATTATAGATCTCGCCCAGATTGGTGAGGTTCTGGGGGATATCCATCTTGAAGCCGCTCTTTTTGAAACGCTCGATATCCTCCGGGTTCCGCTGCACCACATGGGTGGGCTTGTCCGCCAGCAAGTTCTCCAACGCCGGCGGCGGGCGGCCCTGTATTCCTTTCAGGCGCAGATGCTCGTCCTGCGAAAGACCCTTGCGGTTGTCAAAGTGGCGAGTCCAAGTGCGCTTCGCGATTTCCTTGATGCGGTCGATCTTTTCCTGGTCCAGGAATTCGCCGCCGACATTGCATTCCGCGATGACGTCGAAATCCTCCTGCAGGCGCGCATATTCGGCCAACAAGTCCGCATCGGGCGCGGGATCACCGCCCATCTCTTTGACCTTTTGGGATAGATAATCGACGGTCAGTTCCTGGTGGATGACTTCGAAGCGGGTTCGGATTTCATGGATGCGGTTATAGATCGTTTCCAGCTTGGTCGCCTTGTCGACGACATATTCCGGCGTCGTCACCTTGCCGCAATCGTGCAGCCAGGCCGCGATCCTGAATTCACGCCATTCTTCTTCATCCGCGAAGCCGAAATCGGCAAAGGGACCCGCATCGGCATCATGCGCCGACTGTCCCAGCATCATCGCGATTTCCGGCACCCGGTTGCAATGCCCGCCTGTATAGGGGCTTTTCGCGTCGATGGCCGATGCCGTCAATTCGATGATCGCGTCGATCAGCACCCGTTGGGAATTTAACAGCTTCTGGTTTTCGATCGTCACCGCGCCCTGGGCGGCCAGCGCTTCGACGAAGCCTTGCACCTCCTCGTCGAAGGGAACGACCTCACCGGTTTCCAAATCCGAGGCGTTGATCAGCTGCAAGGCCCCGATCACCGACCCGCCGCGCGGGATTAGCGGAACGGTCAGGAAGGACACCGACCGGTAGCCATTGGCCTCATCGAACTTCTTGGTGCCGGCAAAGTCGAAATCGT
The DNA here is from genome assembly GCA_964350445.1 of uncultured Flavobacteriaceae bacterium. GTDB lineage: Bacteria > Pseudomonadota > Alphaproteobacteria > UBA8366 > Aestuariispiraceae > Hwanghaeella. The sequence continues at coordinate 6,353 of CAYGKA010000031.1, forward strand.
CGGAATTGTAGGCGTCCGGGATATTGAACGTCTGCCGCAGCAGCACCGCTTTCGAGACCACGTTCTTCTCGTTCGGCGCACCGGTCTCCAAATCGTAGAGATGGACCTGTGGAAAGGGCAGCGGCTTGTCCGGCTCGCTGGCCATGGAAATATCGAGCGAACGGTTGCGGATGATCTGGAATTCCAGCGCATCCTCCTGCTCCGTCATCAGGTAGAAGGTCGCGCCGTCGGCGACCGTCAATTCCATCGCCCCTTCAAGGATCAGGCTCAACAGGCGCGTCTCGTCCCGTTCCGAGGCCATATTGATGCCCAGCCGCACCAAGCGCTCAAGCTTGGCGCGTTCGAAGACCAGCTCTCTATGCTGTTCGTCCGCGGATTGACTAAGCAGCTTGGCCTGGGTTGCCAACTCCCGCTTCAATTCTTGAATTTCAGTTTCCTGCCGGACGATCGTTGCCTGCGCCGCCTGCAACGGATCGACAGGCTGGCCAGGGGCCGGATCGACGAATCCGGCGCGCGCAAGCGTGCGTTCATGCGCTTCGGTCAAGTCGGTCAGAACCGAAAATAGCAGAGACGGATCATCCCTGGCTTCAGCCAAAACCGCCCGGGCACGCCTTACCACTTCGGTATCGCGGGCAGGTGATCCGATATCCATTCAACGATGCCTTTCGCAACCCCACGGCATTCGCGCAAGTATAGTGCGCAGATTAATTGCCACAACAGTCACTTATACACGTTATTTGACGGAATTTACCAAAATCTGCGGTCAGGATGGGGTTTCGATAGGCAAACCCAGGGCGGCGCGGCGGCGCAGCCAGGAGGTAGGCCGATACCGGTCCTCCCCGGTGACGGCCTGCAGTTCCTCCATGATCTTGAGGTGATTATTGAGGCCCAGATCCGCGCTCAACTCCAACGGCCCCATCGGATAGTTAAGGCCCAGCTTCATCGCCAAGTCGATATCCTCGGGACTCGCCAGGCCGATCTCTGCCATGAACGTCCCCAGATTGGCGACCATCGCACTGATGCGCTGGGACACGAAACCGGCGGAATCCTTGATCGCCGTCACCTTGCGCCCGGACGCGCAGATTGCCGCCGCGACACCGTCGCGGACGGACAGGTCGGCGCCGGGGGCCGTCATCACGGTAACGCGGGCTGCGGTGTCGCACAGCAGGTCGAGCGCGACAAGGCGCCGAAAATCCGCCCCCGTGCGGACCGAAACCGTCGTTGCGTCTTCGCCCACCGGGGCAGCCAGGATTGGGCATGTGCCGTCATCCGATCCGACGGACAGGCCGATTTCGGCGCAGAACGCCGCCAAGGCATCATCGCCCTCGGCCAGCGCCACCTTCCGGGCGGGTACGGCATCGGTTTCGAGATCGGGCGAGTCACCGGGCGCTGCTTTTTCAGGCAGGGGCTTGCCGCCCTCCCCATAGGTGAACCAGCCGGCGCCGGTCTTCCGCCCCAACCGTCCGGCGTCGTGCAACGCCTTGTGGATCGGCGACGTTTTCAGCCGAGGGTCCTGCATATAGCCGTCATAAACGATCAAGCTGACCGGAAAGTTCACGTCGATCCCGGTCAGGTCCATCAATTCGAATGGCCCCATCCGAAAATGACGGCAGTCGCGCATGATCGCATCCACCTGCGCCGGGGTCGCCACGGCGTCATGGACGATCCGCAGGCCTTCGGTCGTGAAGGCGCGGCCGCCCAGATTGACGAGGAAACCCGGCGCGTCCTTCACCGTGACCGGAATGCGGGTCATTCGCTTGCCGAGTTCGGAGAGCGCCGAGGCGACCGAATCTTCGGTTTCCGGGCCGCGGATCACCTCGACCAGTTTCATGATCGGCACCGGATTGAAAAAATGCAGCCCGGCGACTCGGCCCTTGACCCGACAGGCCCGCGCGATTGACGCGATTGGAATGGAGGACGTGTTCGACGCGATGATGCAATCGTCGGAAACGACGTCTTCGATCTGCTTGAACAGCGATTGCTTGACCTCCAGGTCCTCGAATACGGCCTCGACGACCGTGTCGCACCCGGCAAGTCCAGCGACGTCCTCCACCGCTTCAAGGCAATCCTTTGCGGCATCGGCGGCGGTGTCGGACATCCGCCCCTTTTCGACCAAACGGTCCAGACGGCCAGCGATCGTCGCCTTGGCGGCCTCGGCGGCACCCGGTTTTGCGTCCAGGATAATCGTGCGCATCCCACCGGTAGCCGAAACCTGTGCAATCCCCTGTCCCATCGCACCCGCACCGACCACGCCGACCGTATAATCCGCCGCATCAATCGTTTTCATACCCACCGATTTCGCTCCCGCACTGTAGTTCACACATTCCACCTGGCGCTTCGCGCGCCCTTGGAAGAGCAAAGATGTGTTTCCCTTCCGGCGGCTGACAAGCGGCATTGTCGTAGCGGCACGATTGTACGAGCGCCAGCCTTCAAATCAAAAACCTGCTCGAATACTAAAACATCAGTTTTTGCTTGCTTGTCGGTTCGGTCCAACTTGCCCTAACCTCCAACCGGAGAAAAAAGACAAGGGGCATCCCATGCAGGTGACCCATCAAACAGGAACAGTCCGGCACGAATGCCGGCTTGGGAGGAAATGAATGAACAGGACATTGAAAACGCTCGCCATTGCGGGGCTCGCAACGGCTGCGTTGGTCGGTCAGACCTTCGCCGCTGACCTCAAGCTGCCCGGGCAGATCGCCTGGACGGCCTATGACACGGGTTCCGCGGGATACAATCAGTCGGTCGCCATCGGCTCCGCACTGAAGAACACAGCCGGCGTGGATCTGCGCGTCCTGCCCGGCAAGAACGACGTCGCGCGTACGGAACCGCTGCGTCAGGGTAAAGTACAGTTCTCCGCCACCGGGGTCGGCGGGTCGTTCATGGCTCAGGAAGGCGTTTTCGCTTTCGGTAAGAAGAGCTGGGGGCCGCAATCGGTCCGCGTTCTGCTCGCTAACAATGGCGGCGCCATCAACCTGGCCGTCGGCGTCGCGGGTGATATCGGCGTGACGGAATATGCCGATCTCAAAGGCAAGCGTGTTGCCTGGGTCAAAGGCGCCCCGGCGCTCAACGTCAACGTCACGGCCTATCTCGCCTATGCGGGTTTGACCTGGGACGATGTCACGAAAGTCGAATTCGGCGGTTTCGGGGATTCCTGGAAAGGCCTGATCAACGACCAGGTGGACGCGGTCTTCGCCTCGACCAACTCCGGCAAAGCCTATGAAGCGGCCGCTTCGCCCCGTGGGTTGATCTGGCCGAAGATCCATCATGACGACAAGGAAGGCATTGCCCGCATGCAGGCGATCGCGCCCTTCTTCCAGCCCAACATGGCCAAGGTCGGCGCCAATATCGACGGCGGCCCCCCGTATGAAGGCGCGGGTTACTCCTATCCGGTCCTGGTCGCCATGGCGGATCAGGACGACGACCTCGTCTACAACATGACGAAGGCGATGGTGGAACTGTTCCCCGAATACGACGGCAAAGCGCCGGGTATCGGCGGTTGGGCTCTGGACAAGCAGAACTTCCAGTGGGTCGCCCCCTATCACGACGGCGCCATCCGCTATTTCAAGGAACTGGGCAAGTGGACTGACGCAGCCCAGGCCCATAACGACAAGCTGATCGCCCGTCAGGCGGCCCTTCAGGCCACTTGGGCGAAACTTGAAACGATGGGTGTCGCGGATGACGCCTGGGAAGACGCTTGGTCCGAAGCCCGCCGCAAGGCATTGGCTGACGGCGGTTTCGAAGTCGTTTTCTAAGTTTCCTAGCCATTCCACCGGGCCGCACGCCACTCGCGGCGGCCCCGGTGGAATTCCTGGGCCCGGGCGGTTCGGCGCGGGCCTGTTTTTGCGCTTCGGATACCCACCATCATGACTGACGCCGCCAAGGGCAACGGCGAAGACACGTCGACGGATGCCGATGAAACCGGCTTGCGCCGGGATCTGGGACCCATTTCCCGCTATATCGTCGCCATCGGGACGCTGCTCGCGGTCCTGCTCGCTGTCCACCAGCTCTTCAACCTGCAATTCTTCGGCATCGTCGTGCTGGAAGGACGATATCTCTATGTCCTGGCAGGCATCTTTTTGGCCCTGTCATTCCTGGTTTTCTCTGGTGTCCCACAATCCGGACCCGGCGTGAAATGGTGGGACGGACTCTTGGCCGTGGCGGCCGTTGCCGGCGCCACCTATTTCGCTTGGACGGCGGAAACCAGCCTGGACCTTGGCTGGGAATACGCCCCGCCCGACGAAGCCCGCTGGGTTTCGATAGTGATGTGGGTGCTCACTTTGGAAGCGACCCGGAGGGCCGGCGGCTGGGTCCTGTTCTGCTTCGTATTCACCTTCTCGCTCTACCCAACTTTCGCGGATGTCATGCCCGGGCCGATTTCCGGGTTCGCACAGCCTTTCATGGACGTCATCCCCTATCACATCATTTCCGCGGAAAGCTCCTTCGGCATCCCGATGAAGGCTTTCGGCAATCTGGTGATCGGCTTCATCCTGTTCGGCGCGGTCCTTCAATACACAGGTGGCGGCAAGTTTTTCAACGATTTGGCACTGGCGCTTGTCGGGCGATACCGCGGCGGCGCGGCCAAGGTCGCTATCTTCGCCAGCGGTTTCATGGGGTCCATGTCGGGTTCCGTTATCTCAAACGTGCTGACAACCGGCGCGGTCTCCATCCCGGCCATGAAAAAGACCGGCTTTACCGCCCGCTATGCCGCCGCGACGGAAGCCTGCGCCTCCACCGGCGGCGTGCTGATGCCGCCGATCATGGGTGCCACCGCCTTCGTCATGGCATCGTTTCTGGAGCGGCCTTATGTGGAAATCGCCGTCGCCGCGGCGATCCCGTCCCTGCTCTACTATTTCGGCCTGTTCGCCCAGATCGACGCTTATGCGGCCAAACGCGGGCTGAAAGGGCTGGAACCGGCCGATGTCCCATCTCTTCCCGCCGCTCTGCGCGAAGGGTGGATGTATCTTTTCGTCTTCGCGCTGCTGATCTTCATGATGGTCGCCCTGCGCCAAGACACCTTGGCGCCCTTCTATGCGACGGCCCTGCTGATCGTCATCAATCAGCTCATCCGCAAGCATCGCTTCTCGATCCGCGGCGGCGTCGACCTGATCGTCGGGATCGGCCGATCCTTGTCGGAACTGGTGGCCATCCTGTTGGGGGTCGGCTTGATCGTCGGCGCCTTCTCGGCTACCGGCCTTGCCGGCACCTTGGTAAACGACCTGATCTTCCTGGCCGGCGGATCGACGATCATGCTGCTGATCATGGGCGCGGTGACCGCCTTCATCTTCGGCATGGGGATGACGGTCACGGCCTGTTACATCTTTCTGGCAGTGGTCCTCGCCCCGGCATTGGAACAGGCTGGACTGAACGTCTTGGCGGTACATCTGTTCATCCTCTATTGGGGCATGGTCAGCTACATCACTCCGCCGGTGGCGCTGGGCGCCTTCGCGGCATCCACGCTGGCCGGATCCAATCCCTTCAAGACCGGCCTGGAAGCAATGCGATTGGGCGGCGTGATTTACGTGGCGCCCTTCTTCTTCGTGCTGAACCCGGCCCTGGTCGGCGAAGCCCCCGCGCCGGAAGTTGCCGGTGTCCTTTTGACGGCATTGATCGGGGTCTGGTTCCTCAGTTGCGCCTTGCAGGGACATGTCAGCTTCCTGGGCGGGTTGGGCGAGGGTGTTTCGGGAATATTGCTCCGGCTCGCCTTGTTCGCGGGCGGCCTTTTATTCGCTTTCCCGGGTATCGATAGCTGGGGCCTGTCGCATTGGGCCTTCAGCCTGATCGGCATGCTGGTCAGCCTGCCGCCCTTGATCATCGCCTGGCGGAACGGGCGGCGCGCGGAGCCGTTGAGCCTTTCCTGAAGCCCGACAGGAAGGGCCAAGGTCTAAACATAGCGGCCCGACAATGTCGGGGCGGCTTCGATTTTCGCACTCTATATTAGAAATTTGTCCAACGTTCAGGCGACAAGTGTTATTGAGATAAGTCCAGGCCTTCATGAAGAGCACTCAGGGCACTCATTCAATTGGAATCCTCGACGCACCAACATGGCTCCTTTTCATGGATAAAGCCCATTGGGCAGAACGACATCCCCGCGCGTTCTCCCATCCAAAACTTGCATGAGTGTTGGACGAGGTTGGCCCGCAACGGCCGCCTTCCCGCGCGCCGGGATATCGACCCGGTGGAACTCGGCGCCGCGGTGTTGCCCTGGATCGTGATATTAGATGTCCTTCGGTTCGGTGACGAACTGGACTACCGGTACCGTCTTCTCGGGACGTCAAATCTAAGCCTTCTCGGTCGCGATCCTACCGGCGAAAGTTTGAACGAAAGTCTCCGGTCGGCCGACGCCTCCACCATCAAAGCGTCTTTTGACGAAACCGTGCGGACCGGCAAGCCCTTCTTCTCGCTCGCGGGCTTGCCGCACAAGAACAATTTCCTGGTATCCGTTTACCGCGCCTTCTATCCATTGGCGTCGGATGGTGTTACCATTGACGGGCTGATAGGCGCCGCCATTCCAGAGGACGTATCGCTATAGGCCGTGCTGCGAAAACTCTCCGCTCTTCAACCGCCGTCGTTGCGCTGGCGGCTTTTTCCTTCTTGATCATCTTCACGCGCCAACCCCTGGCCTGCGGCCCCGACGCACGGGTCCTGTTCACCGAAGGGTCGGACGATACATTCCTGATAGAGAACAACAGCGTCATCGGGCTGTCCCTGCAGCAGATGGCCATTGACCTCTCCAGCGCCGCAGGCGGGGTCATCTTCGATACCGATTACGGCGGCCCCGGTTGGAGCGCCTATCAACCGTTCTTTCCGCTCGCCTCCACGGCGGTCTTGAGCGCCGCCTCTTCCGGGCTCGACGGACATCAACAGCTCAGCCTGGTTTTCGACCGGTTCGCACCCGGCGACCGTTTTGCCTTCGAAATCGACTTGGACGACCAATTGCAGGATTCCGAATTCGGACAAACCATCGTCAGCGGCAACGAGATCGCCGGGGCGGCCGTGATGGGCATTTTCCACGACACGCAGGGGCAGACCTACCGCGCCACCGGTTATTTCGATACCGACGGCCAAGCGATCCTGAGCCAAGGGGCCTGCAGCTGACGCCTCCGGCGCCCTACAAATCAAGACATTGCCCTTCAAACCATTGATGCGCTGAACAATAGTGTTAACTATTTCCCGGTGGATACCCTATGTTCCTGGTGCACATGGGTACCGGCTGCAAGTAGGATTGCGGCGATCGGGTGATCCCGCCCCCCTGTTCTTCAAATTGGAGCGACGACACTGAGTTCGAAAAAGTCATTTGGCGGCGCGGCGCGTGTTTTCGCGATCTTGGTCCTGGCCGGCATCGTTGCCTGGGGAACCCGTGACCAATGGTTGCCCTATTTGGACGGAATGGCGTCGACAGCCGGCACAGATAGCGATGTGGTGACAGGCGGCGGCGCCCCTGCTCCGGCCCCGGCGAAAGCGTCGGCCGGCCGCGTACAGGTCGTACCGGTCCTGGTGGAGGCCGCCGGCGAAGCGCATGACGACGTGACGATCGAAGCGATCGGCACCGCCCGCGCCATACGGTCGGTCACCCTGTTTTCCGAAGTGGAAGGCGAAGTCGTCGATTTACCCGTTCAATCGGGCCAACGCGTCAAGTCCGGCCAGACCATGATGAAGCTCGCCGACCGGTCCGCCGCGCTTTCCGTTCGTGTCGCGGAAACGCGTGTTCGGGAAGCCAAGAGCGCATTGGCCCGCGCGGACCAGTTACGGAAAACCAATGTCCGCTCGCCGGCCAATGTCGAGGATGCGGAAGTGATCCTGGAACGCGCCTCGCTGGAACTGCAACAGGCTCAGGAATCCCTCGCCGACCGCACACTGCGCGCACCCTTCGACGGCATTGTCGGCATTCCCAAGGTGGAGACCGGCGACCGCGTCACGCCATCGATGGAAATCGTCACGTTGGACGACCGGACGACCTTGCTGGTGGAATTCGAAATCGCGGAAAGATATCTGTCGCGGGTCTCTCTCGGCATGGCGCTCGACGCGCGAACGCCGACCTTCCCGGACCGGCGCATCGACGGCAATGTCGACGAAATAGACAGCCGCGTTGACCCGATATCGCGCACCGTGCTGATCCGGGCCGTCTTTCCGAACAAGGATGACGTGCTGCGCCCCGGAATGTCCTTTTTCGTGACCCTAAAGCTGCCGGGCCCGGTAATGCCGACGGTGCCGGAACTGGCCCTGCAATGGCGGGACGGCAAAAGTTTCGTTTGGAAGATCGACGAAGGCGCGGCGCAACGCGTCGACGTGATCGCCCGCAGAAGATTGAACGACACCGTGCTCGTCGAGGGCGAGGTTACGCCCGGCGATCTGGTCGTGGTCGAAGGCGTCCAGCGTCTTCGGAACGGCCGCATGGTCGATATTTCCGTCAATGAAGGAAGCTGACATGACGGCAGGGAAACAGGGCGACGATGGCGCACAAGACAAGGCGGTAAACGACTTGCCGGCGATCAGCGTCCGGCGTCCCTACCTTGCCGTCGTGCTCAACCTGCTGATCATGATCGCGGGGTTCGGCGCGCTCCTCGGTGTTGAAGTGCGCGAACTGCCCGATGTGGACAGGCCGGTGGTCTCCGTGCGCGGGGACTATCCGGGCGCGTCGCCGGAAACCCTGGATGCGGAAGTGACGAGTTTGGTCGAGGCCGCGGTCGCCCGTGTGAACGGCATCGTAGAAGTGCGGTCGTCCAGTGAGGAAAACAATTTCCGCGTCCACGCCACCTTCGGCCCGACCATCGACCTGGCCGATGCCGCCACGGATATCAGGGAAGCGGTCAGCCGGATCGAACGCCAGTTGCCCGACCGTGTGGAGAATCTGACCGTCATCAAGGCGGATGCGGATGCCGGGTCCATCGTATCCCTGGCGGTGTGGAGCGAGACGCTTGAGATCGATGCGCTGACGCGGGTCGTCGAAGACCAGATCCTGCCCGAATTGACGGCGGTCGAAGGGGTCGCCGACGTCAATATCTTTGGCGAACGGGAAACGGTCCTGCGGGTGAAGGCGGATCCGCTGAAACTGGCAAGTTACGGCCTGTCCGTCGCCGATGTCGCCGACGTCCTCAGGAACACGCGTTTCGACATTCCGGCCGGCAGTTTCAAATCCGACGAGCAGGAAGTGCTGGTCCGCGCCAACGCCTCGGTGAACGAGCCGGAAAAGATCAAGGAACTCTTCATCCGCGAGCCGGTCCGGATCGGCGATGTCGCAAATGTCTATTTCGCGCCCGCCGAAGCCGAAAGCTGGGTGCGGTTGAACGGGCGGCAGGTCGTCAGCCTCGGCATCGTGCGGCAGTCCAGTTCGAATACGATCGCCATCGCCGAAGGCGTGCAGAAGGCCGTTCACGAATTGAGCGAACGCCTGCCCCATATCCAAATCGAGACGATTTCGGACGACAGCCGGTTCATCAAAAGCTCCATCCGCGAATTGCTGGTCACGCTTGGCTATACCATCCTGATCGTCGTTCTGGTCATCGCCCTCTTCACCGGGCAGTGGCGTGCCTCGATTATCCCCACGGTCGCCATTCCGGTTGCACTGATCGGGTCGCTCGCCGCGGTCTGGATGCTCGGTTTCTCGATCAACCTCATCACCCTGCTGGCCATGGTCCTGGCCACCGGAATCGTCGTCGATGACGCCATCGTGGTCTTGGAAAACATCCAGCGGCTGCGCGGCCAAGGGGTCAAAACCAGGGCCGCCGCAGTGCTGGGCACACGGCAGGTCTTCTTCGCCATATTGGCGACGACCGCGACCCTTGTATCGGTTTTCGTCCCGATCAGCTTCCTGCCTTCCCAGGCCGGACGACTGTTCCAGGAATTCGGCTTCGTTCTGGCGGTAACCGTCGCGATCTCATCCTTCGTCGCCTTGTCGCTGGTTCCCATGATGGTGTCCAAGCTCCCGAGCCGAAAGGCATCGGCGCCGCGCGGCCTATATGGTCTGTGCTGCACGGCCGGCCGGGGGTTGGTGCGGGCGTATATTGCGCCGTTGGACATGGTTCTGCGCCATCCGGTGCTCGTCTTCGTCGCCTGTGCGGTGATCATCACCGCCGCATGGCAGGTGCATGGCGGTCTGCGTGAGGAACTGGTCCCGGAAGAAGACCGTGGCAAGGTCAGCGTAAGGCTCACCGGTCCCGACGGCGTGGGGCTGACCTATACAGACCGGCAGGTGGAAGCGGTCGAGGGGATCCTGCAGCCCTATCTGGATCAAGGTGTCGCAAAAAACCTGTACACCATCACCGGCCGATACGACTTGAACCGGGGTCAGGTCGACGCGCGGCTTGTCGATTGGTCCGAGCGCACAACGACGGAAAGCGAAATCGCCAATGCGGTAAACCGGCAATTGGGCGATATTCCCGGCGCCCAGGCCCGCGTTTTGCGCGGCAACAGCCTGAACCTTCGCAATGCGGACGGCGGTTTGGACTTCGCGCTGATCGGGACCAACTATCAGGAGATTTTCGCCCAGACGAGCCGCTTTGTCCTGGCAATGGAAGAACGGCTTCCCTGGCTGTCCAATACCCGCGTCGAGTTCCGCGCGACCCAGCCCGAGTTGTCGATCAACATCAACCGCGAGCGCGCAACGGATCTGGGCGTCGATATCGGCGACCTCGCCACCATCATCCAGGTCTTGATCGACGAGTTCGAGGTATCGGAACTGACGGTGGACGACGTCTCCATACCGATCATGCTGCAGGCCAATGAAGGCGCCATCAAGGAACCGGACGACATCGCCAACCTTTACGTTCCGGCATCGGGCGGGCGGCTTGTTCCGTTGAGCCAGTTGGTCGTGTTCTCAGAAAGCTCCGTCGCCGCCGAACTGGATCGACACGAGCAACGCCGGGCCATCGAAGTCAGCGCCGACATCGCGCCGGAACGCACGCTGCGCGAAGCGGTGGATTCCGTCCGCGCCTTGGCCCGGGAGGTATTGCCGCCCGATACCGGCCTGATCTTCCTGGGCGAGGCAAAGGCGCTGAACGAGACCTCGTCGGATCTGGCGATAACCTATGTCATCGCCTTCGTGGTGGTGTTCCTGGTTTTGGTTGCGCAGTTCGAGAGCATCACCAGCGCGCTGGTCGTCATCATCACGGTACCGTTCGGGGTCTGCGCGGCAATCTTCGCACTCTCCCTTTCGGATACATCCATCAACATTTATTCCCAGATCGGTGTGTTACTGTTGATCGGCATCATGGCCAAGAATGCGATCCTGATGGTGGAATTCGCCGATCAGTGCCGTGAAGACGGCATGACGCCGATGGAGGCGGCACGGCACGCCTCCCTCGTCCGGTTGCGTCCGATCATGATGACCATGGTTTCAACGGTCTTCGCCGGCCTTCCCTTGATCTTCGGGACAGGCGCCGGCGCGGAGTCCCGCACCAGCATCGGTTGGGTGATATTCGGCGGCTTGGGCATCGCCGGTTTCGTTACCCTGTTCCTGGCCCCGGTGCTTTATTCCCGGATCGCCGGTTTCTCGAAACCGCGCAGTCAGGCGGGCGCCGAACTGCAGGACGAACTGCACCACGCGGAAGGGCACAATCTTCGGGAAGCGACCGACAACAAGGAAGTCCCTGCGGAATGACACGCGACGTCAGCCTAGATCATGCCCGCGCGCAGCTAGAAATACGGCTGACCGGTCTGATCGATGGCGCGGCGCTCAGTTGGGGCATCAAGCAAATTGAAGAGAAATGCCGAACCGATGTCGTCAAATCGGTGGTTTGGGACTTTCGGAACGCCGACCTCAGCCAGTTGAGCTATTCGGTGATACAGGGGACCGTAAACGACTGGCCTTCCGTCGCCCTGGACGCAAAAGCCCGCATCGCCGTTATCGCCGCGAATGAAGCCGACAAGGTGCTGTTGGGCCTGTGGCGCGAAGCGGGCAGGCATCGGGACACACGGGAACGGGAAGTGTTTCTGGACATTGAAATTGCGAAGAATTGGGCCCTTCACCGCGATGGTTGAAGCGCCTGTCCCAACCGCACCTGACGCATGACCCGTCCTCAGCGGTGTCGGCCCCTCACCCCCCTCGTCCGGAAATCCTACATCCCGTAATCCCGTTCCACAGCCACGGCCAGTTTTTGAAGTAGGGACGCAAGCTGAATGCGTTCCTTGTCGCTTAAACAATCGACGATGGCGTTTTCGAGTTCCATATCTTTCTCGAACACTTCATCAATCAACGTTAGTCCCCGGCCGGACAGCTTCACGAAACGGCTGCGCGCATCTTCCTCATTCACCGGGCGTTCGATCAGGCCGATGCTCTCCAGCCTGTTCAATCGATCCGTCAGGCTGCTCGAATTGATCATCAACAGCGTGAACAGTTCCGTCGGCCGCAATGTATGGGGCTTTCCCGTGCGGCGGAGTGTGGCGAGCACGTCAAAATCCCCGGCCGTCAGATCGTAGGACGCAAACAAGCTCTCGATCGGTGCCCGTGTGAGTAACGTGATGCGCCGTGCCCTGGCAATGACTGCCAAGCCTTTCAGGGCGATATCCGGCCGCTCCCTGTGCCATTGCGCCTCAATACCAGCGACGTGATCCATTGCCATTTTCTTCTCCTTCATCCCCGCGAATCTCGCACATATTTATCTCGACGTCGAGATAATACCATGATATCTCGACACCGAGACAAATAGGAGAAACCATCATGTCGAAAACTCTAGATAAAACATCCGCCCCCATCCCCGTGGATGATCGCTATTGGATGCCGCTGGGCGACGGTGTCTGGGCCATGCCCCTGCGGTTCAGCGGGCAGGAACGAACGCTGCGCCTAAAGGTAAACCCGGGCGTGGTTGTGGGGTGGCACAAGCATGACGGTTTCGTGCATGCGCTGAACATTTCCGGCCAACGGAAATTGGGAAGCGGCGAAATCGCGGGTCCCGGAGACTACGTTTTCGAACCCCATGGCAACGAAGATAACTGGGCCTGTATCGGCGACGAACCCTGTGTCATCCACATCGTGATGTCGGGGCGCTTGACCTATTTTGACACGTCCGGAAATGAGTTGGATTACACCGATACACCGAAATTGCGCGACCAGTACCTGGCCTGGTGCGGCGCCCGGAATCTGCCGCCCATCGCTTTGGGATCAGAGGAAACGGCGGCTTAGACCATCGCCACTTCGGCGCCAAGGATCTCCGTGACCAGGGTGGATAGATCCTTGGCGCTTTCGTCGACAGATTTGCCGGTCGTATCCAGCGCGGCATCGGCGCGGCGGTAGTCGGCTTCGCGCGCGGCAAGGATCGCCTTCAGGTCCTCCATCGCTTCGCGGTTCTGGGCCATTGGGCGCAAGTCGCCCTGAGCGACGACACGTGACATATGTTCCTCGGGCGATGTTTGGACCCAGATCGTATGGGTATGATCCAGCAGAAAGCCGAAGGTCGAGGGTTCGGAGACGATGCCGCCCGCGGTGGAAAGCACCACGCCCTCGTGGTCGCGGATCACCGCTTCCAGGCATCGCCGCTCGTAACGCCGGAACGCTGGCTGGCCGCTGAGAGCCAGTATCTCACCAATACTGCCGCCGTATTCCTGTTCGATCACACGGTTGAGTTCCACGAATGGCACGCCGATCTTCTCCGCCAGCATCCGGCCGAGGGTCGACTTGCCGCCGCCCCGAAGGCCGATCAGCGCAATGCGCCGCCCTTTCATGTTCTCGCCCGCAGGACGCATGATCTTCAAGGCGGCGCGGCGGATCGCGTCCAATTCCTCGGCACTGGCGCGCTCCAGCAACGGAATGAGCGAAGAGACGGGCTCCGTTGCCTCCGCGTCCCCTGCCACGAGTGCCGCCAGGGGAACGTCCATCGCCATGGAAACCTGCCTCAGCAATGCAATCGAGGGGTTGCCCGACCCGCCTTCCAACTGCGCAAGATAGCGTTCCGAAACGCCGGAATCGCGCGCGAGAATACGGCGTGTCATGCCGCGCTTGGCGCGCTCCGCGCGGACACGCTCCCCAAGCTGGGTAAGATATTCGACAAGCGCCGTGTCTTCTTCGTTCTTCACCTTGACCAACCCGGATTGAGTTTTTGCATGGACGATCTACTGAAGTTCATTCCCACGTGACCCGCGTGCCCCGCGTGACCGAACAAAAAACGGACGAAACCGGCCGATCATACTATGATACGCGCCACGGATAAGATGCAGTATAATGCTTTTCAGCCGCAACTGTCGGCATTATATTGCCGGTTGCCGGGCGCTTCCATGATAAAGTTGCACCTGACGAAGAGTCCGCGAACAGGGCTCGGTATAATGACGCGCACAGCATCAGGGTAAACGCATGGGTGAGAGCATTCATATTCTGGTCGGCACCATGACCGGCACGGCGGAGCTTGTCGCCGATGAAATCCTGGACACATTGTTGGACAAGGGTGCGGATGCGGAAGTCTCGCTGATGGATGATCTCCGAGCCGACGCTGTTTCGGGCGCCGGTACGGTCATCATCTGCACCTCGACCTACGGCCAGGGTGATGTGCCCGACAACGCCCAGGCATTGCTGGAATCCCTGAAGGAAACCAAGCCGGACCTGTCCACGGTCCGCTATGGCGTCTTCGCCCTGGGCGACATGACCTATGCACAGACATTCTGCTTCGGCGGAAAACAGTTCGACGACACGCTTCAGCAACTGGGGGCGAAGCGGGTCGGCGATGCGCGATACCACGATGCGTCGTCCGGGTCCTTGCCCGAAGACGAAGCCGCCGATTGGGCTGCCGAGTGGTTCGACGGCCTGGTGGCCTGACGGCCACAAGACATTAAGAAGAGAAGCCGGGCGGACTGACTGCCAGCCGAACCGGACCACGAATTGACGTATTGGGAGGACACAATGGCGGAAACCGGAAACCGGTTTGACGACGAATACAATGCGGCGGTGGACCTCATCGCCCGCAATCTGGCCGCGGGCCGGACCGACAAGCCCGCTTTCTTGGACATCAACGGCACGCATACCTACGGCGATGTGGAGCGCCTTTCGAACCAGGCGGCAAATGCGTTGACCGCTTTGGGCGTCCGCCGGGAACAGCGCGTGTTGATGTGCATGCTGGACACGGTGGATTTCGTCGCCGTTTTCCTGGGCTGCATAAAGGCCGGTATTGTCCCCGTCCCCGTGAACACGCGCCTGACGGCCAAGGATTACAGCTTCATGCTGGATGACAGCCGTGCCGCCGCGGTCGTCATCTCCGACCCCCTCTACCCGCTGTTCGCGGAGGGGATCGACACCCATCCGGCGCTGTACCACGTCATCGTCTCGGGCGCGGATGCCCACGGCCAACTGAACCTGGCGGACCTGCTTGAAAAGGCGTCCGGCGATTTCGAACCAGCGCGCACCCGGCGCGACGACATGTGCTTCTGGCTCTACACCTCCGGCACCACCGGCATGCCGAAGGGGGCGGTGCATCTGCACAGCCATCTGATCGAAAGCGCGAACCTCTATGCCAAGCCGATACTGGGAATCGAAGAGGACGACACCGTCTATTCCGCCGCGAAGCTTTTCTTCGCCTATGGGTTGGGCAACGGACTGACTTTCCCGATGGCGGTCGGTGCGACGACGATCCTGCATGCCGGCCCGCCGGACCCCGCCTCCGTCATATCCATCCTGCGCGACAAGCAGCCGACCATCTTCTACGGGGTCCCGACACTGTACGGAATGCTGTTGGCAAGCGGCGAGTTGCCGAAACCCGGCGAACACGCCCTACGGCTCTGCACCTCGGCGGGGGAAGCATTGCCGGCGGAACTGCTGCGCCGCTGGAAACAGACCACCGGCACGGAAATCCTGGACGGCATCGGCACGACGGAGATGCTGCATATCTTCCTGTCCAACCGGATGGGCGACATCAAACCCGGCACGACGGGCAAACCGATTCCGGGTTACGACCTGCGCCTGGTTGACGAGGACGGCAATCCCGTTCCGACCGGGGAAATGGGCACCCTCGAGGTCTCCGGACCGACCAGCGCGATCATGTATTGGAACCAGCGGGAAAAGAGCCGGCAGACGTTCCGCGGCCCCTGGACCAGAACCGGCGACAAATACACCGTCGATTCAGACGGCTACTACACCTATGCCGGCCGGACCGACGACATGATGAAGGTGGGCGGCATCTATGTTTCGCCTTTCGAGGTCGAAACCGCGGTCCTGACCCATGCCTCCGTTCTGGAAGTCGCCGTCGTCGGGCAGCCGGATGGGGACGACCTGATCAAACCGAAAGCCTATGTCGTCCTGAATGCCGGCCACACGGCAAGCGACGATTTGGCCCAGGCGCTGATCGATCACGCCAAAGCCGAATTGGCCGCTTTCAAGCGCCCGCGTTGGATCGAGTTCGTCGAGGAATTGCCCAAGACAGCGACGGGCAAGATTCAACGCTACAAACTGCGTCTGTAGGATAAATTCGTGTCTGCCTGCCAACCCCATACGAACGAACCGGTTACAGGAAACAGCCGCGCGTTCATGCAGCCGGCCGCCGGCCGTATGCTGGAATGCGTGATGCTCAACGAGCGGGCCGCCGCGAACGCGCCACCCCTCGTCTTCCTGCATGAAGGGCTCGGCTCCGTAGCCCTCTGGCGCGACTTTCCAGCCGCGGTCGCGGCGGAAACGGACCGCAGGGCGCTTGTCTATTCACGCTATGGATACGGGCAATCGGATGTCCTGCAGGAACCGTTCGACACCGCCTACATGCACGACGAAGGCACCATCGCCCTGCCCGGCCTGTTGGATTCCCTGGGACTGGAAAATCCGATACTGATCGGCCACAGCGACGGCGCATCCATTGCCTTGCTGCATGCGGGCCTGTCGGGCCGAAAGGTTGCCGGACTGGTCCTGATGGCGCCGCATGTCTTCGTGGAGCAGATCTCCGTCGCCTCGATCCGGAAAATCGGGGATCAGTTCGAAGGCTCGGACATGGCGGAGAAACTGGCGCGCTATCACCGCGACCCCGTTCGGAGCTTTCGCGGCTGGAACGACATCTGGCTGCTGCCCGCGTTCAAGGACTGGAATATCGAAAATTGTCTGCCGGCGATAGACTGTCCGGTACTGATCATTCAAGGCGAAGACGACGAATACGGCACCGAGGAGCAGGTCCTCGCCATCGAACAGCAGGTCTCCGGCCCGTGCTCAACGGTCATGCTGCCCGAATGCGGACATTCACCGCACCGCGACCAACGCGACCAGGTAATGCGTGCGATCGCCGACTTCGTCGGGCGACTTGAAGGGAAATTTCAATGACGCATATGCGGCAAGACGGCATGGACTATCTGGACATTCCGCCGCCGGAACGCGGCGGGATCGTCCAAGTCGCACCGGGCGTGCACTGGGTCCGCATGCCGCTTCCCCTCGCGTTGGACCATATCAATCTTTGGCTTCTGGAAGACCACGACCCGGTCGACGGCTCGCCGACCTGGACGATCGTCGACACCGGCATGTCCAGCAAGCTCAGCAAGGATCTTTGGACGCAGATATTCGAGGGTCCCGCGGCGGGCCGCCGGCCGGCCCAGTTGATCTGCACACACTACCATCCCGATCATTTCGGCCTCGCCGGCTGGTTGGTCGAGACCTATGACCTCACCTTCAGGATGACGGACCAGGAATGGACGACAGCGACCCTGTTGTGGCGTATCCCCGCCGAGGAATTCGTCGAAAGCCAGGACCGGTTCCTCGCCCGGCATAGTGTCCCGCAGGACGTCCGCGACTTTCAGATGAGCCGCGGCAATGCCTATCAGTACGGCGTGGGACGGCCGCCGGATATGTTCCTGCCCATCGCCGACGGCGAAAGACTGTCCATCGGCGGGCGCGAATGGCGGGCGATCATGGTCGGGGGCCATACGCCGGCCCAGGCCGTGCTGTATTGCGAGCAGACCAATGTCTTGATCTCCGGCGACCAGATTCTGCCGCAGATCAGCCCGATCGTTTCCGTCTGGTGGTACCGAAGCGGTGTCAGCCCGCTGCCCGATTTCCTGGCCAGCATCACCAAATGTCGGTCCCTGCCGCACGATGCTCTGGTTCTGCCGTCGCACCGGCAACCTTTCAAAAGCCTGCATCTGCGGATCGACGAATTATTGGATCACCATCGGGACCGTTTGCAGGAATTGCGCGACGGCGCGCGCCGGACCGGAACGCTGACCAGCTTGCAGGCAAAACAGATCCTGT
Organism: uncultured Flavobacteriaceae bacterium; assembly: GCA_964350445.1. Taxonomy (GTDB): domain Bacteria; phylum Pseudomonadota; class Alphaproteobacteria; order UBA8366; family Aestuariispiraceae; genus Hwanghaeella. The sequence goes on from CAYGKA010000031.1 coordinate 24,489, forward strand.
TTCCGAAGATCGAGGATCCGGTGAATTTCGTCTTCGCGATCGGGGAGACGGTGGCCCATTTGGAGCATCTTGTCCGAACCGGCGAACTGGCGATCGAAAAGCAGGCCGACGGCACCGTCCTCTATCTGCAGAAACGTTTGGGCAAGTCGTTCGAGAGCGAGGAAGACGAAGCGCAGGAATTGCACTTTTAGGCACGAAAACGAGGTGAACCGCGCGATGCGGGATATGGAAAATCAGCTATTGCCGAGCTTTCGTAGCAAACCGATCAGCTGCGCCCGCTCGCGCTTGGTCAACGAATTGGCGATTTCCTGCTCATGCTGATCGACCAAGTCCTCCATGCGCCCGACCGTGCTGGCGCCCTCAAAGGTCAGATGCACCGAATGGGCGCGCCCGTCATTGCGGGCGGGGCGCCGCTCGATCAGGCCGAGTTTGCAGAGTTTGTTCAATATCGGGACCAGCGTCGAACGATCGATGCCGACAGCGGCGGCAAGTCGGCTTTGATTCAGGCCCGGATTATCGCGGACAAGGATGAGGATACGGAACAGCCCGGGCGTAACCGTCGCGATAACGGGATCACCAGCATTCTTGAGCGTTTCGCGGAAATGGTCGAACACCCGCAATTGCGCCAGACGCAGATTGTAACCGATCAGTTCGGGCATGCTGCCCAGGCTGATGCGCAGGATACCGTCGCTGTCGATCATGCCGCCGCCGGAGGCTATGCCCGCCGACGGCCCGGCCGAATTTCCCTCCGCCCCGCCATCCTGACCGTCGGGTTCGGCCTCGGGCGTTTCGGTTCCCTTACGGGCGTTGGCCATGGTCCTTCCCCCAAACACGCATCATCCAATCCCGGCGCAGGCACCTTGTGCATCCGGTCCGCATCCCGCCGTCAAAGGCCCAGCCTGCAGCCCAAACCTTCACTCCGCCCCGGCAGCAGGGTCAAGAACCGAGAGTTTTCGGGCCGTCTGAATCAACAAGGGAAGAATTTCCCCATCCGGATCAGTCACGGCTTTGGTCCTGCCGACCAGAGTTACCGCGACTTCGACATCGCCCTGCCAGTTCAGGACCGGCGCGGAAGCCGCATAAAGGCCCGGAATATAGTGACCGTCGGCACAGGCATATCCGAACTGGCGGACCTCCCTCCGCATCGCATCGAGTTGCTCGAAATCTTGGCCGGCACTCGCCGCCCCGCTGGCCACACCGATCCCGGAAGAAAGGAAGCTTCTGATCGACCCTTCAGGAAGATAGGCCGCGAAAATGCGACCGGTGGCCGATCTGAACAAATCCATCACCGAGCCCAATCCGAGCGCGGTGGTCAATGCATCGGTCCCGCGTTCCCACCGAACCAACGTCGGCCCGTAATTGCCCCAGACCGCCATCGTCCCCGTAACGCCCGTCGTTGCGACCAGTTCTTCGGTCGCGGTGGCGGCACGGCTTACGAAATCGTTCCGGTTGAGCGCCGCCAAACCGACCGCCAGCGCGCGCGGGCCAAGGTCATAAGCGCCCGAACGCCGCGGCTGATCCAGGAACCCGGCCACGACCAGGCTGGAAACATACCGGTGCAGCTTGCTCGCCGGCATCTTCATCTTCTCGCCCAATTGCGTCAGGGTAAGTGGCCCCTCGGCGGCCACGAAGGCTTCCAATACCGACAGACCGATGTCGAAAGACTGAATTCCGCGCCGCGTGCCGCTTTTTTGCGGCACGTCTTTATTCGTTCCCATTACTTCCGCCCCGCAATGCATCCGCTTCCGCCCAGGGGATATCGATATGTCCCTTACGCGGAAGGCTCAAGCGTCCAGACGTCTCGGTCCGCCAAAACCGCGAACAATCCTTATGAATTGCACACAGTGGAATTTATTGTATATTTTGGAAAAACCAAAACCCCGTCTGTAGAAGCGGGGCTGGAATGCGAACCGAAATCCGAGAGGGAGCGATCATGCGGATAACCGTCTTGGGGGGCGGGCCGGCCGGCCTTTATTCCGCCACTCTTCTGAAGCGCGACAACCCGTCGGCGGACGTCACCGTTTATGAACAGAACCCGAAAGACGTGACCTGGGGATTTGGGGTGGTCTTCTCCGACCGGGCCCTCTCCTTCCTCGAAGCGGACGACCCGGATACGTACCGTGCCTTTGCGGGACAACTCGAAACCTGGCAAGACATCACGATCGACCTGATGGGCGACAAGACCGCCATCGACGGTGTCGGCTTCGCCGCCGTCGCCCGCCTGAAATTGATTCAAATTCTCACCAACCGGGCCGAAGCCGTTGGCGTCACGCTAAAATTCAATAGCACGCCGGATGCCTACGAGAAGGACGCCGCACAGGCAGACCTCGTGATCGCCGCGGACGGTGTCAATTCCGTCATCCGCAATGCCGACCCGGACGGGTTCGGCGCCAAGGTGGATCACCTGACAAACAGGTTCGCCTGGTACGGCACGACGAAGACCTTCCCAACCTTGACCCAGACCTTCCGGCGGTCGGATTGGGGCCCGTTCAACGCGCACCACTACCGCTATACATCGGGCATGAGCACCTTCATCGTAGAAACGACCGAGCAGGTCTGGCGTAACGCCGGGTTGGACGCGGCCGGCGATGAAGAAAGCCGGCGGATCTGCGAAGCCGTCTTCGCGGATGTCCTGGACGGGCACCCGTTGATTTCGAACAAATCCGTCTGGCGGGTTTTCCCGAAGATCTGGAACGAGAACTGGTATAGCGGCAACAAGGTGCTGATCGGCGACGCCCTGCACACCGCCCATTTTTCCATCGGATCAGGAACGCGGCTTGCGATGGAAGACGCGATTGCGCTGGCCAAATCGGTCCGGAAACATCCGGGCGATCTGCCGGCGGCGCTGCAGGCCTATCAGGACGAACGCAAGCCGATCGTCGCAAAACTGGTCCGCGCCGCGGAAGAAAGCGCCAACTGGTACGAACAGTTCATCGCCCATATGGAATTGCCGCCGCTCGACTTCGCGCATGGCTACATCAAGCGCGCCGGCCGGTTGGATGACGACAGGTTGCGATCCAGCGCGCCCAAATTCATGGCTCAATACGATGCGTCCAAGCAGCGAGTTGCTCAATGAACGAGATGGCGACACAGGAAGCGATCCAGGTCGAGGACCTCGTTCCGCGGGACGGCACGGCCGCCCGTGAAATCGGCTTCTCCGTGCCGGAGGTCTATAACGCCTCCGCCCTCCTGTTCGACAATCTGGACAAGGGTTTGGCGGACAAGGTCGCCGTCTTCAGCGACGAGGGCAACAGGACCTATGCGGCACTCTGCGAAGACGCGTGCCGGCATGGCAACGCCTTGCTCGCCCTGGGCCTGACGCGCGGCGACCGGGTTCTGGTCGTGTTGAACGACGGCCCCGCCTATCCCGCCGCCGCCTTCGGCGCGATCCGCGCGGGCTTGGTGCCGATTTTCCTGAACACCCAATCGACGCCGGACCTGCTCCATTATTTCGCCGAGAATTCGGGCGCCCGCGCCTGTATCGCCCAGACAGAGTTTCTGGAGGTCTTCAAGGCCGAGGACTGGTCGGACACCGCGTTGAAAACCGTGATCCTCACGGATGGCGACGGAGCGGAAATACTGCCGGGGCTGACGGTTCTGGGTCCCGACACCGTCAACAATGCCTCTCCGCGCCTTGATGCGGCCGATACCGGCCGGGACGACATGGCGTTTTGGATGTATTCCTCCGGGTCGACGGGCCGTCCAAAGGCCGTGGTGCATCTGCATCACGACATGCTCTATACGGCGATTTCCTACGCAGACCGGGTTTTGGGGATGACGCGGGACGATATCTGCTTCTCCGTCCCGAAGATCTATTTCGCCTATGGCTTCGGCAACAGCCTGACCTTCCCCTTCCATGCGGGCGCCAGCACCATGCTGTTCGCCGGAAGGCCGACACCGGACAAGATCTTCGAACAGATCGCCCGCCATCGCCCGACATTGTTCTTCGCCTTGCCGACCGTCTATACCGCCCTGATCAAGGCGCCCGAGGCGCAAAGCCAGGCAGCCGGCGCGGATTTGTCCTCTGTACGGCGATGCATTTCCGCCGCCGAAATCCTGTCGCAGGATGTCTTCGGCGCGTGGGAGGAACGGTTCGGTCACCGGATCGTCGAGGGCCTCGGCTCCACGGAAGTTCTGCACATCTACCTTTCCAACAGTCCGGACAGGCAGAAACCCGGTTCCGCCGGCCGGCGCGTGCCAGGATACGAAATGAAACTGACGGACCGGGACGGCAACCCGGTCGGCGCGGGTGAAGAAGGCATCCTGTGGGTGCGCGGCGATTCAAATGCGCCCTGCTATTGGAACCGCGCGGACAAGACCGCGGAAACCATGCGGGACGGCTGGATCTGGACCGGCGACCGCTTCGTCATGGACGAAGACGGTTTCTACTTCTTCAAGGGTCGCGCCGACGACCTGATCAAGGTGAGCGGGCAATGGGTTTATCCGCTGGAGGTCGAACTCTGCCTCAACGAGCATCCGAAGGTCATGGAATGCGCGGTCATGGGCCTCCCCATGGCCGACGGCCGGATGACGCTGGCCGCCGCCGTCGCACCGATGAAGGGCATCGAGGGCAACGACGCCTTGGGACAGGAACTGAAGGCCTATACCAAGGCCCAGTTGCTGCCGTACAAATACGCACGCCATGTGATTTACATGGACGTCCTGCCTAAGACGGGTACCGACAAGATCGATCGGCAGGCCTGCAAAAAGTCACTTGAGGAGGCAATCCGCCGATGACCGCCGCCCGCTCCACTGCCGCTCGCACGATCCAGGTCCTGAACGGCGCCCTCGCCGGATTGGCGATGAGCGCCGCTTTCTCCGCTCAGGCCCTTTCCGCTGAGAAGGGGGATCTCACGATCCTGCATATCAACGATCATCACTCCCACCTGGCGGCGGACGGGTCGATGGACCTGATCCTGGCCGGGGAACGCACCCGGGTTTCCGGCGGCGGCTTCCCGATGCTGGCGGCGGCGTTCAAGGCGCTGTCGGCGGGCAAGGAAAACGTCCTGAAACTGCACGCCGGCGACGCGATGATGGGCGACCTGTACTTCACGCTGTTCAAGGGCGAGGCGGACGCCGCCCTGATGAATTCGGTCTGTTTCGACGCCTTCACGCTCGGCAACCACGAATTCGACCTGGGCGATACCGGGCTGAAACACTTCATCGACTTCCTGCGCAAGGGCGATTGCGAAACCCCGGTACTGGGCGCGAATGTGGTACCCGAAGTCGGCGTTTCCCCCTTGGCGCCAAACGGTCCAAACGACTACATCCTGCCCTACACGGTGAAGGAAGTGGACGGCGAGAAGGTCGGCATCATCGGGATCGATATCGCGTCGAAAACCCGGAATTCCTCCAGCCCCGATCCCACGACGCAGTTCCTGGACGAGGCGGAAACGGCCCAGAAATACATCGACGAACTGACCGCGGCGGGCGTCCAGCGCATCGTTCTGCTGACCCATTTCGGGTACGGCAACGATATCGAACTGGCAAAGACCCTGCGCGGTGTCGACGTCATTATCGGCGGTGACAGCCATACCCTGCTGGGAGAGGCCTTCGAGGCCGTCGGCCTGAACGCGCGTGGCCCCTACCCGACCGTCGTCACCGGCCAAGACGGCGGCATGGTGTGCGTTGCGCATGCCTGGGAATATTCCCGCGTCGTCGGTGAAGTGACGATCGACTTCAACGCCGACGGCTCCGTTGCCGCCTGCGCCGGCACGCCGCATCTGCCGCTGGCCGACAGCTTCAAGCGCAAGAACGCGGAGGGCGACAGGGTCGAGCTTGAGGGCGAGGCACGGCAAGCCGCCGTCGCCGCCGTCGCGCAGCACCCTTACCTGTCGCTGGGCACGGAAGACGAAGCGACCAAGGCGGTGATGAAGTCCTTCGCCGACATCGTCGACGCCCGGAAGAGCGAAATCATCGGCACCACCGGCGACGATCTGTGCCTGGAACGAATTCCGGGCCAGGGCCGGTCGAAGATCTGCGACAAGTCGGAAACGGCCGGCCACGGGTCCGACATCACCATGCTCGTCGCCCACGCGTTCCGGGAAATGTCCAAGACCGGGGAAATCGCCATTCAGAACGGCGGCGGCGTGCGCATCGACGTGCCCGCCGGACCGATCAGCATCGGCACGGCCTATGAACTGTTGCCGTTCTCGAACACGCTGGTCGAGCTGACCATGACCGGCGCCGAAATCCATGCGGTCCTGGAAGACGCGCTGGACTATGCGCTGCTGCCCGACGGTTCCACCGGCGCCTATCCCTATGCCGCGGGCCTGCGCTGGAACGTGCAGCTCGCCGCCGCGAAGGGCAGCCGACTGACCGGTCTGGAATACAAGGGGCCGCAGGATACCGGTTGGGCGCCGCTCGACCCCGCGCGCCGATACAAGGTGATCACCAACGATTACATCGCCGCCGGGCGCGACGGCTACGCCACGTTCAAGTCCGTTACGGAAGACGGACGTTCTTTAAACACCTATCTCGACTATGCGCAGTCCTTCGTCGATTTTGTGAAGCAGCGCGGGACCGTCGGGAAATTGCCGGTGGACGAATATTCCACCCAATCGATTCAGAATTAGGGGATCAGGGATGAGCAGCGAAAAGGCGATACCCGACGACCGCAAGGCCTTCTATGACGAGATCCGGCCGCACAACATGGCGCCGTTGTGGGAAGTGCTGCACGCGCTCGTCGCCAAGGAACCGGTCACCCCGGTCAAGACGGTACGCTGGCGTTATGACGAAGTCCGGCCCTATGTGATGGCCTCGGCGGACCTGATCACCGCCAAGGAAGCCGAGCGCCGGGTGCTGATCCTGGAAAATCCCGGTCTGCCCGGCCAATCCGCCGTGACCCAGTCGCTCTATGCCGGGCTGCAATTGATCATGCCGGGAGAGATCGCGCCCTGTCACCGCCACACGCAATGCGCCCTGCGTTTCGTGATGGAGGGCGACGGCGCCTATACCGCCGTCGACGGCGAACGCGCGATCATGAAGGAATGGGACCTGATCCTGACGCCGAGTTGGCAATGGCATGACCACGGCAACGAAAGCCAAGGCCCCATGGTCTGGCTCGACGGACTGGACATTCCGACCATCCGGTTCTTCGACGCCAGCTTCGCGCAGCAAGGCAATGACGAATATCAGCTCGACCGGCGCCCGCCGGGCGACAGCCGCCGCCGTTATGGGTCCAACATGCTGCCGGTTGGTTACGAACCGCCCTCCAAGTCATCCCCCGTCTTCCACTATCCCTATGCGGAATACCGCGAGGCGCTGGAACAGATGCGGGACGCGACCGAGTGGGATCCGAACCTGGGTCTGAAGCTGCAATTCATCAATCCGGCCGACGGCGGCCCCGTGATGCCGACCATCGCCGCCTTCGTGCAGATGCTGCCCAAGGGTTTCAAAACGGCAGGCTACCGCGCGACCGACTCCATGGTGGTCACCGTGGTGGAAGGCACAGGCACCGCCGTCATCGGCGACGTCACCTACGACCTGAAACCGCGCGACATTTTCGTCATCCCCAGTTGGCACAGGCACGCGTTCGAAGCCCAGGACGACCTGGTCTTGTTTGTCTATTCCGACAAGGGCATGCAGGAGAAATTGGGAATCTGGAACGAACAACGGGACAGCGCCTAGTTCATGGCTAAGATATCGTTGGAGTTCCAAACAACAACACGCCGAAACCGAGGAAATCGATAATGCAATTTTGCTTCGACCCGCCCGAAACGACCGCTGTTCCCATCCGGGATACGAAATTGGCCTTCCCCGTCCGCGAAATCTATTGCGTCGGCCGGAACTATTGGGAACACCGCAAGGAAATGGGCTTCGGCGAAGACCGCGATCCGCCCTTCTTCTTCAAGAAGGGCCGCAGCAGCATCGTGAACTGCCCGGACGGCGACATCGTGCCGATCCCCTACCCGCCGCAGACGAGCAATTTCCACCACGAAATCGAACTCGTTGTCGCGATCGGCAAGGAAGGATTCGAAATCCCCCTCGCGGAAGCCGCGGGCTATATCTTCGGCTATGCGGTCGGCTTGGACATGACGCGCCGCGACCTTCAAATCGCCATGCGCGAAAAGGGCCGTCCCTGGGACAACGGCAAGAATTTCGAATTCGGCGCGCCGATCGGGGCAATCACCAAGGCCGCCGGTGGTCCGGCCCTGGGCACGGGGCGCATCTGGGTTTCGGTGAACGGCGAGATGCGCCAAGACGCCGATTTGTCGGAAATGATCTGGAATGTCGAAGAGACAATCGCCGATCTTTCCAAGTTTCACCGCCTGTATCCGGGCGACCTGATCTACACGGGAACACCGGCCGGTGTCGGACCCGTCGTATCGGGTGACACCCTGCAAGGCGGAGTCGACGGATTGGGAGAAATCTCGGTCCGGTACACGGGTTAGGAAGACGCGGAGTTCAAGGAAATCCGCCGACTTCTAATATGAAAACTCGGAAGAGGGAAAGCTTCACATAGGAATATTTTATATATAAAGTATTTCGGAAACGCGGGCTGGAAGTACCGGCGCTAATGCGCCATTCTGCCCCGCGACGAAGCGTTCCCGGGAACCGAGAACAAGATGGCCGTAAAGGCTGCGGGAACAGGGTCTATTAACATAGCAGATTGCGCTCTGGCATCTGGGAGAGAACATATGAAGAAGAGTTTTATGAGCGCGGCTTTGGCCGCGACAATGATGGCATCACCGGTCCTGGCGGACAGCGTCAAGGTCGGTTTTGTAACGACGTTGACCACGCCTGCCGCGGTCATCGGTAACGACATGAAGAACGCCGTCGAACTGGCCGTCGAGCACATGGGCGGCAAGATGGGCAACCTCGACGTCGAGGTCATCTTCGAAGATGACGGCTTCAAACCGGAAACCGGCAAGCAGAAAGCCGAAAAACTGGTCAAGCAGGACGAAGTCAACTTCGTCGCCGGCTTCATCTGGAGCCACGTGCTACTGGCCTCGTCCCGCGCGGTGCTGGATTCCGATACATTCCTGATCTCCGCCAATGCGGGCCCGTCCCAGTTGGCCGGTGAACGATGCGACAAGAACTTCTTCTCCGTCTCCTGGCAGAACGACCAGACGCCGATGGCGCTGGGCGAAGTGCTGAACCAGAATGGCGTGAAATCGGTCTACATCATGGCCCCGAACTATGCCGCGGGTAAGGACATGGCCGCCGGCGTGGAACGCACGTTCAAAGGCGAAATCAAGGGCAAGGACCTGACCAAATGGGGCAAGGACGCCCAGTTGGACTTCTCCGCGGAACTCGCCAAGGCGAAAGCCTCCGGCGCCGAAGCGATCTGGGTCTTCTATCCGGGCAAGGCCGGCGGCGCGTTCATCAAGCAATTCGAACAAGCCGGTTTGGGCGAATCCATGAAGCTCTACACGGTCTTCACCGTCGATGCGCTCTCGCTGCCGCGTCTGCAGGAAGGCGGACTGAAAGGCGTGCTCGGCTCGTTGGCCACGCAGACCTGGTCGCCGGACCTCGATACGCCTGAGAACAAGAAGTTCGTCGCGGACTACAAGGCGAAATACGGTGCCTACCCGTCCTTCTACGGCGCCCAGGCCTATGACTCGATGTACTTCATCAAACAGGCGGTGGAGAAAGTCGGCGGCAACCTGGACGACAAAGACGCCCTTCGCAAAGCGATGGAAGAAACCACCTACCTGCCGACCCGCGGCACCATGAGCTGGGGCAACAACCATTTCCCGATCCAGAACCTGTATCTGCGGGAAACGGTTGCCGATGCCGAAGGCAAATGGACCACCAAGATCGTTTCGACCGTCTACAACAACCATCAGGACGTCTACGCGTCCGAATGCAAAATGTAGTCGCGTCGCGACCGTGATAGAAGGCGGCGGCGGCCCAAAAGCCCCGCCGCTTTCCTTGACGGCCGTCGCGGAACAATCCCAGGCGCCCTCCACCCTTCCTGACGAACGAGCCGGTATTTGAGCCCGAAATGGACGCATCCCTAGTCATAACCCAACTGCTGAACGGCATGCAGCTCGGCGTGTTGCTGTTCCTGGTCTGCGCGGGCCTTACGCTCGTGTTCGGCATCATGGACTTCATCAACCTCGCCCATGGGTCGTTCTATATGGTCGGCGCCTATGTCTGCGGCACGGTGACGGCGCTTACGGACAGTTTCCTGCTCGGCGTGCTGCTGGGCATTCCGTTGACCCTGGCTGTCGGTTATTTGACGGAGTTGGCCGTCGTCAGGCGGCTCTACCAACGCGACCATCTGGACCACGTGCTGGCGACCTTCGGTCTGATCCTGATTTTCGATACCGGGGTGCATCTGATTTGGGGGGCCGGCGGCATGGCGATCCCCCTGCCGTCATGGTTGGACACGCAAATCCGGCCGGCCGAGAATATCGTCATACCGACCTATCGCGTCACCATCATCCTGGTCGGGTTGGCCGTGGCCGCGGGCCTCTACTATGTCGTGACCAAGACCCGGATCGGCATGTTGATCCGCGCCGGCGCCTCGAACCGGACGATGGTCGAAGCGCTTGGCGTCGATATCAAGAAGCTCTTCTCGCTTGTTTTCGCCGCCGGCGCCGCCATCGCGGGCCTGGCCGGCATGATGATCTCCCCAATCACCGAGGCCAGCATCGGCATGGGCAACGAGATCATCATCATCGCCTTCGTGGTCATCATCATCGGCGGAATAGGATCGATCAAAGGCGCCTTTGTCGGGGCCTTGATCGTGGGGCTGATCGACACGCTGGGGCGGTCCTATCTGGACCAATTCCTCAAACTGTTCATCAGCGCCGAAAACGCGGAAACGGCGGCGCCCGCCATTTCCGCGATGCTCGTCTATATCCTGATGGCAATCGTCCTGGCCGTGCGTCCGCAAGGCCTTTTCCCGCCCAAAGTACGATGAACGGTCCGGCCAACATGTCATCTCGTCCCAACCCCATCCTCTCCGCCCCCCGATGGCTTCAGATCGGTATTGTCGTGATGGCGCTGCTCGCCGTCGCACCGCCGATCATCGCGGCGCTGGACCAAGCCTTCTGGCTGGATGTTTTCACCCGCATGTTGATCCTGGCAATCGCGGCGGCCAGCCTGAACCTCATCCTCGGCTTCGGCGGCATGGTCAGTTTCGGGCATGCGGCCTTTCTGGGCATCGGGGCTTACTGCGTCGGCATACCGGCCTATTACGACGAGTATAGCGGGTTCCTGCACATCGCCTTCGCGGTCTTCTTCTCGGCGCTCTACGCCCTGGTTACCGGCGCCATCAGCCTGCGCACCAAGGGCGTCCATTTCATCATGATCACCATGGCCTTCGGCCAGATGATGTTCTTCGGCTTCGTCTCGCTGGAAGAATACGGCGGCGATGACGGGCTGATCATCTACGAGCGCAGCAATTTCAGCGGTCTGGTCGACCTGTACGACGACACGACCTTCTACTACGTCTGCCTGGTGTCGCTGGCCGTCGTTCTCTTCATCGTCCATCGCCTGGTCAATTCACGCTTCGGCATGGTGGTGAAAGGGTCCAAGTCCAACGAACGCCGGATGGGCGCGCTGGGCTACCCGACCTATCGCTACCGTTTGACGGCCTATGTCATTTCCGGCGCGATCTGCGGCTATGCCGGCGCGCTGCTCGGAAACTTCACCGAATTCATAAGCCCGGAAATGATGGACTGGACCCGGTCGGGCGAGTTGATCTTCATGGTCGTCCTGGGCGGGACGGCGACGATCTTCGGTCCGGTCTACGGCGTCCTCGCCTTCCTCGTGATCGAAGAAATTCTGTCTTCCATCACCACCTATTGGCACCTGATCTTCGGCTTGCTGCTGGTGCTGGTCGTCCTGTTCATCCGGGGCGGCATAGCCGGCCTGTTGCGCGGCTGGTTCTCCCGGAAGAAGGAGATTCTGTAATGGCGATGATGGAAATTCGGGACCTGAACAAGAGCTTCGGCGGCGTCCACGCCACAGCGCATGTCAGCCTTGAGGTCGCGGAGGGCGAAGTTCATGCGATCATCGGGCCGAACGGCGCCGGCAAGACGACACTGATCTCTCAGCTGTCCGGCGAATTGCTTCCTGATTCCGGCGAAATCCTGTTTGACGGCCGGAACATTACCAGACTGCCCATGCATGCGCGCTCGCATATGGGCCTCGCACGGTCGTTCCAGATCACCAGCGTGTTTCAGGACATGACAATGCTGGAGAATGTCGCGCTGGCGATCCAGGCGCATCAAGGTCATTCGTTCCGTTTCTGGACACCCTCCGCAAAGGACACGTCGCTGACGGGACCGGCGATGGAATACCTCGCGCAGGTGGGCCTGGACGACAAGGCGGACCGTATCGCCAATGCCGTCAGCCACGGCGAACACAGACAGTTGGAAATCGCCATGGCACTCGCCACGGAACCCAAGCTGCTGTTGCTGGACGAACCTATGGCGGGCATGGGACCGGAAGAATCCAGCCGTATGGTGGAAATCCTGGGCAAGCTCAAAGGGTCAAAGACCATGCTGCTGATCGAACATGACATGGACGCGGTCTTCGCCCTGGCGGACCGGATTTCGGTCCTGGTCTACGGCGCGATCATCGCCACCGACGCGCCGGACTCGATCCGCTCGAATGAAGAGGTCAAACGCGCCTATCTTGGTGAGGAGGCCGCCTGACATGCTGCGGGTGCAAGGACTGGAAACCTATTACGGCGCCAGCCAGGCCCTGTTCGGCATGTCGCTGGACGTGAATGCCGGCGAAGTCGTAACGCTGATCGGCCGCAACGGCATGGGCAAGACCACGACCGTTCATTCAATCATGGGGATCACCACACCGGCCCGCGGTACCGTGGAGTTCGACGGCAAGGACATGACCGGCCAGCCGTCCTATGCGATGGCACAGGCCGGGTTGGGCCTGGTGCCGGAAGGACGGCAGGTCTTCCCGAACCTGACGGTGACGGAAAACCTCGTCGCCACGGCGGCGAACCGCACCGGGCGCGGCGATCCTTGGACGCTGGACTCGATCTTCACCTTCTTTCCGGCGCTGCAATCGCGCCGCAGCAGCATGGCCAACCTGCTGTCGGGCGGGGAGCAGCAGATGTTGGCCATCGGCCGCGCGCTGATGACCAACCCGAAACTGCTGATCCTGGACGAAGCGACCGAAGGTCTGGCGCCGCTGATCCGCAAGGATATCTGGGATGTGCTGGAACGGCTTAAACATACCGGACAATCGATCCTGGTGATCGACAAGAACATCGTCGATCTGGCCCGCATCGCCGACCGCCACTACATTGTCGAAAAAGGGTCTGTGGTGTGGAGCGGGGAGTCGAAGACCTTGATGGCCGACGCTGCGTTGACCGAGCGTTATCTAGGGGTCTGACCCCAGCCGGTTCAGGGCGCGGGAATTGAGCCGATCACCTCCGGCTCCCGCGTGCTGTTCAACTTCAAGACCCAGCCTTCGCCCGAACTCACGCCGCGCCCGGTGATCGCCGAGATGGTGACTTGATGGGTCACCATGACGACGACATTCGCGTCCAACGGCAGGCCCGCCAACGCGTCACGCAGCGCGGACAGGTTCTTCTCCCGGTCTTCCCGCGCCTCATAGAAGGAATTCAGTGGCCAGAAGGGTTCGACCGTGCCCGCAGCCATCAGTTCGGCAGTCTCCAAACAGCGACACCACTGGCTGGAGAGTATCCGGCTCGGCTGGATCCCGGCGGCCTTGAGGCGGTCGCCCCATTCCCGGGACTGCTCCCTGCCCCGGTCGTTCAGGTTGCGCTGTGTCTCGCACCGGTCGACAACGAAATTGGCGGGATCGCCTGTCCCGGGCGCATAGGCATGGCGGATCATCAGCACATGCCCGGTGCCCGTCAGCATACCCAAATCGGCCGCCGTCGCGGCGGGAGGAAAGGACAGCAGAACGGCTGCCATCAGCAGCGCCTTTAACGGATATCTCAACATGGTCGGTCACTCCCTTCCTCTATCAGTATTCGCGCGCGCCTTCCGGTCGGATCAATTCCCCCTGTATTCGCATGCGAAATCTGGCATTGTCGGACAACGGATCGCGAGGAGGAAAAGCCATGCAAGTGTCGGATTTCAAGGGTGACGACTATTGGCGCGACGGTTATGCGCTGCCCATCGACGTTCTGACCGCCGACGAAGCCAAGTCGATCCGCGCCGAGGTCGAGGCGATCGAAGCCGACCCGCCGGCCGGCCTGACCCGCCCCTTGGGAAAATACCTGCGCACCAATGTCCATATCGTCATGCCGACGGCCGCCCGGATCGCCCGCAACCCCAATGTCGTTGCGGCCGTGAAGAAAGTCCTGGGCCCCGACCTACTGTGTTGGGGCGTCGAATTCTTCACCAAGGAGGCGCATACAAAAAAGGTCGTCACCTGGCATCAGGACCTGACCTATTGGGGTCTGGGCCATGGCGAACAGGAAGTGACCGCCTGGATTGCCCTGTCGCCCGCAACCGAAGAATCCGGCTGTATGAAATTCGTCCCCGGATCGCACAAGAACGAGATCCTCCCGCATCGCGATACGTTCGACGAGAACAACCTGCTGTCCCGCGGCCAGGAGATGGAGGTCAAGGTGGACGACGCCGACGCGATCCCCGTTGTGCTGATGCCGGGCCAGATGTCCCTGCATCACGGCCGCATGTTCCATGCTTCCGGCCCCAACGTGTCCGACGACCGCCGCATGGGCTTGGTCATCCGCTACATCACACCGGACATGAAACAGCAGAATCACGGCCGCGACTTTGCCATGCCCGTCTGCGGCGACGATCCCTACCGCAATTTCGAATACATCCCGGATCCCGTAAGCGCCTTTTCGCCGGAGTCCCTGGCCTTCTATGACGAAGTCATGGCCGAGCACGCGAAGATCATGTCCCAAGGGGCCGAACAGACGGTAGCCATCTATAACTGACGCGGAAATGTTCTCGGCAGGGTCGAAACCGGGCTGCTTCGGCCGCAGGCATGCCCGCACGCCGCATTGCTTTACACTAAAGTATTCAAATGCATACAATGATCCCGGGTAATCTATGGGGATAAGCGGGGAATGCCGACATCCGCATTTCCGAACGATCGGGAGAAGGCAGCCGGTGTCAGCCAACGCGTCGCGCAGTGAGACGGCCTATCAGCAGCTGAAACGGGCGATGCAGATGGGCGAACTGCAACCGGGCACACGGATTCGCGAAACCGAAATCGCCGAAAGATACAACATCAGCCGCACCCCGGTCCGTGAAGCCATTCGGCGCCTGGAAGCCGACGGCCTGATCTCCTTCGTACCTCATCACGGCGCCGTCGTCGCGCAATTGGATCACCAGCAGACGATGGAACTCTACGATTTGCGTGAGGTCCTGGAAGGCACTGCCGCCGCCTTTGCCGCCCGCCATGCTTCCGCCGCCGAAATTGCCGAGTTGGAGGAATTGGTCGCCAACGAAGAGCCGATACAGAACGATCCGCAGAAACTGGCCGACCTCAACAGGCTGTTCCATTCGGTCCTGTTTCGGGCGGCGCATAACCGCTTTCTGGAACGCTCGCTTCTGGGGCTGCGCGATTCTATGGCCTTGTTGGGAAGAACGACTTTGGGTCTCCCCGGCCGGTACGACACCGCGCATGCAGAACATATCGAAATGGTGACCGCCATCGCGAACCGCGACCCGGATACCGCCGAGGCCGCGGGCCGAAAACATATCCGCAACGCGCAGCGCGTTCGCCTGAAAATCATGCGCGAGGCGTTGTTGGCCAATAAGGACGGTTTCGCACCGTGACGAACTGGTGTTAGTTCTACTTTACAGTGTTAGTGATAGGATCGGTAAATGACCAAAACAATCTCCGCTTCACGTACCATCGGCTTCATCGGCCTCGGCGTCATGGGTGAACCGATGTGCCGGAATCTGGCCGTACGGCGGAACGATGTCGGCAATCCGCGGGTCATCGCATTCGACATCAATCAGGAACCGCTGAAGCGGATGGCCGCGGAAGGGGTGGAGATTGCCGGCACCGTCGCCGAATTGGTCGAACAGTCGGACACGATCCTGATGTCCCTGCCCGGGGGCAAGCAGGTGGAAGCCGTGTCGATGGGCCCCGGCGGGCTGTACGACCATGCCAAATCGGGCGCGGTGATCGTCGACCTAAGCACCACCCAGGTCGCGTTGACGCGCACACTGTCGGAGAAGTTCGCGTCCAAGGGCATCGGGTTCATGGATGCGCCCGTGGCCCGAACGCGGCAAGCAGCGGAACTCGGCACGCTGGCCATCATGGTCGGCGGGGCGGAGGAAACCTTCGCCCGGATTGAGCCGATCCTGCGTTGTTTCGCGACGGATATTCTCTATTGCGGCGGCTCCGGTTCCGGCCAGATGGTAAAGATCCTGAACAACATGGTGCTATTCCAGACCGTGGCCGCCTTGGCGGAGGCGCTGACCGTCGCGCGCGAGTCCGGGTTGGACGGCGAGGTCCTGTTCAAGACACTGACGAACGGATCTGCGGATAGTTTCGCCCTGCGCAATCACGGCATGAATGCGCTGCTGCCCGGCAAGTTCCCGGAACAGGCGTTCTCGACGGTCTATGCGACCAAGGATTTGGACTATGCCTTGGACCTCGCCAAGAATGCGGGCGTCACCTTGCCGGGCGCGGAAAACATCCGCCGGCTTTTCGAAGCCGCGACGGAACAGGGCTATGGCGACAACTACTGGCCGGTGATCCTGAAGGTTTTGGAGAAATAGAGCCGCTGCGGGTCAAAACGGTATCGGCTTCCCGTCCCAGGCGAACAGAGTGCCGGAGTCATCACGGCCCAATCCATCCAGAACGGTAAGCATCGCCTGTGCCGACATCGCGGGCGTGAACAGTTTGCCGTCCGGAACGCCGCCCTGAAACGGTTTGGAAAGCTCGGTGTCGACGGTGCCCGGGTGCAGGGCGACACAGAGCGCCGACGGGTTCTTGCGCGCCAGTTCGACCGACAGGGTCTTGATCAACTGGTTCAGCGCCGCCTTCGAGGCACGGTAGCCGTACCAGCCGCCCAGTCCATTATCGGAGATGCTGCCAACCCGGGCGGAGACCGCGGCAAAAGCCGTCTTCCGTCCCCTGGCCAAGCGCGGCAGGAAATGCTTCGCGACCAGGGCCGGTCCGGTCGCATTGACGGCGAACAGGTTCGCCAGTGCCGCGGCATCCAACGCGTTCCAGGATTTTTCCGGCGCCAGGCCCGTTGATCCGTCATGCAGCAACCCGGACGCCACGAAGACCAGATGGAGCGGTTCTCCCCCGATGCTTTCCGCCGCGGCGGCTATGCTTTCTTCCCGCAGAATGTCGATTTTGCCGGCTTTCACCTTCGGGCCCGGCGGCAGGCCGACAGACCTCGAAAAGGCATGCACTTGATCGACGGCGGGGTCCTCATTCAAGGCTTTCACCACGGCCGCGCCGATCCCGCCGCTTGCGCCGATGACGGCGACGCGAAGCCCCGTTCCGAAACTGGACAGCAGGCCCGTCATGCCGGTTGCGCTCCCTTCCTCACCGCTGTGGCGGCGGACGGTCACTCAACCCAATTCGGAGCGGTCGTCCGGCGCTTTCCATCAGGTGTACGCGGCGTGCCGTCATCCAGATTGACCCGGTCCCAAAGTTTGCAGGTGACCATCTTGTGCTTCTGGTCAAGCCCTTCGCAGTAGTTCGTGTATTCACACACCCGCACTTCGTCCCCCCGGCCCAGGCGAACCTTCCGGAACCAGACCGGGTCGGCCAATGCCTGGCGGGCGGAGCCGATCACGTCCGCCTTGCCCGCTTGCAGGATGTCTTCCGCCTGGCGAAACCCGTGGATGCCGCCGGTGACGATCAACGGCGTCTCGAACCCCGCCGCGCGGACCGCGTCGCGCACCGCCGCCGTCGGGGCGATGTTGCGCCCGAAAGGCCCGAACTCGTCCGAGATATATTGCGGCATGCATTCATAGCCGCTGCGCCCGGTATAGGGATAGGCCGCCTGCCCCACGCCCGGCTGTTTGGCGTCGTCGAACTTGCCACCGCGGGACGTCGAAAGGAAGTCCATGCCCGCCCGCGCGAATTCGACACCGAAATAGGCGGCATCCTCCACCGTCCCGCCGCCTTCGATGCATTCATCGGCCAGGAAACGGCAGCCGACCGGATAATCCTCGCCGACGGCTTTCCGCACCGCGCGGAACACTTCCAATGGAAGCCGGACGCGGTTTTCCCGGGCCCCGCCATAACCGTCTTCCCTTGTGTTCTTCGCCGACAGGAAGGACGCCATCGTATAGGCATGCGCGTAGTGAAGCTCGACCCCGTCGATGCCGGCCTGCTTCGCGCGGCTTGCGGCCGCGGCAAAAAGACCCGGCAGGACTTTCGGCAGGTCCGCGATATGCGGCAGGTCCATATCCGTGACCCTCTCGCGATAGCCCATGCGCAGGGATTCCCGCGTGCGCTCGTCCAGGACGGCGTCCAACGCCTCGTCCGGCATGGCGAGAAGATGATCCCTCACCGTCTCCTCCGGCCAGTCCTCAGCGCCAATTTGCGCCCGCAACGCGTCGGTTACCGCAAGGAAGCGTGTGATGAACTTCTCCTTGTCCGGGCGGCGCTTGATGGAGAGGAAATCGATCAACTGGATGAACAGTTTGGTCTCCCCGTGGCTCGCCGCGCGGACCCGGTTCGACAGCTCCAGCAGGCCTGGAACGTAACGGTCATGGCCGATCCGCAGCAACGGGCCGGACGGCACGTCCCGAATGCCGGTCGCCTCAATGACCAGGCCGCCGGGGCGGCCCTTGGCCATCGCTTCGTACCAATCGAGCACGTCGCGCGTGACCTCGCCCTCATCCGTCGCACGCCAGGGCACCATTGCCGGTATCCATGTCCTGGTCTCAAGCGCGAAGCAGCCATGCCGGATGGGTGAAAAAAGCATGGACTGCGCGGCTTCCGCTTCGGATGGAACGGTTCCGGGGGCCGGCTTGAACTGGATTTTCTGAGGGGGTTTCCACATAGCGCACCATATACTTTATACATAAAATATTTATACATGAAGTTGATTTTGCACGCAACGACGCTTGAATTGAATGGCGGTACAGCGGTCCGGGGCGCTACAATGGCGCAACCGAAAACAACACGGAAATTCAGCCGGCGAGGAAACGCGATGAGCAAGACGGAAAGCGGCGGAAATTGGGTGGAGACGTTCAAGGGCGCGGTGCTCGCCGCCGAGTACGACCCGGAATCCAGCATGAATTCGCGCCTTTATATCGAGCGCTTCGATCAGGCCACCTGGTTCCTCATGCACGCCATCGGCATCACGCCCCGCACGATCAAATCGAACGGCCGCCGGATCGCCGTCGTGCGCCAGGTTTTCCAATATGTCCGCGAATTGCGCGGCGGCGAATTGGTGCGCATCGAAAGCGGCTTCATCGCGGTCGGCAAAAAGCATTTCCGCTTCCTGCACCGGATGTTCGATGTGGAAACCGGCGATCTTGTGGCCACCAGCGACGTGACGGCGGTCCAGGCCAGCCTGAAGAACGGCAAGACAGTCCCCCTGCCCGACGAACAGACGCAAAAGGCCGCGTCCCACACCATCACAAGCGACACGATCGACTGACCTTCACCCCGGCCAGCGTGGCGGCCTTGCCGGTCCGGCTTGGCGTCGCGCTTGCCCAAGCAATAAGCGGCCAAAGCATCCTCACCATGGAAACCAGCATCAGCCCGACAGAGATCCCTTCCCCAGAAGCCGCGCCCGGTGACTATCTGACCGTGCGTGTCGCGCGCGGAAAGGGTGACGGCGGCAGCCTTCAGACCTTCAAGGTTCCCCTGCGGGAAAACCAGACGGTGCTGGATGTGGTGACCTGGATCCAGCGCCACGCGGAACCGGCGCTGTCCTACCGCTTCGCCTGCCGCGTCGGGGTGTGCGGATCCTGCGCCATGACCGTCAACGGCCGCCCGCGCTGGACCTGCCGCACCCATGTCTCCAACGTCATTGGCACCGACGGCACCTTGACGGTTGAACCATTGCGGAACCTGCCGCGGATCAAGGATCTTGCCGTCGACATGACGGTGTTTTTCGAGAAATGGCAGAAGGCCGGCGGCCGTTTCGCGGGCACGGCCGACCGTAAGGCGCCGCTGGCGAACATCGATCCGGCCAGCCCCAACCGGCGGGCGGTGGACGCCGCCATCGAGTGCATCAACTGCGCGGTCTGTTATTCGGCCTGCGATGTCGTCGGCTGGGACAAGGACTACCTGGGCCCCGCCGCGCTGAACCGCGCCTGGACCCTGGTGAAGGACGACCGCCACGGAGAAAAGAAAGAAACGATCCGTAAGGTTTCCGTAAGCGGGGGATGTCATTCGTGTCACAGTCACGGAAGTTGCGTCGAGCACTGCCCCGTGGGTCTGAATCCAACCGCAGGGATCGCCGGCCTCAAGCGCCAATCGGTTCTGCAGATATTATGGGGGGCCGGCGCGCAATCCTCCCCCGTAGAATGACAGGTGCGGCGCAGTGCATCAGCGAAACGCCATTCCGGCGGGAATATGGGCGCTCGGCTTCGTCTCCATGTTCATGGATATTTCTTCGGAGATGATCCACGCGGCGCTGCCGATCTACATGGTCACGGCACTCGGCACCTCCACACTCGCAGTCGGCGTCATTGAAGGCATCGCAGAGGCCACAGCCTCCGTCACCAAGGTGTTTTCCGGCGCCCTGAGCGATTGGCTGGGAAAGCGAAAACTTCTCGCCGCCTTGGGATACGGCCTTGCCGCCGCCACGAAACCGATCTTTCCGCTCGCCACATCCCTCGACTGGTTGATCGCCGCGCGCTTCATCGACCGCGTCGGCAAGGGAATCCGGGGCGCCCCGCGCGACGCTTTGGTGGCGGATATCGCTCCCCCCGAATTGCGCAGCGCCTGTTTCGGACTGCGCCAATCCCTGGACACGATAGGCGCCTTTTTCGGCCCCTTGCTCGCCATCGCGCTGTTGTGGCTGACGGCGAACGACTTCCAGGCAGTCTTCTGGGTCGCCGTTGTCCCCGCGTTGATCTCGGTCATCCTGATCGTCTTCGCGGTGAAAGAACCGGCAAGCTCCAATAAGCCGCGGACGGTTCGCATACCGCTCAGTCTCGACGAGTTGGGCCGTCTTGATTCGCGCTATTGGTGGGTGGTGGCGATAGCCAGCCTGTTCACGCTTGCGCGCTTCAGCGAAGCGTTTCTGATCCTGCGTGCGGAATCGATAGGTCTGCCGCTGCCGCTCGTGCCGATCGTGCTGGTTCTGATGAGCCTCGCCTATTCCCTGTCCGCCTATCCCGCGGGCATCGTTGCCGACAAAAGCGGGCGAATGACTATCCTGATCGCGGGCCTGGTGATGCTCGCCCTGGCGGATATCGTCCTAGCACTCGCGGACAATATCACGGCCGTTGCTGTCGGCGCCTTGTTGTGGGGCCTTCACATGGGATGCACGCAGGGCCTGCTTGCCTCCCTTGTCGCGGAGGTCGCCCCACCGGACCTGCGCGGAACCGCTTTCGGGGTCTTCAACCTCCTCACCGGCCTCGCCCTTCTTCTCGCGAACGTTCTGGCGGGGTTTCTGTGGGATATTGCCGGGCCAAAGGGAACATTTCTGACCGGCTCCTTGTTTGCGGCACTCGCCGTCCTCGCTCTTGGGGCTGTCCGAGGCAGACTGAAATTATCGATCCGTGTGTAGGGAATCTGACGGCCGCCGCTTTTCGCGCGCGGATCGAACCGAAAGGACAGTTTGACGTATGGAACCCTTGTCTTCGATGTATGCACTCGACGTCGCAATGACGAGCGCGATCAACGGCTTTTCCGGCCAGCATGCATTCGTGGACTCTTTCTTTGTCTGGACGTCGGCTTACGGCATCCCTGTCCTGGTCCTGGCGGTCGCCGTCCAATGGTGGGGGCAAGCGAATCGACAGCAAACCCGGCATCTCCTGGTATCGACCGGTCTTTCATTCCTGCTCGGCTTGGCGCTGAATCAGTTGATATTGGTCTTCGTTTCGCGGATCAGGCCCTATGACGCGGGTGTGACACAATTGCTGATTTCCCCTAGCGTGGACCCGTCTTTTCCGTCCGATCACGCAACCGCGGCGGCCGCCATCGCGATTGCTTTCCTCGTCGGCGGACAAAAGCTGACAGGAACCTGCTTCCTTGCGGTTGCCGTGCTGATAATGACGTCACGCGTCTACATCGGGACACATTACCTAAGCGATGTTCTAGGCGGGCTGTTGACCGGAATTGCAGGCGTTATGATTGTTCGGAAAATTTACACGGAAGGAACCAAATTGGACCGGTTCGTCACCAGCATCCTGTAGAAATTCAGAAGATGCGGCATCACATCTGCGGGAAGTGTCCCGCCGCGCGCCCAAATAGCCGGTCCGATACCGGCATCAAAAGACCCAGTTCGAACGAAAGAATTTAAATGCTTAGGTTTCCCAAAGTCGGCCATTTCACACTGGTCTGCGTCATTGCGCTGTTCCTGACCGCGACCGCGAATATCCGCTTCTTTCAAGAGACGGAGGCCGTCTATCCCCTGGCCCAGGAAGCGATGTTTCTGGCCTCCGCGGCGATCGTGCTTGCCTGCGTCATGGCGCTTGTCACCGCGGTATTCTCGTTCTTCCTGCCGCTCCGCATGGTGGGCACCTTCCTGTTGCTGTTGGCCGCCGGTGTCGGTCATTTCTCCGACACGATGGGGATCACCATCGATACGGAAATGATCCGCAACGCCATTGGCACCGATGTCGATGAAGCGGGCGATTTGATTACCGGCGCGCTCGCGCTGCGGGTTCTGTTGCTCGGCGTTCTGCCCTCGGCGCTACTGTGGCTCATTCCCATCTCGCCGACCGGCCTGCCGCGGCGGCAGGTCCAACTGCTGGCGACGGCGGTGGGATCGGTGGTGATCATCGTCGCGGCGATGGCGCCCTTCAGCGACACCTATGCGAGCTATTTCCGCGAACACAAACCGCTGCGCTACTATACCAACCCGACCTATCCGATCTATTCGGCGGGTAAATTCGCGATGACGTTCACGGGGGAAACCGCGGCCGGTCATAGCGTTGAGACGCGCATGGAAGACGCCGTCATATCCCCGGAGGACGAAGCCCATGACCTCGTCATCCTGGTGGTGGGGGAAACCGCGCGCGCCGATCATTTTGGGCTGAACGGCTATGCCCGCCAGACCACGCCGAAACTCGCCGCCCGCGAGGACCTGGTGTCCTTCAGCAACATGCGCTCTTGCGGCACATCGACCGCGATTTCCGTGCCCTGCCTGTTCTCCCTCGACCCTCGCGAGTCTTTCGATATCGACAGCGCGCGCTGGACCGAGAACACCGTGGACGTCCTGGCCCGCGCCGGCGTGACCGTTCTGTGGCGGGACAATAATTCCGGGCCGCAAGGCGTTGCCGACCGGATTGGGTTTCAGATGTTCACAAACCCCGATGTCAATCCCGACTGCGATGTCGAATGCCGGGATGTGGGCATGTTGGCGGGCTTGGACGATTATCTGGACAAGCAGAACAACGACGTCTTGATCGTCCTGCACCAGAAGGGCAGTCACGGTCCGGCCTATTACAAACGCTATCCCGAAGAATTCCGCCAATTCACGCCCGATTGCCGCGACAGCGACCTTGGCAAATGCAGCGAGGAGGAGATCGTGAACGCCTTCGACAACACGATCCTCTATACCGATCATTTCCTGGACCGGGTGATCGCCCTGTTGGAACGGCACCAGGACCGTTATGAACCCAGCATGCTTTACGTCAGCGATCATGGCGAGTCATTGGGCGAGATGGGCATTTTCCTGCACGGCATGCCCTATTTCATGGCCCCTGAGGCACAGACGCATGTGCCCTTCATCGTCTGGGCGGGCGCCTCATCCGACATCGACCGTGACAAGCTGGTGCAGATCAAGGACCAGCCCGCCACCCATGACAATTTGAGCCGCATCCTGCTTCAACTGTTCGAGATCGAGATCGGCGACGTTCGCCCCGAACTGGTAAAAGACGTGATGCCGATGACCGACAATGTCAGCGACTAGCCGAAGGTTCCTCATCCTCTCCGCCGCCGCCCTGGTGCTGACCCTGGCGCTGGCCGGGTTCACGGGGATGGACCTGGCGGTACAGGACCGCCTGTTCGATGCATCGACGGGCAATTGGCTATGGGACAAACAAGAACCGGTCGCGCGGATATTGTTCTACGACGGCCCCAAGCTCGCCCTGGCCGTTCTGGCGGCGGCCTGTTTGCTCGCCCTGCTCGCTTCCGGTCGCTGGACCTGGGCCCGGGGTCGACGACGGGGCTTGGCGCTGCTGCTGATATCGTTGATCATTGTGCCGGCCACCGCGGGCGCCCTGAAGACGGCAACGAATGTCGCATGCCCGGCCCGGTCGGACCGATATGGAGGGAACGTGCCAACCGTAAGCCTTTTCGAGCGTTATCCGGACGGCGCGCGGCCGGCGGACCGCCAGCGCTGCTTCCCCGCCGGCCATGCCAGCGGCGGCTTCGCCCTGTTCGCCCTGGTCTTCCTGTTTCAGGGCCGGGCCGCGCGGCGCTTCGCCGTTGCCCTCGCCCTCGCGGTGGGCGGCATGATGGCGGCCTATAAGATGGCGATCGGCGACCATTTCTTGAGCCACACATTCGTCACGATGGAAATAGCCGCCCTGCTCGTCGCGCTGATCGGTATCGCCGCCGCGCGCGTCGAAAAACATTTCGAGGCGACGCCATGAGCGAAGCCCTGCTTTACGGCGCGCAACGCCTCACCGCGATGATCCTGGCGCCCTTGGTGCTGGTTCATCTGGGGCTGATCCTCTATGCGGTCGAAGACGGTTTGACCGCGCAGGAAATCCTGTCGCGCACGCGGGGCAGTCTGGAATGGGCGGCGTTCTACACCGTGTTCGTCCTCTCGGCCGCGGTGCATGCGCCGCTGGGCCTGCGCAACATTCTGCGTGAATGGGTGGGGTTGAAGGGCGTCACCGTCGACATCGCCTTGTTCCTGTTCGCCGCTCTGTTGGCGGGCTTGGGCCTGCGCGCCGTGCTGGCGCTGATCTAGGGGGATAGGGCATGGTCGCGATACACAGATCCCGCAAGCATCCCGGCAATTGGGCGGCCTTGGGTCACCGGCTGTCCGGCTTGGCCCTGGCGCTGTTCCTGCCCGTCCATTTTCTCGTCCTCGGCCTCGCCCTGGAAGGCGCCGACGCGTTGGACGGTTTCCTGCGCCTGACCGACATGCCTTGGGTGAAAGCCGCCGAATGGGGCCTCGTCATGCTGCTGGCCTTGCATCTGGGTTTCGGCCTGCGCGTGCTGGCGCTGGAATTCCTGCCGCAGAGTCCAGGCGGCCGGGATACCCGCAAGGGATTGATCCTGGCTGGCACCCTGGGCGCGGTTGCCGTCGGCGTCGTCTTCTCTGTGCAAATGCTTTAGGGGACGGCAATGCAGATCGAACGCATAAAGACAGACATCCTCATCATCGGGTCCGGCGGCGCGGGACTGTTCGCCGCCCTGCATGCCCTGAAAGCCGACCCCGACCTGGACGTCACCATCGCGGTCAAGGGGCTGCTCGGCAAAAGCGGCTGCACGCGGATGGTTCAGGGCGGCTATAACGCGGCGATGGCGGCGGGCGACTCGCTGGAACGCCACTTCATGGACACGATCGTGGGCGGCAAATGGCTGCCCCGGCAGGACCTCGCCTGGCGGCTGGTGGAAGGCGCGGTGGAGCGCATCCACGAATTGGAGAACGAGATCGGCTGCTTCTTCGACCGCAACGCGGACGGCAGCCTGCACCAGAAAGCCTTCGCGGGGCAAAGCTTCGACCGCACGGTGCATAAGGGCGATTTGACCGGGATCGAGATCATCAACCGGCTGATGGAACAGGTCTGGTCGCGCGGCATCAACCGGCTGGAAGAACACCGCGCCATCGCCCTGATCCCGGCCAAGGACGGGGCGCGGCTGTCCGGTGCGCTGTTCATCGATATGCGGACGGGCGGTTATCGCTTCGTGCAGGCCAAGGCCGTGCTGCTGGCGGCCGGTGGCGGCCCGACCATGTATCTTTACCACACGCCGTCGGGCGACAAGAGCTGCGACGGCATGGCCATGGGGCTCGACCTCGGTCTGCCGCTGCGCGATATGGAGATGGTCCAATTTCATCCGACCGGCCTGCTGGCGGGCCATGAGACGCGGATGACCGGCACCGTGCTGGAAGAAGGACTGCGCGGCGCCGGCGGCTATCTGTTGAACGGCGACGGCGAACGCTTCATGGAACGCTATGATCCGCGCGGCGAGCGGGCGACGCGCGATATCGTCAGCCGCGCGATCTACGACGAAATGCGCAGCGGCCGCACCACGCCTTATGGCGGCGTCTATATCGAAATGAAGCATTTGGGGGCCGACCACGTCGCCAAGCGCTTTCCCGGCATGGTCACGCGCTGCGCCGATTGCGGTTTCGACCTGGCCGGCGGCCGGGTGGAAGTCGTACCCACGGCCCATTACATGATGGGCGGGATAGAATTCGAAATCGACGGGTCAACAGCCCTGCCCGCCCTGTTCGCCGCCGGGGAGGATTGCGGCGGCGTGCACGGCGCCAACCGGCTGGGCGGCAACGGTGTCGCCAATTCCACCGTTTACGGCGGTATCGCCGGCGACAGCATGGCCGCCTTCGCCGCCAAGGAAGGTTATTTGTGCACGCCCGACGGAGAGGCGATAGACAAAGCCATCTCCCGCGCGGAAAAACCTTTCACCAAACCCGCCGCCGATATCGGTGGGTTGCGGGAGCGTCTGTGGAAGACCATGTGGGATGATGTCGGCATCATCCGGACGCAAAAGGGCCTGGAGCGCGGACGCGACGCCGTCGCCGACCTGGCCGCGGAATTGGAGCATGTCGGCCTGCCGGACACGGACCGGGCCTTCAATCTGACCTGGCACGATTGGCTGAACCTGGACTCGCTTCTGAAGATATCCCGCGTGATCGCCGAAGCCTCGCTTGCCCGGAACGATTCCCGGGGGGCGCATTATCGTGAGGATTTCCCCGAAACCGGTGATTTGGAGTCGACGGCGTTCACCCGCATCGTGGCAAAGGAAGGCGACCTGTCGCTCGACATGGTCCCTGTCGAGTTTTCCATCGTGCGCCCGGGCGAGTCCCTGATCGACGACGAGGCCGGCGCGCCCCCAACCGCGGCGGCATAATACGATGGCCATCGTTCTGCGACCGGCGACCATGGAAGACACGGACAAGGTCGCCGCTGTCTGGCACGACGCCTGGCATGATGGGCATGGAGCCTTGGTTCCGCCGGCCTGGCGCCGCCACCGCAGCCGGGAAAATTTCCGGATGCGCGCACCGGCCCTTATCCCGCATATGATCGTCGCCGTCGATGACGGTCCGGACGGCGAGGAGATCATCTGCGGCTTCGTCACGACAGAGGGCAATTCGCTGGAGGATCTGTTTGTCGCGGCCCGGCATCGGGGCACGGGAACCGCCGCCCGGCTCTTACGCGCGGGCGAGGAAGTTCTTTCCGCCGCCGGTGTTAAAACGGCCCAATTGGAATGCACGCAAGGCAACGGCCGCGCCCAACGCTTTTATGAG
The DNA here is from genome assembly GCA_964350445.1 of uncultured Flavobacteriaceae bacterium. Taxonomy (GTDB): domain Bacteria; phylum Pseudomonadota; class Alphaproteobacteria; order UBA8366; family Aestuariispiraceae; genus Hwanghaeella. The sequence goes on from CAYGKA010000031.1 coordinate 51,976, forward strand.
AAGATGGGGTGGCGCGTCGTCGGCCCGGGGGTCCAGGAAATCGACACGCCGGAAGGCCGCCAATCCCTGGACATTTTGATGATGGAAAAGAAGTTGATTACCGACGCGCGATAATCCAAATCGCGTGTATCAGGCCGGGGATATAGCCCAGCAGCGTCAGCAGGATGTTCAGGAAGAAGTGGCCTGTCAGGCCGACCTGCAGCAGCACGCCGATCGGCGGAATGATGACGAATAGGATAATCCGGATGATGTCCATTGTGATGGTCTCCTTTGAGAGAATTTCTGTTTCCGGCTAAACAATGCGCGAGATGGCCGGTTGGTTGCCGTGCCGCCGGGTTCCTCTCTCTGTACCGTCCCAACCCACAAGATTTTCCGTCGAAACCGATGCAACGCGTCGCGGGTTCACCGCGTTGTTGTCATGGAAGCCGGGCCAGAGGCGCGGCCAATTAGATTTTTTTGAGGAGAAGCAAAAATGAGCATCCTTCGGACACTTGCCATCCCGTTCGTCCTGTTGAGCGTCATCGGCCTGACCGCCTGCGAAACCGTCGAAGGCGCCGGCGAAGACATCGAGAATGCCGGTGAAGGCATCCAGGACGCCGCCGAATAGAGCCGCTGCCGAGCCTGTCGGAACGGCAGGTTCAACTGGTTCAAGCAAACCGTTTGGAAACCGTCCCTTGTCTTCTGCAACGGGGCGGTTTTCCGTTGGGTTGCCTGCTCAACCCATGCGTTCGGAGGCATAGGACCCGGGGCTGGGCGGGAAGACCACCGTCCGGTTGCCGTTGATGAAGGTCCGGTAATGGATGTGCCCATGGATCGCGCGGGCCAGTACCTGGCTTTCGACATCCCGGCCCAGGGAAACGTAATCCTCCGGCGACTGGGCATGGGTGACGCGCACCGTGTCCTGTTCGATGATCGGGCCTTCGTCCAGATCCGCCGTCACGTAATGCGCGGTCGCGCCGATCAGTTTCACGCCGCGCTCATAGGCCTGCTTGTACGGGTTCGCGCCCTTGAAGCTGGGCAGGAAGGAATGGTGGATATTGATGATCCGGCCCGACATTTTGCGGCAAAGATCGTCCGACAAGACCTGCATGTAGCGCGCCAATACGATCAGTTCCGTCTCGGTCTGCTCCACGACCTCCATCAGCTGGGCTTCCGCCTTGGGTTTGTTGTCCTTCGTCACCTTGATGCAGTGGAACGGAATGTCGTGATTGACGACGACCTTCTGATACTCGAAATGGTTCGAGACGACGCCGACGATGTCGATCGGCAGGGCCCCGATTTTCCAGCGATAGAGAAGATCGTTCAGGCAATGGCCGAAGCGCGAGACCATCAACAGAACTTTGGTCCGCTGCGCCGCGTCGCGGATCACCGCATCCATCCCGAATTCCTCGGCGACCGAGGTGAAGCCTTCCGTGATCTCGTCCAGTTCCCTGCCCTTTTCGGAGATGAAACTGACCCGCATGAAGAATTTACCGGTGTCCAGATCGTCGAACTGCGCGCTGTCGATGATGTTACAGCCGATCCCCGCCAGATAGCCGGAAATTGCGGCAACGATGCCACGGGATGATGTGCAGGTGACATTCAAAACAAAGTGCGTCATGTCGCGCTTTCTCCGCCGATCAAGTTGGGTCTTTCCGCAATCTATATGCACCGCAACATAGGAACTGGACCCGGCGCGGTACGGACTATTTGCAATGCGACGTCGCGCGCCCCACTGAGCCGGCAGCGGTCACACGGCCGGCATAGTCCAGTTCCCTGGGATTCCTGACAAGCGGCACTTTCGGGCAACGGAAATTCAGTTTTTGCTCACGACATGGTCCAAGTCGGCGACAGCGCCCTGTATGCTGCGCTGCGGCACAGTGTTTTCGCCCATGAAAAGGGCAAGGCCCGACGCGGCCAGCCCTATTCCCGCTGCACTTGAAAAGGCGTTGAGCGGCGCAAACATCCCAAAGGAAACGTTCCACCTGTTGCTTAAGCGAAGCCGCCTTGCGAGTTGGAACCGGGAACTGAACGGCGTGACCCGCCAGCACGACCGTGCCAGTATCGCGACAAGGCTAAAAAGACGACCCGGCCTGGACCGGGACCGGGGAAACGGAGGCAGCTATGATCGGCATCGACCTTGTCGAGGACACCGCCCATACCTTGATGACCAAGGCCGGGATTGAAATTCCCGACGATTATCTGGCCGGCATCAAGGAAATGGCGACGGCGGAGGAAGGCGATCTTTCCTCCTTCGTGCTACAGGCGATGTTGGAAAATTGGGAAGCCGCCAAGGAAGACCGCCGGCCGATGTGTGCCGATACGGGCCTGCCGCGCTATTACGTGAAGGTCGGCAACGAGGCGAAGGTCGACGGCGGTTTTGTCGCCCTGGAAGGCGCGCTGCGGCAAGCGACGGCGCGGGCCACGACCAGCGTCCCCCTGCGCCCCAACCGGGTCCATCCGCTGTGGCGGACCGATAACAACAACAATGTCGGCATCAACGCCCCGGAAGTGGAGTGGAGCTTCGAACCCGATGCGGATTGGGTCGACATCACCACCGTGCATAAGGGCGGGTTGTTCGGCACCGACTATCGCATGCTGTTTCCCGGTGACGGGATAAACGGCATCAAGCGCTTCGTGCTGGACACGTTGATCGCCTTTGGCAAACGCGGGCTGGCCTGCCAACCGGCCATCGTCGGCATCGGCGTCGGCGGATCGAAGGATACCTGCATGGTCCTGGGCAAACAGGCTGCCTGCCTGCGCACGGTCGGCGACCGCAACCCGGACCCGGAAATCGCCCGGCTGGAACTGGAACTACAGGAATTGGGGAACTCGATCGGCATGGGCGCCATGGGTTTCGTCGGCAAGAGCATGGTGGTCGATTGCCATGTCGAGGTCGGGTATACCCATACCGGCGGCATGCCGGTCAGCGTGCATTGTTTCTGCCTGTCTTCCCGGCGGGCAACCGCGCGCATTCACGCGGACGGCCGGGTTGACTATCGGACCGACCCGCAATGGTTCACACCCTATATGCGGCGCGACACGGTGGCATGGACGGGCGCGTCCCAAACCGCAGCGGAATAGGAGGAGACACCGACCATGAGCACATTGCGTGAAGTCCGGCTCACCTCACCCGTCCAACAGGAAGACCTGGCAAAGCTTCAACTGGGCGATGTCGTTTATCTGGACGGCATGATTTATACCGGGCGCGAAGGCGTCTACCGCCGGGTCATCGACGAAGGCCATGCGCTGCCGATCGACCCGGCCGCCGTCGGCAACGTCAATTTCCACTGCTCTCCCGCCGCGGCGGTCAACCCGAATGGCGGTTATTCCATCGGTGCCGTGACCGCAACGGCCAGCTTCCGCTTCGCCAAATGGATGGAACGCTGGTTCGCGCTGTCCGGCGCCAAGGTCATCATCGGCAAGGGCGGCATGTCGGAAGCCGACTACAAACGCCTGTTCGTTCCCGCCGGCGCGGTCTATCTGACGACGGTCGGCTACGGCACCGGCGCCCTGCTGGGGCGCGGCATCAAGCGCGTTCGCGACGTGCACTGGATCGACGAATTGGGGATCGC
>CAYGKA010000032.1:0-51253 GCA_964350445.1 uncultured Flavobacteriaceae bacterium
ACTCTTAATCAGCGGGTCGCAGGTTCGAGCCCTGCTGCACCCACCAAGGAAATTTTCTCCCAAATCCAATCATCATTGGACCTCATTCCATGTCGTGGATGAGGTGGAAGCAGGGTCGCGCGTTTGGGCGCTTCGCGCGGTTCAGCTAAGCTCTTTCACCCAAAAACCAACGGCGGCACCCCTAGGCGCCGCCGCTTGTTTTCGGAATGGTCGTTCGGTCAGCCGGCCGCCTTCACGTCGCGGCGGCGGCGGTGGAGGATCGGTTCGGTGTAGCCGCTGGGCTGGTTGATGCCTTCGAAGACCAGTTCGCGGGCGCTTTGGAACGCGATGCTCTTGTCATAGTCGGGCGCCATGTTGCGATAGTTCGGGTCGCCGGCGTTCTGGCCGTCGACGGCGATGGCCATGCGGCGGAAGGACTGATCGACCTGTTCCGCCGTGCAGATACCATGCAGCAGCCAATTGGCCAGATGCTGCGAGGAGATCCGCAGCGTCGCGCGGTCTTCCATCAGGCCGACATCGTTGATGTCCGGCACCTTGGAACAGCCGACCCCCTGGTCGACCCAGCGCACCACATAGCCCAGGATCGACTGGCAGGAATTGTCGAGCTCCCGCGTCACTTCCTCATCCGACAGGTTGCGACCCTCCAGCATCGGCGGGACGAGCAGGTCGGAGAGCGCGGCAGGCGTCCGTGTGGCGATTTCCTTCTGGCGGGTCTGCACGTTCACTTCATGATAATGCAGCGCATGCAGCGTGCCCGCCGTCGGCGACGGCACCCAGGCCGTGTTGGCGCCGGCCTTCGGGTGGTCGACCTTGGCGACCATCATCTCCGCCATGGCGTCGGGCTTGGCCCACATGCCCTTGCCGATCTGGGCATGGCCCGCGAGCCCCGCCGCCAGACCGATGTCGACATTGTTGTTTTCGTAGGTGGACAGCCAGATGGCGGACTTCATGTCGTTCTTCGGCAGGACCGGCCCGGCCTGCATGGAGGTATGGATCTCATCCCCCGTGCGATCCAGGAAGCCGGTATTGATGAAGACCAGGCGGTCCTTCACGGCGCGGATGCATTCCTTGAGGTTGGCGCTGGTCCGGCGTTCCTCATCCATCACGCCGACCTTGAGGGTATTCCGCTTGAGGCCCAACACATCCTCGATCCGGTCAAAGAGCGTGTTGGTGAAGGCGACTTCCTCCGGCCCGTGCATTTTGGGCTTCACGATATAGACGCTGCCGGCGCGGGAATTCCGCATGCCGGAGGACTTCTTCAGATCGTGCATCGCGCAGAGCGAGGTGATCATGCCGTCCAGAATGCCTTCCGGCGTTTCCTTGCCGTCGGCGCCGAGCACGGCGTCGGTCGTCATCAGATGGCCGACGTTCCGAACCAGAAGCAGACTGCGGCCGGGGAGGGAGACGGTCTTGCCGTCCGGCCCGGTGAAATCGCGATCGGGGTTCAGGCGGCGGGTCATCTTCTGCCCGCCCTTCTCGAAACTTTCTTCCAGGTCGCCCTTCATCAGGCCCAGCCAGTTCGTATAGACGACGACCTTGTCTTCGGCATCGACGGCGGCGACGGAATCCTCGCAATCCTGGATCGCGGTCAATGCAGATTCCAGAACCACGTCTTCCAAGTTCGATGGGCTTTCCTTGCCGATCGGGCTTTCCGGGTTGAACTTCAGTTCGACGTGAAGGCCGTTATGGCGGAACAGCAGCGACTTCGTGCTGCCTTCGCCGGCATGGCCGACGAATTGCGCCGTGTCGGCAAGGCCGGTTTCCGTCCCATCGGCAAGCGTGATGGTGACAACCGACCCGTCGGCGGCCAAGTCATAGGCGCGAATGCCGGCATGCGACCCGCCGGTAAGCGGTACCGCCATGTCGAGATAGGAGGCCGCACGGGCCACGACCGCGGCGCCCCGCTTCGGATTATAGCCCTTGCCCAGGGCCAGTTCGCCGTCCTGTGGCACGGTGTCAGTCCCGTAGAGCGCGTCATAAAGGCTGCCCCAGCGCGCATTGGCGGCGTTGAGGGCAAAGCGCGCATTCATAACCGGCACGACAAGCTGCGGGCCTGCGACGGTGGCAATTTCCGGATCAACATTTGCCGTACCGACCTGGAAATCCGGCCCTTCGGGGACGAGATAGCCGATTTCGCGCAGGAAGGCCTGATAGGAGGGCCCGTCGATCGACTGCCCCTTGCGGGCCGTGTGCCACGCGTCGATCTGCGTCTGCAGGTTGTCGCGCTTCTCGAGCAGCGCCCTGTTGACCGGCGCGAGGTCCGCGAGAATGGACGCGTAACCGGACCAGAATTCCCCGGCATCGACACCGGTTCCCGGTAATGCCTGTTCCTCTATGAAGGCCGCCAGGCCGGAATCCACCTGCAAATTGGCTCTCGTAACTCGACTATCCACCCGATATTCCCTTCTGTCCTCGGTTCCAGCATTTTCATGCGACGCACCACTAATATCCGTGCGACCGAGAAGAATCCACGTCGGACCCCTGTTTTCAAACCGTTTTTGACTTTTGCCGGAAAAACCACCGGAAACAGCGCCGTTTTCCAATCCCTTCGGCCGCTCCGGCCGCATCGGCCCCGCCGCCCGCCCGGCCCAATCGGCAGCGTTACCCGTATCTCGACTCGAGCACCTTGTTCACCTGGTCGATGAAGCGTGTCGCGGCGACGGGCAGCGTTCTGTTCTTCAATTGGCCCATGAAGATCGTCCCGCTCGGCATGTCGCGCGGGTCGATCGGCGCCGAGGCCATGCCGGGAACCTTGCCTTCCGCCGGCAAGCCGATCGGGATCTGGAAAGAGACGATGTTTTCCGACGCCGCTTGAAAGCGCAGGAACTCGAAACTGTCCGACTCGATGACGACGTTCATCGACAGCGTGGAATCGATCAGGATTGTCTCCAGCAGGTGCCGAACGCCGTAGGACTTTGTTGGCAGGGCCACCGGATAGCTGAGGCATTCGGCCAATCGGACGCTTTGCCGGCCCGCCAAGGGGTGATCGGTGGAAAAGACCGCGTGGACGGGCTGGCGAATGGTCCGGATCGTCTGGAATTCGGCGAGGCGTACCGGCTCGAAAACCAATGCGATATCGGCCGTGTAGTCGACCAGCGCCTGTTCCGCGGCGGCGCGGTCGCGCAGGAACACGCCGAAACTGACCCCCGGATGCGCCAGCCGGTAGTCGGCAATCTGCTCGGGCAGGAAATACGGCAGCAGCGCTTGGCTACAGGCGATCGATATGTGCCCGCGGCGCACGCCGGACAGGTCGGCGATCTGGGACCGGACCCGGTCCATGTCGGAAAACTGCTTGCGAATATGGTCGACAAGAATCTCACCCGCGCTGTTCAGCCTGACGCCCCGCGGCAACCTCTCGAAGATCGGCACGCCCAGATCTTCCTCGATCGCCAAGATCCGCCGGTTGAGCGCGGTTGACGTGATCGAAAGCGATTCCGCCGCCTGCCGGATCGATCCGGCGCGGGCCACCGCATCGACATATCGCAAGGTCGTTAGATGCTTCATCGTCCCCTCGAAATCCTACTGCTGCATTTTTTGCACCGTGTTGGTGCATTTATAGCAGAAGACAGAAGCAGTCGCATTCATCCAATATTGCCAAGGGTAATCGCCAATGCGGTGCAAGGGACAGATTTCAAGAAGTCCCTGCCGGGCGAAACCTTCAACGGGGGAAACGGTCACGACGCCGCGCATTCGGAAACGAGTGCGGCGAAATTCACAGGACCGTACCGTTGGGGGCATCGCCGGCAATCATGCACGACCAATCATTCGACATCGTCAGTCTGCATCGCGCCTATGCATCCGGCGCCAAGCCTGAAGACGTGATCGCGGAAAGCTATCGGCGTATTCACGCCAGCGGCGACCCGGGTATTTTCCTGCACCTGATCGACATCGAAACGGCGTTGGAAGAGGCGCGCTCGCTGGGCGAATTCGACCCGCAAGCTAAACCGCTTTGGGGCATCCCCTTCGCCATCAAGGACAATATCGATGTCGCGGGCGTGCCGACCACGGCCGCTTGCCCGGCCTTCGCCTATATGCCGGAAGCCGATTCCCATGTCGTCGCCAGATTGCGCGCGGCGGGCGCCATTCCCATCGGCAAGACCAACCTGGACCAATTCGCGACCGGACTTGTCGGTGTTCGGACGCCCCATCCGGTGCCAAAGAACGCCATTGATCCGGATATCGTCCCGGGCGGGTCGAGTTCAGGTTCAGCCGTCGCGGTCGCGCAGGGCCTGGTCGGCTTCTCGCTCGGCACCGACACGGCCGGATCGGGCCGGGTTCCGGCGGCGCTGAACAATATCGTCGGCATCAAGCCGAGCCTGGGCCTGTTATCCGCCACCGGGCTGGTTCCGGCCTGTCGGACGCTCGACACCATCTCCATTTTCGCCCTGACGGCGGAGGACGGCCATGCGGCGCTGCAGGCCGCGGCGGGTTTCGATCCCGATGATCCCTACTCGCGCGATCTGCCGGTCGCCCCGCTTGGCGCTTGTCCCGAACATCTGCGTGTCGCCGTGCCCGATGCGGCGTCGCGCAAATTCTTTGGCGACAACGATCAAGCCGCCTCGTTCGAAGCCGCGATCGCGCAGATGGAGCTCGCCGGCGCAAAGATCGAGCCTATCGACCTGACGCCGTTCTATCAGATCGCGGAAATGCTCTATGACGGGGTTTGGGTGGCGGAGCGCAACACGGTCATCGAGCCGCTCTTGAAAACCACTCCGGACCGCGTCCATCCGGTCATTCGGGCCATTGTCTCCAAGGCGGATGCCTTCTCGGCGACCGACACGTTCCGTTCCTTCTACCGGCTGGAGGCTCTGCGGCGGACCGCCCGCGCGGCAATGGCGGGCGTCGATCTGATGTTGGTCCCGACGATCCCATCTTTCTGCACCCTGGCCGAGATCGAGGCCGACCCGATCGGACCGAACAGCCGGTTGGGAACCTATACCAATTTCGTCAATCTGCTCGACCTTTGCGGCGTCGCCATCCCCGTCTCGCCCCGTGCCGATGGCCGTCCCGGAAACGTTACGCTGCTGGCCAATGCCGGCGCCGACGCCATGCTGGCGACCGTAGCGGCCCGCCTCCACAAGGCGGCCAATGTCCATCTGGGCGCAACCGGGTGGTTCTATCCCGCCACCGAGGTACCGCAACCCGCCGCCGGGGCGAACGAAATCACCATCGCCGCCGTCGGCGCCCATATGTCCGGCCTGCCCCTGAACAAGGAACTGACGCGCCTTGGCGCCCGGTACCTGAAAACGACACGAACAGAACCCGGTTACCGGCTCTACCGTCTTGAAGGTGGACCGCCGGCGAGGCCCGGTCTGGTTCGGGACGAGGGCGGCGCGCCTATCGAACTAGAGCTTTGGGCAATGCCCGAAGAAAATTTCGGCGCCTTCATGCGCGGCATTCCCGCGCCGCTGGGCATCGGTACCGTCGCCCTGGAATGCGGAACGGCGACCAAGGGTTTTATTTGCGAAAACGCCGGCCTGGCCGGGGCCAACGACATTACCGATTTCGGCGGCTGGCGAAACTATATCGCCACGCTGCCGGGCAACAACAATCAGAAACCATTGAACAGTTTGGAAGGAGAGCAACATGCAGAGGCGTGAATTTCTGAAGAGCGCGGCAGTTCTGGGGGCCGGCGCACTTCCCTTTATCCGGTCCTTGCCCGCCAGCGCGGCGACGGACGGCGTCGTCGTCGTGGCGATGGGGCAGACGATCAACAGCCTGGACATCCACCGGACCGGCACAAATCGGCCGAGCTACCAGGTCGCGGTCAATATCTATGACAGGTTGGTCAGCTTCGGAACCAAGAGCACGCCGGATGGCGGGCTTTCCTACGACTATTCGACGATCGAACCGGAAGTGGCCGAAAGCTGGACGATTTCCGACGACGGCACTCACATGGTCTTTAAGCTGCGGCCGAACGGGGTCTTCCACGACGGGTCGCCGATCACCGCGCATGACGTGAAATGGTCCTTCGACCGCGCCGTCTCCGTCGGTGGGTTTCCGACTGTTCAGATGAAGGCCGGGTCTTTGGAAAAGCCCGAGCAGTTCGAGGTGGTCGACGACTACACGTTCAAGGTCAACCTGCTGCGGCCGTCGAAACTGACCCTGCCGGACCTGGCGGTTCCCGTGCCGATGATCATCAATTCCAAAGTGGCCATGGCACACGCGACCACGGACGATCCCTGGGCCACCGAGTATCTGCACAAGACGCCGGCCGGTTCGGGCGCATACAAGGTTGCACGCTGGGAACCCGGCCAGCAATTGGTCTACGAGCGGAACGACAACTGGACGTCCGGCCCGGTGCCCGCGGTCAAGCGCGTGATCGTGCGCGAAGTGCCCAGCCAGGCGACCCGCCGCGCCTTGCTGGAACGGGGTGACATTCAAATGTCCTTCAACATGCCGAACAAGGATGCGAAGGAACTATCGGCGATGGACGGCATCGACGTCTTTTCGACCCCGGTCGAGAACGCGATCTATTGTCTGTGCCCGAACCTGTCGTTCGAACCGTTCAAGGACAAGCGCGTCCGTCAGGCGATCGCCTGGGCGGTGCCCTACGAAGACATCTTCCAGACCGCTGCTTACGGCCGCGGCGCGCAGATGTGGGGCGGTTCGTCGACAACGCCGTCGGACATCGCCTGGCCGCAACCGTTCCCCTACAGCACGGACCTGGAAAAGGCCAAAGCGCTTCTGGATGAGACCGACTACAAGGGCGGTTTCGAAGTTCCGCTGTCCATTTCGCTCAGCCAAACGGATTGGATGGAGCCGACCGCCCTGCTGATCCAGGAGAACTTGGGTAAGATCGGCATCAAGGCAGAGATCGAGAAAATCCCGGGCGCGAACTGGCGCACGGCATCGCTCGTCGAGAAGCGGCTGCCACTGGCTCTGGAAACCTTCGGCGGTTGGCTGAACTATCCCTGCTATTACTTCTTCTGGGCTTATCTGGAAGGCCACCTCTTCAATTCCTCCAATTACCGGAATGAAGAGATCGAGAAACTGACGCCCTTCGCGCTCCACAAGGAAGTCGACGATCCGGAATACGCGCCCGCGATCAAACGGATGATCGAAATCGCCTGGGACGAAGTGCCCCGCATCGCGCTGTTCCAGCCGGCCTTGAACGTCGGGACAAACAACATGGCCGGTTATGAGTATTGGTTCCACCGCCAACTCGACGCCCGCAGTTTCAAGGCGTAACCGACATGAACCCCAGGACGAAGCTGATCCTCTTTCGTGTTCTTCAGGCGCTCCCGGCATTAGCCGGGGTCATCCTGGTCAGTTTCGTCCTGACACGCATGCTGCCGGGTGACCCGGCCGCTTATTTTGCCGGCCCGGCAGCGACGACCGAGTCCATCGCGGAGATACGCGCAGCGATGGGCTTGGATCGGTCGCTGCCGGTCCAGTTCCTGCACTATGTGTTGGACCTGGGGACGGGCGATCTGGGAAACAGTCTTTCGACCGGTCAGCCGGTGCTTGAAGAACTGGCCCGGCGGCTTCCCGCATCGCTGGAACTTACATTCACCGCCCTTCTGTTGTCCTGCATCATCGCGCTGCCGTTGGGCATCGCCGCCGCCGTCCATCAGGGGCGCTGGATCGACCATGTCTGCCGGGCCGTTGTGACGGCCGGCGTTTCCCTGCCGACTTTCTTCACCGGCATCGTCCTCGTCTATGTTTTCTACTACCTGCTGGGATGGGCGCCCTCGCCCCTCGGCCGCCTCGACTTCGTCTATCTATCCCCGCCGGACGTCACCGGTTTCTATGTCATCGACGCCCTGCTCGACCGGGATACGGAGACCGCCCTTGGCGCGCTAAGGCAGTTGATCCTGCCGGCGACGACATTGGCGCTTTTCACCTTGGCGCCGCTCGCGCGGATGGCCCGCGCGGCGATGCTGCAGGCGCTGTCTTCCGACTACATTCGAACCGCGCGGGCCGCCGGCTTGCGTGAAGGCCAGATCGTGTTCGGCTATGCGTTTCAGAACGCCATGCTGCCGGTCATCACGACGCTGGGCATGGTCTTTTCCTTCATGCTGGGCGCCAACGTGCTGGTCGAAAAGGTCTTCGCCTGGCCGGGCATCGGTTCTTATGCGGTCGAAGCGCTCGTCGTTTCCGACTATGCCGCCGTTCAGGGCTTCGTGCTCGCCATGGCGATCCTCTTCGTGCTGCTCAACCTCGTGATCGACATCCTCTATACGGTCGTCGATCCGCGAACGCGGGAGGGCTGATCATGGCTCTGGCGGAAACCACAAATTCTGATAAAGCCCATCGCGGGTTCGGCGCCCACGTCGTTTACGTGCTCAGCGAAAACCCCATTACTGCTGTCGCCTTCGGCCTGTTCGCGTTGATCGTTCTGGTCGCGATACTGGGCCCGGCCATCGCGCCGTTCGACCCGTTGGAATCGAATGCCGCCCGCGCCCTGCAGCCGCCCAACGGCACCCACTGGTTCGGCACCGACAGTGTGGGCAGGGACGTCTTTTCCCGCGTCATCGTGGCAACGCGGCTGGATATGATGATCTCCGTCGCCGCTGTCGCCCTGTCCTTTGTCGTGGGGTCGGTCATCGGGTCCGTCGCCGGTTATTGGGGCGGCTGGATCGACGCCGTCACCGGGCGGTTGGTCGATACGATCATGGCTTTTCCGCTTTTCGTATTGGCCATGGGGATCGTCGCCGCGATGGGCAATACGGTGGAAAACATCATCTACGCCACCGCCATCATCAACCTTCCCTTCTATGCCCGGGTCGCAAGGGCAGAGGTCCGCATCCGCCGCGAGGCCGGATTCGCGCAAGCGGCCCGATTGTCCGGCAACACGGATGTCCAGGTCCTGGCCTTTCACATCTTCCCGAACGCCTTGCCGCCGATGATGGTTCAGATCTCCCTCAACATGGGATGGGCGATCCTGAATGCTGCAGGCCTTTCCTTCATCGGTCTCGGGGTTCGCCCGCCGACCGCGGAATGGGGAATCATGGTGGCCGAAGGCGCGAACTTTGTCGTTTCCGGCGAATGGTGGCTGGCTTTCTTCCCCGGCCTCGCCCTGATGATCGCCGTATTCGCCTTCAACCTGTTGGGCGATGGATTGCGCGACATCGTCGACCCCCGGCAGAGGACCTGAACCATGTTCCTCGATGTCCAAAACCTGAACGTCACTTTCTCCACCCGCCGCGGGCTCGTCTCCGCGGTCAGGGATGTCAGTTTCACGCTGGAGAAAGGGGAAACGCTCGGCATCGTTGGAGAGAGCGGATCAGGCAAATCCGTGAGCTCCTATGCCATCATGCGCATCCTCGATCGCAACGGAAAGATCCCAAAAGGCCGGGTCATCTTCGACGACATGGAATTGACGGCCTTTTCCAACCGCGACATGCGGGAACTGCGGGGCCGGGAAATTTCGATGGTCTTCCAAAACCCGCGCGCGGCCTTGAACCCGATTCGCAAGGTCGGGCATCAAATCGAAGATGTCTTGCGCCGTCATGCGCATGCGACGAAATACACGGCCCGTAAGGAGGCGATCAAAGCGTTGGAAGCCGTCCATATCAGCGACCCGGAAAAGCGCTACAACGCCTATCCGTTCGAACTGTCGGGCGGCATGTGTCAGCGTATCGTGATTGCGATCGCGCTGGCCTGCGACCCGCGCCTGTTGATCGCGGACGAACCGACGACGGGCCTGGACGTGACGACCCAAAAGGTTGTGATGGACCTTCTTGCCGAACTGACGACGCGGCGCGGCATGAGTTCCATTCTGATCACCCATGACCTGGGCCTCGCGGCGGAGTATTGCGACCGCATCGTCGTCATGAAGGACGGCGAAATCGTTGAAGAAGGCCGACCCGAGGATCTGTTCGCTGCGCCGAAGAACGCCTATACGCGGCGGCTGATCAGCGCTACGCCGCGCCCCGGCTCCCTGATCGGCGACCTGGTCGATCCGCCGTTGCCGTCGCCCCCGCGGCCGGAGCTTGGCGCGCCGCTGCTGCAGGTCAAGAACCTGCGCAAAGTGTTCGGGCATGGGGCGGACGCGCTGGCCGCCGTCGACGACATTTCCTTCGAAATCAGAGAGGGCGAAACCCTGGGGCTGGTCGGTGAATCCGGCTGTGGCAAGTCTACCACATCCTCCATGGTCATGCGTTTGATGGATCCAACCAGCGGGGAAATTCTGCTGGACGGGAAGCCGATGACCGACGTTCCGTCGGCAAAATTCGCGCGTGACCCACGTCGGGCAAGCCTGCAGATGGTCTTCCAGGACGCAACCGACAGCATCAATCCGCGCTTCACCGCGCGACAGGCCATAGCCGATCCGATCCGCCGACTTACCGATGAGAATCCCGAAGGGCGGGTCGAGGAGCTGGCGGCCCAGGTCGGCCTTCCCCTGACCTTGCTGGACCGGTTTCCGCACCAGCTTTCCGGCGGCCAGAAAGCCCGTGTCGGCATTGCGCGCGCCCTGGCGTCGCGCCCCAAACTTCTGATCCTGGATGAACCGACGGCGGCGCTTGACGTGTCCATCCAGGCCGTCGTGCTGAATCTGCTGGCAGAATTGAGGGCGACGCTGGGCGTCAGCTATCTGTTCGTCAGTCATGACCTACATGTGGTGCGGTTACTCTGCGACCGCATCATCGTGATGCAGAAGGGCCGGATCGTTGAGGAAGGCGACACCGCCACCATCATGGACAACCCGACCGACGCCTACACGAAGACGTTGTTGACCGCGACACCGATGCCGCCCAGCGCCGGCCGCACTGACGGCAACTTAGTGAGGTCTGCGGAAACGGCGATCGTCGCCGAATAGGGAAGGAAAAGAGCGATGACGATCAATGACCCGCGTGTGCTCCAGGAGGTGACGGAACAGTTCCACCGTTACGAAAAGGCGTTGATAGAAAACGACGTCGATACCCTCAACATTCTTTTTTGGGAGTCCCCGCTCACCGTCCGGTACGGGCCGTCAGAAGCGCTCTACGGGCACGAGGAAATTGCAGGCTTCCGCGCAGCCCGCAACACGACCGACATCGCGCGTGAACTGACGAGAACTGTCATCACGACCTATGGCGAGGATTTCGGAACCGCCTTTACCGAATACCGCCGTGTAGGCAGCGGACGGGCGGGACGCCAAAGCCAAACCTGGATCCGCATGCCCGAAGGATGGCGGATCGTCGCCGCCCATGTGAGCCTTCTACCCTAGCCCACGCCCAGAACCCGCGGCAACGGAGACGTTTGAGATGACAACACTGACCATCGACGCCGATCCTGGGCCCATTGAGATCGACATGGCGAAAACCGCGTTCGTCATCATCGACATGCAGCGCGATTTTCTGGAACCGAACGGTTTTGGCGAAAGCCTGGGCAACGACGTTTCCCTGCTGAGAACGGCAATCGCGCCCTGCGCGGCGATGCTGCAGTCGGCGCGCACCAATGGTGTGCTGGTGATCCATACCCGCGAAGGCCACCGGCCGGACATGACCGACGCCCCCCTCGCCAAGGTGCAGCGCGGATCACCCAGCAAACGGATCGGCGACCGTGGCCCGATGGGTAGGATTTTGATCCGCGGCGAGGCCGGACACGGCATCATCGACGAACTTGCCCCGGCGGCCGGCGAACCGGTCCTGGACAAGCCCGGCAAAGGCGCCTTCTACCAGACCGACCTGGAACTGATGCTGCGCAACCGGCGGATCGAGAACCTGTTGATTGCCGGCGTCACGACGGAAGTCTGCGTTCATACCACGGTGCGGGAAGCAAATGATCGCGGCTTTCGATGCATTGTGCTGGGTGATTGCTGCGGTTCCTATTTCCCCGAATTTCACGCGACCGGCGTGAAGATGATCGCCGCACAGGGCGGCATCTTCGGGTGGGTCAGCGATTCCACCCGTTTCCTGTCCGCGGTGTCCGGAGGGCCTGCCGCCGCGTAATCAACGACGCATTTTCGGCGCATTTCCCTCGAAGGAGGAAAGCCATGACCACGACAAGACCAGCGCTCTGGACACCCGGCGATTGGAACGCCCTTTTTGGCCTGGGCACCAATGTTCTGGTGAACCTGCTCGTCATGACCGGCCTTTTGAAATTCGTGCTCCAGATGCCGGATGAGATTACCTTCGGCCGCATCATTCCCGCCGTCGGAATGATGCTGTTCCTGGGCAACGCCTATTACGGCTACATGGCCTGGAAGCTGGCCCGTAAGACCGGCCGCACCGACGTATGCGCGCTGCCCTCCGGGCCAAGCGTGCCGCACATGTTCATCGTCGTCTTTGTGATCATGCTGCCGATCCTGGGCCAGACCGGCGACCCGGTCAAAGCCTGGGAAGCCGGCCTGGCATGGGTTTTCCTGCAGGGTTTCATTCTGATCGGCGGCGGCTTCATCGCTCCGATCATCCGCCGGATCACGCCGCGCGCCGCGCTTCTGGGCACGCTGGCGGGGGTTTCAATAGCCTTCATCTCCATGCGTCCGGCCATGGAGATGTTCATGACGCCGATCATCGGCCTGACCAGTCTGGCCATCATCTTGGTCAGTTGGTACGGCGGCGTGCGGTATCCGCGCGGCATGCCGGCGGGCTTGGTGGCAATCGGCGTCGGTGCTTTGATTGCTTGGGGCAGCACGTTTCTGGGCCTCGACATCGGGGGGATGAGCATCGACAAGGTCGCCGCTTCGGTCACAAGCATCGGTTTCTCCGTCCCGATCCCCGCCTTCGATCATGTCTTTTCCGGCTTTGAGTTCCTCGGTTTCATCCTGGTCACGGCGATCCCGTTCGGGGTCTACGATCTGGTCGAAGCGATGGACAATGTAGAAAGCGCCGAAGCGGCGGGCGACAGCTACAACACGACCGAAGCGCTTGCCGCCGAAGGCACGATCAGCCTTGTCGGCACGCTGATGGGCAGCCCCTTTGCGAACGCCGTCTATATCGGCCATCCCGGCTGGAAAGGCATGGGTGGGCGCATCGGTTATTCGCTGGGCACCGGCGTGATGGTGCTTGTCCTGGCCTGGCTGGGAATCCTATCCCTGCTGCTTGACGTCATTCCCGTTGTCGCGATTTCGCCGATCTTGCTCTATATCGGCATGCTGATCGGGGCGCAGGCGTTCCAGACCACGCCATCCAGCCATGCGCCCGCCATCATCTTCGCACTGACCCCGCATTTGGCCGCCTGGGCCAAGGTATTGATCGACGGCGCACTGGGTGCCGCCGGCACCAATGCAGCCGAGGTTGGCTTGGACAAGATGGCGAATATGGGGGTTCTCTATGAAGGTCTGTCGATTATGGGCAACGGGGCAATCCTGTCGGGCCTTGTCCTGGGTGCGATCGCCGTCTTCGTGATCGAACGCAAGTTCGACTACGCAGCCGCCTTCGCGATGGCCGGCGCCATCCTGACCTATTTCGGCTTCATGCACGGACCGGCCGTGGGGATCGGTGAAAACGGACTTGGCGTCACGCCGTCCGTCGCCCTCAGCTATGCCGTTGTCGCCGGCTTCATGTGGTTCTGTGCCAAGTCGCCCTGGTTCGTCTTCGACCCCAAGCCCGAGGCCCAAGCGCAACCGGGAGCAGCAGACTAGAAGGAAGCATCATGGCCGCATCAAACGACGCCTTCGACCCGGAGGCATATATCCGGATTATGGCGCCCACCCTGGGCCTGAACTTGGACGAAGAACGCGTCGCGGGGGTCTCGGTCTTCCTTTCCATTGCGAAAGGAATGGCCGAGATCCTCGATGCCGCGCCGGTTCCGGATGACTCCCTGGAACTGGCTTCGGTGTTCGATGCCGGGCAGGCCGTGAAGACGGCGTCGGCTGAAAGAAAGATAACGTCATGACGGAATTGAATGATCACGCACCGGCCTGGCGGGTTGCCGAGGCGGTAAAGTCGGGCGCGGTTCGGGCGGAGGACGTCACCCGCCGCGCGCTTGACCGGATTGCCGCGTCGGACCCGAAGGTCAATGCCTTCACCGACGTGACGGCCGACCGGGCGCTCGCCGAAGCCCGGCAGATCGATGCGGACCGCGCGGCAGGCAAGCCGCTCGGCCCCCTTGCCGGGGTGCCGATGGCGGCCAAGAACCTGTTCGACATCGTCGGCCTTCCAACCCGCGCCGGATCGAAGATCAACCGGAATCACGCGCCGGCCATGGAAGACGGCGAATTGCTGAAACGCCTCTCCGCGGCGGGGGCCGTGCTGCTGGGTGGCCTCAATATGGGGGAATACGCCTACGACTTCACGGGTGAGAACGAGCACGACGGGCCGTGCCGCAACCCACACGATACGGACCGCATGGCCGGCGGTTCGTCCTCCGGCAGCGGCGCAGCGGTCGCGGCCGGTTTCGCGCCCTTGGCGCTGGGGTCGGACACCAACGGTTCCATCCGTGTTCCCTCTTCCTTCTGTGGCGTCTTCGGGCTGAAACCCACCTATGGGCGGCTGACCCGGCACGGGACTTATCCCTTCTGTGACAGCCTGGACCATCTGGGTCCGTTCGCACGGTCGGTTCGCGACCTCGCCCTTTCCTATGATGTCATGCAGGGACCCGATCCACGCGACCACGCCTGTGCCGGCCGGCCGGCCGAAGCAGCGATGCCCGCCTTGGACCAAGGGGTCTCCCGATTACGGATTGCGACGCTGGGCGGCTATTTCTCAACCGACGGGATGCCCGAGGCCGCCGGCGCCGTCGCGGCCGTCGCCAAAGCGTTGGACGTGTCCGGAACCGTGGAGGTCGACGGGGTGGAAGCGGGGCGCGCGGCAGCGTTCGTCATCACCAATTCTGAAAGTTCCCGCCTGCATCTGTCCAACCTTCAGACGCGGCTCAATGATTTCGACTCCGATACGCGGGACCGGTTCCTGGCCGGCGCGATGCTGCCCGCGTCCTGGTATGTGCGCGCGCTTCAGGTCCGGCACTGGTATCGGGCAATCTTCGCGAAATTGTTCGAGACCGTGGATGTCCTGCTCGCCCCCGCGACGCCCTTCCCGGCCCCCTTTATCGGTCAGCGAACCATCGACATCCGTGGCAAGGAAATGCTCACCCGGCCCAATATCGGGCTTTTCACCCAACCGATATCGGCAATCGGCCTGCCGGTCTGCGCGGTGCCGGTCTTGGGTGGGAAGATGCCCATCGCCGTCCAAGTGATCGCCGCCCCGTGGCGGGAAGACCTTTGCCTTCGTGTGGCGGCGCATTTGGAGTCGGAAGGGATAGCCCAGGCTCGGCAACCCAACGGAATCTGATCAAACGTGGACAGCAAACCCTTTCCGGGATTGAGCGGCGACGGGGCGTCAATCACTCAGGGCGTCAATCACTCAGGGCATCAAAGCGACCGGCCAGCCAATTTTCCCTATGCCCGAGCCTCGGGTGAGGCAAAGCTTCGAATGGTGGCCAAGGCGCCGTCCAAGGCCTTGCCGCCCTCATCCGCTAGTGCTGCCTCACGCAGGCGGCGCACCCAATCGGCCGCATCTTGCCGTTCCGCGACCAACCCCGCCCCCTCAAGCACGCGATCGAACTTGGAGAGGCCGCGCGAATGCGTGTCCGAATATCCCTTGATGAGGCGCCGACATCTTACGAGTTCGACGGCAAGGTCATAATTGATCTGCAACCGCGCGCCGCAAACGCTCAGCCAGCGTTCGAGATGTTCCTGTTCTTCGGAATGGCGCAGCGTCCGCCGCCGCCAACCCCGTAGCCCGCCGATCAAATACAGCACCGCAAAACCGGTGAGACTGTCCGTACGGACCCGGCGGCCCCGATTGAAACAGCGGTCCACGAAACGCATCCAACCCGGACTGGCGGCAATCTTTCGGCCGAGGGGAGCAGGCATCATGCCCACGATCTCTTCAGCCCGCGGATGCATGAACTCAGTCAGGTGCAGAAGCTTTGCCTCTTCCGCCCCCATTTCTCCCCGAATCCGGGAAAACCGGTCGGACCGGGTCTTCAGATCGGCGACACGGATCACATCGTCATAAGCCATCGCATTCGCGAGATATTTGGCCGTTTCGAGCGAAAACAGCCAGCCTTGCGCCGCGCTGTCCCGCGCAACGACGTCGTCGAGGCGATCGAGATATTCCCTGCCATATGCCAAATCCTGGAAATCGACGACTTTTTGAAGTCCTCTAAAAGCGAGGTCAGTGACCGGAGCCGGCAGCGCGTTCACGCGTTCGGCCAAAGCGTCCCAATCGGACAGCAGCTTGACCGGTCCCGTAGGGGCCGGGTCGCCCGGCTGTGGGACGACAACATGCTTCGGCTCGGCTTCTTGCATTCCAACAGCGTCGAAAGCAGCGGCGAAGGCCCGGAGGCTGGCATCTATCCCCTTCCCGGAGGATCGGATCGCCTCTTCGAACGCATCCCGTGGAAAGGGCAGAGTACCGGAGCCCGCCAACGCACCGAAAAGCGATGCAGAGATGACCGAACCGTTCTCACGCGCCAGCTTTTCCATGTCGAAATGGATGAACTGCGCGGCAGCGATCTCCGCGGCGGCGCGAACCTCCGCGGCAGAGGAAATGCCATCGCCAGGAACCGTCTTTTCGGACACGGCGAGCGCGCGATGGGTCGACGCGATCAAAGTTGTCCGATCAGGGGTGACGAAGCCGCGCATGATGGCCCGGCCCGCTTCCATCATTTCCGCGGCGATCAGGATATCCACATCGCCCGCGGCAGGGGCCAGGGAAAATACCGGCATGTGGCTTTCCGCGCCCGACGCGTCGACCGGCGCCATCTCTATGTAGTAGATCGTCGCGCCGGTTCGCTGGGCGACACCGGCGACAGACGTCGCCTGGCAGGCAAAGCCCTGGCTGCGCGCCAGCGCCTCGACCCAGTTGGTCAGGACGCCGCCGCCCTGTCCGCCCACCGCCATGATCGCGAGCTTGATGATCTGACCGAGACGCACATCCGGCGCCCGTGCTTCCAGGGTCGCCAATTCCGTCATGGTCGTTGCTCCCGGAAGGTAAGGCGGCGGGCTTCGCGCCTGTCTTGCAGCCACCGGATTGCGCGGGCCGCAATGCCTGACCACCAGCGTTCCAAAACGCCCGGATTATGAACAAGGTCCGCTCTATAGAAACTGGGACAAAGCACCGCCGCATCTGCGACCTCGCCGCAATTGCCGCAGCCGACGCAGCTTTCGTCGATGCTTGCAACGGGGTCATCCCGCAGCGGATCGTCCAGATGCTTCAGGGAGAGGGAGGGGCACCCGGAAAGCCGCATGCAGGCATGATCCCCCGTGCAGATATCTTCATCGACGCCAAAGCGGGGTGCCGCAACCCGACGGCCTTCGGCGATCGCTGTCACCCGTTGCGGCTTCTCCCGCCGTTGGCGGTTCAGCATACACTCCGATGAGGCAATGATGATCTTCGGGCCTTTCTCGTCCGTCGTCAGCGCCTCGCGCAGAACTTCCCTGACCCGCGTCACATCGTATGTCCGGTCGATCTGACGGATCCACTTCACACCGACCCCCCGGATCGCATCCGCGATCGGGTGCTGTGTCGCCTTGCTCGGATTCTCCGCCCTCGAAGACAAAACGTCCTGCCCCCCGGTCGCGGCGGAGTAAAAATTGTCCACGACCACGGCAACGCTGTCGGACTTATTGAAGACCATATTGCCGATCGAGGAGCTGAGGCCATTGTGCCAAAACCCGCCGTCGCCGATGATTGAAATCGCGCGCTTTTCCCCACCGCCGTCAAAGGCGGCGTTGGACGCCGGCCCAAGGCCATACCCCATGGTCGAGCCCCCGATTTCAAAGGGTGGCAAACTGGCGAAAAGATGGCAGCCGATATCGCCGGTGATCTGGTGCGCGCCCAGTTCCTGCTCGACGAGTTTCATCGCCGCGAAAATCGGACGCTCCGGGCAACCGGTGCAGAATCCCGGCGGACGGATCGGGACCGTCTTCGATAGATCCGGTATCTGCGACGTCGGCGCGTTCGGGGCGAGGACCTGGCCGGGAAGCAATTCCGGGGCCGCACTTTTCAGGAAACCCGTCACCCCGTCCAGGATCACCTGTCCGGTATACTCGCCCGCCATGGGCAGGACATCCTTGCCATGAAGTTTCGTTTCCAAGCCCGCCCGGTAAAGAATCGCGGCGAGCCCCTGTTCGATGAAGTCGGGCTGTCCTTCCTCGATCATCAAAACAGCCTGTTTGCCCTTGCAGAACGCGGTGACTTCATCGGGAATCAGGGGATAGGTGACGTTCAGAACGAAAACCGGCACTTCCGTCTTGCCATAGATGTCGGCGAGGCCAAGCCGCTGCAAGGCCCGGATCAGGCCGTTATACATACCGCCCTGAACGATGATTCCGACTTTTCCGTCGGCTGGGCCGAAATGTTCGTTCAACCCCTTGCCGGTGATGTATTTCTGCGCCGCGGGCCAACGCTGATTAACCTTGTCCTGTTCCTGGACATAAGACATCGGCGGCAAGACTACCCGGTTGAAATCGCGGCGCGGGTTCGCCAGGGCCTCCGTCACGGTCAGAGGCGGGCGCATGTTGTCTTTTGCCTCGAAACTGCCTGTAACGTGGCAGGACCGAATCCGGACCATCAACATGACCGGCGTATTCGTCGCCTCGCTCAACTCAAACCCGTCGCGGACCGCCTTGACGATAGAGGGCAGGTTCGGCCGCGGGTCGAGAAGCCAGAATTGAGACTTCATCGCGAAGGCGTGGCTGCGTTCCTGCATGATCGAGGAGCCCTCGCCGTAATCCTCCCCCACGATGATCAGGGCGCCACCATTGACGCCTGATGACGAAAGGTTCGACAGGGCGTCGGACCCAACGTTGACGCCAACGACCCCCTTGAAGGTGACCGCACCGCGAATGGGATAGTGAACGGATGCCGCGAGCATGGCCACCGCCGCCGCTTCGGAGGCGTTCGCCTCGAACCGAACGCCGAGTTCCGACATCAGGTCCTCGGCGTCGGAAAGCACATCCATCAAATGGCTGATCGGCGCCCCCTGATATCCGCCGACATAGCCGACACCGCATTCCAGAAGCGCTTTCGTAATGGCAAGAATGCCTTCGCCGGTGAAAGTTTCACCCGCGCCGATCCGCAACTGCTGGACTTCCCGTTTGAACGATCTTTCCGCCATTATGCGCCGCTTCCGTTGCTTTCCGAACCTCAAGCCATTCCCGTTGACTACGGGAAATCAGAGGCGCGGACCGTTTCAAGTATCTGTCGAAGGCTCTTAAGCAAACGCCCCTTGCCGACTTCCCCCAAATCGGCGACCGCGCCGTCGTAGTGACGCAGCGCGATGGGCAAGGCCAGCCGATATGTTTCCCAACCCTTGTCCGTCATCGAGATGTTGACGACCCTGCCGTCATCTTCCGACGTTTCCCGCCGCACCAGGCCGGCGGATACCATACGGTCGAGCGCCTTGCTCAGCGTCGACTGCCCCGTGATCGTGTAGACCGACAGTTCATTGACGGTCGTGCCCCGCCCCGCAGCCAGAACCGCCAAAACCCGGTAGAACGGCAGCGGCACCCCAACGGTCTTCAACTCGGCGGTCAAGTCGCTGTTGAGGCGATTGACGATGCGGTTCAAGAGATAAGGAAGGAACCCGTCCAGACTGAGGCCGGGCGCCATTTCACCGGGCTTGAGGTCATCGGGGCCGAAATCGGCCCAATCCTCATCGACCGCCTTCTTGCTGCCTGATCGCGTCATCGGGGAACTCATCGAGAAATCTGGTCCGGAAGCCAAGTCGCAAGACTTGGGAACGACACGATCAACGCCAGCACGATCAACTCCAGGATTATGAAGGGATAGGTCGCCCGATACACATCGCCGATCGATATCGACGGCGGCGCCACCCCCTTCATGACATAGATGAGCAGTCCGAACGGCGGTGTCGTGAAACTGATTTCCATGACGACCAGCATCAGCACCCCGAACCAGACGAGGTCGAAGCCAAACCCCTGCGCTAACGGGATAAAGAAGGGTAACGTGATGAGGATCATACTGACTTGGTCCATGAAACAGCCAAGGAAGAGCAGAACCAGCAGCATCGCCAGAAGCATGGCGAATGAAGTCAATCCGAAGCCGTCGATCCATCGCAGCAGCCCATTCGACGCGCCCGAAAAGGCTAGTATCTGAGCGAAGGCGAGCGAGGCGCCGATAATGAACAGGATCATCACCGATATCTTTGCCGTCTCGGTCAACGCTTTGACCAAGGCCTTCCACGTCATACGGCCGTATAGACAACAAGCGGCGAAGGCGGCGCAGCTTCCAAGCGCCGCCGATTCCGTGGGGGTCGCCCAGCCGGCAAGAATGCTGCCGACCACGACGGCGAAGATGGAAAGCAAAGGCAGGACATAGACGAACACGGGCAATATTCGATCGCGCAGCGGCGGCAGTTCGACATCGTAGGCGGGAGCGATCCGGGGGTTCGTCAGACAACGGCCCAGGATATAGAGCGTGAAAATCACGCCCATCATGATCCCCGGTATGACGCCGGCGATCAGCAATTTGGAAATTGAAATGCCCGCAAGCGATCCCAGCAGCACGGCCAAGGCCGAGGGCGGGATCAACATCGCGATCGATCCGGTTGCCATGATCGGCCCCATGGCGATGGTCGGGTGATAGCCCCGCTTCAACATGTCCGGCAGCAATGCGCTTCCGAGAACCGCGGTGTTTGCTATTGTCGATCCGGAGAGCGACGAGAAAACCACGCCCCCCGCGACGGCGACCAGCGAGAGCCTTCCGGGGACCCGCGCGATCAGCCGGTCAATTGCTTCGATCGCCTTGAAGGCAACGCCGGTATGGAACAGAATTTCGCCCATCAACAGGAATAGCGGGATCGGGGCCAGCGAGAAATTCGACAAAGCCGCCATGGTGTTCCGCGCAACCTGCTCCAGTCCAGCTTCGCCGCCCAGGAACACCACACCGCCGATCAGATTGACCACCAGAAATCCGATGGCCACCGGCAATCCCAGCGCCATGAGCAATACGAGAATGCCAAGAAGCAGGCAGAGCGCCGCAATCCAGGTCATCGGTCAGAGTCCATCCGTCAAGGCATCGGCTCCGGCGCTGGATTGCTCATGGGAGGATGCGAGACGGCGCGCGAACTCGACGACCAGCAGCGCGCTCCCCAGTGGTACGAACATCAACAGCCACCATTCGGGAATGACCAGTTCCTTGAAGATCAATTCTTCCCGCGTATAGGCGGCTTCCGTGATACGCCAGCCGTACCAGCAAAGCGTCGCCGTCGCGCCCAAACCGATCAGGTCGGCGATCGCATTCACGACCCGCGCCGCGCCGGACGGCAGGTTGACCACCAAGATGTCCACGCGCACATGGGCCCCCTGGTGCAGAACGGTAGGCGCGACCATGAAGGTCACGATGAAAAGCGCGTATTCGACGACTTCCAGCAACCAGGGCATGCTCGGCACGCCCAGGTTTCGCAGCAGGACATCCGCGCCGACCATGACGGCCATCAGGCCGAAGGCAATGCCGCCGCAGAGTCCGAGCAACGTGAGTAGTTTGTCGTAGCACCGAATGAACATGCGCCGCCGGCCTTCCCCAAAACCGAAAGGCCGGCCCGAATTCAACCGGGCCGGCCTTGGGTCGAAACCACTATTTGCTCAAGAGCGCGCGGATCTTCGGTCCGTTTTCCGGATTGTTCTTTACAAATTCATCCCAACCCGCGTCATAGGCTTTCTTCAGATACGCATCGCCCTCGGCACCGGCAAAGCTGATCGTCTTGATTCCCGATGCTTCTTGACGCGCCAATTCGTCCGCGGACTGCGCCATATCGGCGGAACAGGTCTGTTCCACCTCGCCGGCCGCGTCCTGCAGCACTTTCTTCTGAGCGTCGTCCAGCTTGTTCCACGCATCCAGGTTCACCAGGAACTCAACCGATGCCCGATAGAAGGGCGGGTCGATGCGATATTTCGTAACCTCAGCCCAGCCCAGGTCGAAGATTCCCTGGCTCGGCCAGCCGTATCCGTCCACCGTGCCGCGTTCCAGCGCAGTGTATACATCGCCCGGTTTGGTCTGGATATTCGTCGCCCCCATCGCGGAGAAGAACGCCCGGTAGATCGGCGTCACGCGAATCTTAAGTCCGGTCAGGTCCGCTTTGTCGATCGGCTTCGTCAGATAGAGATGGAACGGCACGCAATCCTTTTGCCGGGCAAGATGGTAGGCATTCATCTTGTCCATATGCAGCTTGTTCATGAACTCCCAAGCGCCGTTGGCCCGCTCCTCGTTGATTGTATAAGCGGACAGTTTCGCGGCGTCGATTTCCGGCACCAGCTTGGTATAAAAAGCGCCGGGCAGGTTTCCGACCTGGACGACGCCGGAACGGATCGCGTCTCCCAACTGGAACGGGTTCATGACCTTCCCGCCGCCCCCTTTGTAGTCGATCTGAACGAGGCCCTTGCCGGTCGCGTTGACCCGTTCGACGAACGATTCAAAATTGCGCGAGAAATTGGTCCCATCGGCAAATGCGCTCACGGCGGACAGGGTTACTTTTTCCGCACTGGCCGTATTAGCAAAAGCGGCCACGGCAAAAAGGCCGGCAGCCGTCATCGACATCAGGTTTTTCAAAAGACCCTCCCTTGAATCACGCGCCTTGCAAGGCGCTTTTCATTGTTTTCGCATCATGACGCGGCGATCATGTCACCACTATATGAATTTTCATATATTTTTTTTCAGCGTCAAGCGATTTCAGACAGCAACGGCCGCGGCTCAACCGCGCCGAGCCTGCCATCTGTCGAGGATGCTCCGCGCGGACTTCACGTGGGGCCGGTCGATCATCCGGCCGTCGATCTGGACGACGCCGTTTCCGGCCCCCTCCATCGCCGCGATGATCTTCCTCGCCCAGTCCACCTGCTCGCGCGTCGGCGTGAAGACCTTCTGAATTGGCGCGACCTGGGCAGGATGGATCGCCATCTTGGCCATGAACCCGCAATCCAGCGCTTCCTTGGCTTCCATAATCAATCCGGCTTCGTCCCGGAAGTTCGTATAGACGGAATCCACGGCCGCGACGCCCGCATCCTTCGCGGCAAACAGCATCGCGTCCCGGGCAAAGCGGAACGGCGTGTGGTAGTCGCCGTCATCGCCCCTGTTCCGGAAAGCGCCCATATCCGCGGCCAGATCTTCAGCCCCCCATGTCATCGCCGTGAGCCGAGGATGCGACCAATCGGAGGCCATCAGACTGCGCACCGCGCGTACGGTTTCCGTCGCGATGACGAATATCCCTGTATCCCCGCCGTCATGTTTCTCGATCAGCCGCGACAGTTCCTCGATGTCGTCCCGCCCTTCGCATTTCGGAAGGACGAACCCGTCGGGCTTTCCCGGCGCGGTCGCGGCGACATCCGCCTCGGTCAATCCGGTATCAAGCGCGTTGACCCGGACGTATCTGGCCATCGACGTGGCCGTGCCCAGGAAACCGGCAACGGTTTCGCGCGCGGCCTGTTTCGCGTCGGGACCGACGGAGTCTTCCAGGTCCAGAATCAGGGCGTCCGCCCCGCTTTCCAGGGCCTTGGCCTGCTTGCGGGCGCTGTCGCCGGGAACGAAAAGATAGCAGCGTGGTGTCATCCCGCCCTCACATCCGCTTGGCGACTTCTTCGAGCATCACTTCCGTCGCGCCGCCGCCGATCGCCTGCACGCGCGCGTCCCGCGCCATCCGTTCTATGGTGCTTTCCCGCATGAAGCCCATACCACCGTGGAATTGCACGCACGCATACATGACCTCGTTCACCAATTCGCCGCAGATCGCCTTGATCATCGACACTTCCCGGACGAGATCCTCGCCCTGCCGGGCCCGCAGCGCCGTCGCGTAGACCATATGGCGCGCCGCCTCCACGCGGGCGGCCAGCATGGCCAAGCGCTGCCGGATCGACTGTTTTTGCCACAGTGATTCGCCGAAGGCCTTGCGTTCCTTCACATAGTGAACCGTAAGGTCTATCGCCGCCTGCGCCTCACCCATCGCCATCGCGCCGAGGACGAGGCGTTCGTTCTGGAAGTTCTGCATGATCGCGTAGAAGCCGCGCCCTTCCTCACCCAGAATATTCTCGGCCGGAATTCTGACATCCTGAAAGGAAAGCTCCGCCGTGTCGGAAGACCGCCAACCGTGCTTGTCCAATGCCCGCGACACAGTGAAGCCGGGCGTTCCCTTTTCCACCAGGAACATCGTCACCGACCGGCTCGGCGCATCCCCGGTATCCGTCTTCGCGGCCACGCAGTAGAGATCGCCATGAACCCCATTGGTGATAAACATCTTCGTGCCGTTCAGGACAAAATCACCGCCGTCGCGCCGCGCCGTCGTGCGGATGGACTTCACGTCCGACCCGGCATCCGGTTCGGTCACGCCGACGGCGGTGATGACCTCCCCCGACACGATCCCCGGCATCCATCTGGCTTTCTGGGCCTCTGTCCCGGCGTTGAACACATGGACAGAAGCCATATCGGTATGAACCAACGCCGTGATCGCCACACCGGCATAGGTGCATCGGCCGAGTTCCTCCGAGAGGATGACGGTGGCCAATTCGTCCATCTCGGAACCGCCGTATTTTTCCGGATATCTGATACCGAAAAACCCCAATTCGCCCATTTTACGTAACACGTCGCGGGGCACCGCGCCCTGTTCCTCCCAGGCATCCGCATGGGGTTTGATGTTCTCTTCCACGAACCGCCGCACCTGGTCGCGCAGCATCCTATGCTCTTCCCGGAAGAAGACCGGACTATCCGCCGGACCGGCGAAACTGGACTCGAACGCAGACATGAAACCTCCCTATCAAATGGCGTAAAAGCCGCCGGTAGCCGATATTGCCCGGCCGGTGATCTTGCTAGCCCGCGGGCCGTTTCATCATCAGCGCGGCGCGATCGCATATCCCGCAGAGCACATCGTCCTGGTTGAAGCATTCGTGGCGCAGATTGACGATGCCTTCACCCGGCCTGGACGTGCTCTCCCGCTTGCCGAGGACGGTGGTGCGGATATGGATCGTATCACCCTCGAACAAAGGGTGCGGGAACTTCACATCCGACATGCCCAGATTGGCGACGGTTGTCCCGAAGGTCGTGTCGTTCACCGTCATGCCCACCATACATCCCAAAGTGAAGAGGGAATTGACCAGCGGCTTTTTCCAAACGGATTTCTCCGCCGCGTGCCTGTCGATATGGATCGGCTGCGGGTTCATGGTCAGCAGTGAGAACCAATGATTGTCCGTCTGGGTAATCGTCCGGGTCCACTCATGATCGAAGACCATACCGTCTTCGAATTCTTCATACCAAAGCCCCGCCATTACACCGTCTCCTTCAGTTCGATCAGTATCGTTTTCGACGCCACTGTTTCCGCCACCCCGGCCGACAGCCGGGTCACCGTTCCATCGAACGGCGCCGACAATGTGTGGACGAGTTTCATCGCCTCCATGACAAGAAGCGGCTGACCTTTGGCGACCGTATCGCCCTCGGCGACGTGGATGGCCGTCACCAACCCAGTGAGCGGTGCGGCAATCGCGCCCTGTGCGATTCCATCCGCCCGCGCCTCCATCCTTACTTCGGCCAGCGGACGCACCGTGGCCGTGATCGTAAGGCCATCCGCCGATGCCGACGCACCGCCATCGCCGGGGAGCGACCAGACAGGCGGCTCCACCAAAGCGACTTCCCGCTCGCCATGCTTCACCGTCATGGGCGAGCCGAACACAAGGACGATTTCCGCTTCCCCATATCCATCTTCGACCAAGAGCGGCGCTTTTCCAGGTTCCCATGCCGCACCGACCCTGAAACCGTCAGTTCGGTCATTGGGATCGTGACCGGTTCCGATCGCAGCCATTGCCGCATGTCCGCGCAGCCTCAGAAGCTTTTCCGGGTCCGGCCGCCAGCCGTCGGGGAAACTCTCCCCAATGAAATCCGTTGTCGCCTTTCCCCTCACGAAGGCGGGCTGATACAGGCAATCGCCAAGGAAGGCCAAGTTGTTTCCTACCCCGCTCAGCACCGTATTCTTGATACCCGCCTTCAGCTTGGACAAGGCGTCTTCACGCGAGGCCCCATAGGCGATCAGCTTGCCCAGCATGCTGTCGTAATGGCGCGAGACGGTGCTGCCCGTTTCAACGCCGGTTTCGACCCGGATGCCGGACGGCGTCGCGAGACAGCCTATCCGGCCGAGATCAGGAAGAAACCCCTCTTCCGGGCGCTCCGCATTGATACGGACTTCTATGGCGTGCCCTTTTGGCTGAACCTGATCCTGCGTCAAAGGCAGGGGAAGCCCGGCGGCTTGGCGAAGTTGTAGTTCGACAAGATCCACGCCGCATATGGCTTCCGTGACGGGATGTTCGACCTGCAACCTCGTGTTCATTTCGAGGAAATACGGATTCTCATCGCCCGCCTGCATGACGAATTCAACGGTCCCCGCACCGGCATAGTCGATGGCGCCGGTCAGCCGAACCGCATGATCGAAAAGGGCGGTACGCACCGCTTCCGGCAGGTTCGGCGCCGGCGCTTCCTCGATGACCTTCTGGTGGTTCCGCTGCACGGAACAATCGCGCTCATGAAAATGCAGCACATTGCCCTGCCCGTCCCCGAAGACCTGCACTTCCAAATGCCTGGGGCTCAGGATCAATTTCTCCAGAAAGACGGTAGGGTCGCCGAAAGCGGACGCCGCTTCGGCCCGCGCCGACGCCAGGGCTGCCGGCAATTCTTCCGCTACCATGACGCGGCGCATGCCGCGCCCGCCGCCGCCGGCGGTGGCCTTGAGGAGTCGCGGCTGAGCCCGCGGGGCGGCGGGTTTCGCCAAATCCTCGTCATTCGCATCCTGCCCGTCGAATCCGGGAACCACCGGGACGCCCGCGTCCTGCGCGACGCGACGGGCCAATATTTTCGATCCCATGGTTTCAACCGCGTCGGAAGACGGTCCGACGAAGATCAGTCCCGCCGTTTCCACGGCGCGGACGAAGGCCGGGTTTTCCGAGAGAAAACCGTAGCCCGGATGGATTGCCTGCGCGCCGGCGGCAAGGGCGGCTTGCACGACAGCGTCGATCTTCAGATAGCTTTCCGCCGGCGCCGCCGGGCCCAACCGTATGGCATCATCCGCCATTCGGACATGCAGCGCATCGGCATCCGCATCGGAATAGACGGCGACGGTTCGCAAACCCAGGCGGCTTGCCGTCCGGATGATACGGCAAGCTATTTCACCCCGGTTCGCGACCAAGACGCTGCGAATGGCGCGGGGGGCGATCAGGAACTCATTCATCCGGTTACATCCTATAGACCGGCCGCATCGGACGGATTTCGGGTCTGGAACAAACTGCCGACAGACAAAGCCCAAGGACGCGGCGCGTATCGCGGGGGTCGATGATGCCGTCGTCGAATAGGCGGGCGGTGCAGAAATAGGGGTCCGATTTCTCTTCGAACATCCGGCGCAACATCGCCTCATGCTCGGCCAGTTCTTCTTCTGTGGCCGGGTTGCGGGAAATCGACGCCCGGCGCAGATCCATCAAAACGCCGCTGCCGACATCCGGGTTCATCCCGCCAAGTCGGGCGTTGGGCCACATGAAAAGGAAGTGCGGCCGGAATCCGCGGCCGGACATGCCGTAGTTTCCCGCACCGTAGGAACTGCCCGTAATCACCGTAAGCCGCGGAACGCGCGTGTTCGACATGGCGTAGACAAGTTTTGCGGAATGCTTGGCGATCCCACCGAGTTCCGCATCCCGCCCAACCATGAAACCGGTCGTGTTCTGCAGGAACAGGATCGGCGTGCCGCGCTGATCGCACAGCTCGATGAAATGCGTCGCCTTCAGGCAGGCCTCCGAGAACAGCACACCATTATTGGCGATGATCCCGACCGGATATCCATCGATATGCGCGAAGCCGCAGCAAATTGTTTCCCCCCATTCCGGTTTGAACTCATGAAACAGGCTGCCGTCGACGATCCGGGCGATGACTTCGCGCTGATCGAAGGGCCGCGACAGATCGGTGCCGACAATGCCCGGCAGTTCCGCGATGTCGTGGAGAGGGTCGGAGGCGGCAATGCGGTTCGGTGGAGGCGCTTGGACATAGTTGAGCGCCCCGACCATGTCGCGCAACCGGCCCAGCGCCGCGTGCTCGTCCGGAACGATATGGTCGGAGACGCCCGACTGCCGGGAATGCAGCGCCGCCCCCCCCAAATCATGACGGTCGATCACTTCGGAAATGGCGGCTTTGACGATCGGCGGCCCGCCGAGATGAACCGACGCGTTTCCATCCACCATGATGAATTCGTCGCAAAGTGCGGGAATATAAGCCCCGCCGGCGGTGCATTCGCCGAAGACCGCGGCCAGTTGCGGAATGCCTTCGGCGGACATCCGGCTCTGCCGGTAGAAAGTGCCACCAAAATGGTTCTCGTCGTAGAAGACCTCTTCCATCTGGTTCAGGTTGGCCCCCCCGCAATCCACCAGATAGATCACCGGCAAGCGGTTCTCCGCGGCGATGTCCTGCGCACGGATGTGTTTTTTGACCGTCTCCCGATGGAAGCTGCCGCCCTTCACCGTGGCGTCATTCGCGATGACCATGCACATCGTGCCGCGGATCGTGGCAAGCCCCGTTACGATACCGGCGGCCGCGACCTTGCCGTCATAGAGCCCCCAGGCGGCAAGCGGCGTCAGTTCCAGAAAGGCTGTGCCGGGATCTATCAACAAGTCGATCCGGTCCCGGACGGGAATCTTTCCCCGGTCGCGGTGCCGGGCCAACATCTTCTCGCCGCCCCCCGAACGGGCCCAGGCCAGCTTATGCCCCAGGTCGTCGATCAGCGACGCATAGTCCGCCGCGCGTGCGCTGAACGCATCGGTCTGCGTATCCGCGAGGGATTGCAACAACGCCATAACCGTTCCTATTTCCTTGTACGCATTAACTTGTTTACCTAAAGAAGCCCGACTGAACCGGAAAACCTAACGTGAACCATGCCCCGACCCAGCCAAACAAAATCACAGGATATGAAGGCCCGCGACATTTCCCGCAGGATGATTCTGGACCGTACCGCCCGGCTGCTCGTCGAAAAGGGATACTCGTCCACCTCTCTGCGTGACATTGCCAGCGCAGCCGGCATGAAGGCGGGAAGCCTCTACTACCATTTCGACAGCAAGGAGAGCCTCGTCGAAGTAATCCTGACCGAAGGCGTGGCCCTGGTTCAGTCCCGCGTGCAGGAAGCGCTGGACGCGTCCCCGGATGCCGACCCGATGGAACGGATAAAGATTGCCATGCACCAGCATCTGCAAGCCCTGCATGACAGAAGCGACTATGCCTCGGCCCATATTCGCTGCTTCGCCCATGTGCCGCAGGAAATTCGCCAGCGTCTTCGAAGTACCCGCGGCGCCTATGAGGCGGTTTGGGACGAGCTGCTTGAACAGGCCAAGCGGGCAGACGGCTTGGCGGCGGATGTGGACCTCCGCACCCTGAAATTCGGGTTGATCGGGATGATGAACTGGACGCTGGAATGGCGCTCCAAGAAGCAAATGGGGCCGAAGGATCTGGCCGAGCATTTCTACCGGATCGCGATTGAGGGCGCGGCCTCCCGCTGAGCGCGGCCGCAAAGGACGGAAAGCCGTTGATGATGGACGGGTTGGGCCTCTCCGCCCCTCGCCCTAATATCCGAATGTGCCCGCCAATCAAACGGTCCGCCGGCCGCCGGACGTGCCAAATCGCAGCCGCCCGCCCGCCGATCCTGATTGGCAATTCCAGCATTGGGACACTTTCTTATTATACCTAACGTTCGTTATATTTTGACATGGCCAACCCGTCAATTACCCCTGCCGTGCCTTCACCCAGCGCTTGGGTCGAAGTCGCCCAGCACAGCGGCCAATCCTACCACGAGGTCGGCGACGGCGCGGTCCGGCTTTGGCAGGATGTCGCCGCAGCCTTTTCCTCTAATTTCTTGGTATCCGCCTCAAGACCCAATAGATTTTGACACCGACAGAAGAAGGCGATTGGCCTTCTTTCCCCGCGGTCGCTTCCGGCATTGCGGATGCGCGCTTCATGCCGCTGGAAAGCCGTAATCACATCCTGATCGGAAACGAACCTGCATGGCGCGACTGTTTCATCGCCATCACCCGATTCCTAGAAGAAACCGGCATCTGACGCCACCCGGCGGCTATTTCAGTTTCTTCAGGTGGTAGGATTTGGGCCGGGTCAGATTGTGGAACCCGATGACAGACAATCCGCCGCCGCGGCCGGTATCCTTGCAGCCGGTCCAACACAGAGCAGGGTCCAGATAGTCGGCCCGGTTCATGAAGACGGTACCGGTTTCGATCTGACGTCCGATCTTTTCCGCGCGCTCTATGTCGTTGGTCCAAAGCGACGCGGTCAGCCCGAAATCGCTGTCGTTCATCAGGCGGATCGCTTCCGTGTCATCCTTCACCCGCATGATGCCGACGACGGGCCCGAAGCTTTCGTCCCGCATGACGCGCATGTGATGGGTAACGTCGACCAGAATTTGAGGCATCAGATAGGCGCCACCGTCCTTTGGGAAAAGTGACGGATCGATCAACGCCTTCGCCCCCTTCTCAATCGCATCCGCCGTCTGGGCCCGCACCTCGTCCGCGAAGCGGGTCTGCGCCATTGGGCCAAGCGTCGTTTCCGGGTCCATCGGGTCGCCCAGCTTGTAGCCGCTGACGATCGATACCGCCTTGTCGACAAAAGCGTCGAACAGGCTTTCCGTCACATAGATCCGTTCGATTCCACAGCAGCATTGGCCGGCGTTGAACATGGCGCCGTCGATCAGGGTATCGACCGCCGCGTCCAGGTCGGCGTCTTCCATCACGTAGCCTGGATCCTTCCCACCCAATTCCAGGCCGACACCGGTGAAGGTGCCCGCCGCCGCGCGCTCAATGGCCCGACCGCCGCCAACCGAGCCCGTGAAATTGACGAAACCGAAAGACTTCGCCGCAATCAGGTCGGTCGTCGTCTGATGATCCAGGAAAACGTTGATGAAAACGTCCTCCGGAACGCCGGCCTGATGGAAGGCCTGCGCCATCCGCTCACCCACCAGCATGGTCTGGGTCGCGTGTTTCAGCAGCACCGTGTTTCCGGCGATCAAGGCGGGCGCGACGGTGTTGATCGCCGTCATATATGGATAGTTCCACGGCGCGACGACCAGGACCACGCCCAGGGGATCGCGCGTGATATAGCGTTTGAACGTGTCGCTGTCCTCAATCCCGATCGGCGCAAGGGCCTGTTCCGCGATGCTCGCCATGTAGGTCGCACGTTCGTTGAACCCGCCGAACTCCCCGCCGTAACGGACCGGCCGGCCCATCTGCCGCGCAAGTTCGGGCACGATGTCGTCATTCATCCGGCCGACGATTTCGACACCCTTCGCGACGAGCGCAATACGCTCGGCAAGCGGCCGCGCGGCCCAGGCCTTCTGCGCCGCCTTGGCGCGGGCGACGGTCTCTTTCGCCTCGGCGGGGGACAGAACCGGGCGCTCGGCCACGATGGAACCGTCAATCGGGGAGATGCATTTAAGCGTATTCATCGTTCTTCATTCCTTCGAAACCGGGCCGATCTGGAATCAGTTCACCCTAGGCCTTCACCCGCTCCATCTTAGGGTCGTAGAGCGGCGCGAGGCTAACGCCGCAGGGGACGCGCATGGTGGCGACTTCAAGCTCGTATTCGCCTTGCCTGACGTAATCAGCGGTGACGCCGTCCTTGTTCCGCACATAACCCATGCCGATCGACTTTCCAAGCGTATGCCCATAGCCGGCCGACGACAGGTAACCCACCCTTTCCCCGTTGCGGTAAATCGTCTCCCGTCCCGATAGGATGACGCCCGCATCCGCAACGAAAGTGGCCAACATTTTTTTCACACCACCCGACCGCTGCGTCTCGACCGCCGCGCGCCCCTTGAAGTCGATATTCTTCTTGAGTTTGACCGCCCAACCCAGCCCGGCCTCATCCGGCGTGTAGTCCGGGCCGATATCCGATCCCCAGGCGCGATACCCCTTCTCCAAACGCAATGTTTCGATGGCGCGGTAACCGGCATTGCGAAGCCCAAACTCCGCGCCCGCGTCATGAAGAGCAACATAGACCGTCGTCGCGTATTCGACCGGCAAATGAAGTTCCCAACCCAGTTCGCCGACATAGGTCACGCGCAAGGCATGGACCGGGCAGCCGGCAATACCGATGGTCCGGGCCTTGCCGAACTTGAAAGCATCGTTGGAGACATCGTCGCGCGTCACTTTCTGCAGGATGTCCCGCGCCTTCGGGCCCATCAGGGACAGGACCGAATAGGCGGAGGTCACATCGACCAGTTGCGCATTCATCCCAGCGGGGATGTTGCGGGAAATCCAGTCGAAGTCGTGAGTCGCGAAACCGGTGCCGGTGACGATGTAATATTCGTCCTCCGCCACGCGGACGCAGGTGAGGTCGCATTCGATCCCGCCGTGGTCGTTCAGCATCTGGGTGTAGACGAGCGACCCGACCGGCTTGGCGACATCATTGGCCGCGATCCAGCTCAGGGCGGCTTCCGCATCCGGCCCCTTGAGACAGAACTTGGCGAAGCTTGTCTGGTCGAACAGCACGGCTGCTTCGCGCGCAGCCTTATGCTCGCGGCCGATAGGCGCATGCCAATTCGGCCGGTCGAAGGTGTAGATATCCTTCGGCGCCTCCCCGGCGGTCAGGTCGGCATACCAGTTCGGGCGTTCCCAACCGAGCTTTTCACCGAAGACCGCGCCGTCGGTCTTCAGCATATCGTATAGCGGGGACTTCCGGCAGGGCCGCCCGCTGTCATGTTCTTCCGACGGCCAAGCCATGGTGTAGTGCTTGCCATAGGCCTCGACCGTGCGGGTCCTGACCCAGTCCGTATCAAAATGCGGACGGCCGAAACGGCGGATATCCACCGGCCAGAGGTCGAAAGGCGGTTCCCCCTTCGCGACCCACTCCGCCAATGCCATACCCGCGCCGCCGCCGGCGGCAATGCCATAGGCGTTGAACCCGGCGCCGACGAAGAAGTTCTTCAATTCCGGCGCCTCGCCCAGGATAAAATTGCCATCCGGCGTGAAGCTCTCCGGCCCGTTCACCAGTTCCTTGATACCCGCCGTTTCCAATGCCGGCACACGGCCCAGCGACAGTTCCATCAACTGCTCGAAATGGTCGAAGTCGCTGTCCAACAGACTGTAGTGGAAGCCCTGCGGGATGCCGTCCACGGCCCAGGGTTTCGGGTTCGGCTCATAGCCCCCCATGACAAGGCCGCCGACCTCTTCCTTGTAGTAGGTCAGCCGATCCGGGTCGCGCAGCGTCGGCAAGTTCGACGGCACGCCCTCTATCTTTTCGGTCACCATATATTGGTGTTCCATCGAGGCCAGTGGCACATTCACGCCGACGGTCTTGGCGAAGGCGCGGGTCCATTGGCCGCAGCAGGCGATGACGATGGGTGCGTCGATGCGCCCCTTTTCCGTTTCGACGCCTCTGACGACGCCCTTTTCCACATCGACCGACAGAACCTTGGTGTCCTCGAAAATCCGCGCACCGGCCATGCGCGCGCCCTTCGCAAGCGAACCGGTAATGTCGGACGGGTTGGCCTGGCCGTCCGTCGGCAGGAAAGCGGCCCCGACCAGATCATCGATATTCATCAAGGGCCAGAGGTCGAACGCCTCCTTCGGCGTCAGAAGCTGCATATCAAGCCCGAAGGAATGCGCGGTCGTCGCCTGGCGCTTCACTTCCGTCCAGCGTTCCTGATTGCAGGCGAGCCGCAAGCCGCCGTTCATCTTCCAGCCTGTCGCCTGGCCGGTTTCCTCTTCAAGCGTATTATAGAGGTCCACTGAGTATCCGAGCAGTTGCGTGATGTTCGCGCTGGACCTCAGCTGGCCCACAAGACCCGCCGCATGGAAGGTCGTGCCGGAGGTCAGCTTCTTGCGCTCCAGCAGGACCACGTCCCATCCAAGCTTCGCCAGGTGATAGGCGGTCGAGCAGCCGACGATGCCGCCGCCAACGATGATCGCTTGTGCAGATTTCGGGAAATCGCTCATTTGGGGCCTCTTTGAGGAAGGAAGTTTGTTATTGCCCGTTGGTAGCGGGAGAGATTCTCGGCGGTATAGGCGCCGTAGTCGAAGTCGATTTTGGACGTGATCTCGGAAACCATGCTCCACATGGTTTCGCGCAACAGCGACCCGCATTTCATCGCGGTATAGCTTCGCATCAGCGTCTCGTCAGGGTCCGTGCCGAAATATGTTTTCAGCAGCCGATGCTCGGCGTCCGGCGGCAGGCTGCAATTCGTGGCGACCCCGCCAAGGTCGAAAAGCGGTGAGTTGAAGCCGCCGTATTCCCAGTCGACCAGCCACAGCCGATCTTCCGCCTGAAGTATGTTCGCCGGCAGCAGGTCGTTATGGCCCAGGACGAGGTTCACCTTGCCCACCGCGCGTTCCAGCGCCGCCGCATCGTCGATCAATTGCTGGAGTTTCGGAATATGGGACGATCCTTGCTCCTTCAGGAAGGCCGCATAGTCACGGACCACATGAAAGACCCAGAAGGTGACGATCGGGCCGCGCACCTTATCGGTGACCTTCGTGTGAACCTCGCGAATAAGACCGGCGACTTGGACAAGCGTCGCCTCGTCATGCAGGTCCTCTTCCACCATCGCCCGTGAGTCGACGAATTCCAGTACCAGCGCGCCGGGTTCGGCGTAATGGATCTTCGGTGAGATGCCGGACGCTTCCGCGGCACGGCTGATCGCCAACTCGTTGAACCGCAACACGCCGTGTTCGGGAATGTCCTGCCCCAGGCGCACGACGTATTTCCTGCCCTGGTCGGTCAGAGTGATGTTGATATTCGTGATCCCACCGCCCAGCGGCGCCGCATCCATCGGATCGGTCCAGCACGGGAGGGAGCAGGCTTTCGAAATCGCTTGATCGATTGCGGTCATTTCAATCCCAACCTTTCCTGCGAAGATCTGGCGAGGGCGGTGACGATCCGGTCGGCGATGATGGCGATGAAGGCTACGGCGAGCCCCGCCACGATGCCTTGGCCCGTATTCGCCTTGGTCAACGCGATATACACTTCCTGACCCAGATCGCGCGTACCGACGAGGGCGGTGATCACCAGCATCGAGATCGCCAACATGATGGTTTGATTGAGGCCGAGCAGCAGAGACGGCGCCGCCAGCGGCAGTTTGATCCGCCACAGGATTTGCCGGTTGGTACAGCCGAAAACCTTGCCCGCCTCGATCAGCTCCGTGTCGATGCTGCGAATGCCATGGGCGGCGTACCGAACCGCGGGGGCAAGCGCATAGAGGACGACCGCGATCATGGCGGAGAAATCGCCGACGCGGAACAGCATCACGACAGGGATCAGGTAGACGAAACTGGGAAGCGTTTGAAGCGTGTCGATGAAGGCGCCGATAACGGAATTGGCCCGGGCGCTTTGCCCGGCCCAAATGCCGAGCGGGATTCCGATCACGCTGGCGATCAGGACCGATGTCGCGCAGAGGTAGACCGTCGTCATCGCCTTGCCCCATAGCCCGGAGGCCGCGACGAAAAGCGTCAGGGCCGCCGTGAGCAGACCCAACTTCCAGCCGCCGATACGGCCCGCCGCCAAGCCCATGACGATGATGCCCCATATCCAGGGGATGCCTCCGAAGAACTTCTTGATGGGGACCAGAAGATAGGTGAGCAGCTGCGTCTTGATGAATTCCAATGTGTCGAAGAAATTCACGTTGATCCACTCGATCGCCGCGGTCCAGACAGCCCCGGTCGTGATGGTAAGTTCTTCCGGATACTGATGCACGGCGGGGACGAACATGCCGACCGCCGTCGTCACCGCCGTCAGCGCCAGTACGGCGGTCAACAGGGGATGGCGTTTGTGGAAGGCAAGTGACGCGCTTGGCGGCGCGTCGAAACGGCGCACGGCGAAGGCCTGGCTCAACCGGTCAAGCGCGATCGCCATGACGACAATGGCCAGGCCCGCTTCCACACCGCCGCCGATATCAAGCCGCCGCAATGCGGTCAGCACATCATAGCCGAGGCCGCCGGCCCCGATCATGGATGCGATGATCACCATGTTCAGCGACAACATGATGACCTGGTTGACGCCCACCATCAGGGAGGGCTTTGCCGTCGGGATCAGAACCTTCCACAACAATTGCCGTTGCGTGCAGCCCATCATGCGCCCGGCCTCGATCAGCTCCGGCGGCACGGTCTGAAGCGCGACGGTGGACACACGCACCATCGGCGGCATCGCGTAGATCACCGTCGCCACAAGCGCGGAAACGGGTCCGAAACCGAACAGGAAAAGAATGGGTACCAGATAGGCGAAAACCGGCACCGTCTGCATCAGATCCAGCACCGGGCGCATCATGCGTTCCGCCAACGGTACGCGATAGGCAAGAATGCCGAGCGCCAAGCCCCCGGCAACGCCGATGGGAACGGCGATCAACACGGAGGCCAGGGTGATCATCGCGCTGTGCCATTGCCCGAACATCGCCAGGTAGAGGAAACAGAGCCCGGTCACCAGGACGAGATTCCGGCGGCGCGCATGATAGGCGAGCGCCAGAATGATCCCGATGACGGCAATCCAACTCAGCGACGGGGCCACCGCCACCGCTTGCTGGCCTTGGCCGACGGCGAAACCTTCGATCAACAGTGAGCGGACGATATCATAGGGCGCTTCGACCAAGGCCGAGATGAAACGGGTGAGATCCCGGAAGGTGAAAAACCCGAAGCTGGCGTCTTCAACCAGCCAGGACATGGCGGCCGAGATCCACGTTTCCAACGGCATTTCGAACTTCTGGGGAAACCTTATAATCCAGCGCGCGTCGAGCGCCTTGTACAAGTCGAAAGACCACGTCGACAGCGCCCAGGTAACGCCGAACAGGCCGAACCAGAAAAGGCTCGATCCCCGCGCCAGACGTGCGACGGCTTCCCTCATTCCGACGTTCGACCGATCATGACGTCGACGACCGTGCGGCCGTTGATCGTTCCTACCGGCTTGCCATCGGCATCCAGCACTTTGAATGGATGGGGCGCGGCCTCCACCCGGTCCACCGCGGCGGCGACGGTCAGGTTGCCCGACAGCTCACCAGCATAATCGCCCTCCGGCACGCCATGGGACATGACGGAACGCAGCTTCACCACCTTCGCCCTCGGAATATGCTGGGTGAAGTCCTCAACATAGGACGTGGCCGGATGAAGCACCAATTCCTCCGGCGTCGCGATCTGTTCTATGATGCCGTCCTTCATGACGGCGATGCGGTCGGCCAGGCGGATCGCCTCGTCGAAGTCATGCGTGATGAAGACGATGGTCTTATGCAGCATTGCCTGGAGGCGCATGAATTCGTCCTGCATCTCGCGCCGGATCAACGGGTCGAGGGCCGAAAACGGCTCGTCCAGGAACCAAAGGTCCGGATCGGCGACGAGGGAACGCGCGATTCCGACACGCTGCTGCTGACCGCCGGAAAGCTGTCGCGGAAAATGATTCTCGCGGCCCGTCAGACCGACGATTTCAATCATCTTCATTGCACGGTCTTCGCGCGTCTTCTTGTCGACGCCTTGCACATTCAGCGGGAAGGCGGCGTTCTG
This sequence comes from uncultured Flavobacteriaceae bacterium, assembly GCA_964350445.1. Classification (GTDB taxonomy): domain Bacteria; phylum Pseudomonadota; class Alphaproteobacteria; order UBA8366; family Aestuariispiraceae; genus Hwanghaeella. The sequence goes on from CAYGKA010000032.1 coordinate 37,379, forward strand.
CAAAACGGTAAGATGGGGCAACAGGGCGAAGTGCTGGAACACCATCCCCATTTTCTTGCGGCGCAGCTCGATCAACTCGGCTTCGCTCATGGAGAGAAGGTTGCGGCCTTCGAAATTGATTTGGCCGGCGGTCGGTTCGATGAGGCGCGACAGGCAGCGGACCAATGTGGATTTGCCGGAGCCGGAAAGCCCCATGATGACGAAAATCTCGCCTTCCCGGATTTCAACATTCGCATCGCGGACAGCGCCGGTCATGTGCGCGTCGGCCATATCCTGGGATGACGGGGCGCCTTTATGGCGCTTCAGGAATCCCCCCGGATCGGGACCGTAAATCTTCCAGACTCCGCGGCAATCAAGTTTTACGGGAGGTTCCATCGCGGTCTCGTGTGTCGTTAGGTGCTACAGCGGCCGACTATATGACTGCCTGAGGCAGGCGGAGGCGCCTGAAACGGCGCCTCCGTGGGGTCCCGCAGGGGTCAACAACCCCTAACCGAAGAATACCGATCCGCCTTACTTGATCCAGTTGGACCACTCGGCTTCGTTGGCTTTCAGCCAATCAGCAACGACATCTTCGATCTTGGCGCCATCAAGATCCACCTTGCCGACCATGTCACCCATGTCGGCATTGCTGACCTTGAAGGCCTTGATGGCTTTGGCTGCGCCCGGCCATTTACCCTCGACACCTTCCCAGGAAACTTTCCAGATCGGGCCCGTCGGCTTGCCGCAGTCATACGCAGAATCCGGGTTACCGCCCCAGGCAGGGTCGCTATAGCATTCCGGCGTGTAGGCCGGGAACTTGACGAAGCTGCCCTTGTACTTGGCCGGCGCCCAATGCGGCGAATAGAGCCAAAGGACGATCGGCGCCTTACGCTGATAGGCGGATTCGAGCTCGGCGAAGAGCGCCGCATCCGTCCCCGCATGAACCACTTCGAAATCCATGCCGAGGGCTTCGACACGTTCGTCGTCATAACCGCCCCAGGTCACGGGTCCGCCCAGATAACGGCCGAGCGGCGCGGTTTCCGGCGTCGAGAATTCCTGTGCGCAATCGTTCAACGCCTTCCAGTCCGGAAGACCCGGGCAAACCTCTTCCATATAGGCCGGGTACCACCACTCCTCGATGGCTTCCATGCCGGTCTCGCCCATGTTGACGACCTTACCGGTGGCGAAGGCCTCGTCCATGGCGTCGCGGCCGGTGGTTTCCCAAATCTCCATCGCGACGTGCAGATCGCCTGTCTTCAAGCCGGCGAACTGGGCGATATAGTCGGCCTGAACGTATTCGACGTTGTAGCCGGCCTTCTTCAACACCTCGCCCATGATGGTGGTCGTGACGATTTGGCCGGTCCAGTCGTGAGTCGTGAGTTTGATCGGGTCCTGCGATTCAACACCGGCGAACGCACCGGTCGAAACAAACGCCGTCAGTACCCCTGCAAGAACAGTCTTCATTGGTTTCATGTTCAGCCTCCGAGCTGCTGCGGTTTCACGCGTCTATCTCAAGCCGCGAGTGACCTGACCTGCGCGCTGCTTTTAAATGTCTTGGAAAAACCCACAAAACGCAACGGTAAAAATGGTATTTTGGCAGTTTTGTGTGGCTTTTTGCTATATTTGATGCCCTAATACCAATGCTGGTATGAACACAAATCAACACCTCCGGACAACCCGCCCGAGAATCGAGAAGGGGACGAAAAAGAAGAATGGAACCGCGTTCCAATCATCGTCAGAACGAGATCCTGGATCAGTTGCGACTGTCCGGCGGGTCGATGCGCGTCCACGCCATCGCGCAGGCCCTGCACGTGACCGAAGAGACCGTCCGGCGAAACGTCAAAACACTGGTCGCGGACGGTTTGGTGGAGAAGACGCATGGCGGCGTGCGCCTGATCAGCCTGGAAGAAGAGGTCGATTTTCACCAGCGCTATAAGGAAAATCCCGACGCGAAACGGCGAATCGCCCAGCACGTGGCCGGGATGATTTCCGACGGCACGTCGCTGTTCCTCGATATCGGCAGCACGACCGCCCATATCGCCGATGCGCTGCGGGACCACAAACGCCTCCTCGTCATCACGAACTCCGTCTATGTCGCCTATCGCCTGGCGACCCGGAACGAAAACCGGGTTTTCATGGCGGGTGGCGAGTTGCGCAGCCATGACGGCGGCGCTTTTGGCGCGGATGCCATGGCCTTCGCGGCGAATTTCAGCACCGACTATGCGATCCTGTCCGCGGCCGGAATCACCGCTGCCAACGGCTTCATGCTTTTCGATCTTGAAGAAGCACAGTTTTCACGGCTTATCATGGGTCAGGCGACGACCCGCATCGTCGCCGCCGATTCAAGCAAATTCGGGCGGGAAGCGCCGATCACCGTCGGTGATCCCACACTGGTCGACGTCCTCGTCTGCGATCGAAAACCGCCGCAGGATATATGTGCCGCCGCCAAGGAATGGAATACGGAGATTCAAATCGTGGACCAGGGGACCTAATGCCGACGCCGATCGATCAAATACGCGATGCCGCCATCCGCATCGCCGAGGAAGCCAGCGCCGTTCCCATGTCCTATTTTCGGGCACCGCTTGATGTCATTTCAAAAGCAGATGAAAGCCCGGTGACGATCGCTGACCGGGAGACCGAGGCCTTCATCCGAAAAGCCTTGGGCGAAGCTTTTCCCGATCACGGCATTCTGGGGGAGGAATACGGCATTACCGGCTCGCTTGACGGGGAGACCTGGATCGTCGACCCGATCGATGGCACGCGGTCCTTCATCACCGGTTACCCGCTGTTCGGCATGTTGATGGGGTATCTTGAAGGCGGCGACCCGAAACTGGGCCTGGTTCGGATGCCGGCCCTGAACGAAACCTTTGTCGGGATACCCGGCCGGGGCGCGACCCTTAACGGAAAGCCAATCCAAACCCGGAAGACGGCGTCGCTCAGCGACGCTTCCGTGTACATCAACGAGCCGGACGGAATCCGCCGCAGCCATCCCGCGCTTTTCGAGCGCCTCTGGACTGTTGGTGGTTCGCGCCGGGCGGCCTATGACTGTTATCCCCATGCGCTGGTCGCTGCCGGGCAGATCGATATCTGCGTGGATTTCGGCCTGCAGCCATACGACTACCTGCCCTTGATCGGTTTGATCGAAGCGGCGGGCGGCGTCATGACCGATTGGGACGGCAAGGCGCTGGACATGAATTCGGAAGGCCACGTCGTCGCGGCGGGCACGCCCGAACTGCATGCCGAAATGCTGCCGCACCTGAAACGGTAAGTGAAGGTCAGCCGGCTTCGACCGCCGCCACATGGGCCGGAAACGCCGGGTCCTGCATCAGCGCCTTGCAGCGTTCGAACCGCTCTGTCGCATAGGCCCAGAAATCCTCCACCGGGTTGCCGTCGGCGAACTGGATCAATCCCCAGAGCGTCCACAACATATCGCACATCGCCTTGTAGATCACGACCCTGCCTTTTTCCTCCGGCGTCGGTTCACGACCGAAATAACCGCGCAGCAGCTCTGCTTCTTCAGCATCGGTCATGCCGGCTTCGACGGCCAGGTCGCCCAGATCCCAAAGCGGATCGTTCATGCCGGAATATTCCCAGTCCACGATCCACATGACATTCCCGTCATCCAGAAAATTCTCGCATAGCGGGTCGCAATGACAGGGCGCCAGCGGAACCGGATTGGCCAGCAGGGCGGCTTTCACCGGGTCTGCCGCCTTGACGATATCGTGGTAGCCGTCGGGCAGCGCCACGTCCTTGGTGGAGAGGATTTTCAGGTAGTCATCGATCATAGAGAAAAGCTCGAAGCGGAAGTCAAACGCCTCGCCGGAGGTATGGAGTTTCGCCAGTGCCTTGCCCGCGCGCTCCGGCGAGCCGCGCCGCTCGGAGAAGAGCGCCGGCGTCATCGTCACGATTTCGTCGATGGCCCGCGTGATCATGACGCCGGTTGCCGGGTCGGCCCACAGAACCTCCGCGGAAACGCCGGCCTTCCAAGCAGCGGTCGCGTTGGTCAGTTCCACTTTGCGATCGATATACTCCTCGGTCCCGTCACCCGGGATGCGGACGATCAGCCGGTCCGTGCCGGTATCGACCAGATGAACCAGATTTGTCATGCCGCCCAACCGGGTAACGGCGCAGTCCTGCGCCCTGATGGACTCGTACCCCGGTGCGTTCCTCAACGCCGTGACGGCGGCCTCGACATTCTCCTGCATATCGACCTCTTGCTTGTCTCTTACGCTTTCAGCTTGGTGTTCTCCGCATCATAAAGCGGGCCTACGGCCTTGGCGATCCGATGCCTGTCCCCGAACACTTCGATCTCAAAACCATCCTTCTCCCAAAGGGATTTGTCGAGATAGCCGAAAACGATCGTCTTGCCGACCGTGTGGCCGAACCCCGCGCTGGACGCCAATGAGACCGTTTTCCCGTCAAGCAGGATTGTTTCACCGCCATAAAGCGGCAGCTTGGCGTCGGTGGCGAAAGTGAACAGTTTACGGTCCGGACCGTCCGCTTTCTGCTTTTCCAGAATGGGTCTGCCGATGAAATCGCCACCGGATTTCAGGTGCACCCGGAACCCCAACCCTGCCTCGATCGGCGTCGAGTCCGGCGTGATATCGCCGGACCAGTAAAGATACCCTTTTTCAAGCCGCAGGCTGTCGATGGCGCGGTATCCCACATCCTTGATTCCGTGTTCTTGGCCTGCCTCGGAGAGGGTTTCATAGACATGCGCGCCGAACTCGGTCGGGACGTGAAGCTCCCAGCCCAACTCGCCGACAAAGCCGATCCGGACGGCGCGAACCGGCGCGGCGCCGATGATGATGTCCCGAGCCGTGCCGAAAGGAAATACATCGTTCGACACATCGTCCTCGCAAACCGATTGCAGGACGTCCCGCGCCTTCGGTCCGCAGATATTGATCACCGCACGCGCCGACGTCATCTCAATCAAATGAACCGACCCGTCTTTCGGCATATGGCGGCGGATCCAGTCCGCGTCATGCGTCCCGAAGCCCGACCCGGTGACGATGTAGAAGTGATCCTTGCCGAGGCGCGTGATCGTCAGGTCCGCTTCGATGCCCCCGGCTTCGTTACACAGCTGCGCGTATATGACCGTTCCGTTGGGCTTGTCCATGTTACAGGCCGCCAGCCGCTGAAGAAGGGCAAGCGAGCCCGGGCCGATCATCTCGAACTTCGCGAAACTAGATTGGTCGATGAGCGCTACGCCTTCACGGACCGCCTTGTGTTCCTGCGCCGCGAACTTGTGCCAGCCGGGCTCCAGAAAATCGAGCTGATCCACCGGTTCAACCCATTCCGGCGCGAACCAGAGCGGCCGTTCCCATCCATTCTTCGAACCATAGACGGCGCCCTTGGCCTTCAAGGTTTGGTATAACGGCGACAGGCGCAATTGCCGCGCCGTTTCATGTTCCTGGCCGGGATAGCGCATCTTGTAGTGATGGGCGTAGTGTTCCACGGCACGCGGATACATGAACGCCTTGGCGCCGTGATGCGGGCCGAAGCGCCGACAGTCGAGCGGCCAAAGATCCAGGCTTGGCCGGCCTTCTGTAATCCATTCGGCAATCATCTCACCCGCGCCGCCGCCGGCGGCAATGCCGTACAGAAAACCGGTCGCCATCATCAAATTGTCGAAACCCGGCATCCAGCCCATGACGAAATCACCGTCGGCCGAGTACGGGATCGGCCCGTTGATGACTTGGCGGATCCCGACCTCTTCCAGGATCGGCGTGACCTGGGTCGCCAATTCGGCGAGCGGCCCGAACCGGTCAAGGTTGTCAGGCAGCAACTGGCGGACGAACTCGCCGGGGATGCCCTCATCCCCGAAAGGAAGGGTTCCTTCTTCGTACCCGCCGATCACCATTCGTCCGCCCGCGTCCGGCTTGTAGTAGACGAGGCGCTCGGGATCGCGCAGCGTCGGCAAACCTTTGACGAGTTCCACATCCGGCAGCGGTTCCGTGACGATATATTGATGTTCGACCGCGCAGGCAGGCACATGGATGCCCAGCTTGGCGCCGAGTTCACGGCTCCACATCCCGGCGGCAAAGACCACGGTTTCAGCTTCGTAATCGCCTTCCGAGGTCAACACCTTGGTAATGCGACCATCGGTGACCTCAAAATCGTCCACCTTCACGCCTTGGCGGATCTGAGCGCCGTGCTTGCGCGCGCCTGCCGCGATCGCCTGACACAAGCTGGCCGGGTCGACATGGCCGTCAGACGGGATGAAGGCCGCACCTTCCAACCCGGTTGCATCGATATAAGGGAACAGAGCCTTCGCCTCTTCGGCGGTGATCATCTCCATTTCCAAATCGAAGCTGCGCGCCATCGTCGTCAGCCGCTTGGCTTCCAGAAGGCGTTCGCGCGTCGAGGCAAGGCGGAGACTGCCGACCTTCTTCCAGTCGAACGCCATCCCGGTTTCGTCTTCCAGCGCATCGTACATGGCGGCGGAGCGCTTCAGCATCCGCGTGGTGTTTCGGGACGACCGCAACTGCCCGACCAGACCGGCTGCGTGCCAGGTCGCCCCCTCGGTCAGGGATGCTTTTTCGAGAAGGACGACGTCCTTTTCACCATTCTTCGTGAGATGGTATGCAATGGAGCAGCCGATGATTCCGCCGCCGATGATGAGGTGCTTTGCCGAATGGGTCGCCATATCCGCATCCCTTGGAAGAGTCCGGGAGAATCCCGAAAGCAGATTGGCAGGAATACCACAAAAAACAACACAAAATGTTGTTTATTGAGGCTTTTTAAAGCACCCTGTCGTCATATTCTTTCTTTTACCCAATAAATTACCACAAACAGGTGACCAAACGGGTGGCATGGACGGCGACACGCCAACGCCCAACGCGGCGCGTGTCGATGGCCCCGGTTATTGTCAGGAACCGTCCTAAACCGAAAAGACGCTCGTCCACGGCACGTGGCGTTTTGCCTCATCCTTGTTGGCCGCATCATGCGGCGATACCGTACTAGACTGAAAAAAACCTCCGGCACGGCACCGTTGCGAAAGGCCGGACGATAAAAACATCGCGGGTGTATCATGCGCATGACTTTCTGCGGCGCGGCCGGCACGGTCACAGGATCCTGCTACTGGCTGAAGACCGACCATTGTCAGTTCCTTGTCGATTGCGGCATGTTTCAGGGCACGAAGACGCTGAAGGAACTCAATTACGGGACGTTCCCCTTCGACCCGAAGGAGATCGATTTCGTCCTGTTGACGCATGCGCATATCGATCATTCGGGCTTGATCCCGAAGTTGGTCAAGAAGGGGTTCAAGGGTCCCATCTTCACCACGCGTGGCACCTTCGACCTGCTTGGCTACATGCTGCCGGACAGCGGCTTTATCCAGGAAATGGAGGTTGAGCGGCTCAACCGCAGGAACGCGCACCGGGGACGGCCGCCCGTCACGCCGATCTATACGAAGGAGGACGCCCACGCCGCCCTGCAATGTTTCTCCACCGTCGACTATGAGAGTTGGCGCGAGGTCGGCCAAGGCGTCCGCGCACGCTTCTGGAACGCCGGCCATATTCTGGGCGCCGCTTCGATCGAAGTGGAGATATCCACAGGCCAGAAGCAAAAACGGATCGAAAGAATCCTGTTTTCCGGCGACATCGGGCCTGAGCACAAGCTTTTCCATCCGGAACCCGACGCGCCGGAGAACTGGGACTATATTTGCTGCGAAGCGACATATGGCGGGCGCAACCGGCAGGACGTGACGCCCGAACAACGCCGCGCGATCCTTGAAAAGGAAGTCAACAGCGCGCTGAAGAAGGGCGGCAATCTCTTGATCCCAGCCTTTGCCGTCGAACGCACGCAAGAACTGCTTCTCGATCTGACGGTCTTGTTCGACTCCGGACGGTTACCGGATGTGCCTGTCTTCCTGGACAGCCCGTTGGCCATTCGGGCGACTGAGGTCTTTGCGAAAAACGCCCATGAGTTGGAAGACACCGACACGGTCCAGAACGTCTTCAAGCGCCACAACATTCGCTTCACGGAATCCGTCGAGGAAAGCAAAGCCATTTCCCGGGTCACCGGCGGCGCCATCATCATGGCGGGAAGCGGCATGTGCGAAGCGGGCCGAATCCGCCATCACATGAAAAACAACCTATGGCGCACAAACGCCACCGTGATGCTGGTCGGCTATCAGGCCCCCGGGACATTGGGTTCGCTGCTTTCCCAAGGGACCAAAGCAGTGAAAATCATGGGTGAGTCGATCAAGGTGGGCGCCGAAATCCGCCAAATCGACGTTTATTCGGGCCACGCGGATGGACCGGAGCTGGTCGCATGGGTGAAGGCGAGGCTGCCGGTTAAATCGGCGATATTCCTGACCCATGGGGAAGACGCGTCATTGACCGCGCTGCGGGACGACCTTGAAAAGGCCGGGGTGGATGGGAAACGGATCGTCATTCCGCAATTGGACGACGTCGTCGATCTTGTCGACGGTAACGGTAAGATCCAGTTTCGCCGCAAGCCGCATAGACTGCCGAAGCAGGTCGTCCGCGAATTGGATTGGCACAACGAGCTTGCCGATTTCACATTGCGCCTTCGAGAACAACTGGACGCGGCGGCAGACGACAAACGACGGAAGACTATCTTGCGCCGCGTGAAGCGGGCCTTGGATACGGGAAGTCGGCGCTGATCCTTATACGCTCTTTGCCGCGTAGAATTCCGAAATTTGCCGCCACGCCTCTTCCGGGGTTTCCACGAAGGAGAAGATGTCCAGATCTTCGGGCGAGATGACGCCTTCTTCCACCATTCGATCGAAGTTGATGATGCTCCTCCAATAGCTCTCACCGAACAGCAAGACCGGAATTGGTTCAATCTTCTTGGATTGGATCAATGTCAGCGTCTCAAACAGTTCATCCATTGTCCCGAAGCCTCCCGGAAAGATCACCAGCGCCCGGGCACGCAGCAGGAAATGCATTTTGCGCAGAGCGAAATAATGAAACTGAAAGCACAGTTTCGGCGAAATGTAGGGATTGGGTGACTGTTCATGCGGCAGAGAAATATTCAATCCGATGCTGACCGCGCCCGTATCGTGAGCCCCTCTGTTCGCGGCTTCCATGATGCCCGGGCCCCCGCCCGTCATGATCACATAGTGGCGCTGCGATTCCTTCTGCCCCGCTTCCGAGACGATCCGGGCGAAGTCCCGTGCCTGCGCGTAATACTGGGCATGTCCCCTGCTCGACCGCTCATCCGTTTCCGTGCCTGTTTGGGAAACTGGGGACGCCGCCTCGACCGGCGCCGGCGCCCGGGAACTGCCGAAAACAACTATGGTCGAGTGAACGTTATGCTCCTGAAGGCCCAGTTCGGGCTTCATCAATTCCAGCTCCAAGCGTACCGCCCGCAATTCATCCCGCTGAAGAAAATCCAAATCTTCATAGGCCAGCCTGTAGCAAGGAAGATGATCTTTTTCGCTATCCATATGTTTTCCAAACCTGGATTCGGTTCGTCCTTCCGGCACCGTCATGCGGCCAATCTGCCGGTGACCCGGCAGTCCAATATCCTAACCCTTCACCTATTCCGGTCCATTCGCAAGGTTTGCCGCCGTCGGGCCAGAGCGTCAGCTGCAGCCGGTCTGTCACCTGTGATGGAATATTGCGAAGCCGCAACATAGCAGCCACTCTTACATCGGTAGGTACGTGACGAATTGGCGCGCCGGCCCATTGCGGCTGGCCAACGGGAGGCATGTGGGTTCAAGTGACGTAGCAGCGGGGGGCGTCGATGGACAACAAAACGCATATCAATACCTGGTATTTCGTCGGCGCGATGCTTTTCGTCCTGGCTTTCCAATGGTGGATGGCCCGTCAACAGGTCGAGACGATCTCCTACAGCGAATTTCAAAGCCTGCTAAAAGACGGCAAGGTCGCGGAAATAGCGATCACCGACGACAGTATCCGCGGCACTCTTCGCCAACCGATGCCGGACGGGCGCAAGTATATCTATACAGTGCGGGTCGAACCCGACTTCGCCGAAGATCTCGAAAAGTACGACGTGAAATTCACTGGCGTCATTGAAAGCAACTTCATTAACAACCTGCTTTCCTGGATCTTGCCCGCGGTGATGTTCTTCGGGCTGTGGTACTTCCTGATCAGGAAGGTCGCTGAAAAACAGGGCTTCGGCGGCGGTTTCATGGCTGTCGGCAAGAGCAAGGCGAAAATCGCGGTCGAAAAAGATATCCAGGTCACCTTCGACGACGTCGCCGGGGTCGACGAAGCGAAGCAGGAATTGCAGGAAGTCGTTACATTCCTCACAGACCCCGACGGTTATGGGCGACTGGGCGCCCATATCCCGAAAGGCGTGCTGCTGGTGGGGCCACCGGGCACGGGCAAGACATTGTTGGCCCGCGCCGTTGCCGGGGAAGCGGGCGTTCCCTTCTTTTCCATCAACGGGTCGGAGTTCGTCGAAATGTTCGTTGGGGTCGGCGCGGCCCGCGTCCGCGACCTGTTCGATCAGGCGCGCAAAAGCGCTCCCTGTATCATCTTCGTCGATGAAATGGACGCTTTGGGCCGAGCCCGCGGGATCAACACGATCGGCGGCGGGGCGGATGAAAAGGAACAAACGCTCAACCAATTGCTGGCCGAATTGGACGGTTTCGATCCATCGACGGGCGTCGTGCTGCTGGCGGCGACAAACAGGCCGGAGGTGCTTGACCCCGCCTTGCTCCGCGCCGGTCGTTTCGACCGGCAGATCCTCGTCGATCGACCCGACAAGGTCGGGCGTGCCCAGATCCTCAAGGTCCATATGCGGAAAATATAGCCGGGCCCGGACGTAAACATTGAAGACATCGCCGCCTTGACCGCTGGCTTCAGCGGCGCGGACCTAGCCAACCTCGTCAATGAAGCAGCCATTATGGCGACGCGTCGAAATGCTGACGCGGTCTCGATGGACGACTTCACGCGCGCATTGGAACGGATCATCGCCGGGCTGGAAAAAAGAAGCCGTGTCTTGAGCCCGGCAGAAAAAAAGATCGTTGCCTATCATGAGACCGGCCACGCGCTGGTGACCCTGGCGCTTCCAGGGACCGACACGGTCCACAAGGTTTCCATCATTCCGCGCGGTATCGGGTCGCTCGGCTACAATATTCAGAGGCCCACGGAAGACCGCTACCTGATGACGCGGTCGGAGTTGGAAAACAAAATGGCTTGCCTTCTGGGCGGTCGGGCGGCCGAAGTTTTGGTCTTTGGCAAGATTTCAACAGGGGCGTCCAACGACTTGGACAAGGCCACCGATATCGCCCGCAACATGGTCATGCGTTATGGAATGGACGATGGACTGGGGTTAGCCACCTATGATGCGGAACGCCCGGTCTTCCTGGGTGGAATGACGGTATCTCAACCACAAACCCGGACCTATAGCGAGCAGACCGCCGCACAGATCGACGACGCCATCAGGCGGTTGTTGAACACGGCCTTTGACCGGGCCACGGCTATTTTGACAAAGAACCGACCGATGCTCGACGAGACCGCCGAAAAGCTGATGGTCAAAGAAACGCTCACCGCGGAGGAATTGCCCTTGCCGCTGAGAGAGGACGCGTCCGTTCCATCGCCCTCCGCGGCAGCTGACTGACGGCGCGGCGAACCCCTGTTCAGACTGCCCGGAAACTGCGGACGAAAGCCGCGATCTTTTCCGCCCCCTCGCCCAGGACGTCTTCCGGCTGGCAGAGCGCGATGCGGACGTGATGGTTCAAGCTGGGATCGAAAGCCCCGCCGGCCAATACCGAAACCTGCTGGGCGTCGAGCAAATCTTCGGAAAATTTCTTGCCGGTTACGCCCAGGGCGGAAAGGTCCATCAAACAAAAAATCCCCGCTTCCGGCCGCAGGACCGAAATACCTTCTATGCCGGACAGATGCTGCATGAAAATGTCGCGGCGGCGGCGATAGGCTTCGCGCATTTCCGTCTCGGCTGCTTCCTCGTTGTTCAGCGCATGGGCGGCCGCATGCTGGATAAAGGCGGACCCACCATATTGCATGCTGTTCAACAGGTTTCGGGCATGGGTACACAATTGTTCCGGCCCGACCATCCAGCCGACCCGCCAACCGCTCATTGCATGCGATTTCGACATGCTGCGGATCAGTACGGTTCGTTCCGGCCCACCATCCATCGTGTAGGGCGAGGTGAAGGGCCGCTCGTAGCACAAATCGGCATAGACCTCGTCGGAATAGAGCCAAAGATCGTTTTCGCGGCAGATGTTCAAGACCGCTTCAACGCTTTCCGGACTCGCAACCGCGCCGGTGGGGTTGTGGGGGGAATTGAGCAGGACCGCTTTTGTCCTGGGCGTGATCGCCTTCTTCAACCCATCCAAGTCGATGGCGAACCCCTTCGATGCATCCAGAGGCACCGTCACGGGTTCCGCCCCGCACGCCCGGATCACCCCTTCGAACATGATATAAGGCGGCGCCAGGATGATCACTTCGTCACCCGGTTCCAGCGTGCAGCGCATGGTAACGTAGAGCGCGTTCTGCGCCCCTGCGGTGACGGCGATATTCTTACGCGAGATTTTCACGCCCAGGCGTTTTTCTTCCCGGTCGGAGATCGCATCCAGCAGCACCGGAATGCCCCCGGCGCCTGAATACTTCGTGGCGCCTGCTTCCATCGCGCGGGTACAGGCCTCGACCACGCCCGGCGGGGTCGCAAAATCCGGGTCGCCGACACTGAGCACGATCACCGGTTCGCCCCGTGCCTTCATTTCCAAAGCACGCGTATGCACCGCCCAGGCGTCCGTGCCCGAGGCGGCGAGACTGTCGACGAAACCGGCGTATTTCATGGCCAAATGTCCACTCAAAAAAAAGCACGAGAAAGGAGTGCGTCGGTTCTAGATCGAAAGCCTTGGCGGCGGCAAGGCGCGCTCGGATGAAATATTCCGATGCCTCGGATCAGCAAAATCACGCCGGCGGATTGCCGCCTATAGCAGTGGATGCGCTACCGTGTTCAGGGACCCATGCAAGAGACCCGCGCCAATGGCCGCCACCAACCCGCCCCCCAGCAGCGCCAGGCCTGCCGCCAGCGGCGCCATCGGCAGGCCGCCGCCTTCCGCCAGGCGGGCCAAGGGGAACTTCATGCCATGGGCGGCCATTGCCAGGCCGGCGACGGTCAATCCCGTCCCGACCGACATGGCCAGAACCGCCGCCACACCGCTAAGCAGCATGCCGGTACTGTAGGTCAGCACCAGAACCAGAACGGCGCCGGAACACGGCCGGATGCCGACCGACAGGGCGACCATGGCTGCTTGTAGGAAAGTATCGGCCTTGGCGACCTGGTCTACGCTCGGCCCATGGCTGTGGCCGCAACAAGCTTCGTCATGGCCATGGTCATGTTTGTGATCATGGTGATGGTCATGCTGGTGCAGGCCGACAGGCCCAGCCGAGGCAGGCGCCGATGTGCGGACCATGCGATGCACCTGCAGCGCCCCCCTCGCAAACAGATATAGCCCGACCATGAGCACCGCCGCATAGCTCACCGGTTCCAGGTAGTCGTCGACCGCCAGGGCCGCGCGGCGCATGCTTCCTTCCACCAGCAGCGCGATTCCGATCACGGCGACGATCGCCGTAACGCCTTGAATGAGCGCGGAGGCGAAAGCGATGGCCGCGGTTCGGCGCAAATGGGTTTCATGTGTGACCGCATAGGCGGAAATGATCACCTTGCCATGACCGGGACCGACCGCATGAAAGACGCCATAGGCAAAGCCCAAACCGACCAGCGCAAGAAACGGCCCCAGATCGCGCGCCTTGGACAATTCGCTTACGCTCGTACCGAAATCACGGGTAAAGGTGCGCTGCTTTTCGTGAGCAAAGGCCAGAAATTCATCGTACCAGGACCCGGGCTCCATCGCGGTGACGGCAAGGATGACCGCCGCGGCAACGATCAAGCCGCTGACAATTAACAAGCTGTTTCTGGTGCTAT
>CAYGKA010000033.1:0-14515 GCA_964350445.1 uncultured Flavobacteriaceae bacterium
TCAGTTGGGAGAGCGCTACAATGGCATTGTAGAGGTCAGGGGTTCGATTCCCCTCGGCTCCACCAAGCCCTCAAGCAGCGAAGCGGTAGGGCAATCAATAACTTGATCGCCTGCTCGGTCATCGCCGTGGTTCGATGTTTGTCCCCTCGGCTCCACCAATTTTCCTAAGAAAATTTGCCTTCGCCTCGGTTCGAAATTTGTCTCCGGGGCCCCTCAAATACGCCATTTGAAGTCACGACCATAGGCCCGGATCGATCCCAGTTCCGGGTCGTCATCCGTTCTCCCGTAGCGGATTCGCCCTTCTGGAAATGGTTTGGGTCTCCTCTCAGCGGTGTCGCCAAAGCCCGAAAAAGGTATATACCTTAGAGAATGCTGATGTTTCGTTTTTGCGCAGGCCCGCCGCCGATAGCGTGGCCTGTCATGTGATGTTCAAGAGGGCGTTGAAATGGCTTCACTTGTGGATGGGATCAACAATTTCCTGTTTGAGCAGACCCCGTTTCTGCCGCATGGGGTCTGCCTCGATTGGCGACCGGATCTGATCGCCCTGCACGCAGCGTCGGATTTGGGGATCTTTCTTGCCTATGCCACCATTCCGGCTGCGCTGCTCTATTTCGCCAGGGAGCGGAGAGACCTGGTCTACAAGCCGATTTTTTATCTTTTCGCGGCTTTCATTCTGGCGTGCGGCGCGACCCATGCCTTTGGCGTCATCACGCTGTGGGAACCGGTCTACGGGCTGCAGGGGGTTCTCAAATCGATCACCGCCGTGGTCTCCATCGCCACCGCCGCCGCGATATGGCCCATTCTGCCGAAAGCACTCGCGCTTCCCTCTCCATCGCAGCTTCGAGACGCCAATGAAGAGCTGTTGCGCGAGAACGCGCAGCGCCGGGAGATCGAGGCGGAACTGCGCCAGTCGCAAATGTTGCTCGAGGAGCGCGTCCGGGAAAGAACCCGCGCGCTGGAACTCAGTGAATCGCGTTTCCGCGATTTCGCCAGCGTGTCGGCGGACTGGTTCTGGGAACAGGACAAGGATTTACGCTTCACCTTCATTTCCAAGGCAACGGAAAAAGGAGATCTTTGGAGACCAAGCGATTTCGTCGGCAAGACCCGTCGGGAAACGTTGAACAGCGGGTATTCCGAGCAGGCGATGATCGAGCACGAGCAGCTTCTGGCGCAGCGCAAGCCGTTCGACGATTTCCGGATTTCCCGCCGATTGGAGAACGGCGATGTCGTGTATATCAGCCTAAGGGGGACCCCCTTCAAGGACAAGAATGGCGACTTTGCGGGTTATCGTGGAACCGGTGCCGACATTACCAGCTTGGTGGTGACCGAAAACGCTCTGCGGTCGGAGCGTGACAGGGCCGAGACGGCAACGGTCGCCAAGTCGAACTTTGTGGCGAATATGAGCCACGAATTGCGGACCCCATTGAATGGCATCATCGGCTATTGCGAATTTCTGACCATGGAAATCGGCCATATGGTCTCGGCGGAAAAACGGCGTGAGATCTTGGTCGATATCCACAAGGCGAGCACGCATCTCTTGTCTCTTGTCGATGATGTGCTTGACCTCAGCCGGATAGAATCCGGGAAGGTCGAAGTTCATCCGACGGAGGTGCCGGTTGAAGCCGCTCTCACGGATTGTACAGAAATGCTGGGGGCGAAGGCGGTGCAGAAATCGGTGGATATGCATCTGGTCCCAATGACCCCCGGCCTCGCCGTTCTGGCCGACAGCAAACACGTCAACCAGATCCTGGTTAACGTTCTCAGCAACGCGATCAAATACAACCGCAGAGGCGGTCGCGTCGACATATCGGGGCAGCGGGATGAAGGCGGCTGGGTGTCGATTACGGTCGCCGACACGGGCATCGGGATCAGCAAAAAGGATCTGCCGAAGATTTTTGAGAAGTTCGAGCGCGCGGGAAACGTGCTTTCGCATGCCGAGGGGGGAACCGGTCTCGGATTGCCGCTTGCCAAACATCTCACGGAATTGAATGGCGGGACCATAACGGTCGAAAGCACGGTTGACGTTGGCACGACCGTCAGGATCAGATTGCCGGCAGTTCTGTAGGATTTCCATAAGGTGCCTGGCGGCATGGTACACCGCATGTGGTGACCAAAGTGCCGACTCAATCTACACTTTAATCGCTCATTAATGAATGCTTGTTAAAAGCCGACGTTATGGCGTGCGTGGGGCGGATTGGGGAAATGGAAGCGTTTAGTTTGGACATTCGAACGATGGCCTCTATGGCCTCGCTCGCCAGTATTCTTCAGGCTATCGCCTTGATGGTTCTGTGGCGGACAGTTCCTCAGGCTGCCGGTCCCGCGCACTGGGCCGCGGGCGGGGCGTTGCTGGCGGTGGGAATGATCCTGATCGCGTTCCGGAATTTCATACCTGACGCCATTTCCGTCGTGCTCGCCAATTCATTGATTGTCGGGTCCCACGCCGCGTATTTGATGGGAATTCAAAAATATCTGGGCTTGCCTCCCGGCAACAGGTTCTGCGGATTGGTCGTCGGCCTGACCGTCGGTCTGTTCGTCGCCTTCACCTATATCCAGCCGGACATCGCAATCCGTGTCATCCTGATTTCAGTTGCCTTGGCAACACTCTCCGCAGCCTGCGCGGGTCAGTTCTTTCTTCGGAAGCATCAACCGTTCGCTGCAGTCGAACTTCTGCTGATTGTGCTATTCGCGTTTCATGGCGTCTTCCATGTCATTCGCGGCGGATATACGGGTTTGGCGGAACATGGATTGAGTGACTTCATGAGCGCGTCGATCATCCATGGAATGGCGTTCATCGACATCGTCATTTTCTGCTTCGTGGTAGGAATCGGATTTTCCGTCGCCACCGTCCAGACCATGAACAAGGCGCTCCAATCGGAGCTTGAGGCCCGAAGCACGTTGCTGTCGATCATCGCCCATGATGTCCGCACGCCCTTCAACGGATTGATCGGATTCACGCATCTGATCCAGGCGAATTTGGACCAGGGAAAACCTGGAGAAATTAAGAAATTTGCCAACCTGCTGTCACGTGAGGCCGAGGACGTGTTGCGATTGCTCGAAGATCTCGTGACTTGGGGCAAGGGCCAGTTCGCCGACGCCTCTCCAACGACCGCGACGTTGCGATTGCAGGACGTGGTTGGCGAGGTCTTGGCGCCTTTCAAGAAGGAGATCGCCGCCAAACGTCTTTCCATTGAAACGACGTTCGACAGGCCGGACGTCTTGGCTGACAAGGACATCGTCGCGATGGCTTTGCGCAACTTCTTGTCGAATGCGATCAAGTTCTCACCGGAGAACGGTATCGTCCGTATCGAATCCACGGAATCTGGGTCCATCTTGGTCTCCGACAGCGGGCCTGGACTCGATCCCGCGCTTGTGCGGAGCGGGCCGTTGGAAACCGCTCAGCTCTCAGGTTTGGCGCTGAAAGAAGGCCAGCCCCATCCCGGTCGCGGCGGCTTGGGTATCGGCCTGTCGCTCTGCGCCAGAACCTGTGACCGTCACGGCTATGGCATCAGCCTGGCAAACCGGGGAACCGGCGGCGTCGCCGCGAAGCTTGATATTCCCCACGCCTGAAGCCCCTTTTGAAGACCCTTCAAACAAACCGGCGTCACATTTACGGTAACGCATTTGTGGTAACGAATTTTCCCGTGACAATATTCCGGTGACGGTTTACTCAACTCTCAAGCCGCGCACGGACATTTGATCGCAGACGCAGCGACTATAATTAAGTAAACCGTCACCGAAAAAATGCGTCACCGAACATTCGTCACCGAACATTGTGGGTCGGCGCTGTTCGGCGGCGCGGGCGCGGACTATTCTGTTAGGATTTCCTGGATGTAGCGGGTGTCGTAAACGAAGTAGTTCCCGCTTTGGATCGACGTTGCGGCCAGAAAGTCCATTCTGCCCGGCTCCTCGCTAAAACCGAACTGGTATAGATCGCCGCTGACAGCCGTGGACCCGATCGGCAAATCCATCCCGGCATACAGAACCGCGCGCCAGTCCATGGACCGCCTCGCCTCGGCCATTGCCTCGAAATCGAAATCGCATTCGACCAGCTTGTAAATCCGGTACCACTGCTGTTCGCCGAGTCCGATGATTTCCGAACTCTCATCCTCCTGATGGATGATCGGGTCGTTCCTGCAAAAAAGCTGCGACAGGATTTCGGCCTGCCGCCGGATCGTCGAAAGCCGCACATCATCCGGCAAGGTCGGCAGAAAACGTTCCGTGAAGTGGCGGCTGTAGACGACCTTGATCACATCGTTGGCCGGCGACGCCCGCTCGACCGAAGGCGCCGGCGGCAGCGGCGGACGTTTGAAGGCGGCGCAGGCTTGCAGGCCGACCAGCATCAGAATGACGCAGCAAAACCTGAAGAGACGTGAGGAGAAATCGCGCATGAGAATAAAACACCCAAAAGTACAAACCTGAGCGAGGTTGCAGTCTGCACGGTTGGCGTCGTCGATCAATGCCGGCCTAGGTTTCCGGGTGCAATTTCCCGTATCCGGGGTAGGAAATTCGCAGGGGGGCGGAACGACGGGCGCATCATCCACTGCCTTGACCATTCCTTTGCAATTGAAATTTCCCGCACCCGACAAAGATTAGATACGGAGTTTTCATTCTTCACCGCCATGGGATGCCGCATTGATCGACGACACCGACACGGACGAGACCAGCAGACACACGGCGCCCGGCGCCGGTCCAACAACAGTCAAAGCCTCAAGGGCCGGTGCATCGACGCCGGTGGCCGTGCTGTCGGATGCGCGGCTGTCCTATCCCGCGGTCGGGGAAAAGGACGGGGCCGAAGTGGAAGTACTGCGCGGGATCGATATGGAAATCGGAGAAGGCGAAATCGTCGCGGTCACCGGTCCGTCCGGATCCGGCAAATCGTCTTTGATCGCGGTGATCGGCGGGCTCGAGCGCCCGACCGGCGGAGCGGTCCGGGTGCTGGGCATAGACCTGGCCACGGCGGGCGAGGCGGCGCGAACCGAACTGCGCCGCCGCAATATCGGCATTGTCTTTCAGTCCTTCCATCTGGTTCCGGCGATGAGCGCGCTTCAAAACGCGTCACTGCCCTTGATGCTGGCGGGCGAAAGCGCGGCGGAGGCCGAAGCCGCCCGCATGCTGAAACGGGTCGGGCTGGGCCATCGTCTTAGCCACCGGCCTTCCGCGCTGTCCGGCGGGGAGCAGCAACGCGTCGCCATCGCCCGTGCCTTCGCCGCTGGCCCGAAGCTGGTGCTGGCCGACGAGCCGACCGGGAACCTGGACCAGGCGACCGGCGACGAGGTGGTCGGCGTTATGTTCGACTTGGTCCGCGATACCGGGGCGTCGATGCTGATGGTCACGCATGACCCCGCATTGGCTGCGAAATGCGACCGTACCATCGCCATCGACAACGGCCGGGTCCGGTCATGAGCCGTCCCGACACGCCGCCGGCATTCGCGGCGCGGTGGCGGATCCTCCGCAACCTGGTCGCCGCCGAATGGGCCGCGGGTATCTTCGGGCTGCGGCTGTTTATCGCCTGCGTCGCCATCGCCACCTTCATGATGGGCACCGTCTGGGTGTTGGGCGACGGGCTGTCCACCGCATTGAGCCGCGGCGGCACGACTTTCCTGGGCGGCGACGTCGCCGTCACCACGACCAATGTAGCGCTACCGCCGGAGATACGCGGCAGATTAGGCGCCCTCGGCACGGTCTCGGACGTCGCGGAATTGCGGTCCTCCGCGCAGGCGGGCGGGGTTCGCGCCGCCGTCGAGGTCAAAGGCGTGGACGCTGCCTATCCGCTTTACGGCAGCGCCACCTTGGCCAGCGGACGGGATATCCGGGCGGCTCTGCGCCCTGCGGGGGAAGCCGATGCCGCGCGGCCGCCGGCGATCGTCGAACAAACCTTCCTTTCCCGGACCGGCGCCGCCGTCGGCGATGCGCTGCGCCTGGGCGGCCAAGATTTCGTGATCGCCGATGTACTGGTTCAAGAGCCGGACCGCTTGTCGGTCGGCCGTTTCATGGTCGGGCCGCGCATCATCGTTCCCCTCCAGGCGTTGCACGACGCGGGCCTGATTCAGCGCGGGTCCATCGTCGAATTCCGATATCGCCTTCGCGGCGGCGCGGACGCGCCCGATGATTTGGCGGGCGCCGTGCGCGACCTGCGGCCGGAGACCGGCTGGGAATTGGAAACACCCGCCGATGCCGGGGACCGGGTCCTGCGCACGGTCAACCGGACGACCACGTTCCTGGGTATGGTCGGCATCACCGCTTTCGCCATCGGAATCGCTGGGGCCTGGGCCGCCGCCAAGGCGTGGATCGGCCGCCGGACCCGGACCATCGCGCTCTACCGTCTCTCCGGCGCCACGCCGGGGATGGTCCTGTCGCTGCATGCGGTGATCGTGGCCTTCGCCAGTTCAATCGGGCTCGCCATCGGTCTCGCCACAGGCGCCGCGGTCGCCCTGCCCATCCTGGAGACGATCACGGCCCAGTTGCACGTTCCCTTGGCTAGCGGCGATGTCGCGCAACAAATCGTCACCGTGGCCGGCATCCTGATCGTCGGGTTGATCGGGACGGGCCTGCTGGCGCTTTCCAGCGCCGCGGAAATTTCGCCCGGCGCGGCCATGCGCAGCGGGGAGGCGCCGCTTTCCACGAACACACCGCATGCCATAAGCGGTGCGGGCCTGGTCGCCGGCGCCCTGTGCGCGGCTGCGTTCAGCCTGCCGATCCCTGTGCTGGCCTTGCTGGTTACGGCCGGGCTTGGCCTCGCCATCGGCATCTTGGCCCTTGCCGCGGCCCTCCTGGCGTGGGGCATCAAGCGCCGCAGCCCGCGCGGATTCATGGAAACCGTAATTTGTCAAAACTTGAGTAATGCCGGATATGCGGCGACCCGGACGATAGCGATCGGCGTCGGCATCATCGGGATCACGGCGATCGTGGCGGCGCAGAACTCACTGCAGCGCGCCTTGACGCAGGAGATACCGGAGCGTGTCCCGGACCTTGTCCTGATCGACGTGCAGCCGGATCAGGTCGCTCAAATCCGCGCTCGTATCGAGGAAGACCCGGCCCTGGGCGGCCTGCAGGCGGATCCCTTCATGCGCATGACCCTGACGGCGGTCAACGGTGTGCCGGCGGAAGATGCGCTGATGCGCGACGACAAATCCTGGGTGATCGAAGGCGACCGCAGCTTTTCCTGGGCCGCAGCGCCGACCGGGGCGGAATTGCTTTCGGGCGATTGGTGGGAAGCGACGTATGAGGGGCCGCCGCTGGCCTCCCCGGAAGAGGACCTGATGGAAGCGTTCGACCTAAAGGTGGGCGATACGCTGACATATAGCGTGCTGGGCCGGTCCTTCACCTCGACCGTGGTGAATATCCGTAAGGAGTATCATCGGACTTTCCGTCCGGAATATCTGTTGATGGCATCACCCCAGCCTTTCAGGGATGCGCCGCATACCTGGATCATGAGCCTGCAGGGCGAGACGCGCGCCGCGGTCGACGGCTTGATCCGCGACTTGTCGGAGGCCCATGGCAACGTCACCGCAATCGACATACGCCCGCTTGTCGCGCAGGTCCGCAGCGTCATCGGCGGCGCCACACTGGCCTCATTCCTGATGGCCGGGTTGCTGGTCGTTGCCGGGGCCCTGTCGCTTGCCGCGCTGGTCGCGGCTGATGTCGATGCGCGGCGTCAGGAAGCCCTGGTCTTCACCTTGGTCGGCGCTTCGCGGCGGGAAATTGCCCTGGTCCGCCTGACCGAGGCGGCCGCCGTGGGCGCGATCGCCGCGGTGCTCGGCGGCCTTGCCGGTGCGGCGGGCGGCTATTTCATCGTCACCGAAGCGCTGCATGTGGATTGGGCTCCGGACATTTACGTGTTCGGCCTGCCCCTGGTTCTCGGCATCCTCGCCTCGGTTACCGCCGGCGTTGTGGGCGGCCTCGGCGCCGTTCCGGGCGGCCGTGGCCAGATGGTTCGCCAGTTGACCGCATAGGCGGGGGTATTCCGGCCTGCCGGTCCCAGCAGTTTTTCCATCCGCCCCGTCGATTGCATGGCCGGAAATAGCGGAGCATCCTCACTGTGCCGATGTACTGAGATTGCGCCGGCCAATGACGAATTAAATTTCAGCCAGCATCAGGTGAGGCCATGTCTTTCGATTTTTCCGCCGTTCTCAGTTCCCGTGCCGCCGCGTCGGCCTCTCCCTGGAAGGGGTATCCGCCCTACCATTTCGTGGGCGGCAATATCGACGAGCCGAGCGTGCCGTCCGACGCCCTGGCCGAGGCGGTCGCCAAAGTGCTGCGTGCCGAAGGCCACGACATGGCGAAATACGGCATGGAAAGCGGGCCGCAGGGCTACCTGCCGCTGCGCCAGTTCATCTGCGACAACCTGAAACGCCGCGCGGCGATGAAGGTCTCGCCCGATGAAGTCCTGGTCACGACAGGGTCTCTCCAGGCGATGGATTTGGTCAACGCCGCGCTGCTTGAAGCGGGTGACGTCGTCGTCCTCGAGGGGGCGAATTACGGCGGGGCGCTCTCCCGCCTGCGGAAGCTGGGTGTCGATTTCGTCGGGGTCGATCTGGACGAGGGCGGCATGCGGATGGACAGCCTGCGTGCGGTGATGGAAGACCTGAAGAGCCAGGGCCGCAAACCGAAGATGATCTATACCATCCCGACGGTCCAGAACCCGACCGCCACGGTGATGAGCCGCGAACGCCGGCTGGAGATGCTGGAAATTGCGCGCCAATACGACGTGCCGATCTTCGAGGATGACTGCTATGCCGACCTGATCTGGGAAGGCGACCGCCCGCCGGCGATCTATTCCCTCGATACCGAGGGGCGGGTGATCTATTGCGCGACTTTCTCCAAGACCATCGCGCCTGCGCTGCGCGTCGGCTACCTCGTCGCGCCCTGGGCGATGTTGAAGCATATCCTGCCGCTGAAGACGGATGCCGGCAGCGGCGCGCTGGAACAGATGGTGCTGGCCGAATACCTGCCGTCGAATTTCGACGGTCATGTGAATGCATTGCTGCCGATCCTGAGAGCCAAGGCCGAGGCCATGACCCAGGCGCTGGACGAGCATTTCGGCGCGGCGGCGGATTACGAAAACCCGGTCGGCGGCATCTATATCTGGATCACCCTGCCGGATGTGGTCGACACGCGGAAGCTGGCCGCTGCGGCCGCGGTGGAAGGCATCGCCATAAACCCCGGCCCGGAATGGAGTGTCGACGGGGAGGCGAACAAGCACCGCATGCGCCTCTGTTTCGGCCATCCGGGGATCGAGAATATCAAGGAAGGCGTCGCCAAACTGGCCGATGTCTGCCACCGGGAATTCGGCGTCCCGCTGCGCAGCGGGAATATCGAGCGGGGGTAAACAACTCTGGCGGCGATACCAAGCGTCAGGTCGCCGACCTGTGCTGCTCCAGGAAATCGTAGAAGGCCAGAATACCCTTTTCCCGCGACGTGCTGACATAACCCCGCTCGAAGGTGCCGGTGGCGAGGCTTTTCTGGACATGTTCGGCCGCCGCGATGTCTTCGCCGGTGACGGTTCGGGTCAGGGCGATTTCATCCGCAATGCCGTCTCCCCGTCCCGCATTCAGAAACCGATAGAACTGGTACTGCACCGCGCAGGTGGTTTCGGTGAGCGGGGATATCTGCTCGATGCTGAAACCGCCGATGTAGAAATTGATCGCGGTCGCGGGATACAGGAAAGCCCAATAGCCGCCATAGGTGCCTTTTCCGGGCTTGGCCGAATGTTCCGCCCAGTCCGGCCCGCAGGCGACGCGATAGGTCTCGCCTTGGATATCGTCCGACAGGTCCCTGTGCAGGCTTTGCAGGTGATAGGGTTCCAGCCAATTCTCGACGTAGAGTTTCCAATTGCAGGATGCGGGGAATATTTCGCTCGACACCAGGGCACTATCCCTCAACCGGGACGTCAATTCGTTCGGCAGCGGCGGCGGGTCGATGTCTTCCCCTTCCGCATTCAGGCGGGCCAGGATCAGGCCGTTGCGGATTTCGACCACCAGCCGCCGGACCGATAGGCCGGCGCAGCGGATCTCCGCGCGTTCCGAACCGAAGCCGACCGGCTCGATCAAACCGCCGTCGTCCCGGAAGGTCCAGCCGTGATAGCGGCATTGCAGCAGCCGCGTCGTCGAACGCCCGGGCCAGGCGAGCGGTCCGCCGCGATGCGGGCAGGTGTTGAGAAAGGCGGAGATGCCGCCCGCCGCCTCCCGCCGCACCAGGACCGGGCATCCCAGGATGTCGAAGGCCAGATTGTCGCCGGGGCCCGGCACCGCGCCTTCATGGGCCAGAATCACCCATTGCGCCCGCAAGACGGCAAGCGCGCGGTCATGGGCATCGCCGCCGGGAAGATAGGCCTGTGGGGGAAGTGTCTGCGCGACCGCCATGAAACCGTCCTTCGAATACAATGTATCGGAGCGATTTCGGTTTGTAGGGTCAACGGCCGCGCGGAGCGAATGTAAAATTATAATTGTCTACAAAAAAGTAAGTTATGGTTGTTATTCATCCGTGCCCTTCAGGCTTGTACACGCAGCCAGGTCATCATGCCGCCCGCGCTGTGTTCCACCATGTGACAATGCAGCAGCCAATCGCCGGGATTGTCGGCGACGAAGGCGATCTCCGCGGTTTCGCCCTCGTCCACCAGCAGCGTGTCGCGCAGGGGGCCCGGTCCCGCCGCACCGAGTTGGCGGAAATGGTGGCCATGCAGATGCATGGCATGTGGCCAGGCAGTGTCGTTCCGGAATGTCAGGCGAACCGTCTCTCCAAGCTCAAGCGTGATCCAGGGCGCTGCCGGCATGTCGGCGCGGCCGTTGAAAGCCCACACCTTGCCGGTCCCGGCCAGGTCGCGCATGGGCATGAAACCGCCACCCATCATCGCGCCTTGCATCCTGCCCATGGCGCCGCCTTCCATATGCAGCACTTCCTGCCGCGCGGTGGCGAGGTCGCCCAATGGCGGGACCGGATTGGGCGGCAGTGGCGTAGGGTCGGCGAGGGCCGTATCGCGCGCGATGCCGGAAACCGGAAAGCCGGTCAGCGCGAAACTTTCTTCCCCGCTGCGGGTCCGCTCGTGGGATGTCAGGAAGGCTTCCTCCCCCTCGCCCGCGACGATATCCGCGATCAGGTCGATGCGTTGCGCGGGGCCCAGCGACAGGCGATCCGCCGGCGCCGGCACCTCCAGCGGTTGTCCGTCCAACGCCACCGTCCAGGCCTTCAAGCCTTTCAGGGAGAGGTGGAATATCCGCGCATTGGCAGCGTTGATCAGCCGCAGGCGGACACGCTCATTCCGTTTCACGGCGATGCGGGATTCACCCTTGCCGTTGACGGTGATCCAGTTGCCGATGCGCCCCGCATGGGCCCAATCGTGCATCGCGCCGAAACTCGCCTCGTGGATCTGGGCGTCTTCGTCCAGGCGCCAATCGTCCAGCACCAGAACCTCGTCCCGATCGACCTGGGGCGGATCGACCTCGTCCACGATCAACGGGCCGTACAATCCGCGCGCCAATTGCTCCCAGGTCCGGTTATGGGGGTGATACCAATAGGTGCCCGCATCCGGAACTGTGAAGTCATAGTCGAAATTGCCGCCAGGCGGGACCGCGTCCTGCGTCACGCCGGGAACGCCGTCCATCGCGTTGTCGATCCGAATGCCGTGCCAATGCACGGTCGATGGTTGGGGCAGGTCGTTGACGAAACGGCGGGTCAGGCGCTCGCCCTGGCGCAGACGGATCGCCGGGCCCGGCACTGCATCGCCATAGGACCAGACACGGGTTTCCGGGTAATCGCCGGGAGCCAATCGCGCCACACCCTCGCCCGCCCTGAGGATAGTCGACGCTGCCGCGGCCGCCCTTGTGCCGATGCCGCTTCCGGTCCCGGCGGCAAATGCGGCTGCCGCAGCGCTGTGGAGAAAGGTCCGCCGAGTAAATTGCACGTTCTTCTTCCCGTTTGTTGCGGATCATAGATAGGGCTTCCAGTAACGGGAAGGTCAAGGTTCCAACCGTGTGCCGGCATCCCTGTGCCGGGGGGCAAGAACGATCCGGCCGCGGCCGGGCCTCTTCAACGCGCCGTCGGCCTGCAGCGCCGCGACAGCGCGATAGCACGCCTCCGGCGTCGCGCCGATCTCCGCCGCTATCCCGGCCAGGGTCAGCGGTTTCGGCAGCGTTCCATCCGCGTCGGCCAAATCCTGCAGGCGAAACAGCACACGGTGTTTGAGAGGCAGGACGGAGCGGAGTTCCAACAGCCGCCGTGCATCCCGCAGCGATGTCGCCAGATGCTGCGCCAGGGTCGTCGCCAAGGCGGGCGACGTTTCCAGTGCCGCGAGAACCGGCTTGCGGGCATAACATCGCACAACCGCACTGCTCACGGCGACGGCGTCGCAGTGATAGCGTCCGGCGAATAGCGAGGCTTCCGCGAAGGTCTCGCCCGCTTTGACCGCATGCAATCGCAACCGCGCGCCCGACGGCGTCCAGCGGACGATATCGACC
This sequence comes from uncultured Flavobacteriaceae bacterium, assembly GCA_964350445.1. Lineage (GTDB taxonomy): Bacteria > Pseudomonadota > Alphaproteobacteria > UBA8366 > Aestuariispiraceae > Hwanghaeella. The sequence continues at coordinate 12,453 of CAYGKA010000033.1, forward strand.
GCGCCGGACAGCAGGCGAAAGAATCCGAAGGACTCCCTGTCCTGCCGGAACAGTACGCCGCCCACCTCCAGGTCCCGGTCGGTGATCGCGGCCGGGGGCAGATCGGTTTCGAAGAGCGGTGCGCCGTCTGACATGATCCAAATCATATCGTTGATCTGCAGAGCCGGGCTAGATCACCAACGGTAAAGTGAACGGTGATTGATTGCCCAAGCGGCAGACAAGGGAAGGAAATGATGCGGAGTCGAGCATTGGCGGCGGTTGTGATCTGGCTTCTTGCGGCGGGAAGCATTCCAGTCCATGCCCAAAGCAGTCATCAGGGTCACAGTATGAATCACGGTGCCGGGGCGGGTCTTCAACCGGTCATGCCCGGACAGGACCTTTTCGGCGCCATCACCGAAATCGTCGGCATCCTGAACGCCGATCCGGCGACGGATTGGGAAGCCGTGGATATCGACGCTCTGCAGCGGCATCTGTTGGACATGCATTTGGTCGCAACGGAGGCACGCCCGGCAACCGCGCCGGTTAAAGACGGCCTGCGCGTCACGCTCGCCCGACCGGGTGCGGCGGGCGCGGCGGCGGAACGCATGCTGGCGGCCCATGGACCTATTCTTGAGGCCGCGTTCGGCTGGGATGTGGAAATGAAAACGAATGCGGCGGAAATCCACTGGCAGGTGCGCTCGCCCGGCCGGCCTGGGGATGCCGTCAAGATTCGCGCCCTGGGCTTCTTCGGCCTGCTGGCTTCGGGTGCTCATCACCAAAGTCATCATCTGGCAATGGCGCGCGGCCATGGTCACCCTCACGGCGCAGTGGAGTGACAAGGCGGGAATGGGTTCATACCGGGCTCAGCCCGCGCCTTTTTGGACTTCCTTCAGCAGGGCGGCGGCAGGGACCGAACAGGCGCAAAGCCCGGCCAGGGCGACTAGGGTCCAGGCCGGTCCTGCCAAGTCCGACAAGCTGCCCAATCCGCCGCCCAGCAATAGGACGAGACCGATCACGCTGTTGCTCAACGCGGTATAACGCGCCCGGTGATCGTCCGTCGCCATATCGGTCAAATGCAGCTTACGACCGGCCCGGACTCCTTCATGAGTGACTTGCGCGAAGAAAACGGCGGCGGTCGATGCGGCCAAACCAACCAGGCCGGGCTCGAAGGTTCCTTCGGCCAACAGGCCGACCAGTCCGGTGGCGGCAAAGGTCAGCGCGCCAAGCGCACCGGCCGCCATCAGCGTGCTGCGGCTGCTATGGTCTGAAAGCCGTCCCCAGATATAGGCGGAGGTGATCGACGCGGCGGCCGAAGCCAGGACCAAGGGACCCAGATGGCCAAGTTGCTTCTCGTCCGCCGCCGCCGTCAGCATGACGATGAAGGGCGGCGCGAGCGCCGTAGCCGTCAGCAGCGACCGCGCCAGGATGAAGCGGCGCAAGTGCGGATCTTCGGATAGGGGCGCAACAAAGGCGGAAAATGCGCTGGCTTCCGTGCGCTCATGCGTTTCGGCGGGCTCGCGCAACCGGCTGAAGATAAGCGCGCCCGCAAACCAGGCGGCCCCGGCGACGGCGACCACGGTCGCGACATTCTCGGTGGTCAGCGGAATCAGCCCGGATGATAGAAGCAAACCGAAGCCGAGCACGCCGATGGACGCGGTGCTGCCTGCCATGCCCGTGACGGCGCCCCGCCTGGTTTTGGGAATCGTTCGGGCCAGTGCGTCCTTCTGGCTGATGGAGCAGGACGACCGGCCCAGGGACAGGACCGCGAGGCATGCCACGATCGCCCAGCCCGCCGCGGTTCCTTCCAGCAGGACGGCTGCGGCGGCAATGCCCAGGGCGGCGCTTCCCTGGATCAACGACCCGGCGACCCAGAACCATTTCCGAAGCGCGCTCGCCTCCACCCACCGCGCCAAAACCAATTGCGGAAGCAAGGCGCCGGCCTCACGCACGGGAACCAGCAACCCGATCAGAAAGCTGGGTGCGCCAACCGCGTTCAGCAGCCAGGCAAGGACCAATTTTGGATTGATCAGCCCGTCGGCTATTTTGGTCAGGGAAAGCGCGGCAACGTGGATGGTGCCGTTCAA
>CAYGKA010000033.1:14615-50464 GCA_964350445.1 uncultured Flavobacteriaceae bacterium
CTCGTCCTTGTTTGGACCCTTCCGACGGCCACCTTTGCCGGCGCCGGTCACCGCGTCATATAGTTTTTCCACCAAATCCCGGGACCCGATCCTGCCTGTTTGTCCGGATCGATATTCACAACGCCCCGGCCTTAGTGCAAAGGGAAACACAAACGTCATCGGCAACAACCATACCGGAGGGCCGACACTGTAACGGTCCGCCGCATGGCCCCGCCGCTGCTACCTCCGATTTCAGGCGCTCTCCTTTTGTCGTGAAAGGTGGGGGATTTGCGTCAAGACTTGAACAACCGTTCAAAATGTTTCCCGTGAATCCAATGGTTTGTTGGCCTAACGCCATTTCCACAGCCCTCAAGCTGGACTACTTTAACTGCGACAGGTTTGAAGTTGCGCCTACGGGGTGGCCGTGTGCCATACACCCGTTTGTTGGGCAGGGGGTTTCGCCGAGTATGGAATGTCGTAAGGAAATTAAGGATGGGGTGGTCGTGCTCGTCGTGGGCGGCGCGATCGATCACGAAAGTGCCGCGGCGTTCGAACAGGCGACGATCCCGTCCTTGGACGAAGCCGAAATTGCCGGGACGGGTGTCGTCTTCGATCTCTCGGGTGTCGATTATATGAGCAGCGTCGGCCTTCGTGTCCTGATGCTTGCCGCGAAAGCCGCAAAACAAAAATCGATCACTGTCGTCGTTGCGGGCTTGCAGCCGACCTTGGCGGAAATTTTCCAGATCAGCCGCTTCGACAAGATATTCACGATATATGATAATGCCGATGCAGCCGTCGCCGGCGTGCGGGGATAGAACCGCCGCCCCTCTGTGACGTGTTGATATTGACGGAGGAAAGGGCTGCCATGCAGGTGAAGTTTTGGGGAACGCGCGGATCGCTGCCTGTCGCGATGACGGCGGACAAGGTTCGCGGGAAAATCGTCCAGGCCTTGCAGGCGGCGCGCGGGAAATATCTGGATGGCGACCAGGCGATCGAGGATTTCGTCGATCGGGATCTCGATTTCTCCGTCGCCGGAACCTATGGCGGCGCGTCCTCCTGCGTGGAGATCGATTTCGGCGGGGACGAATTCGTAGTCTGCGACATGGGGTCGGGCTTGCGCGAATTCGGGCTCGACTCGATGAAGCGGATTGCCCAGGGCGAAAAGAAGGGCTCCTATTCCTTCTTCATGTCCCATCCCCATTGGGATCACATCATGGGGTTCCCGTTCTTCACGCCCGCCTTTATCCCGGACAACAACTTGAAGATCGTCGGCGGCCACGACATCGAATTCGCGCTGCGGCGCCAGCAGGACAACCCGTCCTTTCCGGTTCCCATTGACTGGATGAAGGCGTCCCGCGAATTCGTCACGATGACCGATGGGCAGGTGCTGGAGGCCGGTGGGTTCACCGTGACGATCCGGAAGCAGCCGCATCACGGCGATTCATTCGGCTATCGGTTCGAAAAGGACGGCAAGGTGGTGGTCTATACGACCGACGCCGAACACAAGCTCGACGATTTCGAAGATTTCGAGGCGCATATCGACTTTCTGCGCGATGCCGACCTGGTCATTTTCGACACGATGTATTCCATGGCGGATGCGATTTCCGTGAAGGAGGATTGGGGACATTCCAGCAATATCGTCGCGGTGGATATGTGTCATCAGGCCGGGGCGAAGCATCTGGCAATGTTTCATCACGAACCGGTTTTCGACGATGCGATGATCCTCCAAAACCACACCGAGACGAACCGGTACGAGGAACTCGTCCGGCCTGGAGACGCCGCCCTCAAGGTTTCCTGCGCCTATGACGGCCTAGTCGTTGCGCTCTAGAGAATGATGAAGCCCCCATCGGGACGGGAAAATCTGGTCCGGGACGCCGATGAGGAAATCGACCGCGGCGCGGATCGAGACATGTCGGAGAGCGCCTGGTCGGACAAAGAGTGGGCCCGCGTCATCGTCGCGGGCAAAGGCCGTCCCGCTGCGCTTCTTGTGATGCTGATCGCGGCGGCCATACTGATTTTTTCCGGCGACACTCTACAGCCATGGCGGAATATCGCTTTCGATATCAATCACACGCTGACGCCGCGTGTTGCCGAGTCCCTGCCTGTTCGAATTGTGGAAATCGACGAGGCCAGCCTGCGGACCTACGGCCAGTGGCCCTGGCCACGCCATGTGATTGCGGAACTGATTCAGGGCGTCGTCCTGCGCGGCGCGCTCGCGGTCGGCCTCGATCTGATATTCCCCGAACCGGATCGGTTGTCGCCCCGGGCACTTGTGGAATTCAGAAATGAATTGCCGGAAGATTTGCGAACGGCACTGCAGGGGCTTCCCAGCAATGACGAAACCTTCGCGAATGTCATCGGGCGTTTGCCGGTGGTGCTTGGCCGGGCGGCGGTGAACGGATTGGCGGCCGAACCCTGGCAGGATGCCGACCCGACCTATCCCCCGACTGCCTTGCAGGACGGGTCTTTGCTGGAACGTCTGCCGAAGGCCGACGCAGTCGTCGCCAACCTTCCGGAACTGGAGGCGCGCGCCATCGGGGTGGGAACCTTGAACGGCCCGCCGGATCCCGATGGCGTGGTCCGCCGGGTTCCGATGGCGATCAATGTGGCGGGTCACCCGCATGCCAGCATGACATTGGAGGTGCTGCGCGTCGCTCTCGGCTCGCCAACATCCGTGCTGCTCGGCGACGGGGGGCGGATCGACGGCGTCGATATCGGTGGCAATATCTTCCCGACTGATCCCGACGGACGAATCCAACCCTATTTCACACCGTCGCTGGATGGCCGCTTCGTCTCCGCCGGCGATATTCTGTCGGGCATCGTCGAACCCGATGCTTTCGAGAATCGCTTGGTGCTGATCGGCGTTACCGGGATCGGTGTGATCGACAACCGGTCGACGCCTGTCTCCGCCTTGGTTCACGGCGTTGAGATTCAGGCCCAGGTTCTCGAGAATTTGCTGTTGGGGTCGCGCCTCGTCCGCCCCGCTTGGGCGGGGTTCGCCGAAGCTTGTCTGCTGCTCCTGCTGGGCGGCCTTGCGATCTACCTGATGCCGCTGCGGCCGGTCGGGGTCACCGCAGGCGTTTTCCTGGCGGGCATCGCGGCGGCCATGGTGGCGTCCTATGCGGCATTCGCAAGCCAGCGGCTGTTGCTGGACCCGCTGCTGCCGAGCGTCTTCGCGTCAGCCGTCTTCCTGATGATGCTGGGGGCGTTGCTGACCGAAATGGACCGGCGGCGCCGTTCCTTGCGGGCCGCCCTGCAGAAAGAGCGGGTCAGCGCCGCGCGCATCGCGGGCGAATTGCAGGCGGCGCGCGACATACAAATGGGCATCCTGCCCGACGTCACGGCGTTGAAGGGCCTGCCGGAGACAATCCGGATTCATGCTTTCCTCGAATCCGCCAAGGAAGTGGGCGGGGATCTCTACGACGCGTTCCTGATCGATGAGGGCCGGTTGTTCTTCCTGGTCGGCGATGTGACGGGGAAGGGGATTCCGGCTTCGCTTTTCATGGCTTTGAGCAAGGCCATGAGCAAAAGCGCCGCCCTGCGCGGAACGGACCATGCCATGGACGCGATCATGGAAATGGCGAATGACGAGATATCCCGCGAGAACCCGGCGGAACTTTTCATCACCGTATTCGCCGGCATCATCGACGGCGCGACAGGGCGGGTGGAATTCTGCAACGCGGGGCATGAGAACCCGCATATCGTCGGCGCGGAGGGCACGATCCGCGTGCTGGAATGCGACGGCGGCCCGCCTCTCTGTGTGCTGGAAGGGTTCCCTTATCCGAAGGAGGAGTTCGTCCTGCAGCCGGGCGAAACATTGGTCATCACCACCGACGGCGTGACCGAAGCACGGAACAAGGCCGGCGAACTTTATGGCCACGCGCGTCTGGAAACCGGCCTTCGCCGGTTGGGCAGTGAGGACGACCTTAAATTTGGCCTGGACGCCCTGGTCGATGACGTCCGGTCCTTCGAGAACGGGGTCGACCCCACCGACGACCTGACATTGATGGCGATCCGCTTTACCGGACCGTGACTTCGACCCGCCTATTGCGCGGTTCCTCTACCTCATCCTCGGTCCGGATCAACAAGGCCCGTTCCCCACGCCCGACGGCAATGACGTCACCGGGAGCCAGGCCCAGGCCGATAAGTTGATCGCGGACGCGCGCCGCGCGGTTCTGCGACAGGATATCGTTGTCGGCCTCCGTTCCTACCGTGTCGGTATGACCGGTGACCTGCACTTCCGCGCCGGGCCGACCGGCGACATCAGCAAGCAGTTTGTCCAATTCGGGGGCGGAAGCATGGGTCAGGATCGATGTGCCTTCCTCGAAGTATAGGATATAGACGACCGGTTCCTGCGGCAGCGCTTGAATCAGGCCGCCGTATTCTTTCCGCACCTCGTCCGCGCTCGCCGTTCGGGTTTCCACGCTCGTCCCACTGACCCGGCCGACCTGATAAGGCTCATTGATCAAGGCGACGGAAGTGCCGTCCTCGGACAGGACGGCGACGGTGCCTGAACTTCCCCCGTCTGCGCCCGGCAGCAAGGTCACCGTGTCCCGCGCGCAGGCGGCCAGCATCAGGAAGACGGTCAGCGCAGCGCCCCGGAGCGCCATAGTACCCAGCGCGCTCACTGCGAGGCCTCGACGACGAATTCAGTGCCGCGAACGCCGAGAATCGAGGACGGGGTTCGGATTTTCATCGCGTCCGGCGTCTTCTTGGCGATCTGGCCGGAAATGATGGCCAGCGACCCGCTTTGCAGGCGGGTGTCGAACTGCCCGTCCAGCGTCGTGGCGTTGAAGCGGAAGCGCGACAGTTCCACACGGCTGTTCGGCCCGGCGCTGAAGCGGCTGTTGTCGACGAAGGTCACGCCCAGCGCGCCGTCCTTGCCGGTGACCAGTGTGTCCGCCTCCTGCAGGGCCAAGCCCGGGACAGCCGGGATCGCTTGGCCGTTCCGTTCGACCGAAGCGGCGCCGCTCGCACTCTTCACGCGGCCGATATCGCTCCAGGCCGGAGACGCGGCGGTTATAGCGAGCACCGGCAGGATCAGCAGTAAATAGAGAGATCTCAGCCACGACATGGACGTCACCTTCCGAAGTTCGAGTTTTTCTTGCCAAAAAAAGCCGGTTTGCGGGCCGCGCGCCGGACATTTAACGATCTTACAGTATCGCAATCGGAATGAAGGATCGACTCCGGAAATCTCTATAGGCAAAATCCCGGCATGGGTACGGACAGTAGAGTGATCATTCCAGAGAATTTGCGGTTGCCCTACGACCGCTCCTCACTTTCGGAAATCAGAGTTGCTTTGAACAGGGTTCAGGCACGGCTTGGTTTTTCCGACGGGTGCGCCATGGCATTGCGCTTGGTGCTGGAAGAACTGGTCACGAACAGCATCATGCATGGCGCGGCGGATATCGACCCCACCGATCCGCAATACGGCATTCACGTCGACTTCCATTTTGACGATGGGTTCCTTCATTTCCGGTATGCGGATCACGGCGCACCGTTCGATCCGTCGACCGATTTGCCGCGCGACACCCGCGAGGAAGATTTGGTCGACCGCCCGGACGGGCAATTGGGGTGGCCGTTGATCCTGCATTACTGCGACTTTCTGCACTATGTTCGGGCGGAGGGGCAGAACCGCATGACTCTGCGGCTGCGTGAGGAAATTCCGATCAAACGGTATACCGACGACGCATGACCCGGAAGGAACGGTAGGCGACGGCGATTCCGCCGACCATAAAGCCGCCGCCGAGCAGCGCGAAGAAACCGAAGGCGACGAAGGGATATTCCTTGGTATCGATGCGCACACGCGGCGGGTCGCCCGGGACGTAGCGGATGGAGACGGGCGAACCGATTTCAAAGTCGTAGTTTTCCGAGAGGTTTTCGATCGGCTCTTCCCAGACGCCGATATCGTCGGTGAAGGCGACCGTTGGCCGGTAGGTCGTGCGGCCCTGTTTTCGGTCAAGACTGGTCGTCGACCCTGTGTCCGTTCCGGTGTTGCTCTGGTGGCGCTCGACCGACACGACAGTCGCCGTAAATGGACGGGAAGCGGCCTGAAACGTCACGCTAGCGGCCATCATCCACCAACCCAGATAGACCACGGCGACGCCCATCAAGCCGGTGACGACCGCAATGATGAAAGTGACGAGGTGATTGCTGCCCATGGCGAATCCTTCGGGTCCGTCCGACGGTTTCCAGGCATCGTTCTACCAAAAAGCGGGACGGAATCCTACCGGCCGAGAGTCGCTTAATCCTCCGCGATGTTGTGCGCGCGGCGAATGACGTCCGGCAGCACCGCCAGCAGGGCATCCGTATCCTCGGGCCCGCCGACGCTGACGCGGATAAAATTCTCGAAGCCGGGATAGGCGATCGCCTGGATCAGGATATCTGCCTCGCTGTGTAAGACAGAGACGACGGGCTGTCCGGGACACGGCAGCTCCACGGCGATGAAGTTCGTCGCCGACGGCAGGACCCGGCATCCCATCGCGGTGATGGCCGCGGTCATCCGTTCCCGTTCCCGCGCGTTGTTGTCCAGGATCATCGTGGTGTGGTCCGGGTCTGTCAGCGCGGCGGTTGCCCCCGCTTGCGCCAGGCGGCCGACATTGAAGCCGACGCGGATCTGGTCGAAGGCGCTCCGGACTTCCTCCGATCCGCACAATGCGTAACCCAGGCGCATCCCGGCCAGCGCATAGGCTTTCGAAAAGGTCCGCAGGACGACCCAAGGCCCCGTGCGGGCGTGCAGCGCCGGCAAGTGGTCGCCGCCCCCGGCTTGACGCCCGAATTCGTAATAGGCTTCGTCCAGAACCAGAAGGGCGTGGTCTGGAATCCCATGAGCGAGGCGGGCGAATTCCTCCACCTGCATCAAGGTGCCGGTTGGGTTCATCGGCGTCGTCAGGAAGACGAGCTTCGTCCGTGGTGTGATCGCTGCCAAGGTGGCGTCGACGTCGATGCCGCCGTCATGGCGGACCGGGACTTGGACCAGCGTCGCGCCCTGTGCGGCGGCGGAGCGCGGGTAGCCGGGAAAGCACGGCCCCGGCGCAACCGCCTCATCACCGTCGGACAGGACGAGCTGACCGACCATCAACAAAAGGTCGTCGCTGCCGTTGGTGCAGACGATCCTGTCCTGGGGCCAGCCCCATTGATCCGCGATCGCCTTTGTCAGATCCGTCCAGACGGAATCCGGATAGTGGTTCAACCTGCCGGCCGCCTGTGCGATAGCGTCCAGAACGGCAGGCGAGGGCGGAAAGGGGCATTCGTTGAAATGCAGCCGGTGGACTTGCCGGTCGCCGAAATCGACAGGCAGTTGCTTTGTCCGGGGACGGGACGTCAGGAAAGGTTTGAGCGGCGACGCCATGACCGGGATATCCTTTATGCTACCAGGGAAAAGTCCAGTGAGCCGGCGGCCGGCCGGCGACGGGCGACGCCATGTAGCCGACCTGATCGCCAAGCAGGCAGCCGAACCAGATCCGCCGCAAATCCGCCCCCCCGAAGCACAGACTGGAAACGCTGCGCAGCACGCGGCTTTTGATCCCGTCCATGTGCGGGCGGTCCATGGTGCCGGCCTGATAGGCCTGCTCCACCCAGGCCAAATGGTCGGCGTCGAAGTCCTCCAGCAAAATCTCGTACACCCCCGTCGGCGCGAGGCGGATCACCCGGTTTGAGACGATGGAGGTGATCCACATATGGCCTTCGGCATCGAAGGCGAGGCCGTCGGGAAAGATGCCGGCCCCGTATTCGGTCACGACTTCCTTCGGCCCCAGGTCGCCGTTTTCCGCCACGGGAAACCGGCTTGTCCGGCGCACGAAGGTTTCGTTGACATAGAGCCACCGGCCGTCGTCGGAAAAGGCGATCTCGTTGGTGAAGCCAAGGCCGTCGGCGACAATGCGGGCGCCCTTTTCGTCAGCCAGAATGATGAACCCGTCATCCACATCCGGCCGATAACCGAGGGATCGGGGCTCTCGCCGGGTGCTGACCGTGATCCAGGCCCGTCCGCGATCGTCGAGCAGGACGAAATTGCTGGCCGGCAGGCGTTCGCCGTCCGCTTCCAGCACGAAGGGCCGCAGCGTGCCGTCGCGCGACAGTCGCCAGACGCCGCCGTCGTCGCTGATATTGGCGATCAGGAAATCGCCGTTGTTCAAAAGCGCGAAGCCGTTGGGTTTGAAGTCTATGCCGGGGTCGGCGGCCACGATGCGTTCCTGCCCGCCATCCGGCTTCAGCCAGGTCACCCCGCCGTTCCAGTCGGAGGTGTAGAGGCTGCCCAACCCCGTTGCCAGAACGCATTCCGGACGAAACAGGTCACTGCCCGTGAACGCGATATCGTCCAGCCCAAGGCTGTTTTGCATGATCCCTCCCCACTCGGAAACGGGTTTGTTCCCGCTTAACTCTGGTCAGATTCAGTATGCGCGGGCTATACGGGGTTGGGAAGATAGTGGGAAGACACCCGGGGGCACGGGAAGGTCTCTTTCCCGAATATCCAGAATTGTGGGAGAGATTTGCATGAACACGAACCGGCGCTTTGACGTCGCCGTGCTGCCTGGTGACGGGATCGGCCTGGAAGTGATGGAACCCGCCGTAGAGGTGCTGAAAGCCGTTCAGGCCAAGGTCGGCGGTTTCGAATTGAATTTCACGGATTACGAATGCGGCGCGGGACTCTATGCGAAAACGGGCGACGCCCTGCCGCAGGACCTCGTCGACAAGATCGGCCGCGCCGACGCCATGCTTGTGGGCGCGATGGGTCTGCCGAATGTCCGCTATCCCGATGGGCGCGAGATCACGCCGCAAGTCGACCTGCGCGAAATCTTCGGCCTTTATGGGGGCGTCCGTCCGGCAAAGGCGTTGAAGGGCATTTCGCCGGTGTTGGCCGATCCGCGCGCCGCGGATATCGATTTCGTGCTGATCCGCGAATCGACCGAAGGGCTGTTTGTTGGCCGAAAGAAGGCGGAGCGGATCGGCAACGAAATTGCCCGCGATACGATGGAAATCACGCGCAAGACCAGCGAGAAGCTGTTCCATTTCAGTTTCCAGCTTACCCGGCAGCGCAAGGCGAAGGGCAAGCCCGGGCGCCTCACCTGCGTCGACAAGGCGAACGTCCTGGGCTCGACCGCCTTCTTCCGGCAAATCTTCGACGAAGTCGGGGAACACTATCCCGATATCGAGCGCGACTACGGCTATATCGACGCCGTCGCCATGAACTTCGTGAAAAAGCCCTGGTCCTATGACGTGCTGGTGACCGAGAACATGTTCGGCGACATCCTCTCCGATCTCGCCGCCGGTTTGATCGGTGGGCTCGGCTTCGCGCCGTCCGCGGATATCGGCGACAGCCAGGCGGTGTTCCAGCCGTGTCATGGGACCGCGCCGGATATCATGGGCCAAGGCAAGGCGAATCCGACGGCGACGATCCTGAGCGCCGCGATGATGCTCGACTGGCTGGGTGAGACGCACGAGCTTCAGGCCTGCCGCGACGCCGCCGGCATGATTGACCGGGCTGTCGCGGATGCTTTCGCGACGGGCGCGTTGACCAGTTTCGAACTCGGCGGCCAGGACGGCACCCGCGCCATCGCCGACGCCATTCTGGAAAAGCTCGGTTAAAGGCCATGTTGCGCGTCGCCGTCATCGGGGCCGGCTTTTTCGCCCGGTTTCACTACGAGGCCTGGGCGCGGCTGCCCGATGTCGATCTGGTGGGCGCCTGTGACCTCGATTTGACCAAGGCGCAGGCAACCGCGGCCGAATTCGGCGGCGCGGCCTGGGATGACCCGGCTGCGATGGTATCCGCGTTGAAGCCCGACCTGATCGACATCGCCACCCCGCCCGCCACGCATTTGGCGATGGTGCGTTTGGCGGCGGAAACGGGAATTGCCTGTGTTTGCCAGAAACCGCTGGCGCCGACGCTGGCGGAATCGGCGGAAATCGTCGCGGTCGCGAAACAGGCGGGCATTCCCCTCATCGTTCACGAGAACTTCCGGTTCCAGCCCTGGTACCGTGAAATCAAACGGTGGATCGAGACTGGGCGGCTTGGCGATCTCTACCAGGCGGCCTTCCGGCTGCGGCCCGGCGACGGGCAGGGACCGGAAGCCTATCTGTCCCGGCAGCCTTATTTCCAGTCCATGGACCGGTTCCTGATTCACGAGACCGGCATCCATCTGATCGACGTGTTCCGGTTTCTGTTCGGCGAGGTCTCATCGGTCTATGCCGATCTGCGCCGCCTCAACCCCGTCATAGCGGGGGAAGATGCCGGCCATGTGTTGTTTACCTGCGGCACCGGCATCCGCGCATTGTTCGACGGCAACCGGTTGAGCGGGCATGTCGCGGACAACCCGCGTCTCACCATGGGGGAGATGACGGTCGAGGGGTCGGAGGGCACGCTTTTCCTGAACGGCGACGGCGGCCTCTCCTTCCTTTCCTTGGGCGGAGAACGGCGGCCGGTGCCGTATGACTGGGAGAACCGGGGTTTCGGCGGCGATTGTGTGGCGGCGTTACAGGCGCATGCCGCCAATCATCTGCTGCGCGGCGGCGCGGTCGAGAATACCGGGGAAGACTACCTTCGAAACATTGAGATCGAAGAGGCAGTCTACCGTTCAGCGGCCGAAGGGCGCCGGATCACGCTCGACTAGGGTGGGAAAGACCAGCGGACACGCGCCACAACATTGCCATAGTACCGCGCCATTTTCGCCGTATTGACGGTTCATCCTTCGAGGGTTCGCAAACCCCGGTGAAGGGAAAAACCGATGATCAAGCCCACTTCGGCGACGGTGGCCCTGACGGCCTTCATTGTACTGGTTTTCATTTTGACATGCCGTTTCTTCGAGCAGACGCCTTTTGGGATGCCCGCGGAATTGGAAAATTTCGCGCCGCCTGCGGTGATATCCAGCCGCTTGTGACGGCACTGCCTGCCTATTTCCGGCAGGCACGTTGAAATCCCCATCGCCAGGGGTCACATTTCCTTATGTTGCGGGCGCTTGGCGACGTGACGGCTTTATCCGCCTGTCGAGGGGAGAATTGGGACATGACCACGCGCATGTCGGTTTTCGGAAACCCGCTTCTTTTGGGTTTCGATGAGTTGGAGGCGACGCTGGACCGGGTCGCCAAAATGACCAGCGACGGTTACCCGCCTTACAATATCGAGCAGATCGGGGAAGACCGGCTTCGGATCGTTCTGGCGGTGGCCGGATTCGCACCGGAGCACCTGTCGATCGAGCGCGAGGGGGACCTGTTGACGATTTCCGGCCGGCACCCGCCGGAGGACACGGAACGCCAGTTCCTGCACAGGGGGATCGCGTCCCGCCAGTTTCTGCGCAGTTTTCTGTTGGCCGATGGATTGCTGGTGGATGGGGCGTCGATCGACAACGGTTTGCTGACAATCGGATTGACCCGCCCGCAGCGCGAGGAGGTGGTTCAGACCATCACCATCAAGACGGCGGGGCGCTAGCGCCCGACACGTCAGGCGGCGACGTTGTTGGTGGAGTTGTCCGTCAGCAAGGAATACAGGGCGTCGGCGTTGTCCGATCCGCGCAGTTTCTTGCAGACATTCTGGTCTCGCAGCAGCCGCGAGACCCGGGCCAGCGCCTTCAGATGGTCGGCCCCGGCGGATTCAGGGGCTAACAGCAGGAAGACCAGATCGACCGGCTGCTCATCGACCGAATCGAAATCGATCGGCTTGTCCAGCCGGGCGAAGACACCGTGCAGGCCGTCCAACTCGGCGATCTTGCCATGCGGGATGGCAATGCCGTTGCCGACACCGGTCGTGCCCAGGCGCTCGCGCTCGAGCAGCGTGTCGAAAATACGTCGTTCGTCCAGGCCGGTAACGGTGTGGGCGCGCTTTGCTAGTTCTTGCAAAGCCTGCTTCTTGGACGTGACAGAAAGCTTCGGGACAATAGCCTCAACACCCAACAGATCACTGATTTCCATAGCGTAAAGACCCCGTAAAGGCTGCGCTTCTCAAAAGCTTCGTATCGTCTAGACTGTTTCGGCGCCACGCGCCTCTACTGAATTAATCAGGATTTTTCGGCAGCAGGGATTTGCGGATCCACCCAGCCGATATTGCCGTCCCCGCGGACGTAAACCATGTTCAAACCGCCATGCTTGGAACTTCTGAACAGCATGGCCGGCGCCCCTGCCAGATCAAGGCGCATGACTGCTTCGCTGACGGAAAGCGTTTCAATTTCCGCCGGCATTTCCGCGACGATGGCGGGCTGATCGCCGACCTCCGTCGGTTCGGTGTCGTCTTCTTCCGACTCCGGTGAAATGACGTATTGCTGTGCCTGCAGAACTTCCCGTTCCGCGGAACCCTGCTTGTGGTCCTTCAGGCGGCGCTTGTACCGGCGAAGGCGCTTGGAAACATGCTCCAGCGCTTCCTCGAAAGCGGCATAGGCGTCGGCCGCCTGGCCGAGCCCCTGAACCACGATGCGTTTGGAAATATGCACCTGAATATCGACGCGGAAGGTATGTCCTTCGCGGGATACGGTAACCGTGCCGTCGCCCGGCTGGTCGAAATACTTTGCGACCGCCTCGCTCAAACCCTCTTCGATTCGGGCGCGAAGCGCATCACCAACGTCCAGTTTCTTACCGGTTACCGTGAGCTGCATTTTTCTCTCTTGTTGGTTTCAAGTTACGCCCGCGCAGGGGGCGTGTGAAGCCCCATTTTATGAAGAGGCCAAAACCGCGCGCCGGAGGGTTTATTACCTTCCCGTGATGCTGCGGCGGCGGAACCTAGTGACCGTGCCGGATGGTGTCAACCCGGGGGAGCCAACCCCTTGGAATGATGGGTGATTGCCTTTTTTTTCGCAGATTTCCAAGGGCTCGGGAGGCCTGGATTGCTGTTGAGGCGAGTCGAAGCCGCGGTGTTCAGAGGCTGCCGCGCTTCTGACGGCGGCGCTGGACGGAAGACGCGATCTTCATCGACTCGCGGTATTTGGCCACCGTTCGGCGGGCGATATCGATTTCCTCCTCACGCAGAATTTCGACGATTCGATCGTCCGAGAGGATTTTGGCCGGGTCCTCGGCGTCGATCAGCGCCTTGATGCGATGACGCACGGATTCCGCTGAATGCGATTCTCCCCCGGCGGTTCCGGAAATGGAGGAGGTGAAGAAGTATTTCAGCTCGAACAGGCCTCTGGGTGTCGAAATGTACTTGTTGCTGGTGACGCGGCTTACCGTGCTTTCGTGCATCTCGATCGCCTCGGCGATGTCCCGCAGGACCAGCGGGCGGAGGAAACCGACGCCGCGCTCGAAGAAACCTTGCTGCTGGCGGACGATCTCGGTCGCGACCTTGATGATCGTCGTGGCGCGCTGATGCAGGCTTTTTACCAGCCAGTTCGCGGTTTGGAATCGCTCGGTCAGGTATTCCGTTTCCTGCTTGGTCTTCACGTCCTTGCTGACGGTCGCGAAATAGCTTTCGTTCACCAGAACGCGCGGCAGCGTTTCCGGGTTCAGTTCGACCACCCACTGGCCGTCCTCGGACCGCCGCATCAGCACGTCGGGCGTCACGGGCTGGGTGATGAAATGCTCGAACAGCGTCGCCGGCTTGGGGTTCAGGGCCCGTATTTCCGAGGCCATGTCGGAGATATCCTCGGCATCGACCCCGCAGACCTTCATCAACGCTTTGCCGTCGCGCGCGGCCAGCAGGTGCAGGTTGTCCAGCAGGCGCTGCATGGCCGGGTCCAGCCGGTCCTTCTCCCGCAACTGCAGGGCCAGGCATTCCTTCAGGTCGCGGGCGAAGATGCCCGGCGGGTCGAACCGCTGCAGTTGGACAAGGACGCGCTCCACTTCCGTGACGGCACAACCCAGAATCTCGGCGATCTGCTCCAAACCGCCCGACAGCCAGCCGGACTCGTCCAGCATGTCGATCATCGCGGCGCCGATGATGCGGTCCTGTGGGTCTTGTATGTCCAGCCCAAGCTGATCCATGAGGTGATCGCGAAGCGAAAGTTCGCTCGACAGCGTCGCTTCCAAGTCCGCCTCGCCGCTATCGAAGCCGCGCCCGCCGCCCGATGTTCCCTGCCAGTACTGGCTTTCCCCACCGGCGCCGGCGCCGGCGATATCCCCGTCATACTGGTTGCTGTAATCGGCATCGAGGGGGGATGACGCTTCCTCGGTCATGCCGGTGGGTTGCAACAGATCCAGGCTGTCGCCGCGGTCGTCCGATGGGCGTTCGGTCTGTTCGACGGGATCGGCGCGCGGTTCTTCCCCGCGCAGCGGGTCGTTCTGGCCCTCGTCCCGCTCCAGCATCGGGTTCTGTTCCAGTTCCGACTCCACGAAACTGGCCACTTCCATGTTGCTCAATTGCAGCAGCTTGATCGCCTGC
Organism: uncultured Flavobacteriaceae bacterium; assembly: GCA_964350445.1. Lineage (GTDB taxonomy): Bacteria > Pseudomonadota > Alphaproteobacteria > UBA8366 > Aestuariispiraceae > Hwanghaeella. The sequence continues at coordinate 28,891 of CAYGKA010000033.1, forward strand.
TGCAATTGCGGCGTCATCACCAGATTTTGGCTTTGGCGGAGGTCTAATCGCGGAGTCATCGCCATGGCGAGGGATTCCGCTTACAGGCTGAAACGATCGCCGAGGTAAACGCGGCGAACTTCCTGGTTGGCCACGATCTCCGACGGCGAGCCTTCCATGAGGACATTGCCGTCATGGAGGATGTAGGCGCGATCGACAATGTCGAGGGTCTCGCGCACATTGTGATCCGTGATCAGTACGCCGATGCCCCGGTCTTTCAGATGGCTGACAAGTTCGCGGATATCGCGAACGGCGATGGGATCGATACCGGCAAGCGGTTCGTCCAACAGAATGAAATTCGGCTGGCTGGCCAGGGCGCGGGCGATTTCGAGGCGCCGGCGCTCCCCGCCGGACAGGGCCACGGCCGGCGTGCGCCGCAAGTGACTGATCGAAAACTCCGCCATCAGTGCTTCCAGGGTCGATTCCCGACGGTTGCGGTCTTTTTCGGCCAGTTCCAACACCGAACGGATGTTTTGCTCGACGGTTAGTCCGCGGAAGATCGAGGCTTCCTGCGGCAGATAACCGACGCCGAGTCGCGCCCGGCGGTACATGGGCAATTCGGTGATGTCCTGCCCGTCCAGAAAGATCTCGCCGTAATCGGCGGAAATCAGGCCGGTGATGATGTAGAAGCAGGTCGTCTTGCCGGCGCCGTTCGGCCCGAGCAGGCCAACGGCCTCGCCGCGCTGCACGCGCAGGGACACGTCCCGCAGGACCGGGCGTTTTTTGAATTGCTTGCCCAGTGAACGGACTTCGAGCCCCGCATTGTTATGAACGACGCGGGGCACACCGGCGGCTGCGCCGGAAACGGGGCGCTTGCCTGCCTGGGTGGCGGGATGGGGGCTGATGCTTGCCGAGGGCGCGGTTGCGGGATCGTCGCCGCTGTCCGCGGCAGGGGCAGTCCGTCTGTCGGTATGCCTCCGGCGTTCCGTCGCTTTGACCGTGGAATCGGCGTCGGACGAACCCGAGCCGGCATTTGACGCGCCGTCCAGACCTCGGTCCGCTTCCCCGTTCTGGGAAGATGGATCTTTACTGTCTTCGTCCATGTATCCGATTGGTCCAACCCGCTAAGAACGCGATTATGGTCATTGATTCACCTCAATATAAGCGAATCGCGCAAGTCAGGAAGAAGTAATACGGTCGGCGGCCTCGATCAAGGTATGGTTTTTGCATGTTGCCGCAACGTGAACGCGCCGCCTGAAACGGGCTGTCGAATTGGGCCGATGAAATGTGAAGGCGCGTGTCCTGTAGGCGCGGTTACTGCGTTGGCAGGATCAACCCCTTCACCTTGCCGCTGCCGCCCGTCAGACGGGACCGGCCGGTCTTCAGATCGACAACCGCGCAATCCCCATTCAATTGGTTTTCGCCGCGGGTGATTTTCACATTGCCGCAGACCGTGGCGATTTGCTTGGGCACTTCGTAGACGCCTTCGTCGCCGCGGACGATTTCCGACTTGGTGGAAATATGAACGTTGCCCAGTGCGTCGATCCGTTCCACTTCCTGCTTTCCGGTGGCGCCCGGCTTGATATGTGCGGTCAGGATATCGGCGACAAGGCGGTTTTCGTTCTCGATCACTGTCGCGTTGCCCCGGGCCACGGCCAGCTGCTTCGCGTCCCAGTATTCCAGCGATTCCCGTGCCGTGATCACGGCACGGTCGTTGATCATTTTCAAATCGTCGCCGACCAGAACGGCCACCTGATCGTCCATGTGATAGACGGCCTTGTCGCCCAGCGCCTTCGTATCGCCGGAGGTCACGACCACCCCGCCATCGGCGTCGAGGCGATAGATCGCCTGTTTTTCGCCGTCTTCGCCGCCCCGGTAATGCGCGGTGAGCGTATCGCCCCTGACCGAGACGCCGCTGCGTGTTGCGGTCGCGTTACCGCGTGCGATGTATTGGCGCTGGTCGCGCAGCCATTCGATCCCGTCATCGGCCAGAATTTCGATCGCGCCGCCTTGCTGATTGTCGGTGTTCAGCAGGCCCTGGGCCGCGGCGGGCGGGGCGGCATGGGTCAAGACACCGATAACCCCGACCCCGGCCAGGATGGCGGCGATAACCGCAATCGGCATGACCCGCGGGCCTGCCGCCGTCGGCGATATCGGCGATGGTGCTGTTATTTTCATTTCTGTGTCTTGCCCCAATCTGCACGAGCTTGCCGCCCGACCCTACTGATCCCCGTCCGGATAGATCAACAGCCGCGATTTCCCGGTCAATACCACCCGGGCGCCACGGTCGAATACCTCGAATCCGTCCGCGTCGAACTGGCCGAACGGACCCTGTCCTTCAACATGATCCTGCCCGACGGCGTGCCCTTTGACGATGTCGAGTTGAGCGGATTCGGTTCTGATCTCATAGCCGAGATCGTGGAAAAAATTCACCCCGCCGGCCAAATTCAGCTTTTGGGATTCACGATTGAAGACACCGGTCAGCGCCGTCACCGCGGCCCAGCTTTGATCCGCCATCATGATATCGGCCTTGGGGCCTTCCAGATTGACGAAGTTGGAATCCAGGTTTTCCTGGCGCACCTTGTCGGCGGTGACCGTATAGGGCTGGTCTTTGTCGTCGACGCCTTGATAGCGGGCGTTGGAAAGCTGCATCGAGTCGCCGGAATTGCCGTCGATGTCCAGAAGTTTCATGCCGGGAAGGGCGGTCTGTTCGGAAAGCTGCGGCCAGGCGATCAACAACGCGATCAACATCAACGCCAATGTCGGCAGGGCCACTTTCAGGAACTGCACCATGCGGCCGTAGGACCGGTCGATCCGGGTACTGCGCGTGCCCATGGGTATCAGCGAGCGCTGCCGTCCGGACTGGGTCGTTTTTTCAGCGGCGACCATGGTTCTGGCTAGCCTTTCGCTGCGGGTCAGACGATGCCCGCGCGCAGCACGTCATGCAGGTGCAGGATGCCGACAGGCTTTCTGTCCTCCACCACGAAGACCGCGCCGATCTTGCGGGCATTCATGTCCCCCAGAACTTCCATTGCCAGCGATTCCGGTCTGGTCGAGATCGGGTTCCGGGTCATGATCGCGGTGACCGGCTGTCCTAGGACGGTATCGGACATATGGCGGCTCAAATCCCCATCGGTGACCACGCCGATCAAGGCGCCTGCCGCATCCAGCACGCCGACACAGCCGAACCGCTTGCGGGTCATTTCCACCACGACCTCCGCCATGGTCGCCGCTTCGGGCACCACCGGCACTTCGTCGCCCGAATGCATGATGTCGCGGATCCGCAGCAACTGCCGGCCCAGCTTGCCGCCCGGATGCAGCGTCTTGAAATCCGATGCCGTGAAGCCTTTTCGATTCAGAAGCGCCACGGCCAGTGCATCGCCCAGCGCCAGGCTCATGGTCGTCGATGTGGTCGGGGCAAGGCCCATGGTATCCGCTTCGGGCACGTTCGGCAGGATAAGGCCGACGGTCGCGAAGGTGTCGAGCGTGCTGCCCGCGCGCGAGGTGATCGCGATCAAGGGGATGGAAAAGCGCCGGCAATGTTGCAGCAGGTCGCTCAACTCCGATGTTTCACCGCTGTTCGACAGGGCGATGACCGCGTCAGCCTCGGTGATCATGCCTAGGTCGCCGTGGCTCGCCTCGCCTGGATGGACGTATTGGCTCGGCGTGCCGGTGGAGGCGAAGGTGGCCGCCATCTTCCGCCCGATATGGCCGCTCTTGCCCATGCCGGTGATGACCACGCGGCCCGAAACCTCGGACAGGATGTCCAGGGCCTGCGAGAAACGGTCGTCCAGCGAGTCCGACAGGGCGCGAAGCCCGTTCGCTTCCAGCTCCAAGGTCTTTCTGGCAACGGCAACGTCGTCCGGAACCCGCGCAGGGTCCGCGGCATCCGGCTCGATCGCGGCCGGGGCTGCTCCGTTGGCTGTCGACTGCATGCTCATGTCACTCAAAATAACGACCACTATACCGGTATATCGGGACGGGTCGTGCCGGGGACCAGAGGCCCGGCGCCCAATCCGTCACGTATGCGAAAATATATCGTTTTCCTGCCAGCCGCCGAGGTCGAGATCCGCCCGGACGGGCAGGAAGTCGCAGCACGCCCTGGCCAAATCCGTCCGCCCCTCACGTTCCAGCATGTGGTCGAGCTTTTCCTTCAGCCGGTGAAGATACAGGACATCGGCGGCGGCATAGGACAATTGCTCCGGCGAGAGTTCCGCCGCCGCCCAATCCGACGATTGCTGCTGCTTCGAAAGATCGACGCCCAACAATTCCTTGCACAGGGAAGCAAGGCCGTGCCGGTCCGTATAGGTCCGCACCAGTTTGGAGGCGATCTTGGTGCAGAAAACCGGCGCCATGGTGATGCCCATGTTGCGCTTGACGACGCCGATGTCGAACCGCGCGTATTGCAGGATTTTCATTACCGACGGATCGCTCAACACCCGCCGCAGGTTCGGCGCGTCGAAGTTTCGATCCGGAAACTGGACCAAATGGCTGACCCCGTCCCCGGAGGAAAGCTGAACCACACAAAGGCGGTCGCGTTGAAGATTTAGGCCCTGCGTTTCCGTATCGACGGCGACAAGCGGCCCTAGGTCGAGACCGTCGGGCAGGTCCCCTTGATAAAGATGAATGCTCACGTTTACTCAGCCCTCGTGTGAACCGGTCGCGGGGCCCTTTTTCGGGCGCTCTTTGGGTTCTTATGAACAAGTCCCTACAGCAATGACCGCGAAACGACAATCTTAATGGCCCTGTGGGGTTTAGTCATATCGGATCATAGGAAAACAGTGTGTCGAGCTCGGCTGAGGCATGTATTCGTCCGCTGTCTGCACGGCGGAGACGTGGCTCCACCCGCCGCTGCGGCGCGACAGGGTCCGTCTCCGACCCGATTAAGAACTCTTTAACCTGCGGTTGGGTATCGTGAAGCGGAATAACCGGCCGGATTTTCCCGATGAACAACAGGTTGCTCGAAATTCCAGAGTCCGTCCGCATCGTGGATGGAAGTTTTCTGCAGGAATGCGATGCGCGCATTGCCGACCTCGTCGGTCTATGGCGGGCGCGCTTCAAAGGCGACGCATTGCCCGCACGTCGGGATATCGAACCCCATGACATCTTGAAACTGCTGCCCGACATCATGCTGGTCGACGTGGCGCAGCCGGGCCCGGAATTCCGCTACCGGCTGGTCGGTACGCGCGAGGTTGCGTTCCGAGGGTATGACCCGACCGGCCGGTCGGTAAAGGACGCCTTCGCCGGTTTCGACGGCAATTTCTGCGATGGGAATTATCGAACCGTGGTGGAGCGCCGCGAGCCGGTCTTCATCGTCGAATACACGCCGACCAAACTGGGCGCCGTGGTGCGGCGGGAAACCGTCTTCCTGCCCTTCGCCGGCGATGGGCTGACGGTCGACATCGTCATGGTCTATTCCGTCACCGACCTTGATATCGGCGACACTTTCGTGCCCCAGACGGAACTGCTGAAGATGGCCGCGGAATAGCATCCCACAAGCGCCTACACCGCGGGAAATCGCCCGCGGGGTTTATCGTAAACCGCTATTTTCCGGATTGTTCGTCGAGATTGGTGCCCAGGAGAAGACTCGAACTTCCACGACCTTGCGGCCACTGGCACCTGAAGCCAGCGCGTCTACCAATTCCGCCACCTGGGCCCGACGAGCCGGGTATATCTGCGAGCGTGCGGTTAATGTCAACACCGAAGAACACGTTTCTTTCACTTTCATGAACCGGAAAAGCGCATGCTCTGTTTTCCTGCGCAACGAACATGCGGTACGGTTCGGCACAGGCGGGCCGCACCGCTGCGACAGGGAGGACAAGGGTCATGCAGATGCCGAAATTGGTCACCGTCATCGGTGGGTCGGGTTTCATCGGGCGACAGGTGGTGCAGGACCTTGCCCGGGCCGGCGTCCGGGTACGGGTGGGCTGCCGGGATCCCGAGGGCGCCCTCGACCTGAAGCCGATGGGCGATGTCGGGCAGGTGACGCCGATCCAGGTGAATATCCGCGATGAAGCGTCCGTCCGTGTGGCGGTGCAGGGGGCGGATGCGGTGGTCAACCTGGTCGGCATCCTGGCCGAAGGCGGCAAACAGCGTTTCCGCACCGTTCAGGGCGAAGGTCCGGGCATTGTCGCCCGCGCCGCCGCTGCCGCCGGGGTGACGTCCTTGGTTCAGGTCTCCGCGATCGGCGCGTCGGAAAACTCGCCCGCGGCCTATGCCCGCAGCAAGGCGATGGGGGAAAAAGCAGTGCGTGAAGCCTTTCCCGACGCGGTCGTGCTGCGGCCGAGCATCGTCTTCGGCCCGCGTGACAATTTCTTCAACATGTTCGCCGAAATGGCGCGCCTGTCGCCCGTTCTGCCCTTGATCGGCGGGGGGGCGACGCGGTTCCAGCCGGTCTATGTCGGCGATGTCGCCGCCGCTGTAATGGCTGCGCTGACCAAGCCCGACGCGCGCGGCAAGACCTACGAACTGGGCGGCCCCGCGCAATACAGCTTCAAGGAATTGCTTCAGATGATGTTGAAGGAGACGCGGCAGAAAGTGTGCCTGGTCTCCCTGCCCTTCCCGGTCGCGTCCCTGGTCGGCGCGCTGACGGGTTGGCTGCCGGGCGCGCCGCTGACCGCCGATCAGGTCGCGTTGCTGAAATCCGACAATGTGGTGTCGCCGGGGGCGGAGGGGCTCGCGGAGCTGGGGGTTGCGTCGACCGCGATCCAAGCGGTCTTGCCGAGCTATATGGATGTCTACCGGAAAGGCGGGCGGTTCGCTTAAGGCCTGCCTTAGCCGCAGAACGGACCGGCGCCCTCACCCAGCCCGATGCCATAAACCCAATACAGCAACAAGCTGCCGAGCAAGACGCGGTAGATCACGAAAGGCCCGAACCCCGCATGGCGCAGCCAGCGCATCATCAACGCGATGGCGATCAGGCCCGACACGAAGGATAGACCGGCGGCAAGGACGACGTCCGACCCCAGCGTCAGGGCACCCTGCTCGTAAATCTCAAGGCCCGTCAGCGTGCCGGCGGCCAGGATAGTCGGAATCGACAGCAGCATGGAGAAACGCGCCGCTTCCGCGCGCTCAAGCCCCAGCAGCCGGGCCGAGGTCATGGTGATGCCCGAACGGCTGGTACCGGGCACCAGGGCCAGGACCTGCGACAGGCCGATCATCAGCGCGGAGGCGATTCCCATATGCTCCACGCGCCAGACCGTCATGCCGACACGGTCGGCGACCCAAAGGACCAGGCCGAAACCGATGGTGGTCCAGGCAATCAGCTCCACGTCCCGCAGGCCCAGGGCGACATAGTCCTTGAACAGGAACCCGACGATGACGACGGGGATCGTGCCGACCACCACGTTCACCAGGATGCGCGCCTGCTGGCCGCCGCGGCCCGTGACCAGACGGCCCAGGCCGATCAGCATCATCCAGATATCGCGCCAGAAATAGAGTGCGACCGCGACAAGCGTCCCGACATGGACGGCGACGTCGATGGCGAGGCCCTGGTCTTCCCAGCACATGACCTTACCGGTCAGGACGAGGTGCCCGGAGGAACTGATCGGCAGAAACTCCGTCACCCCTTGGACAAGGGCCAGGATCAGCATCTGGTAAAGGGCCACAGGTTCCCCCGTTGATGGTGGCGCGCCGTCTGCCGGCCGGTCCGGTCGCCGGACGGGGCAGAGCAGATCTCTGCCTATCGCGAATCGGATCGCGCTGCAAAGGCGTACCGCTTACGCAAAAAGTCCCAAAACGGTACTAAATATTTCTGATCTGGGATTCGGGGTCACGATACCGGCCGCAAACACCGGTAAGTCAAAAAATAATAGTTCACAAAACTGTACTATTTGCGTGTTTTCTGTAGCATTTGGCCGTTTGCCTGTGTATAGAACCCATCCGCCGTCGCACCGGCGAGGAATTTTCAAGGGATGGCAGCATGCCAAGGCGCCCGCCACGAAGAGCGGGACCTTGCAAGGGCCTTGGTTGAGGGAAAGGGTCGTTTCGATGACTACCGATCAGATGCTGAAATTCGTGACGCGCCAGCAGCGGACGCCGACCAAACGGGCGGCCGCAGACCGGCGCGAGGATTTCGGCGAGATCTACGATCAGTACAAGCCGGAGGAAGCGTCCGCTCAGGCGGGCCGCTGCTCGCAATGCGGCGTGCCGTTCTGCCAAATCCATTGCCCGCTATACAACAACATCCCGGACTGGCTGATGCTGACTGCCGAAGGGCGGCTGGAAGAGGCCTATGAAGTATCGAGCGCCACGAACACCTTCCCGGAAGTCTGTGGCCGTATTTGCCCGCAGGATCGCCTTTGTGAAGGCAATTGCGTCATCGAACAGTCGGGCCACGGGACCGTAACGATCGGATCGGTCGAGAAATACGTGACCGATACGGCCTGGGCGGAAGGCTGGGTCAAGCCGATCCGGCCGAAGCGCCAGCGTCCCGAATCCATCGGCATTGTCGGCGCCGGACCCGGCGGTCTGGCGGCGGCCGAAAGGCTGCGCAGCCGCGGTTACGAGGTTCATGTCTATGACCGCTATGACCGGGTCGGCGGTTTGTTGGTCTACGGCATTCCGAACTTCAAGCTGGAAAAGGAAGTGGTCCAGCGCCGGGCCGACTGGCTGGAAGATGGCGGCATCCAATTCCATATGAACTGCCGCATCGGCGAGGACATCACTTTTGCCGAAATCCGTGAAAAGCACGACGCGGTGCTGATCGCCACCGGGGTCTACAAGGCGCGCGATTTGGCGGTGCCGGGGCGCGGGTTGGAGAACGTTATTCCGGCGATGAGTTACCTGACGGCAAGCAACCGCAAAGGCCTGGGCGACACCGTTCCGGAATACGACGACGGGAGCTTGAACGCGGCCGGCAAGAACGTCGTCGTCATCGGCGGCGGGGATACCGCGATGGACTGTGTCCGCACCGCGGTCCGTCAGGGCGCGACGTCGGTTAAATGCATGTATCGCCGCGACAAGCTGAACATGCCGGGGTCGCAACGCGAAGTTCAGAACGCGGAAGAGGAAGGCGTACAGTTCGTCTGGCTCACCGCGCCGGAAGCCTTCGTCGGCGACACCACGGTCACCGGCGTCCGGTCCGTCCAGATGCGCCTTGGCCGTCCGGATGCGACGGGCCGCCGTTCGCCGAAGCCGGTGGAAGGCAGCGCGGAAGTGCATGACTGCGACCTGGCCATCCTGGCTTTGGGCTTCGATCCGGAAGACCTGCCGGGCATGTTCGGCGACCCGGATCTGCCGGTCACCCGGTGGGGCACGGTCCGCATCGACCACCGCACCAAGATGACGTCGGTGGATGGCGTATTCGCCGCCGGCGACATCGTGCGCGGGGCAAGCCTGGTCGTTTGGGCGATCCGCGACGGCCGCGATGCCGCCGACAGCATGCATGACTATATTCAGGCGCGCGCCGCACAAGGCGCGGCAGCCGCGGAATAAAGCGCGTTTCAGCGCTGGGAAAAGGGGCGAGTCCATGACGTCTTCTGAGCAAAATCAGGTTGAATGGGTCGAAAAATACCGGTCCGAGGCAGAGCGCCTGGAGCGTGACGGCCTTTACATGCCCAGCACCGAAACCTCCGCCTGTGGCGTCGGGCTCGTCGCCAGCATCGATGGCACGCCCCGTCGCGACGTCGTCGAATCGGGCATTCAGGCGCTGAAAGCCTTGTGGCATCGCGGCGCGGTCGACGCGGACGGCAAAACCGGCGACGGCGCAGGCATACACGTTCAGATTCCGCAGGAATTCTTTCGCCGGCATATCCGCCGCACCGGCCACGAACCGGGGGCCGGGCTGCTCGCGGTCGGCATGGTGTTCCTGCCGCGCACCGACCTTGCCGCACAGGAAGCGGTCCGTCAGATCGTCGAATCCGAAATCATCCGTCGCGGCCACCGAATCTATGGCTGGCGGCAGGTGCCGGTCGACATTTCCGTGACCGGGGAAAAGGCGAACGCCACCCGTCCGGAAATTGAACAGATCATGGTGGAAAACGCGCGGGAAGTCAGCGATCAGGCCTTCGAGACGGATCTCTACATTATCCGCCGGCGGATCGAAAAGGCGGTCCTCGCCCAGAATATCCGTGACGCCTATATCTGTTCGTTGAGCTGCCGCTCGATCATCTACAAGGGACTGTTCCTGGCCGAACAGTTGACGACCTTCTATCCGGATCTGCTGGACGAGCTGTTCGTGTCGAATTTCGCTATCTATCACCAGCGCTATTCGACGAACACCTTCCCGGCCTGGCCGCTGGCGCAGCCCTTCCGTGTGCTGGCCCATAACGGGGAAATCAACACGTTGTTGGGCAACGTCAACTGGATGAAAAGCCACGAAATCCGGTTCGACGACCCGATCTTCGGCGACGCAGTCGACGATATCAAACCGATCATCCAGCCGGGCTGTTCGGATTCCTCCGCATTGGACGCCGTTTTCGAAACCCTGGTTCGCACCAAGCGCGACCTGCCGGAAGTGAAGTCGATGCTTATTCCCGAAGCGTGGGAACAGTCGGAAACGGTTCCGCAGCATCACCGCGACTACTACCAGTACGCCAATGGGATCATGGAGCCCTGGGACGGTCCCGCCGCGATCTGCGGTTATGGCGGGCGTTGGGTGCTGGCCGGGCTGGATCGCAACGGGTTGCGCCCGTTGCGCTATGTCGTGACCGGTGACGGGTTGCTCATCGTCGGTTCCGAAATCGGTATGGTGAAAATCGACGAGAAAACGATCCAGGAAAAGGGCCGCATCGGGCCCGGGGAGATGATCGCGGTCGACCTGAAGAACGGCCGGCTTCTGCATGACCGGGAATTGAAGGATTACGTCGCCGGCAAGGCGCCGTTCCACGAATGGGTCCAGAACATCAAGACCCTGGATCGGTCCGAAGTGATCAAGCCGGAACCGGACATGTCGCGCGACGAGGTTCGTCAGCGCATGGTCGCCTATGGCTGGTCGCTGGAAGACTTGGAGTTAATCCTCCAACCGATGGCGGAAACCGGCAAGGAAGCGACTGGGTCGATGGGCGATGACACGCCTGTTGCGGTCCTGTCGGATCAATATCGCGGCTTGCACCACTATTTCCGGCAGAATTTCAGCCAGGTCACGAACCCGCCGATCGACAGCTTGCGCGAACGCTCGGTGATGAGTTTGACCACGCGCCTCGGCAACCTCGGCAATATTCTCGACCAGGACGCCAGTCAGTTGGAAATCCTGGAATTGGACTCGCCGTCCCTGACGACCGAGGACTATCAACGCGTTCGCAAGTTCCTCGGCGATTCGGCGGTTGAGATCGATTGCACCTTCCAGGCCGATTCGGAAAAGCCGGACCTGCGGGAAGCGACCTACCGAATTCAGCGGGAAGCGGAAGACGCCGTGCGCGGCGGGGCGATGCATCTGGTCCTGACCGATCAGGCCATGGGCGACGGCCGCGCCGCCATACCGATGATTCTGGCGGCGGCGGCGGTTCACACGCATCTCGTCAACACGCAGCTGCGGACCTTCACCTCCATCGGCGTGCGGACCGGCGAATGTTTCGACGTCCACTACTACGCGGTCCTGATCGGGGTCGGCGCCACCTGCGTCAACGCTTACCTGGCGGAACAAGTGATCGGCGACCGTCACCGCCGCGGTTTGTTCGGCGACGTCACGCTGCAGCAGGCGATCACCAATTACCAAACAGCGGTAAGAGACGGATTGTTGAAAATCCTCTCAAAGATGGGGATCTCGATCGTCAGTTCCTATCGCGGCGGCTACAATTTCGAGGCCGTCGGCCTGTCCCGCAGCCTTGTGGCGGAATTCATGCCGGGTCTGCCGTCCCGCATATCCGGGATCGGGTTGAACGGGATTCAGGGGCAGGTGCTGCGTCAGCACAAACGCGCCTATGACGAGGACTTCATCGCTTTGCCTGTCGGCGGGTTCTACCGCTATCGCCGTGGCGGTGAGTCCCATGCCTGGGAAGGCGACCTGATCCATACCCTGCAGACCGCGGTCGCCGGCGACAGCTACTCGATCTATCGCCGTTATGCGGAAGGAATCCGCAATCTACCGCCGGTGAATCTGCGCGATTTGATGGATTTCGACTATTCGGGTGAGCCTGCGCCGCTCGACGAAGTGGAGTCCATCACCGAAATTCGGAAAAGATTGGTGGCCCCGGGCATTTCACTGGGTGCGCTGTCGCCTATCGCACACGAGACTTTGTCCATCGCGATGAACCGTATCGGGGCGAAATCCGATTCTGGTGAAGGGGGGGAAGACCCGGCCCGGTATACGCCGCGCCCGAACGGGGACAACGCGTCCAGCGCGATCAAGCAGGTTGCCTCCGGCCGTTTCGGCGTCACCGCCGAATACCTGAACAATTGCAAGGAAATCGAAATCAAGATGGCCCAAGGCGCGAAGCCGGGTGAAGGCGGCCAGTTGCCCGGCTTCAAGGTTTCGAAATTGATCGCCAAGCTGCGTCACTCCACCGAAGGCGTGACGCTGATCAGCCCGCCGCCGCATCACGACATTTATTCGATCGAGGATCTGGCACAGCTGATTTATGATCTGAAACAGATCAACCCGGATGCCAAGGTTTGTGTAAAGCTTGTGGCGCGTGCCGGCATCGGTACCATTGCGGCCGGCGTCGCCAAGGCGCATGCGGATGTCATCCTGATCTCCGGCCATTCCGGCGGCACCGGCGCCAGCCCGCAGACCTCGATCAAATACGCGGGTCTGCCGTGGGAGTTGGGCTTGTCCGAAGCGCATCAGGTGTTGACCCTGAACGGGCTTCGTCACCGTGTCCGCCTGCGGGCCGATGGCGGCATGAAGACCGGGCGCGATGTGGTAATCGCCGCCATTCTGGGGGCTGAGGAATACGGCCTCGGCACTGCAAGCCTGGTGGCGATGGGCTGCATCATGGTGCGGCAGTGCCATTCCAACACCTGCCCGGTCGGCGTCTGCACGCAGGACCAGAGCCTGATCGACAAGTTTACGGGCACGCCGGAGAAGGTGGTCAACCTGTTCAGCTTCGTCGCCGAGGAAGTTCGCGAAATCCTGGCCGGCCTGGGCGTCCGTTCGCTTGCCGAGGTTATCGGCCGGACCGACCTGCTGGCCCAGGTCAACCGTGGCGCCGAACATCTGGACGACTTGGACCTCAACCCGCTTCTGGTTCGCGCCGATACCGGCGGCACGCCGGCCTATTGCACGATGGAAGGCCGGAACGAGGTTCCGGAAACGCTGGACGCGCAGATGATCGACGACGCCAAGGCGCTGTTCGATGACGGCGAAAAGATGCAGCTGCAATACAACGTACGGAACACCTACCGCGCGATCGGCACCAAGATCAGTTCCAAGATCACGCGGCAGTTCGGCATGAGCGGCCTGGCGCCGGGGCATCTGCATGTCCGCATGCGCGGCTCCGCTGGACAGTCGCTGGGCGCCTTCGCGGTCCAGGGCCTGAAACTGGAAGTGCTGGGGGACGCCAACGACTATGTCGGCAAGGGCCTGTCCGGCGGCACCATCGTCATTCGCCCGATCACGGTCAGCCCGCTGGCCAGCCAGGACAACACCATCATCGGCAACACCGTGCTCTACGGCGCGACGGCGGGCATGCTCTATGCGGCCGGCCGGGCCGGCGAACGTTTCGCGGTCCGGAATTCCGGCGCGTCGACGGTGGTCGAGGGCTGCGGCTCCAACGGGTGCGAGTACATGACCGGCGGTGTGGTGACCATTCTGGGCACGGTGGGCGACAACTTCGGCGCCGGCATGACGGGCGGCATGGCCTTCATTTACGACCGGGAAGGCGACTTCATGCACCGGTTGAACCCGGCCTCGGTATCCGTCCATCGGCTGGAAACCGACTACTGGTCTGATTTCTGCCGCCGCCATATCGAAGATCACTACCGCGAGACGCATTCGAAATGGGCCGACGGTCTGCTCGCCGATTGGGACCTGAACCGTCAGCATTTCTGGCATGTCGTGCCGTATGAGGTCATCGACAAGCTGGAGCACCCGGTTTCGGTGGACAGCGACTCGGCGGCGGTGCCGGCAGAATAACCCGCGCAAGGCGTTCGGTTTTCGGACGGGCCCGATTGCCCGGAATACCCCTTCAAGGGAGATTCCGGGCACGGGCCCGTTGCCGTTCCGGTCATCGGCGGTTATACGGCTAGTATCCCCAACGTCCCCGCATTTGGTTTGGGGGTAATCGTCAATCCGAGTCGGTGGGCATGCTGCTTCTCTATCATCTCTGGCTCTCTCCTTTCTGCCGCAAGGTCCGTCTGGTCCTGGGCGAGAAGAAGCTCGACTTCGAAATGAAGGTCCAGAAAGTCTGGGAGCGCGACGATTCGTTCCTGGCCCTGAATCCGACCGGTGAAGTACCTTTGCTGATTGACGAGGACGGCACCCGCGTCGCCGGGTCGCAGCCGATTTGCGAATATCTCGACGAAATGTACGGCGATGTCTCGCTGATCGGCCAGGGGGCGGTCACGCGGGCCGAGGTCCGCCGCCTCGTCGAATGGTTCGACCGCAAGTTCCACGATGAAGTGATCGTGAACCTGGTCGATGAGAAGATCATCAAGCGTTTCCTGGGCCAAGGGGAACCGGACAGCCGGGCGATTCTGGCCGGCAGCCGGAATTTGCATACGCATCTTGCCTATGTTGAATGGCTGATCGACCGTCGAACCTGGCTCGCGGGTGAGGATATGAGCCTCGCGGACCTGACCGCGGCCGCCCATCTTTCCTGCGTCGACTATCTGGGTGATGTGCCGTGGGACGACCATCCCGCTGCCAAGGATTGGTATGCGCGGGTGAAGTCGCGGCCCTGTTTTCGACCGGTCCTGGCGGACCGTATCCCGGGGGCGCCGCCGCCGCCGACCTACGCGGATCTCGACTTCTAGTTATTCTGTGGCGTCCTGCCGGGGTTATTCCGGCCCCGCCACGTCGTCGACCTGCACATCCAGCATTTCCAGATTGCGCTTCGCGTCCTCAGCCGCCGGTCGGCCGTCATGCAGGCGGATCAGGGTCAGCCAATCCTGCCGTGCTGCTGCAGCATTGCCTTGCAGCCGGTAGATGATACCCCGCT
This sequence comes from uncultured Flavobacteriaceae bacterium, assembly GCA_964350445.1. Lineage (GTDB taxonomy): Bacteria > Pseudomonadota > Alphaproteobacteria > UBA8366 > Aestuariispiraceae > Hwanghaeella. Next base: position 43,908 of record CAYGKA010000033.1, read on the forward strand.
CAAGCAGCGCCTCGGGATTGTCCGGTTCTAATTTCAGGGCGCGGTTGGCGTCCTCCATGGCCAGGTCCAGCGTGTCCACATAGCGGTAGGCGCTTGCCCGCAATGCATGGACGGCCGCACTGCCGGGCGCCAGAAACAGGGCCTGGTTCAGATCGTCGATGGCTTCCCAGTATTCGTTCTTGGTGAAGAACGTGACCGCGCGGTCGGTCAGGATATCCGGGTTGTTCGGGCTCAACTCCAAGGCGTTGTTCTGGATCTCCAGCGCCCGGTCGAGGTTGTCCGCCTGCTGCCAGGCGATGCCGGCATGGGCCAGGATTTCGGCGACCACGTTGGGCGGGGTGTCGTCCGGCATGCCGCGGGCCAGCTTTTCAAGCCGGGTGGCGGCTTCGGCGTAGTGACCCAGATTGATCAGCGCGATGGCGGAACAATGCAGCGCCGCGTCGCCGCCGCCGGCATCGTGCCAACGAAGGCTGTGTTCGAAGGCCTCCGCCGGGTCGCGCACCGCCAAGCTCAAACAGATGCGGTATTCGCGATTGGCGAGGAAATCCGTCTGCTGCGCGGCCGCGGGGCCGCCGGTCCAGATCAGAAAGACCCAGCAGAAAAACGCAGGGGCCGAAAGAAAGGCCCGTGCCGTGCCGCGCATACTCATCGTCTCCCTCGCTAGCGCCGGGGCGCCGCTCGCCTAGATGTCGGCGTCAGGCGTAAAACGAAGCGACATGCATGACAAGCCGCCGTCCAGTTTGGCCGCTTCCGCGACCGACAGTTCCGTGACCCCGTACCCTTCGTTCCGCAGCAGGTCGGCGGTGCGCGGAAATCCCCGTGCCAGGAAGACCTGGTCGTTGACCCGTATCAGGTTCGCGGCAGGCTCCTCCCCGTCCGGGCATTCGACGATCCTGTACCCGTCCAAACAGCCGGACCGGACCAAAGGCGCGGTCGCGAAGATGGTTTCCGCGTCCAGCAAGCCGCAGCCGGTTTTGAAGTGCAGGATTTCCGGCGGTGTCTGGACGACGCGCAGAGGGACGCCCAGGTCAGCCAGTATCCGGTCGAGCCGGTCGACCCCGGGCCGGTCCGTCCGTGCCGACAAGCCGATCAGAACCTCCCGCCCGGTGACCAGAATATCCCCGCCGTCGACGAAACCGCCTTCCGGCAGGTCGATAACGGTCTTGAAGATTTTCGAGAGCGCGTCGCGCATCGGATCCCGTTCCCCGAAACGGGCTTCGGCGCCGGGCCGCAGGATGATTGCCGCCCCGGCAACGCAAAGCGCGGGGTCTTCGACAAACACCGAATCGGGAAAACCTTCCAACGGGTCGAGGACGGTGACCTTGGTCCCGGCATCGCGCAGCGCGGCGACATAGGCGTCATGTTCCCGCCCGAAGGCAGCGGGGTCCGGGTCCGGCCCGGCGCCTTCGCGGATGCCGTGGGCGACGCTCTTCCCGGGCTTCCGGGCGACCGTATGGGAAAAGCGGAAACTCGCTTCCGGATTCATGATTGTCCTCCTGAACGATGGCGCATCGACGCGGCACGCCCGCAGTCTCGTCCTGCGCACGCTGAAATCAAGCCGATAGTCGGCTCGCGCGGCCGCGGTTTTGGCCGACTCGCTATTGACAGACGCGGCGTGAAGGCAAATTTCCTTGGTCCGACCGGCTAACAGCTCAACTCAGGATATTTCATGACCAAACGCTTTTTCTGTTTCGGCCTCGGCTATTCCGCGATCGCGCTCGCCGAGCGCCTGCAGCGCGAGGGATGGTCCATCGCCGGGACCTGCCGAAGCGCGGAGAAACAGGCAGAGCTCACGGCACGGGGCTGGACGGTGTTCCGTTTCGACCGCGGCATGCCTTTGCCTGACAGCGCGTTCGACGGCGTCACGCATCTGCTGTCCTCCGTACCGCCGGACGAGGATGGCGACCCGGTCATCGATGAAGCAGGCGAAGCGATTATACAGGCGGCGGGCGGCCTCGACTGGATCGGATACCTGTCGACCACGGGCGTCTACGGCGACCGGGACGGGGATTGGGTCGATGAGGCGTCGGATCTGACGCCGACCGGCAGCCGCGGCGAGCGGCGCAAGACGGCAGAAGCGGCATGGCTGGATCTTGGCCGCGAAACCGGCGTTCCCGTCCAGCTCTTCCGGCTGGCGGGCATCTACGGCCCGGGGCGCAATGCGTTGGAGACGGTCCGTAGCGGCAGGGCGCGGCGCATCGACAAGCCCGGTCAAGTCTTCAGCCGCATCCACCGAGACGATATCGCGACGATCCTCCGCGCTTCCATCGACCGGCCGAACCCGGGCGCGGCCTATAACTGCTGCGATGACAATCCGGCCCCGCCGGAGGAAGTGATCGCCTATGGATGCACGCTGCTGGGTGTCGATCCGCCGCCCCTTATCCCCTTCGAGGAGGCCGAATTGTCACCGATGGCGCGCAGTTTCTATCGCGACAACAAGCGGGTGTCGAACAAACGGATAAAAGAAGAATTGGGCGTGGCGCTGGCTTGGCCGGACTACCGCCAGGCCCTGGAAGCGCTGCTCTGACGGGAGCGGTTCGCCCAGGGACGTTTCATCCGGCAGCGGCAATCAACTCCGCCAACCTGTCTTCCATGCGCTGCAGGTCCGCTTCTGTCGACAGGCGGTGGTCGCCGCCTTTCACCACTTCCGTCACCACGTCCCGTGACCGGATGGCGTCCGGTATCGAAAGCACATGGTGGAGCGGCACAACGTCGTCCGCCGCGCCGTGGATGATCCGGACCGGGCCGTCGAACGGCAGCAGGCCGCCATCCAGCAGGTGGTGCGACCGTGACTCCTCGACCAGTTTCAAGGTTATCGGATAATCCTCGTCGGCGTATTCCGACGGCCGGTCCCAAACGCCGTCGCGGAAGAGTATGTCCCGTACGTCGGGCGGCATTGAGGGCAGCATCAGCTTTTCAGGAAAATCGGGTGCCGGGGCGATCAGCAAAAGGCCGGCGACCTTCTCCGGCCGGGCACGGGCCAGCAACATGGCCATCCATCCGCCCATCGAGGATCCTACGATGACCTGCGGCCCCTCGGTTATCCGGTCCAGCACCGCCAGGGCGTCGGAAAACCACGTCCCAATGGTGCCGTCGCGGAACAGGCCGCTCGACGTGCCGTGCCCCTGGTAGTCGAAACGGGTGTATTGCCGCCCGCTTCGTTGGGCGAAAGCGCGGAGCCGTGTGGCTTTGTTGCCGCCCATGTCGGAATGGAATCCGCAACAGAAAAGGATGCCCGGCCCAGTGCCCGGGATATGCCGGAAAGCGATGTGGGCGCCGTCGGCTGTCGCAATCGTGTCGCTTTGTTCGGTCTCAGTCGTCATGATGCTCTGTGTAAGGCTTGCACGGTGTCCGAATTTTCGGTCTATAGCCAGCATGACGGGGTTTTTCCAGATACATCCGATGCGGTGCGGTTCCTGGCCGCCCGCCATGGAAACATGATCGACATCAAGACACACAAGGCAGACGACGCCGCGGCAGAGAAAGAGCCGGCATCCGGTACGACCGAAACGGTCGACGCCGAAGCGCCGGGTATCCTGCAGGTGCTTCCCTCCCTGGTGACAGGGGGCGCGGAACGCGGTGCCATCGACGTGGCGCTTGCGGCCAAGGAAGCCGGATTCCGGTCCTATGTCGTCTCCGGCGGCGGGCCGATGGTGCGCGAATTGGTCCGCGCCGGCATCGAGCATTTCGACCTGCCGATGGACAGCAAGAACCTGATCACCATGTACCGGAATGTCGGGCGCCTCGCGGACCTCGCGAATCGGCTGAACGTGGATATCATCCATGCGCGCAGCCGCGCGCCGGCCTGGAGCGCAAAATACGCGGCAAGCCGCGCCGGCCGGGCCTTCATGACGACCTTCCACGCGACCTATAACTACAAAAGCCCGATCAAGAAGTTTTACAATTCCATCATGGTCAAAGGCGACCGGGTGATCGCGATCAGCGACTTCATCCGCGACCACATGGTCGAGCACTACAATATCGACTGGGCGCGGGTGCGGGTGATCCATCGCGGCATCGACCTGAAGATTTTCGATCCCCAGGCCGTCTCTGCGGAACGTGTGGTGAAACTGGCGACGCAATGGCGCCTGCCCGACGGCGTGCCCGTCATCCTGATGTCAGGCCGCCTGACCCGCTGGAAAGGTCAGATGCTGCTGCTGCAGGCCCTGCCCGAGATCTCCGACCTGCAGTTCCGCTGCCTGTTCGTCGGCGCGGACCAGGGACGCACCGCCTATCGGGAGGAACTGGAAGCCGCGGCGAAACGGCTCGGCCTCGACGGGCGGGTCCATATCGTCGGCGACTGCAATGACATGGCCGCCGCCTATAAATTGGCCGATGTCGTCGTCTCCGCCTCGACCGACCCGGAAGGGTTCGGCCGCGTCGCGGTGGAAGGCCAGGCACTGGGCCGTCCGGTCATCGCGCCGGCCCATGGCGCCGCGCCCGAACAGATTGAGCCCGGCGTCACCGGCTGGCTGTTCGAGCCGGGCAATCCGCATTCCGTGGCCGCCGCGCTGCGGGAGGCGCTTTCCCTGGATGCCGAGGCACGGGACAAGCTGCACGAGGCGGCCATCGACAATGTGCGCCGGCGCTTCGCCAAGGAAGAGATGTGCCGCAAGACGGTGGAGGTCTATCGCGAATTGGCCGACCGCCGCCGGATGGGATAGGCCGGTTGGAACGATCCGTGACCGGTTCCGCTAACCCTTCTGCAAACGCGCCGCCGCCGGCGAACCGAATCCTGATCATCAAGCTTGGGGCGTTGGGCGACTTCCTTCAGGCAATCGGCCCGATGCAGGCGATCCGCAAAGCCTATCCGAAAGCAGAAGTCACCCTGCTCACCACCGCGCCGTTCCGAAAGCTGGCGGAAGCAAGCGGTCTGTTCGACAAGATAGTGATGGACGATCGCCCAGCTCTTTTGAATTTGCCGGGTGTGCTGGATCTGCGGGCCAAACTGCGCGCGACGCGGGCGGACCTCGTCTTCGATTTGCAGACCTCGGACCGAAGCAGCGCCTATCTGAAACTGTTTTGGCCCGACCGGCCCTTGTGGTCCGGGATCGCCGCGGGATGCTCGCACCCCCATTCCAATCCGGATCGGGACGCGATGCACACCGCGGACCGCCAGCGCGAGCAACTGGCCGCGGCGGGGATCCAGGACGTTTCGTTGCCCGATCTGTCCTTCCTGGGCGATGACGGGATCGCCGACCTGCCGCTGCCCGGCAGGTTCGTGCTGCTGGCCCCCGGCGGCGCCCCGCACCGGCCCGAAAAACGCTGGCCCGCCGTGCATTTCGGCGAGTTGGCAGGACGGCTTCTGACGGCCGGGCTGACACCGGTCATCCTGGGGACCGATGCGGAAGCGGATGCGGAACGCGCCATCCTGGAACGCTGTCCCAACGCCGTGTCGCTGATCGGAAAGACGACATTGCTGCAAATCGCACCCCTGGCGCGCCGGGCGGCGGGCGCGGTCGGCAATGATACAGGCCCGATGCATCTGATCACGATTTCGGGCTGCCCCAGCGTGGTGCTCTACTCCCACGCCTCCGATCCGGCTTTGTGCGCCCAGAAGGGGCCGGCGGTGACGATCCTGCGGCGGCCTGATCTGAAGAACCTTTCTCCGAACGAGGTTTTCATCACCCTGCATTCTGAAATTGGGATACCCCGTTAAGGGCGGCTTGCCTTGACTTGGAACCCGCTTTCGCTAAAGTCGCGCGCGTTCGGGGCGCCGGCTTCGAACGACGGTCTTACCGGGATGAAAACTGTGTTCGAATTTGCCCTCAATGACGGTATGCGCGCCCTTTGCGCCCGAACCCCCTAGGGGGTCGTTTATCCGTTGTCATTGCGACACTGCCCGCCCGACGCTTGTTCCATCGATTTCGATGCCGCCGCGACGATCCCCGGGCACCGGTTTCGAACTGCATTTGATTTTCTGCGACAAGGATTAGGACAATGGTAGCGATCACGCTTCCCGACGGGAACGTCCGCGAATTCGACGGCGCCGTTACGGGCGCCCAACTGGCCGCATCGATCGGGCCGGGCCTGGCAAAGGCCGCCCTGGTGGTGAAGGTCGATGGCGAGTTGTGGGATCTGTCCCGCCCCATCGATCGGGACAGCAAAGTCGAAATCGTCACCAAGGATCATGAAGACGGGCTGGAAATCATCCGGCACGACGCCGCCCACGTGTTGGCGCAGGCGGTGCAGGAGCTTTTTCCCGGCACGCAGATCACCTTCGGTCCGTCGACGGAAGACGGCTTCTACTACGATTTCCACCGCGCGGAGCCGTTCTCTTCCGAGGATTTCGAGAAGATCGAAAAGAAGATGGCGGAAATCGTCGACCGCGACGACAAGATCGTGCGTGAGGTTTGGGAGCGCGCCGACGCCGTCGATTATTTCAACCAGATCGGCGAGGAATTCAAAGCCGAGTGGGTCGGTGAATTGCCGGCGGGCGAACCGCTGACGATCTACCGCCAGGGCGACAAATGGCTCGACCTGTGCCGTGGCCCGCATTTGGAATCGACGGGCAAGCTGCCCAAGGCCTTCAAGCTTATGAAGCTGGCCGGCGCCTA
>CAYGKA010000034.1:0-48118 GCA_964350445.1 uncultured Flavobacteriaceae bacterium
CATTCTTCAGCACGATACGACGTTCCAGGACCACGGAACGGTGCGGATTCTCATCCGGCATCCGGAAGATACGGATACGCCGATCGATCCCGCCGTTGGCAAAGACCATCTCGTCCCGGCCGATATCCTTGATCGCGATTTCTTCTTTCACCAGATCCGTATCGATCTTCAGGACGCCGGAATCCGGGTCCGCCAGTATCGCGTCGAACCCACCGAACCCACCGGTCGTAAGCGCCGTCCATTCAACGCGGCCTGGCTCCGTCTGATCGAAACGTTTGTCCAGGTTGAACCGGTTGATCGGGGACAACTGTTCGAAGCTGTTGCCGCTCAATTCAGCGAACCCGTCCCAGATGGTTTCCCGCCCGCGGCCGCGATATTCGGACCCTTCCCACAGCACGCGGATCCGCCTTCCAAGATCAGCTTCCGTATATGGACGATAGACCTCCACGGTCTCCAAACCGTTTCTAATGTCGATGCGTTCGATCGGCGACGCACCGTTCACATCGATCCAGAAGATCACCTCCTTGTCGCCGGACCTAAGGATATCTCCCATCATCGCACTTCGGGTCGAATGGGAAGGGGTGTCGCCAAGGTCTGGATTGTCCTCGTACGAGGTCGCTTCGGTGGCGAAATCAACCCATGTATTCAAGATCACTCGGCTGCCCGTGGTGCCATAGTGATGCCGTCGTTTCAGGCCCTCCATGATCCCAGCCCGCGTGAAGCTCGGCGCAAGCACGCAAGTCAGGCCGCCATAGGCGCCGAACTTAGTGGCACCGGGATGCGATGCGCCCGGCCGCCCCTTGTGCCCATCCGAGTTCGAGACGATGCCGACTCGGTAGCCTTGCTCCAAGGCGTCGTCCATCAACCATTCGAAGGTTCCCCACGCTGAATGAACTTCCACCGACCGCTCGATCCGTTCGTCATGGGCGATCTTAATATCCGCATATCGCCCGCCGATATGGGCGAAGACGGTGCAATCCTCGCCCTTCAGGGCATCGAAAAGATCGGCGGCCGAGGTCGCGTCCGTCTCGATATCCGACAAGTCGTCCACCAAGGCATGGGACGACCGATGTATCTGCCGTCCTTCCTGCATATGCAGGACATTGCGGTCGCCGCCCAGTCCGGTATTCCCGGACCATTCCCAGCCCGGAAAAACGATGAACCGGTCATCCTCGGTAAATTCTTTCGACAACTCGTTGAGCCATTGCCAAAACGGTTCGGTGATTTGGAAGTCGTTCCCTTGATGGACGCAGATATCCAGGAAGGCCTTGTCGCGCGCAAAATCGTAGAAATCCCGAGCCGAGTTTGTTCCAATCGTCTCCTCCGATTGTCCATGCAAGTCGCCCCAATACGGCAGCAAAGCGGCCTCTCCGACGAAGCGGCAAGGATTGCTTTCGGCTACCACCTTTCCGGCGCCATCCACCAACGCCACCGTCAGGTCGCCGGTTTCAGAAACGCTCAACCCGTCCAAGACGAGTCCGAACTTGCCTTTCTCGAACCGTGCCTCATCTGGAAGGCCTTGGACCGGCATGTTCGCCTGCAACCGGAAAACGTCCCCGCATTGGTCAGAAGGATTGCCCCAGCGATCCTCCCCTTTCAGGCAAAGCCGGAACGGTTCGCCCAAGCGGCGCAAAGTCGGCAGGATCGCCTTGTAGAGCGCCGGCGGGCCCGGCACGATCTCGATAATCGGCTGTTCCGGCAATTCGACATAGTTATAGGTCGCGATGGCGTCGACCAGTACACGGAACTCGAAAGTTTCCTCACAGAAAGTCTGCAGACGGATGCCGGGGCTTCCTTGGCGCCGGTCACCGAACCGGATGATGATCTGGTCGCCTTCTCGCAGGAAACCCCGCACCACTTTGATATAGAGGGTCTTGTCCCACGGTCGGATGTTCCGCTTCATGTCGTATTCGACATGCAGTATCGCGCCGTTCGTCGCTTCCACCGTTGTGTAATTCGGTGCTTCCGGGTCATCGAACTGCGGGCGTCCCATATCCGAGGCGAACCGATGCACGACCTTGATCGATCCGGTATCGTCAATGCCGAAATGGCCGGCCGTGTAGGTCACGATGAATTCCTGAAACGATCCCGCTTCGAAACGCCCGGTGGGGGTGACCGCCGCGGCACCCATCCGTTCGGGCATGTATGTGGAATGCGGCATCGTTTCATCTCCCTCGTCTTCACCAAAGCTACGCGGCAGGTCTGCGCCCGCATGGCGCGGACCAGCGCGTCACATCACCCGGTCAGGAACTGGGCGCGCGTGTATTCTCACACGAAAGGTTGGGGAATGGCATCAGGAAATCCGCCCGGCCGAGTTGGCGGCCGGTTAACGGCGGCGTCCCGCGCGCAGTGCGGCTACTTCGGCCAGGGCTTCGGCACGCGATGACAGGATGGTCGGGTCGCCCGCCGCCGCACGGGCCCAGGGATCGTCGCCAGAGACCTCAACGAACCGAACAGTTCCCAAGGAATGGGAAACATTGATCTTCTTCGCCCTATGCGCAAAGGTTACCCATGCTTCAGGCCAGATCCGGCAAGCGTAATTGACGGCGAAGAACCAGTCCTCGTTCGTCGCCTCGATGATCCTGTCCGCCACGTCGAAAAATTCGTTCACCACGGCGGGACTGGAGAATTCCAGACCGGACAGATCGATTTCGAACAGACGTTCCGCCTCATTCACCTGCAGCCGTTTCGTGTGTTCCGAAGGCGGCGGCATGTTTGCCGCCGCGGCTTCACGATCGGCATAGACCGTATCACCCAGGTGCCGGACACTGGCTTCCAGGCGCGCGCATCCGCGCAACGCCGCTTCGGCAAACCGGATGCGTTCGTCTTGTGGTAGATCCGGATAGTCGCGCAGAATTTCCAGCGCGCCACGCATTGCCGTCAGCGGCGACACGAAGTCCTCTTCCAACTTCGTGCTAAGCGCTAGAGTCTCCTGACGCGGCGCCTGTTTTTCGGTCATCCGCTGGCACCCCGGCCGTTTGATCAGATCGCCAGATATTGCTGGCGAAGTTCCGCGTTATCCAACACTTCTTGAGCCTTGCCGTCGAATACGACCTGTCCCATGTCGAGAATGATAGCACGATCCGCCAAATGCAGCGCGGCAATTGCATTCTGTTCCACGATGATCGTGGTCATGCCGAGATTCTTGATCTGCTCCAGCGTCCTTTCGATCTCCTGCACGATTACCGGGGCCAACCCTTCGTAAGGTTCATCCAGCAACAACAGCTTCACGTCGCGCGCCAAGGTGCGGCCGATCGCGAGCATCTGCTGCTCGCCGCCGGAAAGCGTTGTGCCTTCCTGCATGCGCCTTTCACCCAGCCGCGGGAACAGTTCGTAGATACGCTCGATAGACCACCCGATCGGCGGGGCGATCTGCGCTAGTTTCAGGTTTTCTTCAACCGTCAGCCCCTGGATGATCCGTCGGTCCTCCGGCACAAGACCGATACCGATCTGCGCTGCTTGATGGGCGCGCATCTCATGCAGCGGCTGATGGTCAAGCCAGATCTCACCGTGCTTCAAGGCCGGGTCGTCAACGCGTGCGATCGCTCGTAGCGTGGATGTCTTCCCGGCCCCGTTCCGGCCCAGAAGCGCGACGATCTCACCCTCGCGGATATCGAAGCTGACCCCTTGGACAATGTAGCTTTCCCCGTAATAGGCATGGATGTCCCAGCAGGAAAAATACGCCGCCTGCCCGCCTTGCGAATAAACGGGTTTCTTCACGGGCACATGCCCGGAAAAAGCTTCTTCCTTGATGAGGCTGCCGGATTTCGTTGCAGTTTCCATTTTCTTCTCCACCTATCCAAGCGGGCTTAAAGATGAGCGCCGCCCAGATATGCTTCTTGCACCCTGGGATCGCCTTTGATTTTTTCGGGCAAGTCTTCGACGATGACGGTACCTTGCGCCAAGACACTGATTTTGTCCGCAAGAGAAAACACGACATGCATGTCGTGTTCGATCACCACCATGGTGACACCGCGTTGCGCAATTCGCTTCATCAGATCGATGGTGTTGTTCGTGTCCGCGCGCGCCATGCCCGCCGTCGGCTCATCGAGCAGCAGAAGCTTAGGCTGCTGAACCAAGCACATGGCAAGCTCCAGGCGCCGCTTGTCGCCACGCGACAATTGCCCTGCAATGTCGCCGGCCTTCTCGGCCAGACCGACATCGGCGAGCATATCCATCGCCATGTCCCTTAACTCGTTCTCGCTGGAAACGGACATCCAGGCGTTCATCGTGAAGGAACCATCGCGCTTGGCAAAGGCCGGGATCACGACGTTCTCCAAAAGCGAGAGATTGCCGAAAATCTCGGGCGTCTGAAATACGCGGCTGACCCCCAACTGGTTGATCTGGTGCGGTTGAATGCCGAGCAGCGAACTACCGTCGAACATCACGGACCCGGTATCCGGTTCCAACCGACCAATGAAGCAGTTGAGCAATGTCGACTTGCCTGCCCCGTTCGGACCGATAATGGCGTGCACCGTGCCGGCATCGACTTGCAGGTTGACGTTGTCCAACGCTTTGAGTCCGCCGAAGCGCTTGTTAACATTCTCGACTTTAAGAATAGCCATGGCGCCGTCCCCCTATTCCGCGGCTGCGGGAGAGGGCGAACCGCCGTCCCGGCCGCCCATGCGGTTCTTTACGAGATTCCTGATCCGGTTGAAGCCTTCCATCAGGCCGCCGGGCAGGAAGATAACGATAAGCATGAACAACGCCCCCAGCGTAAGATGCCATCCTTCCCCAACGAAAAGGGAAGAGATGCCCACCATGATGTGCTGCAGCGTCTCAGGCAGGAAGTCGAAAAGGTTCATGAGGATACCTTCGTTGAAGGCCGAGAAGATATTCTCGAAATACTTGATGGCACCGGCACCGATGACCGGACCAAGCAAGGTCCCCGCACCGCCCAGGATCGTCATCAAAACCACTTCGCCGGACGCGGTCCACTGCATGCGTTCAGCCCCAGCCAGCGGATCGGTCACCGCCATCAGGCCGCCGGCCAAACCGGCATACATGCCGGAAATCACGAAGGCCGCGAGGGTATAGGGGCGTGTATTGAACCCGGTGTAGTTCATCCGGTTCTGGTTGGACTTGATCGCCCGCAGCATCATGCCAAACGGCGAGTTGAAGATGCGCATCGAGATAAAGAAGCAGATGATCAAGACGGTACCGCAGAAATAGAAGCCCGGATAACCGGTCATGTCCAAACCGAACAAGTCGGAAGACGGCAGCACCGCGCCATAGTCGCGACCGAACATGACATCCAACGCCCGTGGATCCGACTGCGCCAACTGCAAACCCGTTTCACCGTTGGTGATCGGAGTCAGCACCGAATAGGCCAGATTGTAGCTCATCTGCGCGAATGCCAGCGTCAGGATCGAAAAATAGATGCCGCTTCGACGGAGTGAAATGAAGCCGATGATAGCCGCGAAAAGCCCCCCCATGACCGTTGCGAAGATAACCGCGGGGATCGGGTTCATGGTGAGCAACTTGAACGTCCAAACCGCCGTATAGGACCCCATCCCCAGAAACGCAGCATGCCCGAAGGACAGGTAGCCAGTGAGACCGAAGAGAATGTTGAAGCCCAATGCGAAGATTCCGAAGATCGCGAACTTCTGCAGCAGGTCCGGGTACCCCGCCCCGAAAGGCTCCAGGATGATCGGGCCCGTCAGCACGGCGGCGGAGAAGCAAAGAAGAAGAAGGAGATCCTTCTTTTCCATTGAGGAGAAGATGTTCATGACTTAGTGCTCCATCACGCCTTTGCGACCCATCAAACCACGCGGACGAACCAGCAAGACCGCGACGGCGATGAGATAGATGATGATCTGGTCAACGCCAGGAAGGATGTCCTTCACCTCGTTCATTGAGGCGAAACTCTGCAGAATCCCGAGAAGGAACCCTGCCGCGACAGCCCCCGTGAGCGACCCCATGCCGCCAACCACGACGACAACGAAGCTAAGCACCAGGAAATCCATCCCCATGTGATAATCGGGGCTTAGGATCGGCGTATACATCGCACCGGCCAAGCCAGCGACGACAGCCGCGATCCCGAACACGATGGTGAAACGCCGGTCAATGTCGATACCGAGCAGCCCCACTGTTTCGCGGTCTGCCATGCCTGCACGGACGACCATCCCGAATGTCGTGAACTGAAGGAAGGCGAACACGGCCGCGATGACGGCGGCGGAGAATAGGAAGTAGATCAGGCGCCACGCCGGATAGACGACATTGCCTGCGTCGAAGCCAATCAAAATGCCGAAATCGATCATTCCCTGGGCTACATCGGGCGCCGGCTGCGGAATCGGATTTGCGCCGAACTGCGCTTTGACGATTTCCTGCAACACGATGGCCAAACCGAAGGTGACCAGGATCTGCTCTGCGTGAGGACGCTTGTAGAAGAAACGGATTAGCCCCCGCTCCATCGCAACGCCGATCAGTAACATGACCGGTATGGCGATCAAGATGGACACGGGCACGGAATAATCCAGAACCGTCGATCCAAAATCACCGAACCAAATCTCGACAAAGGGCTGCCGGATTTCCATCGGTGTGCCCCAGGCCGTCAACTGGTTGGGATCTTCAGTGATCCTTTCCAGGCTCAGTATCGCCTTAACCGACACGGCGCAGAAGGCCCCAAGCATGAACAATGCACCATGGGCGAAATTCACCACGCCAAGGGTGCCGAAGATGATCGTAAGGCCAAGAGCGATGAGGGCGTAGGCCCCACCTTTATCCAAGCCGTTCAAAATTTGGAGCAGGATTGCGTCCATGGGTTAGACCTCCCCAGGAATGGCCATGAAAGGATGGTCGCCCCCAAGGCAGTGGGGACGACCATCGTTCTAACGGCGAAGTAGTTTAGGAGGCGCCGTCGTTATACGGGCCCAGTTCGCCGCCAAGCAGTTCGGCCGGATATTCGACCTGCGCACGCGGCGTTACTTCGACGACTTCGAGGACGTCGAACTTGGAGCTCGGGTTTTCCTTACCCTTCACGACCAAGACATCCTTGAAGCACTGGTGGTCGGCCGCCCGGTAGGTGGTCGGACCGTTGCCGAGGCCGTCGAAATCGAAGCCTTCCAGAGCCGCACCGACGCCCGACGGACGGAACGTGCCGGCACGCTGGCAAGCATCGGCATACAACAGCGCCTGGCAATACGTGGTGTGCGCCGCCTGGCTGGGCGGGAAGCCGTATTTCTGACCGAAGGACTTAACGAAGGCTTTGGAACCTTCATCCTGCAGCGACCAATGCCAGTTGGTGGACCCGAAGATGCCCTTGACGTTTTCGCCCGCACCCTGAGCCATGAGACGGCTATAGAGCGGAACGACGATCGCGAAGTCTTTACCATTGACCTGCTTGTCGCGCAGACCGAACTGAACGGCCTGGGTCAACGAGTTGACCATGTCACGGCCGTAATGGTTCAGGACCAGCACATCCGCACCGGAATTCAGAACCGGCGTGATGTACTGCGAGAAGTCACCGGCGCCGAGCGGCGTACGAACCGCGGCAGCGGTCTTCCAGCCGAGAGCCTCGGTATACTTCTTAATCGAACCTTCCTGCGACCAACCCCAGGTGTAATCGGCGGTCAGGTGATAAGCTGTACGATCGGTTCCGAAGTTGTTCTTCAGCACCGGAGCCAGCGCGGCGCCGGTCATTTCCGTGTTGAAGAAGTGACGGAAACCGTTGGCCCGCTTGTCCTTACCGGTCGTGTCGTTGGAATGCGTCAGACCAGCCATGAAGATTACGCCGGCGTCCTGGCAAAGCCCTTGGACCGCGATCGCAACACCGGAGGACGAACCGCCGGTGATCATGATGGCACCGTCTTTTTCGATCATCCGCTTCGCGCTGGCGCGGGCGGCATCGGATTTGGTTTGCGTGTCACCGGTAACGAATACGACTTTCTTGCCGTTGACGCCGTTGCCCTGCAGGGCCTTCGACGAAAACGTGTTCAGCATGCCGCCGTCGCCTTCGCCGTTGATGTGCTCAACAGCCAATTCGTATGCGCGTAGTTCGTCCGCGCCTTCGTCGGCATAAGCGCCCGTCTGCGGGACGTTGAAGCCGAACGTAACGGTGCTGCCTTTCGGCTCGTTCAAGTAACCTGCGGCCCACACATTGCTGGTGAACATGGTCGGCAGGGCCAACCCGGCGCCAGCGGCGGCCGAGCCTTTCAGCAGCCCACGGCGACTGATGTCAAATTTGCTCATTAAAGGATCTCCCTTTGTGCGTTTCCCCGTACTTTTTACCGAAGACGGGTGACGCCGGAGGCGGTCCGCATTCGGTCAGGGTGACAAACCACCCAGCGACACACTGCCTGCAATCTGTAAAAAATTCAATAAATTGTTGACCTATAACGATTTTTTAGTAAATAATTTATTGTGCATGCGCACAAATCTGTCAATCATTGACTAAACTCTACCGTTAACCCTATAGCGCGTAAGGAAAATCCGGCAATGGTCGATACCATCGTTGGCACCCGAATCCGGCAGCGACGCCGCGAAATCGGCACGACCCAGGCGGAACTCGCACGCCAAGTCGGCATTTCCGCCTCCTATCTCAACCTGATCGAGTGGAACAAACGTCGTATCGCGGGCACGTTATTGCGAAAGATCGCAGACACCCTGAACCTCGCCATTGAGGAGTTGGACGGCGCGTCCGAACACAGACTGCACGAGACGCTGGTCGAAATCGCCCATCTACCGTCCCTTCAGAACCTGAATATAGAAAGCCATCGGACGAGCGAATTGATCGGCCGTTTTCCCGGTTGGGCAAGGTCGATGGCTGCCCTCGCCCGCGCCGAGCACGAGGCCTCGGCACGTGCCCAGACACTTTCCGAACGCCTGTCCAATGACCCCTTCTTGAACGAATCCGTCCACCGGATGCTGACCAGAATCGCGTCCATTCGATCCGCCTCGGAAATTTTGACGGACTATCAGGATGTGCCTGAAGACCGGAGAGACCGCTTTCACAGCATCATCTACGAGGAAAGCCGGGCCTTGTCGGAAATCGGGGAAGCCTTGGCCGTCTACCTGGACAAGGCAGAGGAAGAAAACCGGATTCTAACCCCGATCGATGAGGTCGAGGCCCTGTTCACCGCGAAAGAAAACCATTTCGAGGAGATCGAAGAATTCGCCGAAAAATTGACGTCGCATCTGACAAGCCCCCATCCGGTATCGCGCCATGCCAAAGCGCGGGAATTGGTTCAGGAGCATTTGAGTGGATTGATCAGGGAGTTGATCCGCAGCCACAACGAAATCGAAACCGCAGCCGCCAGAAGCCGGGCAAACCAAGCCCTGACCGACTATGCCGTCGGCGCCATCCTGATGCCCATGAAGGCGTTTCAAGGGATATCGGGCGAATTGCGGTACGATATCGAAGCCCTGTCGGACGTCTTCTCAACCGGGATCGACGGGGTCTGCCACCGTCTTACCGCATTGCCGCGCAGTGAGAACGTTCCCCGGTTCGGATATTTCCGCGCCAACGCCGCCGGAACGATCATCGAAATGCTCGGATTGTCGGGTTTGGCTATCCCGCGATATGCGGCCGCTTGTCCGTTATGGGTGCTTTACCGCGCCCAACAGTCGCCGGAGACGGTCATCCGCCAGCGTGCCCTGTTCCCCTCAGGCGCCCGTTTCGTATTCGTGGCCCGCGCCAGAAACACGGGGCCGTCGGGCTTCGGAAAGCCGCGTCACTACGTGACCGACATGCTCGCTGCCACAGAAGCAGACGCGCAGAAAACGGTCTACGCGGCGGAAGCGAACGCGCCGGTTGAAGAAGTCGGACCCAGTTGCCGTCTTTGTCCCCGCCGGAACTGCCTGCATCGTGTGGAAGACCCCTTGGCAGCTTAGCCCGTTGCGGGAACCCGTGCCGCCGTCTGAATATCGTGGATTGCAGCGCGGGCAAAAGTGCCGATAATTGGGAAACGGTCGACAATAAAATAAGATGGCCGAAGTTCGGGAGGATACTCGGGAATGACGAAACGCGTCCTGTTGGCGGAGGACGAACCCAATATCGTCGAATCGCTAACGTTTCTTCTGGAAAGAGCGGGCTTTGAAGTGGGGGTTGAGACGGATGGGCGTCAAGCGCTCGAATCCGTTTTGGCAAACGTGCCGGACGTCCTTGTCTTGGACGTGATGTTGCCGGAGCTTGACGGTTACGAAATCCTTCGACGCCTGCGCGCCGACCAACGTTCTGAATCCCTGCCGGTGTTGATGCTGACCGCCAAAGGTCAACGCGAAGACCGGGAGACGGCCCTGGAATGCGGCGCAGACCTGTTCATCACCAAACCCTTTGCCAACGCCGAGTTGGTTGCCGCTGTAGAACGGCTCGCCGCGCAAGGTTCCGCCTGACGGGGGTCGCATGCCGTGAAAGACCGGGCCGATCTGCAGATATCAAGGCGGGAAACCCGGGACCGTTCCATGGTTCTGCTGGTCGTCGGCGCCGCACTTCTGATGCCGCCGGTCGCGGGCATATTCCTGCTGGAAGGTACCGTTTTCGGAATCCCCTTCCTGATCTTCTACATTTTCGCGGTGTGGCTCGCGCTGATCATCGGGGCCGCGATCCTGGCCAAGCCGCTTGGGCGGATGGACTATAAGCCGCAACGGAACGCGTCTTCGGACGCGGACGACTGATGCTTTCCACCGACATCCTGCTATTTGCCTGCCTGGGCTATGTCGCCTTGCTCTTCGCCGTCGCGTTCATCGTCGACCGGCGGACGAGGACGAACCCCATGCGCTGGTTGCAATCACCCGTCGTCTACACATTGTCGATTTCCGTCTACTGCACGTCATGGACCTTCTATGGGGCCGTCGGGTCGGCCGCGCGAAACGGTCTGGAGTTCATTACGATCTATCTCGGCCCAACGCTGGTCTTCGTCGGTTGGTGGTGGCTGCTTAGAAAACTGGTGCGCATCGGGCGCGCCCACCGCATCACCTCGATCGCCGATCTGATTTCATCGCGCTACGGCAAGAGTCCCAGTCTCGCCGTATTGGTGACCGTCATCGCGGTGATCGCGACGACCCCCTATATCGCCTTGCAACTCCAATCAGTGACCAGAAGCTACCAGATCATTGCCGGCGAGGTGGACGAGGTCACGACGGCCTTCTGGGTTGCCGCCGGCATGGCCTTGTTCACCATTCTCTTCGGGACCCGCAACCTGGATGCAAACGAACGGCACCATGGCGTTGTTTCGGCGATCGCGCTGGAAGCCATTGTGAAGCTCTTCGCCCTGATCGCCGTCGGCATCTTCGCGGTCTATGGCGTATCGGACGGGTTCGGCGACATCTTCGCGAACGTCCCGGAGGATTTCATCCGCGGGGAAGACGGCGTTTTCGGGTCGCGATGGGTCGCGATCACGTTCCTGTCTGCAACGGCCGTGATCTGCCTGCCGAGGCAATTTCAAGTCACCGTGGTGGAGAATATCAAGGAAAGCCACCTGACGACGGCATCCTGGCTGTTCCCGCTTTATCTGTTCGGCATGACGCTCTTCATCATGCCGATTGCAATCGTTGGCACGAAGGTGATGCCCGCCGGGGCCAATCCAGACCTGTATGTCCTGACCCTGCCCCTCGCGGAAAACCGCCACGAACTTGCCTTGCTGGCTTTCCTTGGCGGCTTTTCCTCCGCCACTTCCATGGTGATCGTGGCCGCGATCGCTGTTTCCACCATGGTCTCGAACCATATCGTCATGCCGGTCGCCTTGCGGCTGCTGCCGGGCGACCACGCGGTCAGCGGCGACGTCCGCAACCTGCTGCTGGTGTCACGTCGGTTCAGTATCGCCGCTATTCTCGGTTTGGGATTCCTCTATTTCCAGGGCAGCGGCGGATCGGACGCCTTGGCCGCCATCGGCCTCATCGCTTTCGTCGGCGTCGCACAGTTTCTACCCAGCCTGGTCGGTGGCATTTTCTGGCGGGGCGCCACACGAAAAGGGGCCCTGGTCGGGCTGGTTATCGGCTTCGTCCTATGGGCCTACACGTTTTTCCTTCCCAGTTTCGGCGGCGAATTGCTGCTGACTCAAGACGTCTTGAAGAACGGCCCCTGGGGCGTCGAACTCCTGCGCCCACAAGCGCTGTTCGGTCTCGCGGGGATGGACCCGCTAGTCCATGCCGTCTTCTGGAGCGTCGGCATGAATGCGCTGTCCTTCGTTCTGGTATCCAGCCTGACACGGCCGAATGACCTGGAACGTCTGCAGAGTACCTTGTTTGTCGATGTCTACAGGTCCTCCGGCGGCGGCACGTCCCGGACCAATGTCGGCACCGCTGATTCCGAAGACCTCTTCGTGCTCGCGCAACGCATTCTGGGGACGGAGCCGGCCCGCCGACTGTTCGACGAAATGGCGGCCGCGCAAGGCACCGATGCGGGTCTGCCGCACGCGACCGACGCGGTGATCGCCCGGCTGGAACGGGAATTGGCGGGATCCATCGGGGCGGCGTCCGCCCATGCCATGGTGACCCGGATCGCCGGGCAGGAATCCGTCGGCATCACCGAGTTGATCGACATCGCCGACGAGACCCAGGAATTGATCGAGACGTCGCGGCAATTGGCCGAGAAATCGGCGGAACTTGAGCACGCGGCGCAGCAGCTTCGCAATGCGAACGAAAGACTGAAGGCGCTGGATGCACAGAAGGATGAATTCCTAAGCCAGGTCAGCCATGAATTGCGGACGCCGATGACCTCAATCCGGTCGTTTTCGGATATCCTCGTCAGCGACAACGAACTCGCACCCGAGGAGCGCGATCGCTTTGTTGCCATCATTCAGAACGAGAGCCTGCGCCTGACCCGCCTGCTGGACGAGTTGCTCGATATGAGCCGGCTCGAAGCCGGCACAGTAAGCCTGGAATTGGAACGGATTGAGGTGAATCAAGCGGTCTCCGGTGCAATCGACGCAGTGTCCGGCATGACGCGGAACATGAATGTCGGGATCAGGGTGGCACCGGCGGCGGAAGGCACCTTGATCCGGGGGAATGACGATCGCTTGCGTCAGGTGTTGATCAACATTCTATCGAACGCGGTCAAATACAATACGGCCGCAACACCGACGATCCGCATCGTATCCACGGTCAAGAACGACAAGGTCTGGATCGACATAGTCGATAACGGCGGCGGCGTGACGCGCGCGGAGTCATCGATGATCTTTGAAAAATTCGCCCGTGGCGCCCGCGCGGACCGGGACCAGGGGGCCGGTCTTGGCCTGCCGATCAGCCGAGCGATCATGCGGGCCATGAACGGTGACCTGACAATAGAATTCGCCCGTGACGGGACGAGTTACTTTCGGTTGACCCTGGCACGCGTAAAGTAGGCAAGCGGGCGTCGGCACCTGCATTCCGACGGCCCGCAGCCTAGTGACCCTAGTGGTGGCCGATATCACCGTCGGTGAACAGAAATTCTTTAAGGAAACCTTCGAAATCGGAATTGTTGCGGCGAATCCACTCCAGCACCATTGCCGCATGCTCCATCTCTTCCCGCATGTTGTGGAGCAGGATTTCCTTCAACGCGGGATCGTCGCAATCGTCCGCGCGCTGACGATACCAATCCACGGCTTCCAGCTCCTCCATCAAAGAAACGATGGCGTGATGCAGGTGAATGGTATCCTTGGACAGGCGTTCGCGTGGCGCATGAAGTGAGTCGCTGGCCATAGTGTCGTTCCCTTCGTGACGGTGGTGTCAGTTTCGAGCCGATAGCTCTGTCGCGGAACGATAGCCGAAAGCGCATGGACCGTTCAAACCGCAATGACGGACCATTTGTCTCAGCGGGTCAGGCTCCATGTCGTTTCCATTGCAAGGGTGAATTCACCTTTATCCGTTTTGCGATTGGAGAGACCGAGCCCTGTCGATAGTCTGCCCCTTCTTCGGATATAGACAAGAAGCAGGCTCCAATGGCGACCGATCAGAACGCGGCATCCCCTTTCCTTGAGGAAGACGAAGACATCCGGGCAATACGGGAAAGCGTGCGTGCCCTATGCGCCGACTTCCCCGGCGAATATTGGCGGGAAAAGGACCGCGAGCAGGCCTATCCCGGCGAGTTCGTGAAGGCCCTGACCGAAGCCGGCTTCCTTGCCGCCCTGATCCCGGAGGAATACGGCGGCAGCGGCTTGGGACTGACCGAAGCAGCCGCGATCATGGAGGAAATCCAGAAATCCGGCTGCAACGGGGCCGCCTGCCACGCGCAGATGTACATCATGGGAACCATCCTGCGGCATGGAAGCCCGGAGCAGAAGAGTACATGGCTCCCGCAGATTGCGTCCGGCGCCCTGCGCCTGCAGGCCTTCGGCGTAACGGAACCGACCAGCGGTACGGATACGTTGAGCCTGCGTACGACTGCGGTCCGGGACGGCGACGACTATGTGGTCAATGGTCAAAAGGTCTGGACTTCCCGCGCGGAACATTCCGATCTGATGCTTCTGCTCGCCCGCACAACCCCGAAGGATCAGGTGCAGAAAAAGGGCGAAGGCCTAAGCGTCTTCATCGTCGATATGCGGGAGGCAGTGGGCAACGGCCTGACCATCCGGCCGATCCGGGCGATGATCAATCACGCGACGACGGAAGTCTTCTTCGACAATTTGCGCGTCCCGGCGGAGAATCTGGTCGGGGAGGAGAACAAAGGTTTCCGGTATATCCTGGACGGCATGAACGCGGAACGCACCTTGATCGCGGCGGAATGCATCGGCGATTCACGCTGGTTCATCGAAAAGGCAGTCGGCTACGCCAATGATCGCCATGTGTTCGGCGGCCCGATCGGCCGCAACCAGGGCATTCAGTTCCCGATCGCCAAGGCCTATGCAGCGACCGAAGCGGCCGACATGATGGTAAGAAAGGCCGCCGCCCTTTTCGATGCCGGCAAGTCCATCGGCCCGGAAGCCAACATGGCCAAATATCTTGCGGCGGAAGCGTCCTGGATGGCGGCTGACATGTGCCTGCAAACCCATGGCGGGTTCGGATTTTCGGAGGAATACGACGTCGAGCGGAAATTCCGGGAAACGCGGCTCTATCAGGTCGCCCCGATTTCGACGAACCTCATCCTGTCCTACGTGGCCGAACATATCCTCGGCTTGCCGCGGTCATACTAGGGCAAGAGGACTGAAGCGATGAATGCCGGACCCTTGGAAGGATTGCTGGTCGTCTCCATGGACCAGGCCGTTGCCGCGCCCTATGCCGCATCCCGTATGGCCGAAGCGGGGGCGCGCGTGATCAAGGTGGAACGCGATGGCGGCGATTTCGCCCGCTGCTACGATGAGGCCGCCCAAGGCGAGAGCTCCTATTTCGTCTGGCTGAACCGCGGCAAGGAATCCATCGTCCTGGACATTAAGAAGCCGGAGGACGCGGAATTGCTGCATGCGATGATCGCGCAGGCCGACGTCTTCATGCAGAACTTGGTGCCCGGCGCCGCTGAACGCGCCGGCTTCGGCTCGGCGGACCTGCGCGCCAAGCATCCTCGGCTTATCACCTGCGACGTTTCAGGCTACGGGGAGGAGGGGCCCTATCGGGACATGAAGGCCTATGACCTGCTGATCCAGGCGGAAACGGGTTTGGCTTCCATCACCGGAAGCCCCGAACAACCGGGACGCGTCGGCGTTTCGATCGTCGATCTCGCCGCCGGGATGCAGGCCTATAGCGGCATCCTGCAAATGCTGATTCAACGGGGACGGACCGGCAAGGGCGGCGGCATTTCAGTCTCGCTGTTCGACGCCATGGCTGACCTTATGACCGTTCCCTTCCTTCATCAGGAGCAAACCGGCAAGGCACCCAAGCGCGTGGGCATGAACCACCCCTCGATCGCGCCCTATGGCGCCTATCGGTGTTCCGACGGGAAGGAGGTCGTGATTTCCATCCAGAACGAACGCGAGTGGAATCGGCTCTGCGAAGAAGTGTTGAACGAGCCGTCCTTGGCGGCGGATGAGCGGTTCAGGAACAACGTCGCCCGTGTCGCGAACCGTCCAGCGCTCAACGTGATCATCGATCGCGTGTTCGGTTCCCATACACGCGACGAGGTCACTGCAATGCTGGGGAAAGCGCAGGTCGCCTTCGGCGCTCTCAACTCCGTGGAGGACCTGACCCAACACGTTCAGTTACGGCGGATCACGGTCGAGACGCCGGCCGGGCCGATATCCATGCCCGCCCCACCGGTCATACAAACCGACGGCACCGTACCGCGGGGCCCGATCGCCGGGCTCAATCCCGGGCGCGTCCCTCGAACAGGGGAGCACACCGACGCACTGCGGGCGGAATTCACGCCCGAGAAAAACTAGGCCCAGTCATCAGGTCAGCAGATTAGTAGTCCCACTTGAAATTCACGCCGGCGTTGGAGCTGGTCTGCCCGGACTCCGTCGTGACCGAGATATTCGGGGTCACTTCAACCTCCACCGTCACGCTGCTGGACCCGGGTGCCGCGCCCTGCTTCGCCCCGACGAAGACCCCGTCGGCGACGTAGCTTCCCGCCTTGACCGCCGCGGCATCGCCCGACGTATCCACTTCAAGTACGTCGACGCCGACGAAATCCCGGATCGTACCCAAAACATCCAACCCGCTGCCGCCGCCGGCCAGCTCCGAGGCGGATGCCGCCAACTGCGCCGCCTCCAACGGGCTGAGACTGGACGCCGTCTTGCCGAACAGAAGTCGGCTCAGCACTTCATCTTCCGGCAAAGGCGGTTGCGATTCCAATTTGATCTCCGGCTTGCTGGACGGGCCTTCGAGCAAGGCGATGACGGTGATATCGTCGCCTTCATGAACGCCCCGGATCCCCAGCATCGGATCAATCGTTTCGCCGCCGAAGAATTTGATCGACGATTGATCCAGGTCGAAACCTTTGCCGATGACGTCGATCCGCCCGCGCCGTGCGGAAAATCCGCCGGACACGATCGGCTGCACCGCCGTGCCGGTCACCTTCACGTTTCCCTGCCACTCGGAGTCGAGACCGCGCCCCCGCACAAAGATCTGTCCCGGCGCATCGACCGTCACGTCCAGCGCGATTCTTGAGGGTTCCGCCTGCTGTGCGGGATCCGGTCCATCTTCCGACCCGTCCTCGACATCCAATGTGGCAATGCTGGGTGGCAGCGCGACGCTGAGGTTCACCTCCGCCCGCCGGATTAAAACCTGGCCCTGCACAAGCATGCCGTCGTTCTGCTGGCCCACCTTGATGTCCGCGTCCACATCGGCCTTCACGGCATCGCTGTTGACCACCCGAAGCCCGTTCAGCTTTGTCGCGATATCGAAAACCGGTTGCCCACCGGCGAGGCTGGCGTTTCCGTTAATTCCGAAACTGCCGCCATAGGGGTCTTCTCCGGTCAAACTCTCGATCACGATATCCTCACCGGCGAAGCGCACGCGGCCTTGGATGTTCTTGATCAGCGTGCCTTGAACCAGATGTTCGTATCCGCCATCCCGCAACGCGGTTTCGCCTTGTATCGAAGGGTTCGCAGGGGTCCCACCCAATTGCATATCCACCGTCAGAAGACCGGTCGCGGTATGTTCAGGCAGCGGCAGATAAGGCCAAATTTCCCGCAGTTGGATCTCGGCCCGCACGATGCCTTCAAGCGCCCCGTCCTGGTTGACGACAGCGCCCGGCTCAACGAGAGAAACGGCGAGCGGGACCGCGCCACGAACATCGATTGTGTCCAACCCGGTACCGGCGGTACGCGCCTCGAAACGCAAACGGTCCTCGTCGACATCGCCTTGAACGGTCAAATCGACACTGACATCCTTATCCAAATCTTCGCTGCGCAACCCGGTCGCGGCAGCGGAAAAGACACCGGCCACTGGCCCGTTTTCCTGACGCAGATCTGCTGTCGCCATCAGGGTCCCTTCAATACCCGTTTGGCCCTGCATTTCCGCGAGCGGACCGAGCGGTATATCCGCGGCATCGAGCGTGAGTCGGGCCGTTCCGGCCTCCCGCCCATAACGCGCCACGACCGTTCCCGATAGAACGGACATGTCCAGTGAGGCGGACAACTCATCGCCCGGCCCGAAAGCGGCATCCGCCGTGCCCGAAACCAACTGTTCCAGCGCGCCGTATCCCAGTTTCAGATCCCTAACCTGAAGCTCTCCGGCACCGTCGCTTCGTACCTTGCCGGCAAAACGGGACGTAAGCATCACCGGGGTCGGGTCCACCCCCGTCAAATTCACAGTGCCTTCAACGGCATCGCCGGTCCCTTGCAGTACCGCGCCGATATCGGTCAGATTGAAACCCTGCCCGGTGACATTCTTGACCGCGACGGAAGCATTAATTTCGCGCAATGACAGGACATCGCCGATATCGGCCGAAACATCGACCCGTTCAATAGTGATCGGCTGTCCGTCCTCATCCGTCGCGAGCGCGATACGATCGGCTGAAATCGTCGCCTCAACCGATTGGGCGCCGGCTTTGTCCCCAGCAGCGAACTGCGCGTCCACGGTTGTTTGCCCCGACAAACCATACAGCCCGGCAAGCCCGGCAAAGGGCGAGGCGTCGGTTACGACGATCCGAGCCGCACCTTGAGCAGGCAAGGCGAACCCGGGCAATGTCGCGGCGGCCCAGACACTCCACCCCTCGCCCGTCACCGCGACGCCCGGCACATTCAGACCATCAGCCTCGATGGCCGCCCCCCCTTCAACCGAAGCGGCCAACCCCATGGCCGCCCCAGTGCCCTGGAAGGTCAGGAACGGGGTTTCCTCCCGCCATCTCAACTGTGCCTCCAGAGCCCGAAACTGAAATTGCGTTCCAGCAATCACACCGTCAAACGGCGTGACAGTGACGTCTGCATCGGGGTTTGCAGTTGGTCCGGCGAACCGCGCCGTGACATCCACCCTATCTCCATCAACGACCGCTTCCGATTCGGAAAGAAGGATTGAGGGGACGGCGCGCAAGTTCAATTCGCCGCTTAGTTCCGTGAAATCGGAACTCAGTAGAACAACGCCGGATGCGGCCCCGGCGTACGCCCGTGCGTCATGCAGCGTGACCGTCAACCCGTCCGTTTCCGAGAAGCGGATGTCACCCTTGGCAAGAGGGCTTTGACCCACCAAACCGCTGACTTGGTCGTCAAGGATCGAAAACCCTTTCGCGCCGACCTCGAAACCCGTTGAGACCGTTCCATCCTCGGAAACGGTCAATCCGGAAAGCAGGACAGAGCCCGCCCCGGCAATCGGCAGACCGAGGACAGGTTCGAGTAGCCCAAGGTTTCGGATGTCGGCCCGAACCGCATCGGCGATCAATTCCGGCCCATCGAGCCGCAGAGAGGTTTCGATCGACACATCCAAAGGATCGACCGTCACTGTTATGTTATCGATGGTTTGGAAGGAGGGGTCCAGGTCGGCCTTCGCCGCGAGGCGGACGGTCGGGCCAAGCAACTGGCGCAGGGCGTCGTCACTCCAAGAGAGCCCCGCCGCAGCAATGTCGGCCGCCACGGAAACGCCGCCGTCGAGCGATCCTTTGACGGTGACCGTTCCATCCAATGACTGCGCGCTATTGCCGAAACCGTCCACTTCCTGCGCGGTAATCTCGGCATTGCCTTCAAGTTGGGGAAGCGCCCCCATGGCCTGGAAGGTGATCTGCGCGCCTGAGAAAGCCACCGGAACTTGGGCAATATTCGCAGCATCGGATGCTATCGTGATGATTCCGTTGGCGGACAGATCCGAGACATCCAATGCCGTTCGGGCGGAAAGGATGATTTCCGCCAGACCATCCTTCTGCACCTGCAGGCCTTGAACGGAGAGGACATCGTCCAAAACAGACAAATCCGGCATCACGATCCTGTAGTCGCCGGCCAAATCCGCCGGCAAACCCAGCGTTTCGGGATCCAGCAGCGCAGCCGTGCCATTAAACGACACATGCGGCCCGGCATCGGTGATGCCTAGACCGACTTTGCCGTCCAGATCGGCGAGGTCCCGCGCCGTCACCCGCACGTCGCCTGACCAGCCGGTCAAGACACCCGCACCAGAAATAGAGACGGAAACCGAGCGTCTTAATTCCGGAGGCGGGTCAATGAGCGCATAGAGCACGCCATCCGCCGGTATGTCCGCCGTCATCGTCAGGGACATTTCCGGCTCATCGCCGGGCGAAACCTTGGCTTCGAACTCGATCCGATCGACCGGTTTCCCATCAATATCCGCAGCGACTGCAATCGTTGTGCGGATCTCGTCCAGTTCCGTCGTGGAAACAGCGCCGAGAACCGACGCCTGGTAACGGGAACCGTCCGGGATCATCACGGCAACGGAAGGAAAGTCCAGTTTTTGAACACTGACGCGCACCGGCAAACGCGGGATGGAGAAAGCGACCGCCTCGCCCCCTTCGTCTGAGGGCGCAGCCGTTGCCGCATCGGGAAGAGTAACCGCCAATTTGTCCGCCCCAACGGCCTGAACCTGCAAACGGCCGCCGATCAATTCGATTGGCTGCCACGCTAAGTAAAGGTTGGTGCTTGAAAGGGAAAAGCCGTCCGGCATTTTTACCGACAGGGCTTCGATCCGCACTTCGGACCAGAGCGACCCTGAAACGCCATCGATCGAGAGTTCCCCGTCGATCATCTCCGACACCGGGCCTTCGGCGACTTGAATGACAAGGCGAAGTCCCGGCCCGGTCGCGGTGACCAGATATACCGCGGCACAAAGCAGGAGAACCAAGACCGCCGGCGGTGCTATCCAGCGCACCCAAACCCGCCGGGGCCCTGCCGCTGCAGTGGGTTTCTTTTGCGGGGCCTCGGTCATCTAGAAAGCCTGTCCCAGGCTGACATAGAACTGATAGTCGTCGTCTATGTTTTCGCGCTTGTCGATCGGCACGGCGATGTCCAGACGCACCGGTCCGATCGCGGTGTAATACCGGAAGCCGAGCCCGGCGCCCCATTGCAGATCCAGTTCGCTGAAGCCGGGTATCTCTTCCTCATACACATTCCCGCCTTCGAAGAAGGGCACTATGCCGAAGTTTTCCGTGACGCGCGCACGGAACTCGATGCCGACCTCGACGACGGACCGCCCGCCGAGCGGGTCCAGTTCCCCATCCAGCGGCCCGAGACGCTGGAACCCAAAGGCGCGAACGGACCCGCCGCCGCCCGCGAAGAATAGGTTCGCCGCCGGGACATTGGCGCGTTCGGCGCCGACGATCGTACCAAGACGGGTCCGCCCGGCCAGAACGAAATCGCCGTCGTCGTCGACAGACAGGTAGTGGGATGTGTGCAGGCTTGAACTCAGGAAGGTCTCGTTGAAACCGCCGAAATCATGGAATGGCGAGACGTCAATCCGAAGCCGGCTTCCCCGCGTCGGGTCCAGGAAATTGTCCGTATTGTCGAATTTTAACCCGGTGCGAAACCCGGCAAGGATCAAATCGTCCTGGCCGGTTTGTTCCGTATCCTGCGAGATCAGCTCCAAGGTTGGCCCGGCCGTGATGCTCCAGGACTGGGTCAATTGCCGTTCAATACCGATGAAACTGGACAGGCGGGTTTCATCGAAGGCGTCGGCGGTGACGTCCTTGATCGATCCTTCCGCAACCAAAGCCTGGTCGGTGCGCCGAAAAACAGGTTTTTTGAAGGTCCCGGTCAGCGCCCGCTCCACATCCGATGCTTCGGTGGCGAAGCGCAGGCTCTCGCCCGCTCCAAACAGGTTCCGGTGCTCCCAATAGGTATGAGCCCCCGGTCCCTCTTCGGTCGAATAGGTCGCGCCGAATCCGAGCGAGCGGTGGTCTCGCTCCAGCAAGGTCACAAGGATCGGGATTGCCTGAGCAGGCCCGCCGCCTTGCCCGGAATCAGCGGAGCGAACCGGCGCGACAGTGACGGAATCGAACAGACCGGTTCGCGCCAGTTTGCGCTGATACTCTTCAATCCGTTGGATATTGTAGGCCGCGCCATGAGTCCAAGGAACATGGGCGAGGACGAATTCCTCACTAACATCCCGCAAACCTTCGACCTGGATCGCGCCGAATACGGCCGGGACCCCGGTTTGCACCGTGTATTGGACGGTCATCCGTTTCATGTCGCGGTCAATCACGGTTCGCCTGGACGGAACAGCGGCGAATGGAAACGCGTATATCCGGTATTGCCGCGCCAACAGTCCTTCGGCGTCGATGATCGACGCCGCCGTCGCCGGCGCGCCGGGAACGAGATTGAGGTAGTCCATCAGCTTCGCATCAGCCACCGCTCCTTGGGGAACGTCCGCGCGGACGATCGACACTTCCCCCAAACTGTAGGCGGTCCCCGGCTCAATCCTGAAGACAAGCGCCGCGGGTCCGCCGGCCTCGGCGGGGGAGTGTATCTCGGCTTCGACCGCAGCGTCGTAATAGCCATGCGACTGCAGCGCATCCCGGAACCGCGAAACGTCCTGGTCGGCGCGGCGGCGTAGACCCGCCGTCGTCGGCGGCGGTGTCTCCTGCAATTGATAGGATAGGCTTATCTCGCGGATCTGCTGACCGATCGCGGGGTCAAGCGCGTCCACCCCCTCCACGGTTACCGAATAGGGCTGACGCGTTTGCTGCGTGGATTGCGCCTCTTGCGCCCTGCTCGAGGATCCACAGATCCCCATCGCCAAAACAACGACAATGAAAATGGGAAACATCAGGGGTGGGCTGTAATTCAAAGCTTCTTTGGATCGTTGTATCGGGGGCGCTAACGTTGTTCGGCCGTTTCAATACGGCACAAGCGGGCCCCGTTACCGGGTTTCCATCCGCCCATATATCGCTGTTAATTTATACACAAGGACTTCCGGCCTTTCACGTCGATTAAATATGGGTCGCGTCACCGGGCCTTCCAGCCCACCTGACAAGAACGCTTCAGACAGCAGAAGGGCTGCACCGGATTCCGGTACAGCCCCAATCATCCTGCGCTAGGATACTTGGCCGCGTCAGGCCAGATAGTCGTAAAGAACCCGGCCGTATGGCAGCGTAAGGTCAGCCACGAAATGGCGTCCGCCAACCACGCGGCGGACCGGCAGATCGGCGACTGGCGCGTTGACATGGGGGATGAGATGCAGTCGCGCATCGCCCGTCCAGCTACCCTTCACCGACACTTCAGTGAGGTTGTAGGCAATCAATTGGCAGATCGCCGGTTCCCCATCCGGCCCCGGGATGAGCTTCAGGTTGCATTGGGTCTTCCCCAGAGCCTGGATCGTCTTTTCCGGCGTCCGCGCAAGGCTTTCATGCTTGTAGGCCATCGTGCCGGTCGCAACGCGCTGTCCAGCATAGTCCAAGGAGCCGGTCAGTGTATCTTCGACAACTTCCATCTTCGGATGCGCCCATTTCTTTGGGAACCCCCAGATTTCGCGGCCCGCGGCAATCGGCGGGTCGTCATCCAGGTACATCTGAGCGGTGAAGTTGATCGGCTCGCCCTGATACCGGCAAGGAATCACGATACCGGATTCCGTATAATCGCCAAAACCGGAGCTGTCCGGCATCTTGATCCATTCGTAGTAGACCAGATTACCGACTTCCGGCTCCAGCGGCTCCGGCACCGCATGACGAACGGCTTCCGGGTCGCTTTCATAAACGATGATCATGTATTCGCGGTTGACGAAGCGATACGGTCCCTTCGGGTAACTCGGACCGGCAATGGGCATGGACGGTTTTTTCAGAATTTCGTCACGGTTCACGGCAATCACCTCCGGTATCTTGGCCGTTAGTCCTATTTCTTGTGTGCGGTCCAGGCATCCCTTCGGACCGATTACATGAAAGTTCCCAAATCACATGTCGACTCGACGTTAACGTGGTCCCAATTGTCCTGAAGCCACTTCTCTGCCGTATCCCGGCCGAGCTGCTTCAAGGTCAACAGGAAGTCCAATTCCGCGTTCAGTTTCGATGACGCACCGAATTCCTGAAGTTCACTGCTGGAAATCATGTGAATATGCAGTTTCACATACTCTTCCTCGCTCAGGTTCCCCTGGTCGATCAGGTCGGAGACGAACTTGATGGCCCGCATCTCGCGCATCAGCGAGGAATTGAAGCTGATCTCGTTGACGCGATCGAGGATTTGGCGTGCCGAGCGAGGAAGCTCCTTCCGTTCCAGCGGGTTGATCTGAACCAACAGGATATCCGGGCTGGTGCAATGATAAATCAGCGGATAAAGCGCCGGGTTACCGCAATAGCCCCCGTCCCAATAGTGTTCCCCGTCAATTTCCACCGCGTGGAACATGAAGGGTAGACAGCCTGATGCCAGGACCGCATCGACAGTCATGACGTCATCGGTGAACTGTTTGAGCTTCCCGGTCCGCACGTTGACCGCATTCAGGAAGACCTTGATCTTCGAATTCTCCCGAAGGAATTCGAAATCGACATAGTCGTTCAGGATCTCTCGCAGCGGATTGTCGCCGCCTGGATTGAGGTCGTAGGGCGAGAACATCCGCCCGATCATGTCCATGATCTGGTAACCGGGCGAATTGTCGAGCGACCAACTCCCCTTCATCTTATCGAAGAAGGTAGGCTTGTAAGGACTGTAGCGCGCGGCTTTGGCGACGCCGTGCCAAAAGGCGTCCAACGCTTCGCGCGCGCCCTCGTTGCCGCCCTTTGCATGCCCATAGGCCAGCACCGTCGCGTTCATCGCCCCCGCGCTGGTGCCGGTGATCCCCTCAATCTCGAAAGTCGGATCTTCCAGCAGCCGGTCGACCACCCCCCAGGTGAACGCGCCATGCGCGCCGCCGCCTTGAAAGGCGAGGCTGAGGACTTTCTTTCCGTGCGGTTTCCACAGCCTTTTCTCGTGAAATCGGCCGTGCTTTTCAGGAGTTGCCGGCGGAGGCGCTTCCACCACCGGCGCAACCACGACCGATTCGGAAACAGCAGGACTCGCCGTCGGCCGAGCCGCCTGCTTGGCTTTAGCCGATTTTGCTTTCACTGATTTGCCCTTTACTGGTTTGGCTTTCGCGGTTTTCGCAGTCTGGGCTGTGCTTTTTTTGGACGCGGACACCGATGAATCGGAGTCAGCCATCTTTTGCATTTCGCCTGGGCCTACGGCCTCATCACTGGTGTCCATGTCCATCATCGCGCCTTAGTGCGCCGTCCAGCCGCCATCGACGGGAATCGAAACCCCAGTGATGGACTTGGCTCCGTCGGAACACAGGAAAACGGCAAGCGCGCCAAGTTCTTCGGTCTCAACGAACCGCTTATTCGGCTGGGAGGCGAGAAGAACGTCCCGGATGACCTCATCGCGACTCAACCCATGGGCCTTGGCCTGATCGTCGATCTGGCCTTCGACCAGCGGCGTCCGCACATAGCCGGGGCAAATGGCGTTGCAGGTGATGGGCGTTTCCGCGACTTCCATCGCAACCGTCTTGGTCAAGCCAACCGCGCCATGCTTGGACATGACGTAAGCGCTCTTGAACGGCGACGCGACGAGCCCGTGGGCTGAAGCGACGTTGATGATCCGTCCCCAGTTGCGCTTTTTCATGCCCGGCAGGGCCGCCTTGATGGCGTGCCAATTGGACGACATGTTGATCGCGATGATCGCGTCGTATTTCCCTTCCGGGAACTCGTCGATCGGCGCAACAAACTGAATACCGGCATTATTGACCAGGATATCGACCTTGCCGAAAGCCGCTTCCGCTTCCTTCACCATCCCGGCAACGCTTTCCGGCTTCGACATATCGGCGCCGCTGTAGAGAACTTTCACACCGGTCTTGGCTTCCAGCCCAGCGCGAGTTTTTTCAATCTCGGCCGCATCCCCAAAACCGTTCAGCATGACATCGCAGCCAGATTCGGCCAGCGCTTCGGCAATGCCCAAACCGATCCCACTTGTGGAACCGGTGATAACGGCGGCCTTCCCCTTCAACATTCGACTTTCCTTTCTGATTCCCCGTCTGAGTCGCATACGCAGTGGCGTATCGACATATGAGTTAAGCGCAATAATTGTTGCAACGCAACAATATCATGCTGCGCCGCATATCGCACCAAAGGAGATTGGCGCAATATTATTACATAATGACTATCATAGTCTTGTTTTTAGGAAGTTTAAGTAAATTCCTACATCGCCGTATGTGTCAATTTTGCGGCATACTCCAGGCATGGAAATGCGCAATTTTACAAACAATTGGGGGCAGTGCAGCACTCGTATGTCGCTGCAAGGCGACTGGCCATGACCTGATTGGACGCCGGCCACCAACTTGCTGGGAACGTTGCGCCGCTCAGCGCGCACGCATAAATTTCTTTCTAAAATGGTATCAAAATCAAAATGGGGCTCTCGTGCAAAATTCCCGATCACCAGGCGAAGTGTCAGTCACTGGAACGCTGACCTCCTTTAATAGAGTACTCAAAATTGGCCGGGCTCAGATCGTAGCTGCATGCCTTGTTATGCTGGCATCCTGCAATTCTGTGAACTCTTTCTACGATTCGGTCGTCGGCGCTGGTGACAAGCCGATCCCACCGCCAACCTTTTCTGTGCCGTCTGAACAGGCCCGCCAGAAGACGGCCGTCCGCAATATCGAAATAATAGCCCCGCCGAAGGGAACGGTTCTGCTGGAAGGAAGCGTTAAGTACGGCATTCGGAACTATGTAGCGACGTACAGTTTGGAGGATAGTGCCTCGATATCGTTCTCAAACGTCGCGAACGCATTGTTTGAAATCGATGATCGAACGGCAGCCGGAGCAAAGCTCGACGCGACCATCAATTTTCAGGTCCACACGGGCAGCAGGTTCCTCTGCAAGGTGACCTGGGAAACTGTCGCGACTGTCAATTTGACTGTTTCCATAGACGACCCAGCTGGAAATCCTGGATCAGAAAGCTACTCATCTTCTGTCGAAGAAAGCCTATGCGCTGCGGCGGGGGTACAATTGTTCCCATCGGCGGAGGCCGTAACAGATTTATTGCAACGTGCTTTCGATGAGACAGTGGCAAAGGCCTTGAGCGCTCCGTGAGGGCAATCGCTGGCGGGATCCCAAGGATCAGCCATCCAGATATGCCTGTAAGGTCACCTGAATCGAAACCGAGTAACCTGACTGTAGGTTTCACCGGGTTTCAGACGGACCTGATCAGCCCAGTCCTGGTTCGGGGCGTCAGGCCAAGCTTGCGGTTCCAGGGCAATGCCTGAAAAGGCGGTATAAGGCGCCCCGTCCAATCCCGGCAGATCCCCGGTCTTGATCTTGCCGCCGTCATAGACCTGAAGACCTGGTTCCGTCGTCTCTATCGTCATTTCCACTGCGGACCCCACCCCCGTCAGCCGCGCAACCGGGCGGCACGCGCACCGTTGCCTGGAAAGACACAGATTGTGGTCGTAGCGCACATCCCCCAACTGGAACGGCCGTGCCGCCCGGAAGTCAAACTGGGTTCCGTCAACCGACGCCACATAGCCTGTTGGTACGAAGTCATCATCGAGTTTCAGGAAGTGGTCGGCATGAGCTTGGAATTCCTGTCTGCGCGCATCGCCGCCGCCATCGAGATTGAAATAACTGTGATGGGCAAAATTGCAGAGCGTTTCGGCGTCCGTCCTGGCAGATATCGCTATTTCCAGAGCCGGACCGGGCATGATGCGAAAGGTCGCCCGCACATCCATCGTGCCCGGAAAGCCCATATGCCCGTCAGGCAGGGTCAATGTCAGCGTCACGTAGTCTGGGCCGGATCCCTCTATCTGCCAAAGTTGCTTTCCCGATCCCTGCGCACCGCCGTGGAGAGTGTGCTTGTCGAGCACGTTCCTGTCGAACCGGAAGGTCTTGCCGCCAATCTCGGCCTGCCCGTTTCGAATCCGGTTGGCGACCCTGCCGACAATTGAGCCGAAATTAGGCGATTTTGCTGGATAATGCTCGAATTCGGGAAAACCCAAGACCAGCGAATGCTCTATGCCGTCGAGTCGCAGATCCTGAAGCACGGCTCCCCAGGTCATGACATTCGCGGAAAGCCCGTGCGCGGAGAGGCATGCGCGTTCCACGACGCGCCCATCACCGAGCCGGCCGAATGCCTCAACCATAACCTACTTGCCCCAGCGCAGCGCGAGCGGGTCGACCTCGCGTGCCAGCTCGAGAAGCTGCTCACGCGTATCAGGATGCAGGGGACGAGTCGGATGACGGACATGGTCCGATGCGATGACCCCGCCTTCCTTCATCACGGACTTGCAGGACCGCCAGCCACATTGCCGGTTCTCAAAGTTAATGATCGGCAGCAGCCGGGCATAGATTTGCTTCGCTTCCTCCCGACGCCCCTCAAGATGTGCCAAGACCGCCGGCCGTATAAGATCCGGCAATGTCGCGGATGTCATAGACCCGGTGGCGCCGGCATCCAGATCCGGTATCAGGGTTATCGCTTCTTCGCCGTCGAAGGGCCCTTCAATCGCGTCCCCGCCCGCAGCGATCAACGCGCGAAGTTTAGCGGCCGCCTGCGGCGTTTCGATCTTGAACAATTTGACTTGCTCGATTTCCCGCGCCAGGCGAACCAGGAAGGGGATAGATAGCGTCACACCCGACAAGGGGGCGTCCTGGACCATGATCGGGATGCCACCAGCCTTGGCGGCTTTTTCGAAATGTTCGAAAATGCCTTCTTCATCGGCACGCAACAACGCACCGTGATAAGGTGGCATCAGCATGATCATCGCCGCCCCCATCTCGGCCGCTTCCCGCGCGCGGGCCTCGACGATCGCGGTGGAGAAATGAGACGCCGTGACGATTACCGGCACACGCCCGTCCGCCTGCTCCAGACACACCCGCGTCAGTGAAGCGCGCTCTTCGTCCGACAGCAGGAATTGTTCTGAAAAGTTGGCCAGAATGCAGATGCCGTCGACCCCTTGATCGACCATACAGTCGATAACCCGGCGCATACCGTCATAGTCCACGGCCCCGGATTCGCTGAACGGCGTCGGCGCTACCGGCCAAACGCCCGTATAAGGCTTGTCGATCACTTTCAAATTCCTCCCCGCAGGTGCTTTTTGTTTGCTGCTGAACTCTGCCTCGCTACCCTGCCACCGTCAAACACAGCGGTTGCACATTCGAATACCAACTCGCGTAGCATCTGCCTGGGCTATAACCTTTCCGCCATCGACAACTCGGTGCGAACCTGACTATATCTTCGTCTGTTAGGCTAATGTTTCGCGCAAATGGAGCCATATGTCGCCTAGCTTGCAAGTTGATAGGGAGGGCCGGTCACATGGATGACAATGCACGCGCCCTCTCCCCCACCAAAGCTTCGGAAGACGCCAGCGAGGCTGCCGTGAACGAGACCGCGCGCCTGAAGGCGGAGATTGAAGCGCTTCAAGCCGAAACCGATTCACTTCGCCGGCAACTGCAAGATACCGCCGCGCGTGAAGCATATGCGGAGGCCTTCGACAACAGTTCCGAAGCCGTCGTCATATATGACGCTGACGGCCTGCTGGTCGCCTGCAACCGAAGTTTCCGCGAACTCTACGGATACTCTGAAGAGGAAGCCCGCCCGGGCGTGCATTTCGCCGAACTGGGACGGATCGACGTAGAACGGGGCAATGTCGTCGTTGGCGACGAATTTGGCGATGATGACGATTATCTGCGCCGCAAGGCCGAATTCAGGGAAAAGCTGGAAGGCTCCTTTATCGTTCGCCTTAAAGATGGACGATGGATCAAGACCAGCGACCGCCCGTTCAGTCGAGGCGGTTTCGTGAGCATTCAGATCGACGTCACAGAAAAAAAAAAAAGAATGAGGAAGAGCTCCGCATCGCCAAGGAATCCGCCGAAGAGGCTGTCCATTCAAAATCGGAGTTCCTGGCCAATATCAGTCACGACCTGCGCACGCCTTTGAACGCGATCATGGGTTTTTCCGACATGATCCTGAACGAGGTTGGCGGTCCGCTCGAAAACGAAAAATACCGCGGTTATCTGCAGAACATCCACAAGAGTGGATCGCTTCTACTGTCCATCGTCGACGACATCCTGGATACCGCCCGTTTGGACAGCGGAAAGTTCACCCTGCGGCCGCTTACTTTCGATCTGATGGATTGTTCGAAGGAGGTTATCGACGGGTTCGCACCAATCGCGCTTGAAAAGAACGTGCAGATCGACCTGATCGTTCCGGAGGGTTGCCCCCACGATATCTACATGGATCGCAGGGCGTTGATCCAAATCCTCAACAACCTTATTTCGAATTCCTGCAAACATACGCCTGAAGGCGGTTCCGTGAGCGTGGAATGGCATACCCCGAAAGGCGGCAACATCGCCGTCTCAGTTGCCGATGACGGGGCTGGCATGCCGCAGGAACTTGTCGAGAAGATCGGCGAACCGTTTCTGTCGGACGGCACCTCCACCGCACCGAGCAATGAACGAGGCACAGGCCTCGGGATCTATATCTGCACCAAGCTGACGGCTGCGTTGGGCGGCACCCTCAATGTTTCCAGCGAGATGGGGAAAGGCACCACCTTCACCATCAGTTGGCCTTACCATCACAAGGAACCGAACGAGGGCGCCCCTCTTCACACGTGAGTACGCCGGCTGGACCTTAAATTCCCGTCGCTACTAGCTTTCCGCCACCTGTCCCGCTTTCGCGATCCCGCGGTACCGCGACACAAATTCACAGGCATTTGCATAGGTTGTCTCCGCCGTATCGCCGGGGCGATATAGCGCCGAACCAAGGCCGAAACCAGATGCACCAACGTCGATATAGAGCCCCATCGTATCCGGTGTGATCCCGCCCACGGGAATGGTCTGCACCCCTTTCGGTAGGACTGCTTTCATTGCCTTCAATCCAACCGGTGGGATCAGTTCCGCCGGGAACAGCTTTATCGCGGCCGCCCCCAACCCCAGCGCATGAAACGCCTCTGTCGGGGTCATCACGCCCGGGCAGTAGGTCATATCAAGCGCGCTTGCGCGTTCAGCGACCTGCTCATTCACGTTGGGCGCGACAGCCAATCTGCCGCCCGCGTCATAAACGGATTGAACCTGGTCCGCCGCCAGAATCGTGCCGCCACCGACGATCATCGAATCACCCAACCGCTCCGACAAAAGCGCTATACTCCGCAGCGGATCCGGCGAATTCAACGGAACCTCGACGATCCGGAAGCCAGCCTCCTTCAAAGCTTCGCCAACACCGACCACCGCATCCGGCGTCACGCCACGCAAGATCGCTATCAACGGCAATTCGCCAAAGGCTGACGTCCACTCGATCATTCGACCCACCTTCCTAATTCGCGCCAACCACAGATCACACCGTGATTAATCCGGCCGCACGCGCGATTGCATACTGTCCATTCGCAGCGGCATCGTCCGGTGCCGGCATGGCCTCGATCCCCGCAAGCTCGAGCGCCAGTCCGTATCTTTCAGTCAACACGCCGCTGCCGACTATCGTCACCGGCGCCATAGCCCTGTCATCCAGTCTGTAGTCACCCATGACGGACCGAATTTCCTCTCCGATCAGCAGGCCGGAAAGGTAATCCGAGCCCTCGTCCAGGCTCAAACGGTCATAAAGCGCCAAGGTTCGAGTGCTGAAAATGTGCCTGAGCAGCGAGGCGCCGGAGTCCAGCCGCGCCTTCACTCCCTTCTCGAAACCGCCGGTGAGGCTGCCGCCATGCTCTTCCATCAGCCGCCCCAGGATCGAATGCGCCTTCAATACCGCAAAGACTTCTCCCGTCATATAAGTATCGAACCGATCCAACCGCGCGTCGCGGACGCTGACCCATTTGCTATGGGTGCCCGGCATGACAAACAGTCCGTTCCTGCGGCTTCGATCCGCCATGCAGCCGACGATCTGCGTTTCTTCACCCCGCATAATGTCCGGCGCTTCCCCTGCCGGATCCCGGTCCATGCCACACACAAAATGCAGCCGGCAGGTCGGCGTAACATCGAACGGCACCAAGGACGAAGCGAGTTCCTCTATTCCACCCGGGGTTCGCACGTAAGGGGTTTCCATCCAGCCGTTTCGGCTGGTGATCATGCCGGAGGCGATGATCGGAAGACCGGGATACCCATCAAGCCAATCGCCAAGGATACGCAGGAAAGTGCCGGTGAACCCGTCCTTGTGCTCGGCCAGGATCCCTTCGGCCGTGCTGCGTCTGTCCAGGACAGCCCCAGCGGAATCCAGCAGATGGGCACGAAGCGACGTCGTGCCCCAATCCAACCCTATCAGGGCAGCGGAATTGCCGGTTGTCATGAAAGCATCCCGTGAAACACATTGACTATAATACTATGACGCCCGACGCCAGGTGGCGAAAAGATCAGATGCACGGGCTTGGGACTGACAGGCTTTAACCGCATGACCTGCCATGGTGCGCTTGCCCCTGTTCGCAATCGCAGGTGCGGCCTAGGCCGTCAAACGATCGGCGTGCCAGTCCACGTGGTCCCGCCCAAAACTGGCGACAAAGAAATAGCTGTGATCGTATCCCGGTTGCATGCGGAAGACCGATGCTGTTCGCGATTCGGCCAAGGCGCCGGCGAGTGCCTCCGGCTTCAATAAATCGAGAAATTGATCGGATGCCCCCTGATCGATAAGCATTTCGCCGTTCCATCCATGCGAGCGCACCAGCAAGGTCGAATCATGGTCCGTCCATTTGCTCTCATCCGTGCCCAAATAGGCCGTCAATTGCTTCCGCCCCCAGTCCGATCCTGTCGGATGTGCGATCGGCGCGAAAGCAGAGAGCGAGGCGAACAGCCCGGGATTACCCAAGGCCAGGGTAATCGCGCCATGGCCGCCCATCGAGTGACCGGTGACGCCGTGGCACCCTTCAAGCACTGGAAACTTTGACTGCACCAGATCCCGCAAATCGGTCTTGATGTAATCGTACATCCTGAAATGCGGGGCCCAGGGGTCCTGGGTCGCATTGACGTAAAAGCCCGCCCCTTTTCCAAGATCGTAAGCGTCATCATCGGCAACGTCGTCGCCCCGTGGCGACGTATCGGGAAAGACGACCGCTATGCCGCGCCGTGCCGCATGTTCCTGCAACCCGGCCTTCGTCATTGCATTCTCATGGGTGCATGTCAGGCCCGAGAGATACCAAAGACATGGCACCGGGCCGGCCTTCGATTGAGGGGGTAGATAGACCGCGAAGGTCATGTCAGAAGAGCAACTGGCCGACTTGTGCTTATAGACGCCTTGAACACCGCCGAAACTGGCATTTTCCGAGATCGTCTCCATTGGCCACACCCTCCATTGTAAATCACAATACGTTTCAAAACTTGGGTAAGATAGGCATCCCCGGTTTGAGGCGACTGCTGTTGATCCCCCAAACCGCGAGTCCGTGCCATCCCACCCAAGCCACCTTTTCAATATGAATGGGCGGCCGCCTTATTGGAACCGGCCGCCCGACAGGATCAATACGTCACGACCGCCCGAATGGATTCGCCCGCATGCATCAGGTCGAAGCCCTTGTTGATGTCGTCCAACGGCAGGGTGTGCGTGATCATCGGATCGATCTCGATCTTCCCATCCATGTACCAATCGACAATCTTGGGTACATCGGTCCGGCCCCGGGCCCCGCCGAAAGCAGTGCCACGCCATACGCGCCCGGTAACCAGTTGGAACGGCCGGGTGGAGATTTCAGCGCCGGCCGCGGCCACGCCGATGATGACCGACTCGCCCCACCCTTTGTGGCAGCATTCCAATGCGGTGCGCATGACGTTCACGTTGCCGGTGGCGTCAAACGAATAATCCGCCCCGCCCTTGGTGATATCCACAAGATGCGCAACAAGGTCATCTTCGACCTCGTTAGGGTTGACGAAGTGGGTCATGCCGAACTTTTCAGCTATTCCCTTCTTCGACGGATTGACATCCACACCGACGATGATGTCGGCCCTGGCGATCCGCGACAGGCCCTGGATCACGTTCAGGCCGATACCGCCCAAACCGAAGACGACGCAATTGGAGCCGGCTTCGACCTTGGCCGTGTTGACCACCGCGCCAATCCCCGTCGTCACACCGCACCCGATATAGCAAATCTTGTCGAACGGCGCATCGTCGCGAACCTTCGCAAGGGCGATCTCCGGCAGGACCGTGTAGTTGGAAAACGTGGAGCAGCCCATGTAATGCAGGATAGGGTCGCCATCGAGCGTCGAGAAACGCGAGGTACCGTCCGGCATCAAACCTTGCCCCTGCGTCGACCGGATGGCCTGGCACAGATTGGTCTTGGGATTGAGGCAATAATCGCATTCGCGGCATTCCGGCGTGTACAGCGGAATGACGTGGTCTCCCTTCTTCAGCGATGTGACACCGGGGCCAACATCGACAACGACGCCCGCTCCCTCATGCCCAAGGATCGCCGGGAAGGCGCCTTCCGGGTCCGCGCCCGACAGCGTGAACTCATCCGTATGGCAAATACCCGTTGCCTTGACCTCGACCAGGACTTCGCCGGCTTTCGGTCCTTCCAAATTGACATCGATGACTTCTAGTGGCTTGCCCGCCTGAAAAGCCACGGCTGCGCGCGTCCGCATGCATACCTCCCTGCAAGTTATCCGCAAATCGCGGTCAGGCCCTTATCATGGTCGGTTCGCGGAATATACTCAAACCACTAGGGTGGCCGGATGGAGACTTTTTCGCATCGCCGCGGATTGCCGGAGCCGACCCGGCCGCTTCGCCATGCGCGATTCGATGAACATGGCAGCCCAACATCCCGCACGGACTAGTCGCCACCGGCACCGGGATCGATGTCGGGGCGGTCCAGGTTTTGTTTTCATCGGGAGGAAATCAGAGCCCGCCCCCGCAGTTGCCTCTGATTTACCGTTTCGGCGTTAGTCTTCCGCAATATCCTCAGCCCATAATTCAGGCTTTTCCGCGATGAAACGGCGCATCAACGCCTTGCAATCTTCGTCATCGGCGATGATCACCTCAACGCCGCGCTCGCGCAGGAAATCGGGATTTCCGGGAAAAGTTTCCGCCTCCCCGATCACGACACGGGGAATGCCGAACTGGATGATCGTGCCCGTGCACATCATGCAAGGGCTGAGTGAGGTATAGAGTGTCATCTTGCGGTAGGATTTCTGCCGCCCGGCTTTCCGCAGACAATCCATTTCGCCGTGAGCGATCGGGTCTCCCTGCTGAACGCGCTGGTTCCGTCCCTGCGCGATAAGCCGGTCGCCCTCGGCAAGTGCCGATCCGATGGGACAGCCCCCTTCGTTGAAGCCGCCCAGGGCCTCCTCATAGGCGACCCTCAGAAATTTCGCATCGGTCTCATTGAGTGTGGTCACGATGTTTTCCTCCCATTATTCGCCCAACAAATGGGCACTCGCGGCAGACCATCCCAGATGGAACCGGCCCGTTGTTTTGAAGTCTATATTCGCCAACACCCTTTCCTGGGTCTGCACCTTGAATTCGGTGCCGTCCTTGCTTTCCAGAAACAGGGTGACGACGGAACCCACGAATTCTTCGGAAATCAAACTGCATTCGACGCTGTTCTCTTCCGAGGACGGTTCCGGCGACAAGTGGACGAGGTCTGCCGCGATGACGAACGAGGCGGTCCCGCCGACGTCAGGAAGCGTTCCGCCCTCCGCCCTAACCATGAATGTGCCGGATGCGGTCCGGATCGTGACCGCCGACCCTTCCACCGCCGTCACGTCGCCGGTCAGGATGTTGTTGCGGCCGACGAATTCCGCAACAAACCGGTTCGCGGGAGCACGATAGATATCCCGCGGCTTGCCAACTTGCGCGATCATCCCGTCCCCCATGATCACGACACGGTCCGCCATCGCGAAGGCTTCTGACTGGGAATGGGTGACATAGACGAAAGTGATGCCAAGGTCCCTTTGCAGTTTGGTAAGCACTTGCTGCATGCGGATCACCAGATGTGCATCCAACGCCGACAAGGGCTCGTCCAGCAGCAAGACCTTCGGTTCGGTCACCAAGGCCCGGGCGAGCGCCACACGCTGCCGCTGCCCGCCGGACAACTGGTCGACATTGCGGTTCGCGAACTGCTCAATCTCCATCCGCTCCAGCCAGCGCATGGCGCGGTCCTTTCGTTCGTCCGGGCCCACGCCGCGCATCTTCAAGCCGAACTCCACATTCTCCCGCACGTTCAGGAAGGGGAACAGGGCCAGCGACTGCCAAACCATCGGGGTGTCCCGCTCATGCGGCTTCACGTCGTTCATGACTTGGCCGTCCAAACGGATCTCCCCTTCCGTCGGGGCCTCCAGACCCGCCAGCATGCGCAAGGTCGTCGTTTTGCCACAACCCGACGATCCCATGATCGCAATGAACTCGCCCGGCATGATCTCAAGGTTGATGCCTTTGACCGCCACGAAATCACCGAACCGTTTAACGACGTTTTCGAATTCGACGATTGGCCGGGTTGCAGCGGCTTGGGTCGAGGCTGATTGAGTCATGGGGTCACGGTCCTCCGTTTGCCCTTGGTCATGAACAGTATCTGGGCCAGAACCACCAGGGTCATGGAAACCAGGAA
The DNA here is from genome assembly GCA_964350445.1 of uncultured Flavobacteriaceae bacterium. Classification (GTDB taxonomy): domain Bacteria; phylum Pseudomonadota; class Alphaproteobacteria; order UBA8366; family Aestuariispiraceae; genus Hwanghaeella. The sequence goes on from CAYGKA010000034.1 coordinate 36,181, forward strand.
GACGAAGCTGCCGATGGCGTTCACCTGCGGATCGATATTGCCGGTCACGATTTCAAGAATGACGACCGGGATCGTCTTGTTGAGGCCCGAAACGAACCAGGCGACCGCGAATTCGTCAAAGGAAACGGCAGCGGTGAGGCACATGGAGGAGATTATGGCCGGCCGGGCGAAGGGGATGATCACTTCCCTCACCGCGCGCCATTCGCTGGCGCCCAGGTTCCAGGCCGCAGCCTCCAAACTCTCGTCCATCTCGTTCAAACGCAAGCGAATGATCGCCATCGCGAACGGAATGGTCAGCACAGTATGGGCAGCGATGATCGACCACACCTGGCCCGATATGCCGATCTTCGCGAACCAAGCCAGCATGGCGAGCGCGATGATGATCAGCGGGATCGTGGGCGGCAGCAAGGCCAGCGCCAGAAAACCGTATTTGTACCGGAACTTGAAACGGTAGTCCGTATAGGCGGTACAAAAACCGATGAAGGTGGCGATGACAGAAGTGCAAAGCGACACGACGATGCTGGTCCGTGCTGCTTCCCAGATGTCCGGGTCGTTCAAGATCAACTCGTACCATTCGGTCGTGAAGGACCCTAGCGGGACGGTCGGGAAGCGTTGCGAATTGAACGAAAAGATGACGCTGGCAAAAATCGGCATGAAAATGAAGCCGAATACCAGAACCACATAGAAACGCAGGGTCCAGGTCGTGATGCTGTCGCGCACATTCATCGGCTCGCCCTCTTCCGATAAGCATACCAGATCGAGGTAAAGGCGACCGTGAACAGCGTCAGCATCATCATCACCGCGACGACTGCCGCACGCGGCCATTGCTGGCCGGACTTGGTCGTATCGATGATCAGGATCGCGAGCGTGGGCGGTTTCGATCCGCCCAGGTAATAGGGGCTTACGAAATCGCCAAAACTTAGGATGAAACAGAAAAGCGCCGCGATCACCAGACCCGTCTTCGCCATCGGGAGGATCACCGAATAGATCGTTCTGAACCCGCCACACCCCAGGTTTTGGGCGGCTTCGATGTAGCGTCCTTCGATATTGGCCAGCGACACCGTCTGCAGAATGACGACAAGGGGCAGGGTCAGCGTCATATACCCGACCATGGTGCCGAACATGGTGTTCAGCATGGTGAACGGCCCCAGCCCGAAGAAGCCGAGGACGGAGTTCACCGGGCCGGATTCCGCCAGCACAACGTACCAGGAAAAAATCCGGACCAGATAACTGGTGAAGAAAGGCACGACGAGTAGAAAGATCGCCCATCGCCGCACCGTGGCCGGCATCTTGAAGGCAAGCGCATAGGACGCTGGAAACGCGACGAGGCTGACCACCATCGTGGCGCAAACCGCCAGGAGCATCGTGTAGCCATAGGCATCCCAGAACGTGTTCCGGCCCAGCATCTTGACCCAGTTCACGAATTCGAACGCTTCACGCATGCGGTAGTTCTTCACCAGGAAGAACGACATCGCCACCATGAAAAGCAGCGGCCCCAGGAAGAAGACCGTCTGCCAGGCGATCAGCGGCACGCGCCAAACGATGGCGAAGGTCTCAATCCCGCGCTTTTTTGCTTCAGTTTCCTTTTTCGCCAAGGAACTCCCCCACAAGATGGCGGAGACCGACCGGGAGGGGCCATATCAAGAACCCGCAACCCGGCCGACCATTTGCCATAATGCCTATCCGGTCACACGCCTTATGGGTTAGGCGTTCTTGTATTCGGACCAGAAATCGTTCCAGTCCTCCAGGCTCTGCTGGACCGGAATATCCCGATAGTGGATACGCCCTTCCTTGACCAAGGTGATTGGATCGTTCGCCATTCCGTCGATCTGACCCGTCCGCTCGGCTTCCTTGGGATCGACCTCGTTCAACAGCGCCCGGCCACCCTTGGTGATGCAGAAGCCGGGATAAGCCGCCATCTGCGCGGACTTAACCTGCCCTTCCGGCGATAGCATGTACTGAATGAACTTCTTGACGATATCCGCCTTCTCGGTCCCCTTGCCGATGCAATAGGATTCCGTCCATTGGATGCCGCCTTCCTTGGGCACGACAGAGGCGACAGGCGCACCGTCCTTTTCCAAGACGCCGGTGATCCAGTCGCCGATTCCGCACATGGCGAGCATCTCGCCGTTCTTCAGTGAATTGAAGGTGCCGCCGTAATCGAAGAAACCGCCGACCTGCGGGCGCAGGCTGAGCGTGGTTTCCTGAACCTTTTCCCATTTGGCATCGTCCAGGTCCCACAAGCCCGCACCGTTACCGTTATACAGGCTCAACATGCCGAGCGACGGTAGGTGCCAATCGAAATGGCCCACCTTGCCCGCGATTTCCGGCTTCCAGAAGCAGGAATAGCTCATCGCTTCTTCTTCGGAGATGGCGTTTTTATTGTAGGAAACACCCAAATGCCCGAAACGGAGCATCATGGAATACAGCGTGTCGCCGTCCCAATGACCCGGGAACTTCGTGAAGTCCTCGTACAACATGTCATCGAAAGGATAATCGCCGGCATCCATGGGCTCGATATAGCCTGCCGCGTTCAACTGCTGGACGAATTCGCCGTCCGACAGAATGATATCATAGGTACCGGGGGGCGACTGAGCGATCAGGCCCAGCATGTTGTCGCCGCCGGCATAGTATTTCGGCTTGAATTTGACGTTATTGGCTTCTTCGAAGGCGCCGACCATGTCGGGTTCGCCGTGGCCGTACCAGGCCAACATGTTGATTTCGACTGTCTGGGCCCAGGCGCGGCTGATGAAAGGCGTCGCCAACGCTGCGGCGGCGGAATATTTAAGGACCTGGCGCCGTGAAGGCTGTTGCGGGCTACCCCTGTTTTGCTTCTTGGACATGTACCGACACTCTCCTCATTCGAGATTTTATCATTTTAGAGCGCCCACCCGTTAGCCTGCTGTCCGCAGACCTATTACCCAGCGCATTTTGCCGGTCTTTATTGGACGATAGTGTAGGCGAGGAATCTGGGGAAAGAAAACTGTCATAATGAGACTCATGTCGCAAAAATTTCGATTCATCCCTCCGCTGACCCGCGAGGCCTGGTTGATCCGGCCCGGGCAATAGCAAGGTCACTTCCCTTCCCTGTTGGCCGAGGCTAGGCTCGCTCTCCATGAACAGAAAACAGTTTCACGATCTCTTTTCCTGTGCCCGGCCGATCGTCACGCCGGTCATCCATGTCACCGATATCGAACAGGTCGAACGGAACATCCGCCTTGCCCTATTCGAAGGCGTACACGGTATCTTCCTGATAAATCACGATTTCGGGGTCGAACCTTTTCTCCCCATTGTCCGGCAGGCGCGTCAATCCTTTCCCGATCTATGGTTGGGCCTGAATTTCCTGGCCGTCACCGGGCGGGACGCCTTCCCCGTTCTGGGAGACTTGGAAACGAACGGCTGTCCCATAGATGCTTATTGGGCCGATGACGCCCGGATTGATGAGCGGACAGAAAAGCAGATAGAGGCGGAGGAAATCGCCGGCATCCGACGAAACAGCGGGTGGTCGGGGCTCTATTTCGGCGGCACCGCCTTCAAGAAACAGCGCCCGGTCGAGCCGGCGAACTACGAGAAATCGGCGCAGATCGCGGCCGGATACATGGATGTCGTGACCACGTCCGGCATAGCCACGGGCCATGAGGCGGACCTCAACAAAATCGACGACTTCAGGCGTGGGGCCGGCGATCATGCACTCGCCCTAGCCTCCGGCGTGACACCGGAAAACGTCGAACAATATCGGCAGATAGACTGCCTGCTGGTTGCGACCGGCATCAATCGGGATGGCGACTTCTACAACATCGATGCCGCGCGCCTCGCGAAGCTGATGCGCCGGACAGAAGATATGGAGTACACATTGGATGACTGAGAGCACTGGAACCGGAGTACCGTCGGAAAAGGGACCGAGGGATGATCGTTGGTACCTGAAGCTGATGGCGCCGAATACGAAGGGCGAGAAATTCGCCTGGCTCGACCCGACATCGATCTACATCAACGGCGCGGCCTTCCACGATTTGCTGGACGACCTTGTCGCGGATCTCGACGGTGTTGAATGCGATGTCGTCGGCGGCCTGGACGCAATGGGGTTCGTTCTGGGCAGCGCGCTCGCCGCACGGCTCGGGATCGGCTTCCTGCCGATCCGAAAGTCGGGCAAGCTTTGCGTCGACACGGACGCGGTCAGCTTCACGAATTATTCCGGCCGAACGCAGGATATGGAAATGCGCAAGCCGGCCTTTGCGCCTGGGACCCGTGTTCTGCTCGCGGATCAATGGGTTGAGACCGGCGGGACGATGTCGGGCGCGGTTCAACTGGTTGAACGCCAGGGCGGCAAGGTTACGGCAATGGCGGCCGTCGCCATCGAGGAAAACGACACTACGGATGATTTCCGCAATCGTTTCCGCTGCGTCGCCGGGGTCGTGCCGGGATCGGAATGGCAGAAGCAATGCAACGCCCAGTATCTGGAAAGCTTCGTGAACTACACGCCCTGGATGGCTTTTCCGGCAAAACGAGCCTGATTGCCGGTCGGGTTCGGCGACTCCCTACAACCCCACCAGCCAAAGCGTGATGGCGGGGAAGGCCACCAGGATGACGACCCGGACGATGTCGCTGATCAGGAACGGCATGGCGCCCGCATAGGTCTGCGTCATCGGAACCTCCTTGGCCATCGAGTTAATGACAAAAAGGTTCATGCCGACAGGCGGTGTGATCAGGCCGACTTCCACCACGATCAGGACCAGAATGCCGAACCACAGGCCGAAGGCTTCCTGGCTCATGCCAAAGTCGAGTTCGGTCACGATCGGGAAAAAGATCGGCACGGTCAGCAGGATCATGGAAAGCGAATCCATGAAGCAGCCGAGCACCAGATACAGGATCAAAATAGCGATCAGAACCGTATAGGGCGCAAAGCCCTGGCTGGTTACCCATTGAACGGCTTCCTGCGGCAGTTGGGCGAAGGCCAGGAAGGTGTTGAAGACCGCCGCACCGAGTACGATGAAGAAAATCATCGCGCTTGCACTGGCCGTCTGGACCAAGGAATTGATCAGCTTGCTCTTGGTCAATCCGCCATTGACCAAGGCTATGATGCCGGTCCCCGCCGCACCGAAGGCAGCCCCCTCGGTCGGTGTGAAAAAGCCGCCGTAGATTCCACCCACGACCAGGATGAAGACAAGCAGGACCGGCCAGATTCTCCACAAGGTGGAAAACCGTTCCCTCATGCTCGCCGGGTCGCGTGTTCCCGCACTCTCCGGCTTCAAGTGCACATAGATTGAGATGGCGAGCATATAACCCGCCGCCGCCAGGATGCCCGGTATGACCGCCGCAACAAACAGTTTCGCGATATTCTGTTCCGCGAGCAGCGCGTATATCACCAGCACCACCGACGGTGGGATGAGAATGCCGAGCGTCCCGCCGGCCGCCAAGGCGCCGGTCGACAGCGCTCCCGAATAGCCGAAACGGCGTAGTTCGGGCAAGGCGACCTGCGCCATCGTGGCCGCCGTCGCAAGCGAGGATCCGCAAACCGCACCGAACCCGCCGCAGGCGCCGACCGCCGCCATGGCGACACCGCCCTTGCGATGGCCAAGCCAGGATTCGGCCGCCTCGAACAAGGCTTTCGACAGGCCGCCATGCGTCGCGAACTGCCCCATCAAAAGGAAGAGCGGTATGATGCCCAGCGAGTAGTTGGAGAACGTGTCGTAAGGCAGGGATTTCATCTGGGACAGGATCGGGATCCAGGATCCGTTGACCAGCGCCGACCCGGCGACGCCGATCGCCAACATCGCCAAACCGATCGGCATGCGCAGGCCGATCAGAAGCAACAAAACAGGGAAGGACCAGATGGCGATTTCAAGCTTCGTCATGATATCGGCCTGTTCCAATCACATCCGGTCGTTGGGTCCGGCGCGAACGAAGCCCGCGGTTTCAACAGCTGTCCAAAGACAGGCGATCACTGCCAGAACCGCGAACGGCAGGCAGACCGCATAACCCCACCAAACCGGGAACTGCAGGATAAACGTCGTTTCCCCATAGTTGAGCTTGTCGAGCATCCCGGCCCAAAGCCGCCACGTGATAAGGCCCGACAGTCCGGTCATGACAAGGTTGTAGAATGTGTCGAGCCCAGCATCAAAACGCCCTCCGAACACCCCCTGCATGATATCGACAGTGACATGGCCCTTCTGCAGTTGGCACCAGGGGAGAAAGCAGAAGATTGCCAACGCCCCCGCGGCTTCGACCAGTTCGAAGTCCCCTGGTATCGGCCCAAGCCCGATCGATACCAGCGATCTGCCGGTGACGCTGACGACGACGACGGCCATGATGGTGAGCAAGAGAGCACCGCCCAGCAACGCGACGCCGCGGCTGAAGGAGCGCAACCCCCTGGAGACCGGGTTCGAATAGGTCATTGCGGAATCACCCTAAGAAAGGTTCGGTCGAACCGCATGTTACTGCAGTTCGACCGAAATAGGCACGCAACGATGCAAGGACCGAAATCCCTGCTTTCGTCACGTCGATTTCCTTACATGGAGTTCTTTTTCAGAAGCGCTTGCGCGTCGTCGACGAGGGCTTGTCCGTCGATCCCCTTGCCCTTCATTTCCGCGATCCACTCGGTCACGACAGATGCCGATGCATCCCGCCAGCGGTTGGTCTCGGCTTCGTCCAGCACGATGATGTTGTTGCCTTTTTCGACGGCCTTCTTCCGGCCAACGACATCGACTTCGTCCATCACGCGACCCGCCCAGGCGGCCGCTGCTGCGCCGGAGTTATCATCGATCACCTTCTTCAGGTCGTCAGGCAACGCGTCGTAGCTGGCCTTGTTCATCGCGAACAGGAATGTCGCCGCATACAGACCGCGATCGCCCGAAAATTCAGTATGGTTTCCGACGAGTTCGGTCATCTTCAACGGCAATGTCACTTCCCAAGGAATGACCGCGCCGTCGATGACGCCCTTGGAGACCGCTTCCGGAACAGCCGGTACCGGCATTCCAACCGGCACGGCGTCGAAGGATGAGAGCATTTGCGTGATCACGCGCGTCGGGCCGCGCAGCTTCATCCCCTTGATGTCGTCGAGAGAGTTCACCGGTGCCTTGGTGTGCAACAGTCCCGGACCATGGGTGTGCACCGCGATGACCTTCATACCCGGGAAGTCATTCTGCATGTGCTTTTCATAGTATTCGTAGAAGGCGCGCGAGGTCTGTTCCCCACTCGTCACCATGAAGGGAAGTTCGAACGCTTCCGCCCGCGGGAAACGGCCCGGCGTATATCCCATGACGGTCCAAACCATATCCACGACACCGTCGGTCACCTGCTGGACCAGTTCGGGCGGTTTGCCGCCAAGCTGCATCGACGGATAATGGTCGATCTTGATCCGCCCGCCCGATTCCTTTTCGACCTTCTCGGCCCATGGGGTCAAAAAATTGGCCGGGATCGCCGCGCGCGCCGGCAACAGCTGATGCAGTTTGAGTGTCACTTCCTGCGCTTGGGCTAACCCCGCAGACCCGATCAGCGCCGCTGCAACGCAGCCCGCCGTCAAAATTCGCTTCAACATGGTCTTCCTCCTAGTTCGTTTTTGTTTGGCTTCGTCGCAAACCCACTTACCCATTCAAACAATTCTTCAGGTATGCCGACACATGCAGTCCGAACATCGGTTCCGCACGTTTCCGCCTCCTCAGACCGCGACCAGAAATAGCCCCGGCACGCTGTCCTTCAGGGTTTGGTTCCTCATCACGTGGTCCAGGTTTCTCTTGGCCAGACGGGCATGCTCGCGCGCCAGTGCCTCCGCCCGCGCGCCCTCGCGCTTGGCCACGGCATCAATGATCGCACGGTGATGCTCCTGTCCGACCTGTAGGGATGCCCTGAATTCGGGAAAGTCGACCTGTGCCTTCAGGAAGGCACTCGGATCCGCAAAGGGCAAGTTGGTCACCCTTTCGATCTCCTGCCGGATGATCTTGCTGCCCGACAGGTTTTTCACTTGATCGTGAAACACCGCGTTGCATTCGTAATAACGCTCGAAATCCAACTCTTCGATAGGCGGCGCAACGATGACATCCAATTCGGAAAGCGTCTTCTGAACCACGTCGAGGTAGTCGTCCGGCACCCCGCGCTCCGCGGCCAAGCGCGCCGCCGTCCCTTCCAGGACACCGCGCAATTCAATCGCGTCGATGATATCGGCTTCGCTGAAGGTCCGGACCGCATAGCCGCCGGACGGGATAAGCTCGACCAACCCTTCCTGCTCAAGCCGTGCCAAGGCGGCGCGGATCGGCGTTCGCGAAAGGCCCAGACGGTCGGAGAGAGAAATTTCAGACAGCCGATCACCTGGCCGGAATGTGCCGGAATACAGAAGGTCCCGGACGCCCAAGGCCGCCCGCAACGTCTGCGACAGAGATTTTTCAGACTGCCTACCCATCCGCCCTGCAAGCTCAGTTTTTTGATTCTTCATTTACCCGCCACTGTATACATTTACTTGATTGCGCGAAACACTTAAACGTCTCTCAACTGCAATATAAGCTGTTCATTTTCAGTGAAACATTTTGGCGATATGCCTTCGCAATCCCATGATCAGCCTAGTATAGTATAGATGGCGGCGCATATTGCCCACATCGTCGGGGTAAACAGCCGGTGATCTCGATTTTGGGCCTTGCCTTTTAACCATGCTGTATACAATTTCAGGTCATGGATGCGTGGAAAGGCATCCACAACGATAAGCAAACAGCCGGACGTCCGGTCCGCGCGGAGGGAGGAAAGAGTTATGGCTGCAAAAAGTCTCCAAGATGTGTTGAACGGAGCGGACGATATTGTCGGTCTGCTGCGGAATTCGAAGGTCGGTGCCTATGTTTACCCGGTCGTGCCACCGGAATTCACCAACTGGCGCGACGAACAGCGCGCCTGGCGCGAGACCGCCGTCCTGTTCGACCAATCGCACCATATGGCGGAGATCATGGTCGAAGGATCCGACGCCTTCGATTTTCTGCAAGGCTTGGCGATCAACAGTTTTGCGAATTTCGACGTCAACAAAGCCAAGCAGTTCGTACCCTGTACCCATGACGGCTACGTCATCGGCGATGTGATCATCTTCCGCCTTGCGGAACAGCAGTTCCTGCTGGTCGGCCGCGCACCGACAATCAATTGGGTCGAATTCCATGCCCAGACGACGGACAAGACGGTCACCACCGAACGCGACGACCGCTCGCCCTCCCGCCCCGGCGGCAAGCCGGTGATGCGGAAGCGCTACCGCTACCAAGTGCAGGGGCCGAATGCGCCGAAAATCCTGGAACGCGTGAACGGCGGTCCGGTCCCGAACATCAAATTCTTCAATATGGGTGAGATCACGATCGCCGGCCGCAAGGTCCGCGCCCTGCGCCACGGCATGTCCGGCGTGCCGGGCCTGGAAATCTGGGGGCCATACGAAGAAGGCGATGAGGTCCGCGACGCCCTGCTGGAAGCCGGCAAGGATCTGGGCCTGACCCAGGTGGGGTCCCGCGCCTATGCCACAAATACCCTCGAGTCCGGCTGGATCCCCTCCCCCCTTCCCGCCGTCTACACCGGCGAAGGCGAGAAGGCATACCGGGAATGGTTGCCGGCGGCCGGGTATGAGGCCACCTGCTCCATCGGCGGCAGCTACATCGCCAACAAGATCGAAGACTACTACCTGACCCCGTGGGACTTGGGATATGGCCCCTTCGTAAAGTTCGATCACGACTTCATCGGCCGCGAGGCGCTGGAGAAAATGGCCGACAAGCCGCATCGGCGGAAGGTTACGTTCGAATGGAATGCGGAGGATGTGGGTAAGGTAATGCAGTCCTTGTTCGTGCCCGCCGGTGAGAATTTCAAAACCATAGATCTGCCGCTGTCCAACTACGCCTCATCTTCCTACGACGCGGTGAAAATGGCCGGCAAGACCGTCGGGCTTTCGATGTTCAGCGGCTACAGCTCTAACGAACGGTCCATGCTGTCGCTGGGCGTTGTCGACGAAAACATCAACGTTGGCGACATCCTGACACTGGTCTGGGGCGAACCGGATGGTGGCACGGCTAAGACCACTGTCGAGCGCCATAAGCAGACCGAAATCCGTGTGAGAGTCGCCCCCGTTCCCTATTCCAAGGACGCGCGCGAGAATTACGTCGAAAGCTGGCGGACGCGCAGCGCCTAACGCCGGGCAGGCCGCCAGAACGAAAAACCCGCCTCGTCACTTTTCGAGGCGGGTTTTGCTTCCCGGACGTTGTGCCGCCCGCGTCAGAACACGGAGAAATACTCCCGCTCTTCCCACTCGCTAACGGCGGTCTGGTAACGGGTCCACTCGGCGGTTTTCAGGACCTTGATGTAGTTCACGAAACTCTCACCCAGGCATTCCTTGTAGAAATTTCCTTTTGAAAAAGCGTTCAGCGCATCGCCCATGCTGCGCGGAAGTGTTGCCGCACTGCCTTCATACGGCTTTTCCACCGGCGCTGGTGGCGTAAGCTGCTGGTTGATGCCGTCCAATCCGCTGAGAATTTGGGAAGCGAGATAGAGATATGGGTTGGCGGCCGGTTCGCCGACACGATTCTCCACCCTACTGGCTGAATTGCCCGGCGCGGCCAGCGCACGCAGCATGGCGCCCCGGTTGTCGTGTCCCCACTGGATGCGATCGGGCGCCATCACAAACGGCCGGTAGCGTTTGTATCCGTTGACCGTCGGCGTGGTCAGGATGCAGCTTTCTTCCGCATGGGCCAACAGACCGGCGATCCAATGACCGCACAGCGGCGATACCGATTGCCCGTCCTTTTGTCCATTCTCCGGAATGAACAGGTTCTTGCCGGTCTTGCCGTCCGACAGTGACTGGTGCAGGTGCCAGCCGCTCGCCATCGCACCCTCGAACCTCGGCCGGCACATAAAGGTGGCGTGCAATCCCTTGCGGCGGCAAACCTGTTTCGCCATGGACCTGAACAGGATGGCATTATCCGCCTGCGCGATACCGTCGGCCGGCTGAAGCGTAATCTCACACTGGCTCGGTCCGAACTCCACCTCCATCGACCGCATGGGCAAACCGAGCGCCTGGGCGTTGCGCCGCAGATCGTCGAACACCTCCTCCAGTGTGTCGTAGGAGTCCTCCGACAGATACCGGAACCCGTGCGTCAGCAATTCCGTGTCTGGGACAGCGGGAGGCATGCCGCCATCGGAAAAATCGAGCCGCGGATCGGTGATACGCAACACGTGGAATTCCAGTTCCAATCCCGCCGTGAAGGTATAGCCGACAGCGTCCAACCGCCCCACCGTATCCTTCAATATGCCGCGGGTGGAAATCGCAACGGGCTGACCGTCGGCATGGTGGAGATCGGCCAGCACCCAACCGGAATGGGGGGACCAGGGCAAAACCTTAAATGTGTTGGGGTCCGGGATCATCACGATGTCTTCCGCACCGGTCATGCGTCCCGTACCGAAACCGGCATCGTCGCTCCAGACAGGGAACACCGTCGCGTTCGACGTATCCTTCAGAAGCAAGGATGACGGCATGGTGATGCCGTTCCTGAACGCGGCGTCCAGCCCGTCGGCCACGATTGTCTTGCCTCGCAGAATACCGTGCTGGTCGACGAAGGAAATACGCACGACTTCCAGCCCTTCCGCGGCGGCACGCGCCTTGACCTCGTTCGCGGCGGCCACCGTCTCATCATTCCACAGCCCATGCCGTTCAACGAAACCAGCCGTATCGTTTCGATCCGATGCCATGCAATTCTCGCTTTCAGAAAATTATCAACACGCTCCGTGGAGATCGTTCAGGATGCCGCCTTCCAGGGGCTTGCCTGGCGCCGGGCCGCGTCGCGCTCCAGCCAGACCGATTCCCAGTCGTCCTGCGGGGCAATGGCGTCCAATGCCACCGGCCCGTGGATTTCCGAAGCCTTCTCAGGCGTGACGTTCATCGGAAGATCGTCCTGCTTCTCCGCAACCTTCTTGATCGCGCCGCGCAGCATTCGCCGGT